>NZ_JAPFBV010000035.1:0-236 GCF_035798195.1 Cocleimonas sp. KMM 6892 | reverse complement strand
CCAGACGGTAGCTTTGGTCCAGTAACCTCGACGGCAACACAGCCCTCGGGAGATGTCTCAACAACCCAAACCGATCCTGCGAATAACATCTCGCCGGCGGTAACGGATACCTATACAGACACCACAGCACCAGATGCGCCGACCCAAACTATCGGGGTTAATCCTGATGGAACCTTGAGTATCACGGGAACCGGAGAACCTGGAAATACGGCTACCGTGACGTTCCCGGATAACAC
>NZ_JAPFBV010000034.1:0-266 GCF_035798195.1 Cocleimonas sp. KMM 6892 | reverse complement strand
GCTTTAAAGTCTCTCCATAAAAGATTGTCAGAGACGTTATTCATTGCCAGACCATGCTTCGAGTATTTGAAGCCTTTACCATTTCTGGCGCGAATACCTTGTTCTGCCATAATCTTGGCGATGAAGTTTTCGCTGCAGGGGAAACCCAGTGCGTTCAATTCATCAGTAATTCGGGGCGCACCATAAATAGCCTCAAACTGTTCAAACGTTTCTCTGACTTTTTCTTCGTAGAGAGATTTACGTTGTGTTCGGTCACTGATAGGACG
>NZ_JAPFBV010000033.1:0-284 GCF_035798195.1 Cocleimonas sp. KMM 6892 | reverse complement strand
GATAACACTACCGGTACAGCGACAATTCAACCAGACGGTAGCTTTGGTCCAGTAACCTCGACGGCAACACAGCCTTCAGGAGATGTCTCAACAACCCAAACCGATCCAGCGAATAACATCTCGCCGGCGGTAACGGGTACCTATACGGACACCACAGCTCCAGCTGCACCGACCCAAACTATCGGGGTTAATCCTGATGGAACCTTAAGTATCACGGGCACCGGTGACCCTGGAAATACGGCTACCGTAACGTTCCCGGATAACACTACCGGTACAGCGACAAT
>NZ_JAPFBV010000032.1:0-368 GCF_035798195.1 Cocleimonas sp. KMM 6892 | reverse complement strand
GTACCACTTAAGACACAAGTCGCAGCAGGTGCTAATGTGGCACAGCTAATCGTATTCGGGGTGATTTTGTTATCTGTAACCACGACATTGGTTAAGGTTGCCGAACCGTTATTGGTTGCGGTTACCGTGTAGGTTAATACATCTCCATTACTGATTTCACCATTACTGTCATTATCAGCATTGTCAGGCGCAGGCTTAACCAGCGTTAGACTCGGTGCATTGATGTCACTGTCATTTTGTGCGGTACTTTCTGGAGTTTGATCAGAGTTTGCGGTGGCATCATTAATGATTGCACCCGCCGTAACATCAGCTGGTGTTACGGTGTACGTACCACTTAAGACACAAGTCGCAGCAGGTGCTAATGTGGC
>NZ_JAPFBV010000031.1:0-378 GCF_035798195.1 Cocleimonas sp. KMM 6892 | reverse complement strand
TATCGGGGCGGCTATTCTTTGGTTACTTTCTTGTAGCTGTAGACAAGAAAGTGACTCGTAGCCGATAACCAAAAGTACGAGGGAAAGAATAAAGTCCACAAGCTACGAAAAAGCCCACTCAAATATAAATCAAAAAAAGTGCCTGTAAGTAGGGGGGTGACTTAAAAATAACTAAAAAATACCAAACTCAAATCTAGCGATCAAATACCCTCTAAAGCAACGAGCATCACAGTAAATAATGGATCAGGATGAAGGTTGTTTGAGCGAGGTACGAGCGAGTTTCCTTCATTCCCATTATTTACGAGACGCGCAGTGAACCCGCAGGGTGCTTTATCGGGGCGGCTATTCTTTGGTTACTTTCTTGTAGCTGTAGACAAG
>NZ_JAPFBV010000030.1:0-380 GCF_035798195.1 Cocleimonas sp. KMM 6892 | reverse complement strand
CCAGGAACGATTACTTATACCTTTGACTTTGTAAACACAGGTAATGTCGCATTAACCAACCTAACAGTTGCCGATACTAATATCGACAGTGGCACACTAACAGGTTGTCCAATTGCGACTTTGGCGGTTGGTGCAAGTGCCTCGTGTATAGCTACCAGAGCAATAAGTCAGGCACAAATCGATGCTGGTCCTGATATTATAAATACTGCAATCCCAAGTGCGACAGGTCCTGATGGCACCACACCCGTCACTGAAGATGATACGGCAAACGATAACAGTACAGCTACAGATACTCTTCAATCACCTGTAGCGGTTGATGATAGTCAGGCCAATCCAGGTGTGCCATCACCGACTAATCCAACGACATTGGCTACGATTGG
>NZ_JAPFBV010000029.1:0-413 GCF_035798195.1 Cocleimonas sp. KMM 6892 | reverse complement strand
AAGATGGCTTCACCGGCTTTGAGGTCTGATGGGTCTGTTAGAAACTCAACAGTGTTGATATCTACTAGGTCTTTGGCATTTTTTTTATACTCTTCTATGGCCAATTGGGCTTCTGCCACTTCCATTTCATATTCCATATTTTGACCAGCTCCATTGAACACATGGTAACGGGCAAGATAAATAACACCAAACACTATGGTCGCATAAAACATGTATACCCACCAAGGTGGCATATCATTATCCAGTTCCCTAATACCATCGTAATTATGGTCGAGAATAATCTCACCCTCCTCTTCAATGGGTTTGTTCCCGGTAAGCTTTTTGTACCATTTTTTCGCCCATGTCCATTCCCATGTTTTGGATTTGGTGGCCAAGTAGCGCTCTTTTGCTTTTTCGGGCAGGGTTTGGAACAT
>NZ_JAPFBV010000028.1:0-413 GCF_035798195.1 Cocleimonas sp. KMM 6892 | reverse complement strand
GCTTATACAGCTAAGATTGTTGAGTTGGTTGAAGCGCTAGATACTTATATCCCTGAGCCAGAGCGTGCTATCGATGGTGATTACCTGATGCCAGTAGAAGATGTATTCTCAATCTCTGGTCGTGGTACAGTTGTTACTGGTCGTATCGAGCGCGGTATCGTTCACGTAGGTGATGAAATCGAAATCGTTGGAATCAAAGACACTACTACAACAACTTGTACGGGTGTTGAAATGTTCCGTAAGCTTCTTGATCAAGGTCAGGCAGGTGATAACGTAGGTGTATTGCTACGTGGTACTAAACGTGAAGATGTAGAGCGTGGTCAGGTTTTATGTAAGCCAAAGTCAATTACGCCGCATACAAAGTTTGAAGCAGAAGTATATGTTTTATCAAAAGATGAGGGTGGTCGTCATAC
>NZ_JAPFBV010000027.1:0-422 GCF_035798195.1 Cocleimonas sp. KMM 6892 | reverse complement strand
TGACGGTACACTCAGTATCTCTGGTACGGGTGACCCTGGAAATACGGCTACCGTGACGTTCCCGGATAACACTACCGATACAGCGACAATTCAACCAGACGGTAGCTTTGGTCCAGTAACCTCGACGGCAACACAGCCCTCGGGAACAGTCTCAACAACCCAAACCGATCCTGCGAATAACATCTCGCCTGCGGTAACGGATACCTATACAGACACCACAGCACCCGATGCGCCAACGCAAGTGATTACGGTAAACTCTGACGGTACACTCAGTATCTCTGGTACGGGTGACTCTGGAAATATGGCCACCGTGACGTTCCCGGATAACTCTACCGGTACTGCGCTAATTCAACCAGACGGTAGCTTTGGTCCAGTAACCTCGACGGCAACACAGCCTTCGGGAGATGTCTCAACAACCCAAA
>NZ_JAPFBV010000026.1:0-436 GCF_035798195.1 Cocleimonas sp. KMM 6892 | reverse complement strand
GATCCTATCTCGATTTCTTGCCATTCTTAGATCTTCGAGCTTGCCGGCTGCCAGCTATCCTAACTGAACTGGCGCTATTGAACTGGGTGAATAGGCTCTTTTCACCCCTTATACGATACGCTATTTCCTTTTGATGTGTTAAACCCGGTGCTAAATCCTATCTATCTTTCTTCGCCACTGCGGGACCCTCAGTCGCATCTAGCTTTCGGTGATCTTATTGCGCTTGCCTTTATTTATATATATAGGTCTGACTCCGATCCTTCTTTCCTTGGTGTCACATCAGCGGAATACTCTTATAGAGGGAAAGTGCACCTCACGAGCAAGAGAAGCTCGAAACGGGGTGGTAATGATTTCTTTTTGACTCTGTTAGATTTTTCTTTAAAGCCCAGCAAACGTAGGTATTGAAAATAGCTCGACCATAGGGAGAGGAAGAAAA
>NZ_JAPFBV010000025.1:0-460 GCF_035798195.1 Cocleimonas sp. KMM 6892 | reverse complement strand
GCCTCAAACTGTTCAAACGTTTCTCTGACTTTTTCTTCGTAGAGAGATTTACGTTGTGTTCGGTCACTGATAGGACGATTTAACCATTTATTAAATCCCGATCGTGACACGCTCATCGAGCGACACATCAGGGATTTGGAAAAGTGATCCAGATGATCTCTCATGATGGCGTACTTCACTCCTGGTTTTTCGCAAAGTACGCCGCAGCCTTTTTTAAAAAATCCATTTCCTCTTGCAGGCGTTTATTCTCGCGTCGTAGTTTACGAATCTCTTCACTTTCTTTTTTGGAGTAATCAACGCCTTCAAGTGAGTTAAATTGTTTATCGGATAAACGTGTGAATTGTCTTTTCCAATTAGCAATTTGTTGCGCACTAATGCCAAGTTCCTCAGCCACCATGGCTTGAGTAATACCCGGTTTTTCGGAGCGCTTTACGGCTTCCTTACGGAATTCTTCAGTGTA
>NZ_JAPFBV010000024.1:0-512 GCF_035798195.1 Cocleimonas sp. KMM 6892 | reverse complement strand
GACGGTGAAACCACCAACATTAATGCGCCCCTTTTAGCCGTTGATAAACCTGCACCCGCCAATGCAGATAATGATGGCAATACCGAAGTGAGTGAAGGCGATGTATTGACGTATACCATCACCGCGACCAATACAGGTGCGGCAACGTTAACGGATGTGGTTGTGAGTGATCCGTTGATCGTACCAACCAGCATCACTTGTCCATCAGTCGCACCGAATGACACCTGTGTGTTGATCGGAACCTACACCGTGACGCCACAAAATGTCAGTGACAACAATATCGTCAATACCGCAACAGCGTATTCTGATCAAACCGATCCGGTTACTGACGGTGAAACCACCAACATTAATGCGCCCCTTTTAGCCGTTGATAAACCTGCACCCGCCAATGCAGATAATGATGGCAATACCGAAGTGAGTGAAGGCGATGTATTGACATACACCATCACTGCGACCAATACAGGTGCGGCCACGTTAACGGATGTGGTTGTGAGTGATCCGTTGATCGTACC
>NZ_JAPFBV010000023.1:0-705 GCF_035798195.1 Cocleimonas sp. KMM 6892 | reverse complement strand
ATGGTGAAAAAAGGGGAGGTTTGGGATGAAAAATTGGCTTAAAAGGTTGACTTGGAACCACAGTCACTTGTTATGTAATTTATAGTTTAACTAACTTATATTACCGCTGGTTTAGTTAAGTTGATTGTTAAATCGTAATATTCGTCGTTTGATTTTAAACAACCAATTAATAATTTCATCTGCGTTTCATTCCATCTGGGGTTATTTGGATAGCAGTATTCTTTTAAAGAAAGCGACTTTTCCTTTTGTTGTTTTGTATAGAAAATATACAATTTCCCCCCCTCGTCTTTTCCATAAATCGCATGTCTACCAGAAGGCGATATTTTAAAGCCCGATAAGTTGCCTAAATCACGTCCGTTAAAAAAAATAGCAGTATAATTTGCTATTGCTTCCCAATGACCAGGCGGGTTTTTTACTGAATAATGTTTTTCAACAAAACCATATCCAAGATCGAAGGATCTTCCGTATTCTCTTTCTTGAGAGATACCGTTTGAAAAAGAGATAATTAATAAAAAACAAAATACATATTTCATAACATTATTACTCTTATCTATTTTAGTCTTGCTACAAAAAGTGTCTAAAAGGTGGGGGGTGTCAAAATTAACTATTTAAATTCCCCAATTATTGCTTTTGCGTCGCAGACACTGGTGTTCCCCACGAAAAGTAGCCACTTCATTTAAGCAGCTAATGCCACTTGTTCTTCAA
>NZ_JAPFBV010000022.1:0-706 GCF_035798195.1 Cocleimonas sp. KMM 6892 | reverse complement strand
CCTGTGTGTTGATCGGAACCTACACCGTGACGCCACAAAATGTCAGTGACAACAATATCGTCAATACCGCAACAGCGGATTCGGATCAAACCGATCCGGTTACCGACGGTGAAACCACCACCATTAATGCGCCCCTATTAGCCGTTGATAAACCTGCACCCGCAAATGCGGATAATGATGGCAATACCGAAGTAAGTGAAGGCGATGTATTGACGTATACCATCACCGCGACCAATACAGGTGCGGCAACGTTAACGGATGTTGTAGTGACGGATACTAAAATTACGCCAAATACGATTACTTGTGCAACGTTAGCTCCTAGTGCGACTTGTGAGTTAAGTGGCACATATACTGTAACACCAGCTGATGTAACAGCGGGTGCAATCATCAATGATGCCACCGCAAACTCTGATCAAACACCAGAAAGTACCGCGAAAAATGTCAGTGATATCAACGCGCCGAGTTTAACCCTTGTAAAACCAGCGCCTGACAATGCCGATAATGACAGTAACGGTGAAATCAGTAATGGAGATGTATTAACCTACACGGTAACTGCAACCAATAACGGTACGGCGACCTTAACCAACGTAGTAGTTTTGGATACTAAAATCACGCCAAATACGATTAGTTGTGCCACATTAGCACCTGCTGCGACTTGTGTCTTAAGTGGTACGTACACCGTAACACCAGCTGATGTTACGGCGGG
>NZ_JAPFBV010000021.1:0-727 GCF_035798195.1 Cocleimonas sp. KMM 6892 | reverse complement strand
GCTGGTTAAGCCTGCGCCTGACAATGCCGATAACGACAGTAACGGTGAAATCAGTAATGGAGATGTATTAACCTACACGGTAACCGCAACCAATAACGGTTCGGCGACCTTAACCAATGTCGTGGTAACAGATAACAAAATCACCCCGAATACGATTAGCTGTGCCACATTAGCACCTGCTGCGACTTGTGTCTTAAGTGGTACGTACACCGTAACACCAGCTGATGTTACGGCGGGTGCCATCATTAATGATGCCACCGCTAACTCTGATCAAACACCAGAAAGTACCGCGCAAAATAACAGTGACATTAATGCACCGAGTTTAACGCTGGTTAAACCTGCGCCTGACAATGCAGATGAAGATGGTAATGGAGAGATCAGTGAAGGGGATACTTTAACGTATACCATTACTGCTACAAACAATGGCACAGCGACCTTAACCAATGTTGTGGTTACAGATAACAAGATCACGCCGAACACAATCAGTTGCTTAACAGTCGCACCGGGAGATACCTGTGTGTTAAGTGGCACGTACACCGTAACACCAGCCGATGTAACGGCGGGTGAAATTATCAATGATGCCACGGCGAACTCTGATCAAACACCAGAAAGTTCCGCGCAAAATGTCAGTGGCATCAATGCACCTAGTCTAACGCTGGTTAAACCTGCGCCTGACAATGCAGATGAAGATGGTAATGGAGAGATCAGTGAAGGGGATACTTTAACG
>NZ_JAPFBV010000020.1:0-803 GCF_035798195.1 Cocleimonas sp. KMM 6892 | reverse complement strand
GAAGGCTGTGTTGCCGTCGAGGTTACTGGACCAAAGCTACCGTCTGGTTGAATTGTCGCTGTACCGGTAGTGTTATCCGGGAACGTCACGGTAGCCGTATTTCCAGGGTCACCGGTGCCGGTGATACTCAAGGTTCCATCAGGATTAACCCCGATAGTTTGGGTCGGTGCAGCTGGAGCTGTCGTGTCCGTATAGGTATCCGTTACCGCTGGCGAGATGTTATTCGCTGGATCGGTTTGGGTTGTTGAGACATCTCCCGAGGGCTGTGTCGCCGTCGAGGTTACTGGACCAAAGCTACCGTCTGGTTGAATTGTCGCTGTACCGGTAGTGTTATCCGGGAACGTCACGGTAGCCGTATTTCCAGGGTCACCGGTGCCGGTGATACTTAAGGTTCCATCAGGATTAACCCCGATAGTTTGGGTCGGTGCAGCTGGAGCTGTCGTGTCCGTATAGGTATCCGTTACCGCTGGCGAGATGTTATTCGCAGGATCGGTTTGGGTTGTTGAGACTGTTCCCGAAGGCTGTGTTGCCGTCGAGGTTACTGGACCAAAGCTACCGTCTGGTTGGATTGGTGCAGTACCGGTAGTGTTATCCGGGAACGTCACGGTAGCCGTATTTCCAGGGTCACCCGTACCAGAGATACTGAGTGTACCGTCAGTGTTTACCGTAATCACTTGCGTTGGTGCATCGGGTGCTGTGGTGTCTGTATAGGTATCCGTTACCGCCGGCGAGATGTTATTCGCTGGATCGGTTTGGGTTGTTGAGACATCTCCCGAGGGCTGTGTTGCCGTCGAGGTTACTGG
>NZ_JAPFBV010000019.1:0-906 GCF_035798195.1 Cocleimonas sp. KMM 6892 | reverse complement strand
TCACCCCGAATACGATTAGCTGTGCCACATTAGCACCTGCTGCGACTTGTGTCTTAAGTGGTACGTACACCGTAACATCAGCTGATGTTACGGCGGGTGTAATCATTAATGATGCCACCGCAAACTCTGATCAAACACCAGAAAGTACCGCGCAAAATAACAGTGACATTAATGCACCGAGTCTAACGCTGGTTAAACCTGCGCCTGACAATGCCGATAACGACAGTAATGGTGAAATCAGTAATGGAGATGTATTAACCTACACGGTAACCGCAACCAATAACGGTACGGCGACCTTAACCAATGTCGTGGTAACAGATAACAAAATCACCCCGAACACGATTAGCTGTGCCACATTAGCGCCTACAGCCACCTGTGTATTAACGGGCACCTACACGGTAACACCAGCCGATGTGACAGCAGGTGCAATCATCAATGATGCCACCGCAAACTCTGATCAAACTCCAGAAAGTACTGCGCAAAATGATAGCGACATCAATGTACCGAGTCTAACGCTGGTTAAGCCTGCGCCTGACAATGCCGATAACGACAGTAACGGTGAAATCAGTAATGGAGATGTATTAACCTACATGGTAACCGCAACCAATAACGGTACGGCGACCTTAACCAATGTCGTGGTAACAGATAACAAAATCACCCCGAGCACGATTAGCTGTGCCACATTAGCGCCTTCTGCGACCTGCGTGTTAAGTGGCACGTATACCGTAACACCAGCCGATGTAACTGCGGGTGGAATCATCAATGATGCTACGGCAAACTCAGATCAGACCCCAGAAAGTACAGCGCAAAATGACAGTGAGATCAATACACCGAGTCTAACGCTGGTTAAGCCTGCGCCTGACAATGCCGATAACGACAGTAACGGTGAAATCAGTAATGGAGATG
>NZ_JAPFBV010000018.1:0-1113 GCF_035798195.1 Cocleimonas sp. KMM 6892 | reverse complement strand
TGTCAGAGCGGCGCATTATAGACACCTCTCATTTTGAATCAACTACTAATTTCAATTTAATTTAAATAACTTTAAATAAGATCAAAACCACCTACAAACAGATCACTTTAACAAGCAGCTTGTTCGTTGGAGCGGCGCATTATAGGCACTTACAGATTCGATGCAATAGTTCAATGACCATTTGGGTAAATTAAAATATCTGTTGTTTAACAGAGATCCATAATTACACTAACAATACTCACTCATTATTACAAAATTAATGAACATATAAAATGAATAGGTACGGATAAGTAACTATCCTCATAAGAATGACTAGAGCAGTGGCTAAAGATCGACTATCCCACGTTACAACTTCTTACTACATTGTTATTTTCCAATAGCCTAACAACAAAAAGTTAGACCCTTCTCTATTGGCTGACCGACTTACATTTATCAAAAGAAAGTTTAATACTTACTTAGTTAATTAAGATAAACACTAAACCACTAACACATATACTGATAAATGCGCGAATTCATTAATCTGATTCAAAATCAATTAGAGTCTAATAGATTACTTAATCTAAAATGTAACCCTATTAAGCAATCTTTAATTAAATGACAGACTCAATAATTAGGACTTTTATAAAACTGTAATCCATCCCTTTATGTTTTTCTTCTACAGAACAGTTCATAAAGTCATAAAACAAAAAAACTACTCGAGAAAACTAAAAACTTTTGATCAATAGTTACACTTAAAAAGCCACCTCCCGACTTACAAGTACTTTTTTGATAAATCATTTTTTTGCAATTAAAATTAATGAATTACTAGTATAGTAATCACCTAGAGACTCTAGTCTTAACCGTACCTGATGAAAATTTAGGCAAAGTAGAAGAAATTTCACTACACGTCAACAATGTAAAAAAAATTGTTAGCACATCTAGTTTAATTATCAATCAGCTCTTATTTGCTCGTACAAATACCAGGCAACAATGGAGCTCATAAGAGTTAATCAATCTATCTTTAAGGTGAAATCGGAGTGTTATTTGATATAAATCACAGGCATAAAAAAAGCCCGTTCGCTAGAACGGGCTTTCAGGATAATAACTTGGTGATGACCTACTTTCACATGGGGA
>NZ_JAPFBV010000017.1:0-1196 GCF_035798195.1 Cocleimonas sp. KMM 6892 | reverse complement strand
AACTTGTATGGTTACTAAAGTTAAAGAACGGGTAAACTGAGACCCACCTTTAGTTAGCTGCTAAAGGCCATTATGTAGTAGCTCGATGTAGCAACGGCTTACTCTTTTTCAAGAGATACCGATAACAAGTGTGAGCACTACATAACTCTATAGATAATAACTCGAACAGTCATCAGGGTCTCAGAACCCGTATAGCAAGTCGGAGTCCATCTTATCATGAAAACAGTAGAAGAAATCAATGTAGGAATCGATACCAGCAAAACTCAATTGGATATATTTGTTCGTCCAATAGGAGAATTCTTTAACGTCGAAAACAATACTAAAGGTATCAAAGAAGCGTTAAAACGCATCAAAGCTTATCAACCCACACGTATCATTATCGAAACATCAGGTCGATTAGAATTGCCCTTCGCTTGTGCCGCCTCTAAAGCGAAATTACCTATAGTTGTAGCTAACGCATTACACGTACATAAGTTTATAGCCTCTACAGGTCAGTTAGCTAAAACCGATAAACTTGATGCCCAAATGATCGCCCATTATGGCGAAGCATTGAAACCTCGATTAACCGAAATCAAAGCAGATAACATACAGAGAATCAGTGACTTACTTGTTAGAAGAAGTCAGTTGATTGAAATGAGAACGATGGAAAAGAATCGTGATAGCATCATGACTAAAGAGATAAAACGATCCAATCAACGACTCATCAAACATCTACAAAAAGAGATAGATTGGGTTGAACAAACTCTGGATAAACTGATAGAAGACACACCGGATTGGAGTAGAACTCTAGAGATATTACTCAGTGTAAAAGGCGTGGGGAAAGTCCTGGCTTATACGCTTTTGAGTGACCTGCCTGAACTTGGACAACTGAATCGAAAAGAGATTGCAGCCTTAGTCGGCGTAGCACCTATGAATAAAGAAAGTGGCGCTTATCGTGGCAAACGAAGAATCCGTGGAGGAAGAGCAAGAATCCGAACGGTTTTGTTTATGGCGATGATGTCGACGATACAATCCAACCCAAAATTTAAACGGGAATACCATGCTTTAGTTTCTAAAGGCAAACCGAAAAAAGTAGCCATCGTAGCCTGTATGAGAAAGATGATTACCATACTCAATACAATGGTGAAAAAAGGGGAGGTTTGGGATGAAAAATTGGCTTAAAAGGTTGACTTGGAACCACAGTCACTTGTTATGTA
>NZ_JAPFBV010000016.1:0-1583 GCF_035798195.1 Cocleimonas sp. KMM 6892 | reverse complement strand
CTTGTCTACAGCTACAAGAAAGTAACCAAAGAATAGCCGCCCCGATAAAGCACCCTGCGGGTTCACTGCGCGTCTCGCAAACAATGGGAATGAAGGAAACTCGCTCCTAGCGTCACTCAAACAACCTTCATCCTGATCCATTCTTTACTATGATGCTCGTTGCTTTAGAGGGTATTTGATCGCTAGTTTTGAGTCTTGCCTTTTTAATGATTATTAAGTCCCCCCCCTACTTACAGGCACTTTTTTAACTCTAGAGATGTTGTTTAAACCCCTTTCAAATAAGCCGAGCGACACGGCTAATTGCCGAGTAAGGTTTTAGTTGTTTGAGCGAGGTACGAGCGAGTTCTAAAACCGCGGCAATTCGCTGTGTCGTGAGGGAACCGCTTGCGGCTTTTTTGTGGGCAGCCTTTTGTTTGGTTCGTTTATTTTGGCTGAGCAAAATAAATGAACTCGTAGCCGATAACTAATTATTCGAGAAAAAGAAACAAGTCACAAAGCTACGAAAGAATTACTCGGTGATAGATAACAGATTCCAATCTGAAAAAGTCACCCCTACTTTTGTATAGATGAACACATAGAACAAATGATTAGGTAACAAGATTCTGGCATAATAACTAAAATTTATTTAGTTAATTTGGTTAGCATATAATATATCGAACTAAAAGCAGGGACGAGTACCTGCTTTTCAGTACTAAAAACCAAACGGAAATCAGAAAGCTTTTTTTATTAAGAACTTATATGATCAGTAAAAAAACAAAAAAAGAATTAGAAGGATTCCCTATAATATTGTTAAGAGGGACTTAGTCCTTCTAAATAGACTGTTATGTAGTCTGCGACGCTTAAAAACATATATCATCAAACTATGAATATTCTTGAAAAAATTGAAGAAAAATATAATTTTTCTTACCCTCAAATTTATCATCAACTCTATTCTGATAATATGTTGGAATATGGCGAGGCTGGACCAAATTGGTATAGAGAAACATATCCAAAACTGAAAAATTACCCTCCGTTGTTACTCTTATCAAATGAATATGAGCATCTATCTTTTGAAGATATTCAGCTCAAAATAGAATCCAATAGGCAAATTAATAAGAAATTTAACTTTATTCCTTTTGCTATTAGCGGAGCTGGTGACCTATATTGCTTTTACTTAAATGAACAAGATGGCGATAACGTTCCAATTGTTTATGTATGGCATGACATGGATGAAGTAAATTACCGTGCAAAGAATTTACAAGACTTTATTTTTATATCTCTTATCGATAGAGTTTTTGATAAAGAAGATTTTAATTCTCTTCCTGATAATGAATTTAAAGAGAGTTGTCAAAACACACTAAATTCTCATTCTAAATATTTATCCATTGATCAAATAAAAACTATAGAGTATGTATTTCATAAAGAGTTTGTTAATAACGAAGAGTTAACACTAAAAGAATATGAAGATATTGTTAACAAATATGCCTCATATTCTAATAACGGAAGATCATTTAAGTATCAATCACATACATAACAAGTGACTGTGGTTCCAAGTCAACCTTTTAAGCCAATTTTTCATCCCAAACCTCCCCTTTTTTCACCAT
>NZ_JAPFBV010000015.1:0-3614 GCF_035798195.1 Cocleimonas sp. KMM 6892 | reverse complement strand
GCAGAAATTGATAGTGGTTCGGTAGATAATTCTGCAACAGCTTCAGGTACACCAGCAGGTGGAACATTGGCTGATGCGCCAGCAACGTTTAATATTCAAGTAACGCCGGCACCAGCATGGAATTTGGTTAAATCATCAAGTTCTTCACCTATTGCAAAAGATGACGTTGTTACTTATAGCTTTACGTTGACGAATACTGGTAACGTAACAATATCAGGTATTAACTTAGCAGATGCTAAATGTGATGTAGTACCAACTTCACCAGGCAGCGGTGATAGTAATAATAACTCTATTTTAGAAATAGATGAAATTTGGGTTTACAGTTGTGATCATACCGTTACTCAGGCCGAAGTAGACGCAGGATCAGTTGATAACTCAGCGTCAGTATCCGGTACACCAGCAGGTGGTACATTAGCAGATGCATCTGCGACAAACAGTATTCCAGTGACACCATCACCAGCATGGACATTAGGTAAGACGTCAAGCTCTTCACCAACCGCTAAAGATGATGTGGTCGAGTATGTATTCACTTTAACGAATACGGGTAATGTAACTGTTTCGGGTATCTCATTAACAGATGCTAAATGTGACGTTGTACCGATAGCACCAGATAGTGGCGATCTCAATACGAACTCTATCTTAGAGACCGATGAAGTTTGGGTTTACAGTTGTGATCATACTGTGACTCAAGCCGAAGTAGACGCAGGGTCTGTTGACAATTCAGCGTCAGTATCAGGTACACCAGCAGGCGGCACATTATCGGATGCACTTGCAACAAATAGTATATCTGTCACACCAGCACCAGCTTGGATATTAGATAAAACGTCAAGCTCCACACCAACAGTTAAAGACGATGTGGTAGCGTATGAATTTACATTGACGAATACGGGTAATGTAACTATTTCAGGAATTTCATTAGCAGATGCTAAATGTGATGTTCTACCAACAGCAGCAGATAGTGGCGATCTCAATACGAACTCTATCTTAGAAACGGATGAGATTTGGGTTTATAGTTGTAATCATACCGTGACTCAAGCAGAAGTTGATGCTGGTTCAGTCGATAACTTTGCTTCTGTATCAGGTACGCCAGCAGGCGGTACTTTAGCAGACGCATCAGCGACCGAAATTATCGCAGTCACACCAACCCCTAGTCTAGCGATGACAAAAACAGCACAATTTATTGATACTGCTGATTTTGAAATTAATGCTCAAGTTACTTATGACTATGTAGTAACTAATACGGGTAATGTAACTATTACGTCACCTATTACAATCAACGATAATCTTATCCCCAATGGTAATCCATTGGATATTATCACTTGTGATACATGGCCTGCATCTGGTGTTGCGCCAGGTGATACTTATAACTGTATCGGGACATACACCGTAACGTCTAATGATGTAGCTCTGGGTAGTACAACAAATTTAGCAACGGCTACAGATGGAACGACTACATCACCAACTGATTCTGAAACAGTACCAAGTGGAGCTGATCCAGCGATTACAATAACTAAAAGTTTTGACGATTCAAGCTTTACGAGTTTCTCAACTTTAGGTCAGGCAATTACCTATATATACGAAGTACAGAATACCGGTAATGCCGCTTTTGTTGCAGATGTGATGGTTACTGATGATAAAATTAATGGAGGTACACCATTCCAATGTTGGACTACAACAGATTCAACCGGTCCTGATTTTACAGTAGGTGAAAAAATAGAATGTACGGCAGTTTACAATGTCACTCAGGAAGATTTAGATAATGGATTTGTTACTAATCAAGCAAGTGCATCTACAATATACGCGCCTGCTTCACCAACACCAACAGATGTATACGCACCTGCGGTTGACCTAACGATTAATGCTGGTCAATCACCAAGTTGGACTTTAGATAAGAGTTCATCATCTGCTCCAACAGAAGCAGGTCAAATAGTTGACTATAGTTTCATTCTTGAAAATACAGGTAATGTAACGATTAATAATGTTTCATTAACTGATGCTAAATGTGACGCATCAACATTGACATTAGATAGCGGTGACAATACTCCTTTGGGCAGTTTAGACGTAGGTGAAGAATGGACTTACAGTTGCCAACATACTGTTACACAACAAGAAGTAGATGATGGAACTGTTGATAATACGGCTACTGCTTCTGGAACTCCTGCTGGAGGTGATTTAGATGATATATCTGATAGTAATAGTATTTCAGTTGAACCAAAACCAGCATGGACATTAGATAAAACTTCTAGTTCGGAGCCAACATCTGTAGGGCAAATAGCCAGTTATACCTTTACGCTTAAAAACACCGGTAATGTAACAATTAGTGGAGTGACCTTAACTGATGCTCAGTGTGATATTGCTACACTTACTTTAGATGCAGGTGATAATCCAGTCTTAGGTGAATTATCTGTTGATGAAACATGGATTTATAGCTGTGATCATAGTGTCACTCAAGCAGAAATTGATGCAGGAGAGGTGGTAAATAATGCTACAGCTTCAGGAACTCCAGCCGGAGGAACACTTCCAGATGCGGCAGCGACACATAGACTTCCAATAGAAAGAACACAGAGTTGGGTACTTACAAAAGACTCGTCTTCAGTTATCACTAAAAAAGATGACATAGCTGTTTATTCATTCTCAATAGAAAATACAGGTAATGTATCTATTTCATCAGTATCTTTAGCTGATGCAAAATGTGATACACCTATATCTACTACACCTGACAGTGGTGATAACTTACCTTATAACGTTTTAGATTACGACGAGACATGGGTTTACAGTTGTAGTCATACAGTAAACCAAGCTGAAGTTGATGCTGGATCTGTTGATAACACAGCGACTGCAAGTGGTACTACAGAAGAGGGTGGTTTACCAGATGCAGTAGGTACCAATAGCATTCTTGTTACACCAGAACCAAGTTTAGATATTGTTAAACCAGCACCAATTTATACAGATAATGATTTTAATGGTGAAATTAGTGAAGGGGATGAATTAACATATACAATTACATCGACTAATACCGGAAACATATCTCTTACAAATGTAGTTGTAAACGATCCTTTAATCGTACCAACCAGCATCACTTGTCCATCAGTCGCACCGAATGGCACCTGTGTGTTGATCGGAACCTACACTGTGACGCCACAAAATGTCAGTGACAGCAATATCGTCAATACCGCAACAGCTAATTCGGATCAAACCGATCCGGTTACTGACGGTGAAACCACCAACATTAATGTGCCCCTTTTAGCCGTTGATAAACCTGCCCCCGCCAATGCAGATAATGATGGCAATACCGAAGTGAGTGAAGGCGATGTATTGACGTACACCATCACTGCGACCAATACAGGTGCGGCCACGTTAACGGATGTGGTTGTGAGTGATCCGTTGATCGTACCCAATACCATCACTTGTCCATCAGTCGCACCGAATGGCACCTGTGTGTTGATCGGAACCTACACCGTGACGCCGCAAAATGTCAGTGACAGCAATATCGTCAATACCGCAACAGCGTATTCTGATCAAACCGATCCGGTTACCGACGGTGAAACCACCAACATTAATGCGCCCCTTTTAGCCGTTGATAAACCTGCACCCGCCAATGCAGATAATGATGG
>NZ_JAPFBV010000014.1:0-5605 GCF_035798195.1 Cocleimonas sp. KMM 6892 | reverse complement strand
CTATAATGCGCCGCTCTGACAGATTAGGTCGCTGTAAAGTGTTTTAATTTGTTGGGAATTTTGTTTGAATTGTTAAGTAAAAAACATTAAATAAATGTTGATTACTTGAAAATCAAAGAGTAGAATTCCCGCCTCGCTCAAGCAACGGTTTTGAGCTGAACCTTAAAAAATGAGAACCAGAAAAACTTGTGTGGGTGCTTGTGGCTTGTGTTTTAACGCAAGAAGCAAGAACCATACGAACGATTTAGAATCGGTATTTATGGTGTGTTTACACATTATGGATGTCGACGATTAACACGTAAGTTAGGTTCGACCTTCAATTTAAAGATATAAAGTCCGTAAGGACTTAAAACATTTTAAACTGAAGAGTTTGATCCTGGCTCAGATTGAACGCTGGCGGCATGCTTAACACATGCAAGTCGAACGGAAACGCGAAGAGCTTGCTCTTTGGCGTCGAGTGGCGGACGGGTGAGTAACGCGTGGGAATCTACCCAGTAGTGGAGGACAGCCAGGAGAAATCCTGATTAATACTGCATACGATCTACGGATGAAAGGTGGCCTCTGCTTGCATGCTATCGCTATTGGATGAGCCCGCGTTAGATTAGCTAGTTGGTGGGGTAAGAGCCTACCAAGGCGACGATCTATAGCTGGTCTGAGAGGACGACCAGCCACATCGGGACTGAGACACGGCCCGGACTCCTACGGGAGGCAGCAGTGGGGAATATTGGACAATGGGCGCAAGCCTGATCCAGCAATGCCGCGTGTGTGAAGAAGGCCCTAGGGTTGTAAAGCACTTTCAATTGTGAAGAAGGGTATAAGATTAATACTCTTGTATCTTGACGTTAACTTTAGAAGAAGCACCGGCTAACTCTGTGCCAGCAGCCGCGGTAATACAGAGGGTGCGAGCGTTAATCGGAATTACTGGGCGTAAAGCGCGCGTAGGCGGTTAGATAAGTCAGATGTGAAATCCCCGGGCTCAACCTGGGAACTGCACCTGATACTGTTTAACTAGAGTTTGGGAGAGGGAAGTAGAATTTCAGGTGTAGCGGTGAAATGCATAGAGATCTGAAGGAATACCAGTGGCGAAGGCGACTTCCTGGCCTAAAACTGACGCTGAGGTGCGAAAGCGTGGGTAGCAAACGGGATTAGATACCCCGGTAGTCCACGCCGTAAACGATGTCAACTAGTCGTCGGTTCCCTTGAGGGATCGGTGACGCAGCTAACGCATTAAGTTGACCGCCTGGGGAGTACGGTCGCAAGACTAAAACTCAAAGGAATTGACGGGGGCCCGCACAAGCGGTGGAGCATGTGGTTTAATTCGATGCAACGCGAAGAACCTTACCATCCCTTGACATCCGGAGAATTTGCAAGAGATTGCTTAGTGCCTTCGGGAACTCCGTGACAGGTGCTGCACGGCTGTCGTCAGCTCGTGTCGTGAGATGTTGGGTTAAGTCCCGCAACGAGCGCAACCCCTATCCTTGGTTGCTAACAGGTTAAGCTGAGAACTCCAGGGAGACTGCCGGTGACAAACCGGAGGAAGGTGGGGACGACGTCAAGTCATCATGGCCCTTATGGGATGGGCTACACACGTGCTACAATGGCCAGTACAGAGGGTTGCGAACTTGCGAGAGTAAGCTAATCCCAGAAAGCTGGTCGTAGTCCGGATTGGAGTCTGCAACTCGACTCCATGAAGTTGGAATCGCTAGTAATCGTGGATCAGAATGCCACGGTGAATACGTTCCCGGGCCTTGTACACACCGCCCGTCACACCATGGGAGTGGGCTGCAAAAGAAGTGGGTAGACTAACCTTCGGGATGTCGCTCACCACTTTGTGGTTCATGACTGGGGTGAAGTCGTAACAAGGTAGCCCTAGGGGAACCTGGGGCTGGATCACCTCCTTAAAGATAACGTTAATTCATAAGTTACGAGTATCCACACAAGTTAATCTGGTTAGACTGTAAGCAAGCCCTCGGGTTTGTATAAAAGCCTGCTCAAGACTTGAGTCAGTAGACAGAGTTTGGGTCTATAGCTCAGTTGGTTAGAGCGCACCCCTGATAAGGGTGAGGTCGGTGGTTCAAATCCACCTAGACCCACCAATTACTGGTGAGGCTTAGCACCCCAATGGGGCCATAGCTCAGTTGGGAGAGCGCCTGCCTTGCACGCAGGAGGTCGTCGGTTCGATCCCGTCTGGCTCCACCAATTTAGTATTGGTGTATCTACATACAGTCTAATATCTATCATAACGATAGAGTTCTCAAAATATTGATCATAAGGTCATCAAGCTGCTTTCACGAAGACGTGGACAAAGGCATCTTTATTGACTTTATAGTCAAACACATTCTTTAGTATAAAGGATGCGTTCTTTAACAAATTAGGCAAAGCAAGATTTATCATGAAGTTAACTTACGAGTTAATGAAGTGGTGAATCGAACTAGGCGAGTAATACAAGCGTTGATGAGACGTAAGTATTGCTTGAAAACGCTATTTAAGTTTCATAACAGGACTTGAATAGCACCAAAATGGTGTTTTAAGAAGATAGTTATCATCTGATTAAAAGACCATTCTCAAACGTTACAAGTAAAACAGTCATTGCTTTGATAGTTATCCTGGTTATTAGCAATAATAATTAGAGGTGACAAGTTTATGAGGTCATACAAAAGGCTCATAGACTGTTCAAGGTTATAGAATCAAGTGACTAAGCGTATGTGGTGGATGCCTAGGCGGTAAGAGGCGATGAAGGACGTTGTAGCATGCGATAAGCCCCGGTTAGTCTGCAAACAGACATTGATCCGAGGATTTCCGAATGGGGAAACCCGGCACCATAAGGTGTCATCCCTAACTGAATACATAGGTTAGGCGAAGCAAACCCGGAGAACTGAAACATCTAAGTACCCGGAGGAAAAGAAATCAACCGAGATTCCCCAAGTAGCGGCGAGCGAAAGGGGAGCAGCCGAGCAATATAGTTATAGAAGAACACTCTGGAAAGTGTGACCATAGTGGGTGATAGTCCCGTATTTGAAATAACTTTATTGACGTATTAAGTAGGTCGGGGCACGAGAAACCTTGACTGAAGATAGGGGGACCATCCTCTAAGGCTAAATACTCCTTACCGACCGATAGTGAACCAGTACTGTGAAGGAAAGGCGAAAAGAACCCCGGAGAGGGGAGTGAAATAGAACCTGAAACCGCATACGTACAAGCAGTGGGAGCCTCCTTTGAGGGGTGACTGCGTACCTTTTGTATAATGGGTCAGCGACTTAATTTTAGTAGCAAGGTTAACCGTTAGGGGAGCCGTAGGGAAACCGAGTCTTAATAGGGCGTTTAGTTGCTAGGATTAGACCCGAAACCGAGCGATCTATCCATGGCCAGGTTGAAGGTGCCGTAACAGGCACTGGAGGACCGAACCCACGTATGTTGAAAAATGCAGGGATGAGCTGTGGATCGGAGTGAAAGGCTAATCAAGCTCGGAGATAGCTGGTTCTCCTCGAAATCTATTTAGGTAGAGCCTCGTATATAACTCCTGGGGGTAGAGCACTGTTATGGCTAGGGGGCCCTGACCGGCTTACCAACCCATTGCAAACTCCGAATACCAGGAAGTTCAGTACGGGAGACACACGGCGGGTGCTAACGTCCGTCGTGGAAAGGGAAACAACCCAGACCGCCAGCTAAGGTCCCAAAATTACAGCTCAGTGGGAAACGATGTGGGAAGGCATAGACAGCTAGGAGGTTGGCTTAGAAGCAGCCATCCTTTAAAGAAAGCGTAATAGCTCACTAGTCGAGTCGGCCTGCGCGGAAGATTTAACGGGGCTAAGCTGTATACCGAAGCTGCGGAATTACAATTTATTGTAATTGGTAGAGGAGCGTTCTGTAAGCCGTTGAAGGTGGTGTCGTAAGGCCTGCTGGAGGTATCAGAAGTGCGAATGCTGACATGAGTAACGATAAGACGGGTGAAAAACCCGTCCGCCGAAAACCCAAGGTTTCCTGCGCAACGCTAATCGGCGCAGGGTTAGTCGGATCCTAAGGCGAGGCCGAAAGGCGTAGTCGATGGAAAACAGGTTAATATTCCTGTACCGCTATTATATGCGATGGGGTGACGGAGAAGGCTAGACCAGAACACAGTTGGTTTTGTGTATCTAAGCGTTTAGGTGTAGGACTTAGGCAAATCCGGGTCCTTTTAACACTGATGCGTGAATGCGACGATCTTACGAGATTGGAGTGGTCGATGCCATGCTTCCAGGAAAACCCTCTAAGCTTCAGTATAATAGTGTCCGTACCCCAAACCAACACAGGTGGGTGGGATGAGAATTCTAAGGCGCTTGAGAGAACTCTGGTGAAGGAACTAGGCAAAATGGTACCGTAACTTCGGGAGAAGGTACGCCCCCTGCGGTTCACGCTGCGGGGGGCCACAGAAACTAGGTGGCTGCGACTGTTTAACAAAAACACAGCACTCTGCAAACTCGAAAGAGGACGTATAGGGTGTGACGCCTGCCCGGTGCCGGAAGGTTAATTGATGGGGTTATCTTCGGAGAAGCTCTTGATCGAAGCCCCGGTAAACGGCGGCCGTAACTATAACGGTCCTAAGGTAGCGAAATTCCTTGTCGGGTAAGTTCCGACCTGCACGAATGGCGTAACGACGGCCACACTGTCTCCACCAGAGGCTCAGTGAAATTGAAATCGCGGTTAAGATGCCGTGTACCCGTGGCTAGACGGAAAGACCCCGTGCACCTTTACTACAGCTTTGCACTGAACATTGGGCCTACTTGTGTAGGATAGGTGGGAGACTTTGAAACCGGGACGCTAGTTCTGGTGGAGTCAACCTTGAAATACCACCCTGGTATGTCTGATGTTCTAACCCAGTTCCCTTATCGGGATCGGGGACAGTGTATGGTGGGTAGTTTGACTGGGGCGGTCTCCTCCTAAAGAGTAACGGAGGAGCGCGACGGTTCGCTAATCCCGGTCGGAAATCGGGAGGTTTGTGCAAAGGCAAAAGCGAGCTTGACTGCGAGACTGACACGTCGAGCAGGTACGAAAGTAGGTCTTAGTGATCCGGTGGTTCTGTATGGAAGGGCCATCGCTCAACGGATAAAAGGTACGCCGGGGATAACAGGCTGATACCGCCCAAGAGTTCATATCGACGGCGGTGTTTGGCACCTCGATGTCGGCTCATCACATCCTGGGGCTGAAGCAGGTCCCAAGGGTATGGCTGTTCGCCATTTAAAGTGGTACGCGAGCTGGGTTCAGAACGTCGTGAGACAGTTCGGTCCCTATCTGCCATGGGCGTTAGAATCTTGAGGGAAGCTTCTCCTAGTACGAGAGGACCGGAGTGGACGAACCTCTGGTGTACCTGTTGTCACGCCAGTGGCATAGCAGGGTAGCTAAGTTCGGACGGGATAAACGCTGAAAGCATCTAAGCGTGAAGCCCCTCCCAAGATGAGGATTCTCTGGGGACTAGATCCCCCTAAAGGGCCGTTGAAGACTACGACGTTGATAGGCACCATGTGGAAGTTCAGTAATGAATGTAGCTAAGGTGTACTAATTGCCCGTGAGGCTTGATTCTATAACCTTAAATGGTTTGTGAGTTGGCTTTTTTACAAGTAACAAAGAT
>NZ_JAPFBV010000013.1:0-12677 GCF_035798195.1 Cocleimonas sp. KMM 6892 | reverse complement strand
CCTGTAGCGGTTGATGATAGTCAGGCCAATCCAGGTGTGCCATCACCGACTAATCCAACGACATTGGCTACGATTGGTGCAAACGACTCTGATCCTGATGGCAATATCGATCCAGCGACTGTGGACCTTGATCCAGCTACACCGGGTATCCAGTCTACGTTGACGAATGCCGATGGAACTTACACGGCTGATGCTGCAGGCAATGTAACCTTCACACCGAATGCCTCATTGACAGGTAATCCAACAGCGATTCCATATACGATCAATGACAACGATGGTAATACCTCAAATACAGCCACACTGACGGTAACTTACGGCACTGCTCCTGTAGCGGTTGATGATAGTCAGGCCAATCCAGGTGTGCCATCACCGACTAATCCAACGACATTGGCTACGATTGGTGCAAACGACTCTGATCCTGATGGCAACATCGATCCAGCGACTGTGGACCTTAATACTGCTGTGGATGGTATTCAAAATACTATTACTATTCTTGATGGGACATGGGAAGCTGATTTATTAGGTAATGTAACGTTTACTCCAAATGCCTCGTTAACAGGTAATCCAACCCCAATTTTGTATACGATACAAGATAATGAGGGTAATACATCAAATCAGGCAACTTTGACTGTAACTTATGGTAATGAACCTACTGCTAATGATGATGTTCAAGCAAACCCAGGAGTACCATCTCCAGCGAATCCAACGACTTTACCATTGGTAGGAAACAATGATTCTGATTCAGATGGAATCATTGATCCTGCAACGGTGGACCTTGATCCAGCAACACCGGGTATCCAATCTACGTTGACGAATGCCGATGGAACTTACACGGCTGATGCCTCAGGTAATGTGACATTCACACCGAATGCTTCTCTTACAGGCAATCCGACTCCGATCTCTTATACGGTGAACGATAATGATGGTAATACTTCGAATGAAGCTACATTAACAGTAACATATGGTACTACTCAAACTGGAACTGTTAACGGCATTGTCTATGAAGATACAAATGGTAACGGCACACAAGATTCAGGCGAGTTTGGAATTTCAGGTGTTAATGTTTTAATTACTGATTCTGAAGGTAATACTCAAACACTTACAACAGATACGAGTGGTAATTATTCAACATCAGTTGTTTCTGGTAGTACTACAATAAACATTCAAGAAAATACTCTTCCTGGTGGAAGTACTCAGACTGAGGGTACAGACCCAACTGTAGTGATTGTGCCTGTTAATGATGTCGCTTCGGATATTGATGGGTATCAACCAGCAGATAATTCTGGTGAAATCATCGGTATCGTCTATGCAGATACAAATAGTAACGGCATGCAAGATGCGAATGAGCCAGGAATTGCAGGTGTCCAAGTAATCGTTACTGATTCAGAAGGTAATACTCAAACTGTAACTACAGATTCTGATGGCACTTATGGCGCTACCGTTCCTGCCGGTGCAACCACCATTGATGTTGTAGATTCATCTTTGCCATCTGGAAGTGTTCAAACTGAAGGTACTGATACGACAACGGTTACAGTTCCTGCAAATGGTACGGCTACAGATAGAGATGGCTTTAATACGCCTATTGTGACGCCATTATTTGGTACTGTACAAGGAGTTGTGTATCTTGATGCTAACAATAATGGTCAGCAAGATAACGGTGAAACAGGCATAACAAATGTAAGAGTTACTATTACGGATAGTAGTGGTGCAATTACTACGGTTATTACTAATAGCAATGGTCTATACAGTCAATCTGTTATAGCTGGCAGTACTACGATTGATATTTCAGATTCAGATATTAATTCGTCATTAACAAGGTCACAAGGTTCAGACCCTACAGTTGTAAATGTTATAGCTGGAAGTGTGGCTAATGATATTGATGGTTTTGCTCCTCCACAACCAAAACCACCTGTTGCTGTTGATGATTCAAAACAAAATCAACCGCTAGGACAAGCTGTAACTGTGAATACTGTTTCTAATGACAGTGACCCAGATAATAATTTAGATCCTACCACTGTGAAACTTCGAGACCCGTCTGGTAATCCAGTAACAAGTCTAATTGTTGAAGGTGAGGGTACCTGGTCTGTAAATATAACAACTGGTGACATTACATTTACACCAGAGGCTGGTTTTATGGGTGATCCAACGCCAGTTGATTACACAGTAAAAGACACTACAGGTTTAGAGTCTAATGTAGCGACGGTGACTGTTGATTATGAAGAGCCAGCTGCCATTACAGGTACGGTATGGTTAGATCGTGACAAGGATAATGTCATTGATTCTAATGAAGATCGAAAAGCAGGATGGACTCTGAAGATCAAAGACAAAGACGGTAATATTGTTGCAACAACAGTGACAGATTCTCAAGGTAACTACTCTGTAACAGGTCTAGTACCGGCTGAATATACTGTTGAGTTCTTTAATACTAAGGGTACTCTAATAGCAACACAGACAACAGGAGGCCCGCTAGTTGCTGGTCAAACAGTAAATTTACCATTACCGGTAGACCCAAGCGGAGTTATTTATGACAGTACAACACGTGAATTGATAGCGGGAGTAACGTTACAGTTAGTTAATTCTCAAGGTGTTCCTGTAGATGCTGCCTGTGTAGGTGAAGGCCAGCAAAATCAGGTAACTGCAGAAGATGGTCTCTATGCTTTTGATGTCTACCCTAATGCACATTCAAGTTGTCAGAATGGAGAAACATATACTATTAAAATAGTTTCAGCTCCTGCTGGTTACTACACCAATAGCACGATTATTCCACCTCAGACCGGTGTGTATGACAGTGATTCAAATGAAACAAACTGTACACGTGATGCAATTGCTAATAGTGGTAGTTGTGAAGTTCAGGGACAACCAGATGCTCCACAGGGTAATCAAGATACAACTTATTTCATGGATTTCTCACTGAATTCTGGTGATAGCAATGTGATATTCAACCATATTCCATTAGATTCTGAGATTGCGCGACAAACAGAAATTGCTGATGACACTATCCTTATTAGTAAATCTGCTAACAAGAATCAAGTGAGTGTTGGTGATCAGTTGTATTACACGATAACTGCTGAAAACATGACTGAAGATGAAATTGAAGTGGATGTTAGAGATGACTTACCTAAAGGCTTTAAATTTGCATCTAGTGCAGCAAAACTCACTAGAGCAGGAGAAGATAATAACTTTGGTACTGATGATGACATCGTTACGACTATTAAAGCGACTGGCACTGACCCTATCAGTTTCAATTCATTAATCGTAAAAGGTAATGAGAAAATAAAGATTGGTTATATTCTTAAAGTCGGAACGTCGGTTAGCCAAGGTAATGCTGTGAACTCGGTACAGGTATTTGCGTCAGGCTCTGACGATGATATTGCGAGTAATGTAGCGATAGCAACGGTGGCTGTTGTTGTAGACAGCGTATTTGATCAATCTACCTTAATTGGTAAAGTATTCCATGATCGCGACGGTGATGGTTATCAAGATCCTGCTAATGCTACAGGTATCACCGTTAAAAGTGATTATTTCGGTTGGAATAGTCTGCACCTTGGCGGTCTCAATGGTCGAGTGAGTGTGCTGGATGATCCAGATAAATACCGTAAAGTGATTCTTATGCCTTATTCAAAGAAGAACGATTTTAAGGTTACGACTCAACAAGGAACGGTTATTACTGTAGATAATCGTGGTCAGGCAACTGAATCTCATATCGGTCAAAAAGCGAAGGGCTTAACAGCGCAAGACCTTAGAATTAGCACACGTAGAATTAAAGGCATTCCAACTGCTACTAAAGTTAAATCGATGCGAGTACCTGGAACAGTCCAGGATGTGCTTGAAATCACTATCACCAACTACGGCATTCAGGAAGAAGGAATACCTGGTGTCCGTTTGGCAACTGTAGAAGGATTGTTAATCGAAACAGATGGTTACGGTCGATATCATATTCCTGATGTTGATGGCGGTCGTCGTGGTTCGGGTAAGAACTTTATTCTAAAAGTGGATACTGCAACGTTACCCGAGGGAGCTAAATTTACAACAGAGAACCCTCGTGTATTACGACTTAGCAGTACAGCACTTAATAAGATTAATTTTGGTATTAAATTACCGGTACAAGATGCGCCAGTAAGAACTATTAAGAGCCCGGCTAAATACCAGACTCAATCACGCAAACGTACTATTACAAAGCAAGTTCCTGTGTACAAGACGGTTGAAGTTGGCTTAGGTTCAATATTCTTCGATAAAGATAAGCACAATATACGTGCTGATCAACGTGGAAATATGGACTTATTAGTCTCGCGCATCAAACGACATGGAAAAGGGCATATTACAATCAATGCGTATACTGATTCACGTCATACCGCCCAATATAATATCGCTTTAGCTAATAGAAGAGCCGATACGGTAAGACAAGAACTACAGAAAAGATTAGGTTCTACATTAATGCGTCAGGTTAAGGTTGTGGTAGATAAGAGTGCTTATCAAGAAGTACCACATAATGACAAGCGATCAATAGATTATAGAACGACAAATTAGTCTATTAAAAATAATAGAAACAACAAAATATTAAGAACGTAAACCGCAAAAATAAAAAGAAATAAAGGTTAAAAAATGAACTCTAAAACAACATTAGTTTCGACTCAACAAGCTACGATGACTTCAAGATTGAAGTCTCCATTGTTGAGTGCAACATTTAGTGGTTTAGTTATGTGCAGTGTTAGTGTTGTTACACACGCAGCAGAACCTGAATATAAAGATATGCCAGCGTTTACTTTAAAAGTTGTAACGCATGGTGAAGGTTTGAATCGCTCTGATAATATGAGTGAAGAAACAAGACAGGATAATCGCCGAGCCGATTTAAGTATTACAAAACAAGTGCCAGCTGGATCAAAAACAGTTAAAGAAGATGTTTATGATCAAGTTCAAGTAAAAGTAAGTGATGCCAATAAACGTAGCATACGATTAAAAGACGGTGGTGTTATCTGGGTCAGTAAAGATCCCTCTACCTTAACCCCTGTTCTTAATGTTACTGCACCAAACTCGATAGAAATGGAAAAAGGCGAGTTTGTATCTCCGATGAATTTTGAGATCACAACCAACTATGCGCATTTTATCGATAGCTGGGAACTTGAGGTCTATTACGCCGAAGATGAACAACAAAAAAATCCTCTAGCAACCTTTATGGGGCGCTCTTTAGACACTGGCCGCACGGTTAAATGGAACGGTGTTAGCAAAAAAGGTAAAAAACTCAAAGAAGGCGACAAGCTCAGCTATATCCTGACCGTGAAAGACAAAGACGGACATCTGGATAGAACGCATTTACGTCAGATCAGCCTAGTGGGACCGCAACGGAATATCACCGACACCGTGAGCAGTAGTGTATCCAGTAATCTTGAAAATAACCTCGACCTACAAACCATACCGGTACATGGCTCACGCGTTAGAATCTTTGGCCGTGATATCCCGACAGACCATACGATCAAGATCAATGATGAAAGCATCTCGCTGGTTGAAAACAAGTTCGTAGTCGAAAAACTACTACCCGAAGGGCAGCATGATTTTGATATCGCAATCACTGATAGTAATCAGGATACTTATCACAAACCACTGAATGTTGATCTTAAAAGCAAGTACATGTTCATGGTCGGTCTTGCCGATATTACCGCAGGTAAAGGTAAAGTCAGTGGTAATCTGGAAACACTCAGTGACGGGGATAAATACCTCGATGGTGACATCTTCGTTGATGGTCGTTTAGCGTTTTACCTGAAAGGTAAAATCAAAGGTAAATACCTGGTAACCGCACAAATGGATACTGGTACCGATGACATTGAGAACATCTTTGATGACATCCACAAGAAAGACCCCGACAGCTTGTTCCGTCGCCTTGATCCGGACAAGTACTATCCTGTCTATGGTGATGACTCAACCATCATTGATGACACCAACAGTCAGGGCAAAATGTATGTGCGTGTAGACTGGGATAAGTCTCGTGCCATCTGGGGTAACTACAATACCGACATTACCGGTACCGAACTCAGCTCATTCAACCGCACCCTTTACGGTGCCAAGCTGAATCACAAAAGCACCCAGACCACCAAAGACGGTGACCATAAAACCGACGTGACGGTGTTCGCCTCAGAAGCGCAAAGTGCTTTTAGACACAATGAATTCCTCGGAACTGGTGGCAGTCTGTACTACTTAAAAGACTCAGACATCGTCGATGGATCAGAGAAAGTCTGGATCGAAGTGCGCCAAAGTAGCGGTGATCGTGCCGTCTCAACCGTAGTGCTCGAAGAAGGGCGTGACTACCAGATAGACGACTTCCAGGGACGTATTATCCTGAATCGTCCACTGTTACAGATTGCCCAGCAATCCTACCCATCACTGATTAAAGACACACCGCTGGATGGTGACGATGTCTACCTAATGGTGGATTATGAATACGTCCCCGACGACTTTGACAGCAATAAAGCCAGCTACGGTTCACGCGGTAAAATCTGGTTGAACGACCATTTCGCCGTCGGTGGTACCTATGCCCATGAAAATCGTACCGATGATGATTATGACCTGAAAGGGATCGACATCACCCTCAAGAAAAACAAAGGCACTTACCTTAAAGTTGAATACGCAGAAAGTGAATCAAACCAGACACAAGGCAGCTTTGCCTCAGATGACGGTGGTTTAAACTTCAACCCGTTTAATGCCAACAGCGAAGCATCCGACATAAACGGCAGCGCGATTAGCGTCGAAGCTAGAGCAGACCTGGAAGACTTTAGTACCTTAAGCGGTTCGATTGGCGCGTGGTTCAAACAACGCGATGCCGGCTTCTCAACCGCCAGTCTGGATACCGGCTATAAAACCACCGATACCGGTGTCGAAGTCATCAGCAAACTCAACGACAAAGTAGATGTTTCTGCGCGTGCCACACAAGTTGAAGAAGAAGGCTTGCGCAAAGAAAGCAGCGCCAGCGTGCAAGCCGATGTTAAAGTCAGTGACAAAGTCACCTTAAGTGGTGAAATCCGTCACGTCAAAGAAGAAGACTTAACGGATGACGAAGGTACCGGCTCAAGCGTTGATGGCGAAGGTACGCTGGCAGCGTTTAAAGTTGGCTACGATGTCAATAATGAAATCAATCTTTACGGTATTGCACAAGGCACACTCAGTAAAAGTGGCAATTATGAAAGCAATGACCTGTTAACACTCGGTATCAAAGCCGCCATCAACAGTAAATTCGATCTTAATGCAGAAGTTAGTAGTGGTGATCGCGGAGATGCACTAACCCTCGGCGCAGACTACCGCATGAGTGACAGTTACAGCCTATACAGTAACTTTACACTCTCGACTGACGGCACCGAAGACAATAAAAATGCCTTCACCATGGGCCAACGTAAAACAGTCAGCGACCAACTCAAAGTGTACACCGAACATCAGTTTACACACGAATCGGCACAATCCGGAATCGGACATACCTTCGGCGTGGATTACCAGGTAAATAAAGAACTGATCGCCAGTGCCTCGGTACAAAGCTCACGTCTGGATAAGGTAGACAGTGGCCTGACCGATCGTGATGCCTTCTCAGTTGGCTTAACCTACAAAGAAAACGCCACCGATGCCAGTACCCGACTCGAATACCGTCGCGACAAAGGCTTTACCGAAGACACCGTACAATGGGTAACCACCAACAAAATAAATTACCGCGTCAACCCATCATTAAGATTACAGGGTAAGTTCAACTACTCAGACACCAAAGATCAGGTGGGCGATACAAACGATGCGACCTTTACCGAAGCAGCGGTAGGCTTTGCCTACAGACCGATCAACCATGACCGTTTAAATGTACTGGGTCGTATCACGTATCTTTACGACTTACAGCCCGTGTCTCAGAGTATCGAGCCTGATGAGAAATCATTAATCGCCAGTTTGGAATCAAGCTATCAGCTCAACCAACGCTGGGAACTCGGTGGCAAACTTGCACATAAAGAAGGCGAAATCAGAAGTGACAGAGACGCAGGAAACTGGTCACGCAACGATGCCACACTTGCGGCAGTACGAGTGCGTTATCACATGACCAAGAACTGGGATGCGATGGCACAATACCACTGGTTAAACTCAGACGAATCACAAGACACCCAGCACGGTGCCATGATTGCCGTTGATCGTCATATAGGAGAAAACATGAAGATAGGATTAGGTTATAACTTTACAAACTTCAATGATGATTTAAGCAATACCGACGGTGATGCTGAAGGGTGGTTCATCAACTTAGTGGGTAAATACTAAAAGCAATTATCTTCAAGCAAGCGAAGAAACAAAAGTAAAAACGAAAAGGCCCAGAGATGGGCTTTTTTTGTGCCCGAAATAAACCCAGATCAAAACAATCAATTAACCAACAACCAACAACCAATAACCAATAACCAAATCAAAACATACCAATTAAATAATGCTAAAGGCACCCCCCACCTTACAGGCACTTTTTTAACAGTACGAAAAAAAGGCCTCAAAGTAGGGGGGTGGCTTTGATTATTGATCCAATGTTTAGACAGGTATAGATTGAAAATCTATACCGTATATCGGTTAAATGCTACCGGATTAAACCTATTTAACTGCTTAAACTACAAACCAATATTCTATTCTTAAATCTCAAAAAACAAATTATATTAATAAGTTAATAAGTAATAGTTTGCATGTCATTCATGTTGAATTCAGATAACGCTTGTTAGTATGAACGGTGTAATGGGGGAAATAAGTAGCTAAATCACTAGATTCTTTATTGAAATATTAAAATCATTATCTAAATAAATACAATTATATCAATGAGATAGTATTTACATGAGATGAAAATAGCTGATATTAACAATAATCACTTACAAATTTAGTTTGCTAAAAAAATTAAAATAAGCAGGTAAAAAATGAAATTTTTCGACTTTATTCGTAGCCGAAATACGAAGAAAAAGAAAAAATCAGATGAAATTACAAATAAATTTAACAGGAAATCTGCAGGTTTTCTGATATCCAGTTTGTTGATGTTTTTTGTCGCACTAAATATAGTGCCAAATATTGCTTATGCCACAACATTTACTGAAACAGTGCCTAATGGTAATGGGCCAATACCTAATACTTATCCACCAGTAGGTGGAACCATGGTTGTACTTGTTGGTGCTAACGGCAATATCTATTATCAGTTTGTTAATCCTTCGACGCAGTTCCAGGGTTTTGAACAAACCGGTACACCCGCTGCTTATCGTGGTAGTCCATTTCAACTTGGACCAACACAGGCACTGAATTGCGGAACTGTTTCATGTACTGATTATTTTGGTGGTTCTATTACGGAAGGTTATGTTCGTTTAACGGCACGAGATGGTGATGCATGTCCGGGTAACTTCGACGAAGATGATGTTTTCTTTTTACTGAATGGTTTTACAGTTTCGAGTTTTACAGGTCCTTATACTGAACGAACTAATATGGCAGGAACTGTTTCAAATGGTTTTGAGAATTGCTTTAGAAATCAGGGTTCAACTGAGACAAGTACAGCCTGGTTTGACTTGGCACCTGTTTCAGGTCTTCTGGATAATATATTAACAACAGGTAGTACAACACCTGAGGTTCAAGATTTAGATGGAAGTGCTACTAGAGGTGACAATTACTGGTATTTTACTGATGGTAATGATGCAACAGGTACACCAGAAGTTGCACCAGGTATTTCGATTGAAAAAACAGCGGATGTTCCATCTTATGCTGCTGTTGGGGATATAATTAATTATACCTTTACAGTAAAAAATATAGGTTCTGTTCAATTAACCAATATAGTTGTTACAGATTCATTTATTACCGGTGCTGTTGATTGTGCTGGGGTTACGACATTAGCAAGACCTACAGGGACTCCTCCTGTTGCAACAGAAATGACCTGTACTGGTCAACATATTGTCACTCAAGCGAATCTTGATGATGATGTTGTTTTTATTAATACGGCTGAAGTTACTGCTGTTCCAACCGAAGGAACAATAGGTAGTGTATCAGGTACTTTATCTATTCCCGGACCAATAGTTGATCCAGTTCTTACTTTGACTAAAGTTGCTTCTAAAACGACTGATGCTGTTTTAGGCGATATAATTACCTATACATACACGGTAAGCAATACCGGCGTTCTTACTGTTGAAGATGTTACTGTTTCGGATGTACATAATGGAACAGGCACACTTTCAGCGATTCTTGGTGATTCCATTATTGTTAATTCAAATGGTTTATCAGTTGATGCTTCGATCGATGGATCTATAGATTCTCTTGCCCCGGGAGACTCTGCTACTTTCACTGCTAATTACACAATTACTCAAGATGATGTGGATGCTGGTGCAGATATAACTAATATTGCTACTGCAACTGGCACACCTAAACGTGGGACTTTAGTTGATCCTACCGCTAATGCTGTAGTTTCTATGATTGGTCCTTCTCCAAGTTTGACTGTTCTTAAAGCAACATCAAGCACTCCTGCGAATGTAGGAGATACATTAGTTTATACATTTACAGTTGAAAATACAGGTAATGTGTCTATTGCTAGTGTCGTTATTAACGATGCGAAATGTGCTTCTGTAGCATCTTTAGTTAGTGGCGATACCAATAGCGATACAATATTAGATGTCACTGAAACTCATGTTTATAGTTGTACATCGATTCCCGTTACACAAGCAGAAGTAGACGCAGGAACTGTGGATAATAGTGTTAGTGTTTCAGGTACTCCTTCAGGTGGTACGCTAACGCCAGCAGTTGATGATTTACAAACATTAGTTACTCAAACTCCTTCTTGGTCTTTAACTAAATCATCTAGCTCTACACCAACAAAAAAAGATGATGTTGTTTCATACAGTTTTAGTTTAACAAATACTGGTAATGTTACGATTAACAGTGTCGTATTGAGTGACGCCAAGTGTGACAGCGGAAGCCTATCACTCGATAGTGGTGATAATGCACCAACAAGTACTTTAGAAATTGATGAAATCTGGGTTTACAGTTGTGATCATACCGTAACGCAAGCAGAAGTAGATGCAGGATCAGTTGACAACAATGCTTCAGCAAGTGGAACACCTGCCGGTGGTACCCTCGCTCCAGCTGCGGCAAGCAACAGCATTCCGATTACAGCAAATCCAAGTCTTGGATTAACAAAAGTGGCTCAACCTCTCACAATTTATGCAACGGGAGAAAAGGTAACTTATGATTATGTTGTAACCAATACAGGTAATGTGTCGATAACAGCTCCGATTACCATAAGTGATAACCTAATTCCAAACAGCAATCCTTTAGCTGTTCCTGCAGATAGTATTGATTGTGGAATATGGCCTGTTCCTTTTGCACCTGGCGATACTCATAGTTGTATAGGAACTTACACGGTTACTGTTAATGACGTTACAGTTGGCAGTACCACTAACATTGCTACGGCTTCTGACGGAACAACTACGTCTCCTACAGCATCTGAAACGGTACCCGATGGCGCGACACCTGCTATAACGTTAATTAAAACATCTACTAATATAACTTTTACAACATTAAATGAGCCGCTTACATATACCTATGAAGTAGAAAATACGGGAACGGCTACTTTCGTAAATAACATCAATATCTCAGATAATAAAATTAATGGAGGGACTCCTTTTCAATGTTGGAGTTCAGTGCTTCCAGGAGACCCTGATTTTAGAACAGGAGAAAAAATTACTTGTAGTGTTGTTTACAATGTTACTCAAGCTGATTTGGATGCCGGTTTTGTGACTAACGAAGCTCATGCAGAAACAGATTATTTGGGTTCTAATGTTTCAACTCCGACGGTTGACTTAACGATTACTGGAGAGCAAACACCTATTTGGACATTGGCAAAGACTTCAGCATCTACTCCAACAGAAGCGGGTCAAATTGTTAGCTATGACTTTAGTCTAGAAAATACAGGTAATGTAACTATTGATGCTGTTGTTTTAAGTGATGCAAAGTGTGATGCATCTACTTTAACTCTAGATAGTGGCGATAACGCACCTACAGGAACATTAAATGTTGATGAAATTTGGATTTATAGTTGTGATCATACTGTAACTCAAGCGGAAGTTGATGCAGGTACCGTAGATAACACGGCAACAGCATCAGGAACACCAACAGGTGGAACACTAGCTGATGTACTTGCAAGTTACAGTATTTCTATTACTCCTACGCCATCGTGGACTTTAGATAAAGCCTCTAGTTCTACACCAACAAATAAAGATGATGTTGTCACATATAGTTTTACTTTAACAAATACAGGTAATGTTTCCGTTTCTGGAATTACTTTAGCTGATGCTAAATGTGATGTCGCACCGACCACCCCAGATAGTGGTGATTTAAATACTAACTCTATCTTAGAGTCAGACGAAATTTGGATCTATAGCTGTGACCACACAGTGACACAAGCAGAAATTGATAGTGGTTCGGTAGATAATTCTGCAACAGCTTCAGGTACACCAGCAGGTGGAACATTGGCTGATGCACTGGCTACAAAAAGCATCACAGTTGCGGCAGCTCCTACATGGACGTTGGATAAAACTTCTAGTTCAACACCAACGGATAAAGATGATGTTGTTTCTTATAGTTTCACTCTAACAAATACAGGTAATGTTTCCGTTTCTGGAATTACTTTAGCTGATGCTAAATGTGATGTCGCACCGACCACCCCA
>NZ_JAPFBV010000012.1:0-15901 GCF_035798195.1 Cocleimonas sp. KMM 6892 | reverse complement strand
ATAGCAATGAATGAAGGTCTACGTTTCGCAATACGCGAAGGTGGTCGTACAGTTGGTGCCGGTGTTGTTGCAAAAATCATCGAATAATTAAGACTGCGGAATAGATTGAGTTAATAAATCTTTCTGTTATACTTCCGCGTCCTTTTAGAGAGCGAAGGGTAATTACTAAGTAATTGTTCTTCGTTCTTTTGTTGTTTCAGAAACTTGGTTTTTTGACTTTGTTTTAAAATCTAGGCCAGTAGCTCCAATTGGTAGAGCACCGGTTTCCAAAACCGATTGTTGGGGGTTCGAGTCCCTCCTGGCCTGCCATTTCTGATCAATGAAGAAAGGCTTATAAGTAAATGTTCTATATATATGGATAGGCTGAGAAAAGCTGGTAAATCAAATTATGGCAACTAATTCAGAAGCTCAGGGTTCGGCGTTCGATACTATTAAGTTATTGTTAGCTTTAGTGTTTTTAATTGCTGGGATAGTAGGGTTCTACTATTTTGCAGAGCAGCCACTTCTTTATAAGGTTCTTGGTATTCTTGCGGCGGTAGGTATCGCTGTTGGTATATCTGCAACTACTGTTAAAGGGAAGGGGTTGATAAGTTTTCTTGGTCTGGCTCGTTCAGAAGTCAGAAAAATGGTTTGGCCTACTCGTGCTGAAACCATGCAAACTACCTTGATGGTTTTCATTATGGTGGTTATTTTGGCTATTTTCCTTTGGTTTGTTGATATGTTGCTAGGAGCTGGTGTTAAGGCTCTGTTGTCGGTGGGTGGCTAAGATGTCAATGCAATGGTTTGTTGTGCATGCGTATTCAAATTACGAAATGCGTGTAAAAGAAGCGTTAAAAGAGCGTATTGAACGTTATGGTCTTCAGGATTCTTTTGGTGAGATATTGATTCCCACTGAAGAAGTTGTGGAGATGCGTGAAGGTCAAAAGAAAAAAAGTACCCGAAAGTTCTTTCCTGGGTATGTATTGGTTGAGATGGATCTCAATGATGATAGCTGGCACTTGGTTAAAGATACGCCGCGAGTATTAGGTTTTATTGGTGGTACAAGTGATAGGCCAGCGCCAATAACAGAGAAAGAAGCAAATGCGATCATGAATCGTATGGAAGAAGGGGTTGATGCTCCTCGTCCAAGAGTTTTATTTGAGGTTGGTGAAGTGGTTCGAGTTAATGATGGGCCTTTTAATGACTTTAATGGAGTAGTTGAAGAAGTCAATTACGAGAAAAGTACAATGCGTGTTGCAGTTCAGATTTTTGGGCGTTCGACACCTGTTGAGCTCGAGTTTTTTCAGGTAGAAAAAACTTAATTTTAATATTTATTCGAGGAGTTTGAAGGGGTTGACTTAGTTGGCTTGCTGATAACGTTTGAACTCGTGGAGAGTTAGATAATGGCTAAAAAAGTTGAGAGATATCTCAAATTGCAAGTGCCCGCTGGTCAGGCAAATCCAAGTCCACCTGTTGGTCCAGCTCTGGGTCAGGTTGGTTTGAATATCATGGAATTCTGTAAAGCGTTTAATGCTGCTACTCAAAGTGCTGAGCAAGGTATGCCTTTACCAGTAGTTATTACTGTTTACAGTGATAAGAGTTTCACGTTCGATGTGAAAACTCCGCCTGCTTCGATTTTGTTGAAGAAAGCGGCTGGTGTTCAAAAGGGAAGTGCTGTTCCTAATATTAATAAAGTTGGCAAAGTTTCTAGAGCTCAACTTGAAGAAATTGCAAAAGCTAAAGAGCCTGATTTGACTGCTTCTGATTTAGATGCGGCTGTTAGAACTATTGCGGGTAGTGCGCGTAGTATGGGTCTTGAAACAGAGGGTGTTAAGTAATGGCTAAGTTAACTAAGCGCCAAAAGCTGATCAATGAAAAAGTTGATGCAGATAAATTATATGATGTTGTTGAAGCTTTTAGTTTATTAAAAGAGCTTCCTCCAGTTAAGTTTACAGAGAGTGTTGATGTCAGTATTAATCTTGGTGTTGATGCTAAGAAATCTGATCAGGCTGTACGCGGTTCTACTGTACTTCCAAACGGAACGGGTAAAACAGTTCGAGTTGCTGTCTTCACTCAGGGTGATAATGTTGAGGCGGCTAAAGAGGCCGGCGCAGATGTTGTTGGTATGGAAGACTTGGCTGAAGAAGTCAAGAAAGGCAATATGGACTTTGATGTTGTAATTGCTAGTCCTGATGCGATGAGAGTTGTTGGTCAGTTAGGTCAGGTTTTAGGTCCTCGTGGTTTAATGCCTAATCCTAAGGTTGGTACTGTAAGTGCTGATGTTGCTACAGCGGTTAAGAATGCTAAAGGCGGTCAGGTTCGTTACAGAACTGATAAAGCCGGAATTATTCAATGTCGTATTGGTAATCTGGATTTTGATAGCAATGCTTTGTCTGAAAACCTGAATGCGTTGGTTGCTGATCTTGTTAAGGCTAAGCCTAGCTCTGCTAAAGGTGTTTACTTAAAGAAGATATCTGTTTCTAGTACCATGGGTGCTGGCTTAAGTGTGGATACTTCTTCAGTTAAGTATTAAGTTGTAAAGAATTTGCACGTTGTTTGTGCAAGCTCTTTGTGTTTGATTGGGTTTTACGATTCAAATAAATACTAAGAGTTATTGATGGATATACCTGGTGTATGTCGTCAAAGACCGTAGGTGTGTCAGATCCTTTTAAGGTTTTGATGCTTAATATCCTGCGTAGATGGCGTAACCTGAATCAGTCGATTCGGGGCACGTCGTTTAGGACTTTTGATTCGTAAGAGTCAATTGTTTTGATTAAACGGTGGTTATGCTGCCGAATTAAAGAGGTAGATGTTGTGGCATTAACTTTTGAAGACAAAAAGAAGATTGTCTCTGAGGTCGCTGCAGTTGCTACAGAAGCTCATTCCGCTGTTGCTGCAGAGTACCACGGATTAAGTGTAGGAGAGATGACTGAATTGCGTGTAAAAGCGCGTGAAGGTGGTGTTTATCTACGCGTAGTGAAGAATAATCTGGCAAAACTTGCCCTTGCTGATACAGAGTTTTCTTGTATGAGTGAAGGTTTTGTTGGTCCGTTAGTGTTGGCATTTTCGCAAGAAGATCCTGGTGCTGCGGCCCGTGTCCTGAAAGACTTCGCTAAAGAGCATGATAAGTTAGAAGTGAAAATGTTATCTGTTGGTGGGGAATTGCTTCCTGCTTCTGATATCGATCGTTTGGCTAAGTTGCCAACAAGAGATCAAGCGCTGGCTATTTTGGCTGGTACGTTTAGAGCTCCTGTTGAGAAACTTGCTCGTACGCTTAACGAAGTTCCTGGAAAACTTGTTCGTACTGTCGCTGCTGTTCGTGATTCAAAGCCTGCTTAGTAAAGCATTCTTTGTTCTCAGGCAATTTGATTTATTTTTATTTACTAGTCGCGTTTTGCGACGATTGATTTAGGTTTAGGAGAAATACAATGGCTGTTTCTAAAGATGATATTCTAGAAGCAATATCAAACATGAGTGTAATGGAGATCGTAGAATTGATCTCTGATATGGAAGAAAAATTTGGTGTGTCTGCTGCTGCTGCAGTTGCTGCTGCACCTGCTGCTGGCGGAGACGCTGGTGGAGCTGCTGCTGAAGCTCAGTCTGAGTTTGATGTTGTAATGACTAGCTTTGGCGATAACAAGATTGGTGCTATCAAAGCTGTTCGTGGTATTACAGGTCTTGGTCTTAAAGAAGCTAAAGAAATGGTAGAAGGCGTTCCTGCTACTGTTAAAGAAGGCGCTTCTAAAGAAGAAGCTGAAGATGTTAAGAAGCAACTTGAAGAAGCTGGTGCTTCAGTAGAGTTGAAATAATTTCTTCTTTGCATGAAAGGGCTTTGCGCTCCTTCATGATGCATAAGGCTGACAGTGAATAATTGCTGTCGGCCTTTTGTCGCTTAAATAACTATAAGATCTTTCTGGTCTTGTGGTGATCAGAAGAATGTCTCTGATCTAAAATGTTTTAAAAATTTTTTTGTTGTAGCTGTTGTTGAAGCTGCAATAAGTATTCGGCAAAGGTGTGTTGTGACCTTTGCTTTTAGGTTACTGAACTGGTTTCAGAAGAGGAATTAAGATGGCTCTGACTTTTACTGAGAAAAAACGTATCCGCAAGGATTTTGGTAAACGCCCACAGGTATTAGATATACCTTATCTTTTAGCTATTCAACTGGAGTCATATCGTCAATATTTACAGACTGATGTTTCAGTAGAAGATCGTAAAGATGCAGGATTGCATGGTGCTTTTACATCTGTTTTTCCTATAGTTAGTTACTCTGGTTTTGTTATGCTGGAGTATGTAGATTACAATTTAGCTGAGCCGGTGTTTGATGTACGTGAGTGTCAGCAGCGTGGTCTTACTTACGCTACTTCGTTGCGTGCAACTTTACGATTGGTTATTTACGATAAAGATGCACCAAAGAAAACAAAAGTTGTCAAAGATATAAAAGAACAAGATGTGTATCTTGGTGAAATGCCTTTAATGACGGAAAAAGGTACTTTTGTAATTAATGGTACCGAACGTGTAATTGTTTCTCAGTTACATCGTTCTCCTGGTGTTTTCTTTGATCATGATAAAGGCAAAACTAATACTGCACGTAAATTGTTGCATAATGCTCGCGTAATACCATATCGTGGTTCCTGGCTTGATTTTGAGTTTGACCCTAAAGATGCTGTTTTTGTTCGTATCGATCGTCGTAGAAAGCTTCCTGCTACTATTCTACTCAGAGCTCTTGGTATGGAGACTGAAGAGATTATTGACTGTTTCTATGAAAAGCTTGAAGTAACTCTTCAAAAAACCAAAATTCAATTAGCTATAGATCCAGTTAGATTAAGAGGCGAATTAGCTTCTTTTGATATCGTAGTTGGTGGTGAAAAGATTGTTGAGTCTGGTCGAAGAATCACTGCAAAACACGTTCGTGAGTTAGAAAAGGCTAAAATTAGCAAGCTAGAAGTGCCTAATGAGTACATGTTCGGCAAAATGATAGCTCACAATATTGTGGATGAATCTACAGGTGAGTTTATTGCTGAAGCGAATAGTGAGTTAACTGAAGAGTTAATAGAGCTATTGCGTGAAAATGACATCAAAAAATTCGACGTAATTTATACGAATGAATTGGATCGTGGTCCATTTATTTCAAATACGCTTAAAGTAGATGCGACTCAAACACCGCTTGAAGCGATGATTGAAATTTACCGCATGATGCGTCCTGGTGAGCCACCAACAAAAGAAGCTGCTGAAAACCTCTTTCATAATTTATTCTTCTCGGAAGATCGTTATGATCTTTCAGCTGTTGGACGAATGAAGTTTAATCGTCGTCTTGAATATACAGTAGAAACTGGTCCCGCTATTCTTTTTGATCTTGGTTATTTATCAGGTCGAACTGATGCTGCTTCTAAGGCATTGGTGGAAGAATTTGGTCCTCAATATGAAGAGCTTAAGAATTCTGGAAAGACTGACTCTGATATCGTTAACGTTCTTAAAACCTTAATTGGTATCCGTGATGGTTTTGGTGTAATAGATGATATAGATCACCTTGGAAACAGACGTATTCGAAGTGTTGGTGAAATGGCCGAGAACGCATTCCGTATCGGTCTTGTCAGGGTAGAGCGAGCTGTTAAAGAACGCCTGACTGTAGCTGAAAGTGAAGGTTTAATGCCGCAAGACATGGTAAATGCAAAACCTGTATCTGCAGCAGTAAAAGAGTTCTTTGGTTCAAGTCAGTTGTCTCAATTCATGGATCAAAATAATCCATTGTCTGAGATTACTCACAAAAGAAGAATTTCTGCGTTAGGCCCAGGTGGACTGACTCGTGAAAGAGCAGGTTTTGAGGTTCGTGACGTTCATCCAACTCATTATGGTCGTGTTTGTCCTATCGAGACTCCAGAGGGTCCAAACATCGGTTTGATAAACTCTCTTGCTGTTTTTGCAAAGACTAATGATTATGGTTTCTTAGAGACTCCTTATCGTAAAGTTGAAAATGGTCAAGTGTTAGATGAAATCGATTATTTATCTGCAATCGAAGAGTCTCGCTTTGTCATAGCTCAGGCAAATGCTGTTCTGGATAAAGACAATAAATTTACAAATGACATGATTTCTTGTCGTTATCAAAATGAATTTGCGATGTCCGTTCCTGAAGATATTCAATATATGGATGTATCTCCAAAGCAGATCGTTTCGGTAGCTGCGTCATTGATTCCATTCTTGGAGCATGATGATGCTAACCGTGCTTTGATGGGGTCGAACATGCAACGTCAGGCTGTTCCTTGTTTACGTGCGGAAACGCCTGTAAGTGGAACGGGTATGGAGCGTGTTGTAGCAGTTGACTCTGGTACAACAGTCGTGTCTAAGCGTGGTGGCGAAGTTATAGCTGCTGATGCTGCTCGTATCGTTATTCGTGTGAATGATGACGAAGCTCAGGACGGTGGTGTAGATATTTATAATCTTATCAAGTATACCCGTTCGAATCAGAATACCTGTGTGAATCAAAAGCCTATTGTAAAGATTGGTGACAAGGTTCAGCGTGGTGATGTGCTAGCTGATGGTTCGTCGACAGATCTTGGTGAGTTGGCTTTAGGTCAAAATATCAAAATAGCTTTCATGCCTTGGAATGGTTACAACTTTGAGGATTCAATACTTGTTTCTGAAAGAGTTGTAGAGGAAGATCGTTTTACTTCTATTCACATAGAAGAAGTTACTTGTCTTGCTCGTGATACCAAGTTGGGTGCAGAAGAGATTACTGCGGATATTCCAAATGTTAGTGAGCATCTACTTTCTAAATTGGATGAGTCAGGTATTGTACATGTTGGTGCTGAAGTTAAGCCTGGTGATATCCTGGTTGGTAAAGTTACACCTAAAGGTGAGACGCAACTAACTCCAGAAGAAAAATTGCTACGTGCTATCTTTGGTGAGAAAGCTTCTGATGTTAAAGATACATCTTCACGTGTTAAATCAAGCATGTTTGGTACTGTTATCGATGTAAGAGTATTTACACGCGATGGTGTTGAGAAAGATGCTCGTGCAATCGCTTTAGAAGAAGAAGCTCTTTCCAAGGTTAGAAATGACTTACGTGATGAGTTATTTGTATTTGAAGAAGATATTTATGCACGTGTAGAGAAGTTAGTACTCAATAAAATTGTTGATGGTGGTCCGGCTGGTATTAAAGCTGGCGGAAAGGTTACTAAAGCTTATTTAACTGATCTCGATCAGAAAGAATGGTTCTCATTACGTATGCGTAATGAAGAAGCTAACGTTCAGCTTGAAAAGCTTTCGGTACTTTTAGATGAGCAAAAGAAACGTTATGAAGAGCGTTTGCAGAAGCAGAAAGATAAAATTACTGCTGGTGATGATCTAGCTCCTGGTGTACTTAAAGTCGTAAAAGTCTACGTAGCAGTTCGCCGTCGTATGCAGCCTGGTGATAAAATGGCTGGTCGTCATGGAAACAAAGGTGTTGTTTCACGTATCGTTCCTGTTGAAGATATGCCTTATGACGAGTCTGGAGTTCCCGTAGATATCGCTTTGAATCCTCTTGGTGTTCCTTCTCGAATGAACGTTGGACAGGTTCTTGAGATGCATCTTGGCTGGGCTGCTAAAGGCCTAGGTGAGAAAATCGGTAGAATGATTGATGCTAAAGCTAAAGTTGATGAGCTTCGTAAGTTTTTAACTGAGATCTATAGTCTTGATGGTAATCCAGATCAGGGTGATATCTCTGAAATGACGGATGATGAAGTTATAGAAATGGCTGGTAATCTGCGTCGCGGTGTTCCAATGGCTACTCAAGTATTCGATGGTGCTGCTGAGACAGAAATTAAGAATATGCTTAAGTTGGCCGATCTGCCTGAATCAGGTCAAACAACTTTATATGATGGCCGAACAGGTAAAGCTTTTGAAAGAAAGATTACTGTAGGTTATATGCATATGTTGAAATTGAATCACTTAGTTGACGATAAGATGCATGCACGTTCAACTGGGCCATACAGTCTAGTTACTCAGCAACCACTGGGTGGTAAAGCTATGTTTGGTGGTCAGCGTTTCGGAGAGATGGAAGTTTGGGCTCTTGAGGCATATGGAGCAGCATATACATTGCAAGAAGTGCTAACGGTTAAGTCAGATGATGTTCAGGGTAGAAATAAGATGTACAAGAACATCGTAGATGGAAATCTTCATATGGAAGCTGGTATGCCAGAATCCTTTAATGTATTGATGAAAGAGATTCGATCTTTGGCTCTTAATATTGAACTTGAAAAAGATAGTTAATAGGTGACGTTATGATGAATAAAGGTATGGGAGACTTGCTGAATATTTTTAAGCAGCAAGCAGATACAGAAGAATTCGATGCAATACGTATTGGTTTAGCATCACCTGAAGTAATACGTTCATGGTCATATGGTGAAGTAAAGAAGCCAGAGACAATCAACTATCGAACATTTAAGCCAGAGCGTGATGGTCTTTTTTGTGCCAAAATTTTTGGTCCAGTTAAAGATTATGAGTGTCTATGTGGTAAATATAAACGCTTAAAGCACCGTGGTGTTGTTTGTGAAAAATGTGGCGTTGAAGTAACTAATACTAAAGTGCGTCGTGACCGCATGGGTCATATAGATCTTGCGTGTCCAGTAGCGCATATCTGGTTCCTTAAGTCGTTGCCTTCAAGAATAGGATTATTCCTGGATATGACATTGCGTGATATAGAGCGTGTGTTGTATTTCGAAGCATTTGTGGTTGTAGAGCCTGGCATGACGACTCTTGAAAGAGGTCAATTGCTAAGTGATGAAGCTTACCTAGAAGCTGTTGAAGAGTTTGGAGACGAATTCGATGCGGGAATGGGTGCTGAGGCTGTTCTTAAGATGCTTAAGACAGTTGATATCAAAGAAGCAATTGAAGACTTAAACGAACAAGCTGATGCGACTAAGTCAGAAACTAAGCTTAAGCGTATTAGTAAGCGAATGAAGTTAATGGAGTCATTCCTAGGTTCAGGTAATAAGCCTGACTGGATGATAATGACAATACTACCAGTATTGCCACCTGATTTACGTCCGCTTGTTCCTCTTGAAGGTGGTCGATTTGCGACGTCAGATCTAAATGATTTGTACCGTCGTGTAATTAACCGTAATAACCGTCTAAGACGTTTATTGGACTTGAATGCACCAGATATAATTGTGCGTAATGAAAAGCGTATGCTTCAGGAATCTGTTGATGCGTTGCTTGATAATGGTCGTCGTGGTCGTGCTATAACTGGGTCTAACAGACGTCAGTTAAAATCTTTGGCTGATATGATCAAAGGTAAGCAAGGTCGTTTCCGTCAGAATCTATTAGGTAAGCGTGTTGATTACTCTGGTCGTTCTGTAATCGTTGTTGGTCCTTCATTAAGATTGCATCAATGTGGATTGCCTAAGAAAATGGCGCTTGAATTATTCAAGCCATTCATTTTCGGTAAATTACAAAGGCGTGGTCTGGCTACTACAATTAAAGCAGCTAAAAAATTAGTAGAAAGAGAGACTCCAGAAGTTTGGGATATCCTGGCTGAAATCATTCGTCAGCATCCTATTCTATTGAATCGTGCTCCTACTCTCCATAGATTGGGTATCCAGGCGTTTGAGCCTGTACTAATCGAAGGTAAGGCGATCCAGTTGCATCCGCTTGTATGTTCTGCATTCAATGCCGACTTTGATGGTGATCAGATGGCTGTTCACGTTCCATTGTCTCTTGAAGCGCAAACAGAAGCTCGTGTGCTTATGATGGCGACTAATAATGTGCTATCACCAGCTAATGGTGAGCCTATTATTGTTCCGTCTCAAGATATAGTTCTGGGTCTTTATTATATGACTCGCGAAAGCATTAATGCTAAAGGCGAAGGCATGATTTTTGCTGACGCTAAAGAAGCTAAGCGTGCTTATGAGACAGATCTTGTGTCACTTCATGCAAAGGTACAGGTTCGTATTACAGATAGTGAATACGATGATAATGGTGAGCTTATTGTTAAAACCCGTCGTGTTGATACAACCGTTGGACGTGCTATTTTATCTGATGTTTTGCCAGACGGTATTCCGTTTGAGAAAATTAACTGTGTAATGAAGAAGAAGAATATTTCTAACCTCATCAACGAGGGTTATAGAAGAATAGGTCTTAAGGATACTGTTATTCTTGCCGACCAATTGATGTATACCGGTTACAAATATGCGACATTATCAGGTGTTTCATTCTGTGCTAATGACATGATGATTCCTGATGAAAAAGCTACCATTATTGGTCGCTCTGAAGATGATGTTAAAGAAATTGAAGATCAATATTCATCAGGTCTTGTTACACAGGGTGAGCGCTATAACAAAGTTGTAGATATCTGGGCTCGTACTAACGAGCAAGTTGCTAAAGCCATGATGGATGGTATGGGTAAAGAAGATATTGAAGATGCAGATGGCAAAATTGTTTCTCAAGAGTCTTTCAACTCTATCTATATGATGGCTGATTCTGGAGCTCGTGGTTCTGCAGCTCAGATTAGACAATTAGCTGGTATGCGTGGTTTGATGGCTAAGCCGGATGGTTCTATCATCGAAACGCCAATTACATCAAACTTCCGTGAAGGGCTAAACGTACTTCAATACTTTATCTCAACTCATGGTGCTCGTAAGGGTCTTGCCGATACAGCATTGAAAACAGCTAACTCTGGTTATTTAACTAGACGTCTTGTGGATGTTTCTCAGGATATGGTTGTTACTTTAGATGATTGTGGCACTGAAAATGGTTTATCCATGAAGCCTATTATCGAAGGTGGTGATGTAGTTGAGCCATTAGGTGATCGAGTTCTAGGTCGTGTGGCTGCTGTTGATGTAATGAATCATAAAGGCGAGCTTGTAATTCCAGCAAAGACCTTATTAGATGAAGAGTGGGTATCAAAGCTTGATGAATTAGGTGTAGATGAGATTTTAGTTCGTTCAGCTATTACTTGTGCATCAAGGAAGGGTGTTTGCGCGCAATGTTATGGTCGTGATCTAGGTCGTGGTCATCTGGTTAATATGGGTGAGGCAGTGGGTGTAATCGCCGCTCAGTCAATTGGTGAGCCAGGTACTCAGTTAACGATGCGTACTTTCCACATCGGTGGTGCTGCTAGTCGTGCGGCTGCTGATAATAATATTCTTGTTAAGTCGGTAGGTACAGCGCGTCTATCTAATGTTAAGACTGTAATAAATAAGGACGGAAATCTGGTAACAGTATCTCGTTCTGGTGAAATCAGTGTTGTTGACGATCAAGGTCGTGAGCGTGAGCGTTATAGATTGCCTTATGGTGCTGTTGTAACTATCAAAGACAATGATTCTGTAGAGATGGGTCAAGAGGTAGCAACATGGGATCCTCATACGCATCCTATCGTTACGGAAGTTGCAGGTACTGTTGATTTTGTTGATTTTGTTGATGGTTCAACTATCAACACACATATTGATGAAGTAACAGGCTTAAGTTCAACGATTGTTACTGATCCTGCATCTCGTGGTTCAGGTTCAAAAGATCTTAACCCAATGATTAGATTATTGGATGATAATGGTAATTCATTATTTTTCGAGAATTCTGAAATACCAGTTCAATATCCTTTGGCAGGTGGTGCAGTTGTTGGTTTGACTAACGGCGTAAAAGTTGAAGTTGGTGATGTACTTGCTCGTTTAACTCAGGAATCTTCTAAGACTCGTGATATTACCGGTGGTCTTCCTCGTGTAGCTGATATGTTCGAGGCTAGAAAGCCTAAGCAGCCTGCTATACTTGCAGAAATTTCTGGTACGTTCTCTTGGGGTAAAGAAACTAAAGGCAAGAAGCGTTTAGTTATTACTCCGGATAAAGGAGAGCACTATGAAGTACTAATACCTAAATGGCGTAACCTTGATGTATTTGAAGGCGAGAAGGTAGCTAAGGGTGAGATGATTGCTGATGGAGAGCCAAGTTCTCACGATATTCTACGTCTATTGGGTCCAGTTGCACTTGCAGAGCATTTGGTGAAAGAGGTTCAGGAAGTTTATCGTTTACAAGGTGTAAAAATTAATGATAAGCACGTTGAAATTATTTCGCGCCAGATGATGCGTAAAGCTGTAATAACTGAATCAGGTGATACTCGCATGTTGAAAGGTGAGCAGCTTGATTACTGGCAGATTGATGAAGAAAACGAGAAGTTTATTGCAGACGGTAAACTGCCGGCGAAATACGATCGTGTATTGCTAGGTATTACCAAAGCATCTCTTGTGACGGATTCGTTTATATCAGCGGCGTCATTCCAGGAGACTACAAGAGTATTAACAGAAGCTTCTGTGAAAGGTGCTCGTGATGATCTTCGTGGGCTTAAAGAGAATGTTATTGTGGGTCGCTTGATTCCAGCTGGTACTGGTTTGACTCATCATCTTGCTCGCCGTAAAAAACAGGAAGAGTTACAGCAACAGCTTTCGTCTTTAATGGCTGAGCTGCCAGATGGTGATTCAGAAGAGCCAATTGCAATAGAGATAGAAGAAGCTACAGAAGAGTAATTTTAACCTTAAGAAGACTCTAAAAGGCACCCCTCTACTTATAGCGGTTTTTATATCGTTAAAAGTTGGGGGGTGTTTGGTTACAGATTTAGACTCATCTTAAAAAATACATTTTTTAAATAGAATCCCGTCTTGACATAAGAGCGTAGGGGTAATAGAATTCCGCGCCTTTATCGTTAAGACGATTGTTGATTTTTCTTGTGTCAGATAATGCTGGTGCAAGGTAATAAAGTTGGAGAAATAGATTTAATGTCTACTGTTAATCAGTTAGTGCGCAAACCTCGAAAGCGCAAGATGGAAAAGAGCAATGTTCCAGCTTTGGAAGCTTGTCCTCAACGTCGTGGAGTATGTACAAGGGTATATACCACTACTCCTAAGAAGCCAAACTCAGCAATGAGAAAAGTAGCTCGTGTACGTTTGACAAATGGTTTCGAAGTTAGTAGTTACATTGGTGGTGAAGGTCATAACTTGCAAGAGCATTCGGTTGTATTAATCCGTGGTGGTCGTGTAAAAGATTTACCTGGTGTACGTTATCACGTTGTTCGTGGTTCTCTTGATACGCAGGGCGTTCAAGAACGTAGACAAGGTCGTTCAAAGTATGGTGCTAAGCGTCCAAAGTCTTAATGTCAGAATAGTTTGAATTAAGTAGTAATTTTGCCTGTTGATAAGTTGTCAGTAGGTTGTTGAATAATAGTAAACAAATAGAGTAGCGAGTTTTTTATGCCAAGAAGAAGAGAAGTCCCAAAACGCATTATCCTTCCAGATCCAAAGTTTGGTAGTGAGCTTTTGGCTAAATTTATAAATACCATTATGAAAGATGGTAAAAAGTCTATTGCTGAAAAAGTTGTATATGTTGCATTAGATACTATCGCTGCTAAAAAAGGTAATGATGGGATGGAGGTGCTAGAGGCAGCTCTAGAGAATGTTCGTCCTTCTGTCGAGGTTAAGTCTCGCAGAGTCGGTGGTGCAACTTACCAGGTTCCAGTAGAGGTTAGATCTTCTCGTCAGAATGCTTTAGCTATGCGTTGGTTGGTTGATGCGGCTCGTCGTCGCGGCGAAAAATCAATGGCATTAAAGTTGGCAGGTGAGCTCATGGATGCGGCTGAAAAGCGTGGTTCTGCTGTTAAGAAACGTGAAGATACGCATAAGATGGCTGATGCAAATAAAGCTTTTGCTCACTTCCGTTGGTAGTTAGGATTTATGATTTCTTGTCGGTTTTCCGGCAAGAAGTTTTAATAAGGTAAATAAAGTGGCTCGTGTAACACCTCTTAATCAATATCGCAATATAGGAATTATGGCGCATATTGATGCTGGAAAAACGACTACTACAGAAAGAATTTTGTTTTATACTGGTGTGTCTCACAAAATTGGTGAGGTTCACGACGGTGCTGCTACCATGGATTGGATGGAGCAGGAGCAAGAGAGGGGTATTACTATTACCTCGGCTGCTACGACCTGTTTTTGGTCAGGCATGGAAAAGCAATTTAATAAGCATAGAATAAATATAATCGACACCCCCGGTCATGTTGATTTTACTATTGAGGTTGAGCGTTCGCTAAGAGTGCTTGATGGTGCTGTTGCTGTTTTTTGTGCTGTTGGTGGTGTTGAGCCGCAATCCGAAACTGTCTGGCGGCAAGCGGATAAATATCATGTTCCACGATTGGTCTTTGTAAATAAGATGGATCGGGTTGGGGCAAACTTTTTACGTGTAGTAAGTCAGATAGAAGAGCGTTTAGGTGCTGTTCCTGTTCCTCTTCAGATTTCAAATGGCGAAGAAGAAGGTTTTAAGGGTGTAATTGACCTAATAAAGATGAAGTCAATTAACTGGAATGATGAAGATATGGGGTTAACCTATGCCTTGGAAGATATTCCTGAGAATCTTAAGGTTGATGCTGAAGAGTGGCGTGAAAAACTGATAGAAGCTGCTGCTGAAGCTAATGAAGAATTGATGGATGTGTATCTAAATGATGGTGATCTTACTGAAGATCAGATTCATCAGGGTTTACGTATCCGTACTTTGGCGGGTGAGATAGTTCCTGCTATGTGTGGTTCTTCATTTAAGAATAAAGGTGTCCAGGCGATGTTGGATGCGGTAGTTCGTTATATGCCATCGCCATTGGATGTTCCGTCAATTACGGGTGTTGTAGATGATGGGACAGAAGAAGGTAAAGAAGTAGAGCGAAAAGCATCTGATGAAGAGCCATTTGCTTCATTAGCATTTAAAATAGCGACTGATCCTTTTGTGGGTACGTTGACATTTTTCAGGGTATATTCTGGAAAGCTCAAAACTGGTGATATGGTTTTGAATCCCTTAAAGGGAAAGAAAGAAAGAATTGGGCGTATTTTGCAAATGCATTCTAATTCTAGAGTAGAAGTTAAAGAAGTTTTTGCTGGAGATATAGCTGCGGCTGTTGGTCTTAAAGATGTTACTACCGGAGATACGCTTTGTGATAAGTCTAATCCTGTAACATTAGAGAGGCTGGATTTTCCTGAGCCAGTTATTTCGGTTGCTGTTGAGCCGAAAACGACGGTTGATCAGGAGAAAATGGCACAAGCATTAGCTAAGCTTGCTCAAGAAGATCCTTCGTTCAGAGTTCATACTGAAGAAGAGACAGGGCAAACGATAATATCTGGTATGGGTGAATTACACCTTGATATTATCGTAGATAGAATGAAGCGTGAATTTAGTGTTGATGCTAATGTTGGTAATCCACAGGTGTCATACCGTGAAAAAATAAGTCAATCGGTAAATGCCGAAGGCAAGTTTGTTCGTCAATCTGGTAGTAAAGGTCATTATGGCCATGTATTGATAAAGCTAGAGCCTTTAGAAGAAGGTTCTGGTTATGAGTTTATAGATGAAGTTGTAGGTGGGTCAATTCCGCAGGAGTTTATACCTGCTGTGAATAATGGTATTCAAGAGCAGCTTCAAAATGGAGTGTTGGCTGGTTGTCCGGTCGTTGATATTAGAGTTACTTTGTATGATGGTTCATTTCATGATGTTGATTCTAGTGAGATGTCGTTCAAGGTTGCTGGATCGATGGCAATACGCGATGGCGTGATAGCTGCGGGCCCAAAGTTGCTAGAACCTGTTATGAAAGTAGAGGTTGTGGCTCCAGAAGAAAATATGGGTGATGTTATGGGTGACTTAAATCGTCGTCGTGGCATTGTTCAGGGCATGGATGAGGCACCTGCGGGTAAAATCATTCGTGCGGAAGTTCCATTGGCTGAAATGTTCGGTTATGCCACTGCTTTAAGATCAGTGTCGCAAGGTCGAGCTAACTATTCAATGGAGTTTGCGAAGTATGCAGAGGTCCCAAAATCGGTGGCTGATGCAATGATAATTGAAAGGTGAGTAATCATGTCCAAAGAAAAATTTGAACGTAATAAGCCCCATGTAAACGTGGGCACAATTGGTCACGTCGACCACGGTAAAA
>NZ_JAPFBV010000011.1:0-70319 GCF_035798195.1 Cocleimonas sp. KMM 6892 | reverse complement strand
ATAATTGTCCTCTATTTCAGTAAGTATAACTAATTTAGAGTGGCTATTTTTCGTGGGGAACACGGACACATAACGCCTCGCTCAGCGGAAAAATGCGAGCGCGAGCGAGTAGTTTTTCCGATGCAGCACATTGTTAGAATTTTATGTAATATTTTCAATTAAACTTAAATTAATATTTTTTTTCAAATTGCTTTATACATTCTTTCCATAAATCAGTTTCTTCATTGCCATTTTTCACAAGTATTTTAATGTTTTTTGCTTTTTGTATAGCCTCTGTATCATCCTTTAGTCTCATTCTATATCTTCCATGAAGAATTGTATTCCATACTGTTTGAGGTCTTCTATATGCGTTTGTACTTACGCTTTTATGCTCTTTAAATAAGTGATAAAAAGCCATATTCAACAATCCGTTTACACCTAGAATACTGACAGTTTTGCTATTTATGTCACTTGCTACTTCTCGTAATAAGTGAGAATAAAAAATAGAGAGCTTGGGATCTATAATGATTTCGTCATTAATAGAAAAAGAAGGAAGAACATTAATAGTTTTATTTTTTATATGTTTATTAAAACTAGACATCAATTCTTCTGATTTAGAACAAATAGCCAATTTCTCAGAAGATTTTGAATCTCTATGCGCCATACAATTTCTTATAAGTCTAAAGTACTTTAAAGTGGGTAGATAATTCTTTATATTTTTAGTGTCCCAATTATTTCGCTCATATATATTTATAATTTTTTCATCTTCGTCCTTAGTTTTTTCATTAGCTGATTTTGTTATATCAATATTTGTTTCTTCATCACTAAAAGATTTGTACCTTGCAATCTCTGCTTCTATTCCATTTAAAAAATCATCAAATGCAGAGTACGAAGCAATTATCCCAAAATTACTGACAGAACTAAGTATTTGTTCTGTCGTTATTTCTCCAAATGACTTTATAGGTGGGTTATTCCACGAAGCGTCAGCTTCTGTAATAAGCTTACCAAGCTTATCTGGATCTTTAGACTGATCTATTGTTTTAATTGTGGAATGTAATGATGCTGATAATATTTTGATATTTACATTTATGTTCTCATGAAATAAATGATAGCCAAGAAATGGTTCTGTATTTGCATTACTAATATCCATTTCTTTTTCCTTTTTCTGTCTTTTTGAAAGTAAGACATTGCATATCTTCTATGGTTATAAATTTTTATTCTAACAGCTTATTATACAGAATGCGTTTTAACCACTGTTAAAATACCTTCCATCAAAATATATTATATTACAGTAACTTGTTGCTTTATAAAAGAAGCATAATGCCGCCAAAAAAAATCACTTATCAAAATCACTGTTCAGGTCAATGAAGAAAAACTTTCGTTGAATCTCTCACCATTGCATTTTCATTCTAATCGGTTTTCGATTAAAACGGGGCGCTCTAAGTCTCTGAAAATTCCTGATGCTACTATCACTCAGGTTTTTGATATTTTGCGGCGTTGGGTAGTAAAAAGAATATAAGACTTCCCACTTTTAGTGCTTTCTACATTAAAAAAAGTGCCTAAAAGTGGGGGGGTGTCTTTTTAAACTCAATTAAACTCATCTTTCCTGTTTTAGCTGTCTAATCACCCAACTTTCCCCTTTTTACCCCAACGCATTTCAAGCTATAATCCCGCCCCACGAACATAAACACACAACGCGGAAAGCAACACATAATGGATAAGACCTACACACCTTCAGACATCGAACAAGATTGGTATCAACATTGGGAATCTAATGGCTATTTTAAGCCTTCGGAAGATCCTGATGCCGAGCCTTATTGCATTATGATTCCGCCGCCGAATGTCACGGGCACCTTGCACATGGGGCATGCTTTCCAGGATACGATTATGGATGCGCTGATTCGTTATCACCGTATGTTGGGTCATAACACCTTATGGCAACCGGGTACTGATCATGCGGGTATTGCGACGCAGATGGTGGTTGAGCGTCAGCTAAATGCCGAAGGCAAAGACCGTCATGACTTAGGGCGTGAAAAATTCCTTGAGCGTATTTGGGAATGGAAGGAAGAGTCTGGCGGACAGATTACGCAGCAGTTACGTCGTTTAGGCGCTTCACCTGATTGGACTAAAGAGCGCTTCACCATGGATGAAGGCATGTCGGATGCGGTTACAGAAGTATTCGAGCAGTTGTTTGATGAGGACTTAATTTACCGTGGTAAACGCCTTGTAAACTGGGACCCTGTTTTCCACACAGCGCTTTCTGATTTGGAAGTATTGAATGAGGAAGAACAAGGCCACATGTGGCACTTCCGTTATCCTGTCGCGGATGACAACGGCAATGCGACGGATGATTACCTGGTTGTTGCTACTACACGACCTGAAACCATGTTAGGTGACTCGGGTGTTGCTGTTCACCCTACTGATGAGCGTTTCGCGCATTTGGTGGGCAAGAATATTTTATTACCATTGGTTGATCGTTTGATTCCGATTGTGACTGATGAACATGCCGACCCTGAAAAAGGCACAGGTTGTGTAAAGATTACACCAGCCCATGACTTTAATGACTATGAAGTTGGACAACGTAATAACTTAGAGATGATCAATATCTTCACGATTGATGCGGCTATCAACAATAATGCCCCTGAAAAATATCGTGGTATGGATCGTTACGATGCGCGTAAAGCTATCGTTGCTGATCTTGATGCCTTGGGTTTACTCGATGAAGTGAAAGACCACACATTACAGGTACCACGCGGAGATCGTTCGGGTGCGGTGGTTGAGCCTTACCTGACAGATCAGTGGTATGTGGCGATTGAAGAATTAGCTAAGCCTGCGATTGAAGCAGTCGATGACGGACGCATCAAGTTTGTGCCTGATAACTACAAGAATATGTATTACAGCTGGATGAACGACATCAACGATTGGTGTATTTCACGTCAGTTATGGTGGGGTCACAGAATCCCTGCATGGTATGACGAGAACGATAAGATTTACGTGGGTAAATCAGAAGCGGCAGTTCGCGAGAAATACAGCCTTGCTGATGATATTGCGCTGCGTCAGGATGAAGACGTTTTAGACACGTGGTTCTCATCGGGCTTGTGGCCTTTCTCTACAATCGGCTGGCCTGAAAAAACGCAAGACCTTGAGACTTTCTACCCCGGAAATGTATTGGTAACGGGTTTCGACATCATCTTCTTCTGGGTTGCTCGAATGATTATGTTCGGCATGAAATTTATGGACGGCGAAGTGCCGTTTAAAGAAGTGTACATTCACGGTTTAGTGCGTGATGGCGAAGGCCAGAAAATGTCTAAATCAAAAGGTAATGTGATTGATCCTTTGGACGTTATCGACGGAATCTCGCTGGAAGATTTACTGGAGAAACGTACTGGCAATATGATGCAGCCACATCTGGCTGAGAAGATCAGCAAAGCAACCAAAAAACAATTCCCTGACGGGATTCCTGCTTACGGTACTGATGCGTTACGTTTTACGTTTGCATCGCAAGCGTCAACTGGTCGTGATGTACGTTTTGATTTACAGCGTATCGAAGGTAACCGTAACTTCTGTAATAAAATCTGGAATGCGGCACGTTATGTGTTGATGCAGACTGAAGATAAAGATGTGGGTTTGAATGGCTCTTTACACGCTGAAGGCTCTGATCGCATTGAATTATCACTAGCTGATCGCTGGATTCTTTCTCAATTACAGAAAACTACTGCCGAAGTTACCGAGCATTTCGAAAAATACCGTTTTGATTTAGCGGCTAAAGCACTCTATGAATTCACCTGGGGTGAATACTGCGATTGGTATTTGGAGCTTTCTAAACCAGTATTGTTTAACGACGAAGGCAGTGAAGCCTCTAAACGTGGCACACGCCAGACCTTGGTTCGCGTTTTCGAAAGTCTTTTACGTTTATTGCACCCAATTATGCCTTTCATTACTGAAGAAGTTTGGCAGACAATCAAACCATTGGTGGGTAATGACAACGATACAATCATGCTAGAACCTTATCCGGTTGTAGATGAAAGCCAGATTGATCAAACTGCCAGCGATGACTTGGAGTGGGTGAAAACATTCATTATCGGTATTCGTAAAATCCGTTCTGAAATGGATATTCCGCCGAGCAAGCCACTACCTATTTTGTTACAAAACTGGACCGAAACCGATAAAACGCGTTTCGAGACCAATTCGATTTTCATTAACTCATTAGCAAAAATCGAATCAGCACAATGGTTAGCGAAAGGTGAAGATGCACCTGAATCAGCCACCGCTTTATGTGGTGATATGCAAATTCTGATTCCATTAGCTGGTCTGATTGATAAAGATGCTGAAATTGCGCGCCTAACTAAAGAAATCGAAAAGGTACAAAAGAACCTTGCCGGTGTTGAAGGGCGTTTGAAGAATCCAAGCTTTACCAATAAAGCCCCAGAAGCCGTGGTTAATCAAGTGCGTCAACAAGCTGAAGAGCAAAGTGCGGCATTAACGCAGTTGCAACAGCAATTAGAAAAGATCAAAGCTATGTAATAGCTGGTTTGGTGCCATTATGATTAACGTGTTAATCATAATGGCACCCCCCCTACTTTTAGCGTGTTTTTTTGTTTAGCTTTCTGTTCAGCTCTCTATTTAGCTTCTTGTGAATAGCATTCACTAACGAAAGTGAATAAATACATACATACATAAACAAATAGGTCCCGTATGAACATTAACGATTACTTATTCATTGTTCCGATTATTCTCGCTAATTTGCTGGGCGTTATGAGCCCTGGACCCAGCTTTATATTCATCGCACAACGTACTTTAACCACCTCTCGTAAGCATGGTCTTATTAGCGCCTTAGGACTTGGAACAGGTGCAGCTATATTTGCGATACTTTCTTGCTTAGGTTTATTTGTGATACTAGAAGCGGCACCTTTTTTATATGGTGCGCTTAAAATTTTCGGTGGTTTGTATTTATTATTTTTGGCTTATCGAATCTGGAATTCTTCAAAAGGTGATGACAGCGCTAAAAGTGGCTTAATTGACAATGGTAGGGATAAAGATATATCCATAAGTGCCTCTTATTTTCTTGGTTTAATGACTCAGCTAAGCAATCCGAAAACAGCGATTGTGATTGGTAGTATCATCATGGCTTTTTTACCTACTGAAACACCACCCTACACGTTTATCATCATTACCGTACTGATGTTTCTTAGTGACTGGGCCTGGTACAGTATTGTAGTGGTGGCGCTTTCAACAAAAAGTGCTCAGAAGGCCTATAACCGCTTCAAAAAATCTATCAATAGAGTCGCTAGTGGCTTATTGGCTTTTATGGGAGCCAAATTAGCGTTTAATTTATAGCAGACTAATTACCCATTTAATAAACCGCTTTTTCATAGTAGATATTGACGACCGTTATTCAGTTCGGCACAATGAATTCATGGGGTTGCGAACACCCCGTGAGGCGACAGCCCAAGTTTCGCATCCAAAAATCTAACTAAACTTAACTAAGCGATATTCCCTTTAAGAGAAATAGCTTAACTAGAAAAAGGATGTGTAATGCCCTCACCGACAGAAATTACTGTAGCTCAACTTTCACGCATAATCGGTACGCCCGATTCCCCGACAATCATCGATGTACGCATTGATGAAGACTTTGATGCAGACCCACGATTACTACCCACAGCCAGGCGCTGGCCCTTCGATGATATCGCTTCTCTTGCCGAATCACTTAGAGGCAAACGCGTTGTGGTCTATTGCCAAAAAGGCAAAAAAATCAGCCAGGGTGTAAAAGCCATTTTACGCGAAATGGGTATCTCAGCCGAAAGCCTTGAAGGCGGTCATTTTGCATGGCGAGACGCAGAAAAACCTTTAATCCCCTTTAACAAAATACCTTTGCACAATTCTCATGGGCGTTCTGTTTGGGTAACTAAACAACGACCTAAAATTGACCGTATCGCCTGCCCCTGGTTGATTCGTCGATTCATTGATCCTGAGGCGCAATTCCTATTCGTTGCACCCTCGGAAGTATTAGCCGTAGCAGAAAAATTCAACGCAGAACCGTTTGATGTTGAAGATGTTTTCTGGACTCACCGTGGCGATCTTTGTACCTTCGATATCATGGTAGAAGAATTCGATTTAAAAACCAAAGCACTCGATCATTTAGCCACAATCGTCCGTGGTGCAGACACCAATCAACACCAGCTCGCACCGGAATCAGCAGGCTTACTTGCGGCATCTTTAGGGCTATCGAGAATGTATCGCGATGATAACGCTCAGCTTGATGCAGGCATGTTGATCTACGATGCATTTTATCGCTGGGCGCGTGATGCAACGAATGAAAATCATGACTGGCCACAAGCAACTACTGGCCAGAAACCTGCAAAGGGGAAATAGTCATGACAGAAACGACGCTTAATAAAAAAGTCATTGATGATTCATCCGCACCGGAATCAGTCAGTCTTATGGAATCATTCTTTTACTGGTTAAAACTGGGATTTATCAGTTTTGGTGGACCTGCAGGTCAAATCAGCATGATGCATCAGGAGCTGGTTGAAAAACGCCGCTGGATTTCTAACCAGCGTTTTCTCCACGCGCTCAACTACACCATGGTTTTACCAGGCCCCGAAGCACAACAACTCGCGACCTATATCGGCTGGCTAATGCATGGGGTTCGCGGTGGAATCATGGCGGGTGTGCTGTTTGTATTACCCTCTTTATTCATACTGATTGGCCTTACCTGGGTGTATTTAGCTTACGGCAACGTACCTGCCATTGAGGGTATTTTGTACGGCATAAAGCCTGCTGTGACCGCAATCGTGTTATTCGCGGCTTACAGAATTGGCTCGAAGGCATTGCCCAATACAATATTAAAGGCAATCGCTGTACTCGCGTTTATTGCTATTTTCGTTCTGAATATTCCTTTTCCTTACATTGTTTTGTGCGCTGGAATCATCGGATACTTTGGCTCAAGAGTTTTGCCAGAGGCATTCCAGGCAGGCGGACATCACGGTGATGCGAATGCTAAATACGGCGCTGCGCTGATTGATGACAACACCCCAGCACCTGAACATGCGCGCTTTAAATGGAGTCGAGTCATTTCGTTTATGCTAATCGGCTTTATGATCTGGGCAGGCGCAATGTTGGCGTTAACCATGGCGTATGGCTGGGATGGAACCTTAACCAAGATGGGATGGTTTTTCACCAAAGCGGCATTGGTGACGTTCGGTGGTGCTTATGCGGTTTTACCTTATGTTTACCAGGGAGGCGTTGAGCAATTTTCATGGTTGACAGGTACCCAGATGATTGACGGTTTAGCACTGGGTGAAACAACCCCGGGCCCATTGATTATGGTGGTATCGTTTGTGGGATTTGTTGGCGCATGGACTAAAGAGGTATTTGGCCCAGAAATGTTACCGTGGGCAGGTGCTGTAGGTGCAGCCATCGCAGCGCTGTTTACCTTCTTGCCCTCATTTCTGTTTATACTTGTTGGTGGTCCTGCGGTTGAAGCAACGCGTGATGATTTGAAATTTACCGCCCCTTTAACGGCGATTACAGCAGCGGTGGTGGGTGTTATTTTAAACCTTGCCGTTTTCTTCGCGCTGCATGTGTTATGGCCGCAAAGCCAGAACCTGGATTTTTCTGGTCAATTTGAATGGGTTGCTGCCTTAATCGGCATTGCTGCATTTATCGCTTTGGTGAAATTCAAACAAGGTGTAATGACGGTGATCATTGCTTGTGCGCTTCTTGGACTCGCCCATCAATTTATACAGTAGCGAAAAAAAGTGCCCCTATACACGCTAAAACCTAGTATTGCTTATCAGCGAGCTAGCTTTAAGCTTTCGCATAAATATTCGGCTGAAGCCTCACCCTGCGGGTCGTCGTCACTGTGTTCCTACGTTGTCTCGGCAATACCTCGGCTGAGTTGTCCATTTCAACAAACGAAATGGCAAGCTCATGGTAAGTAAAGGGGTAGCTTTTAGATAATCCAATACTTTGTTTAGAATCGGATTTAGATCTGAATTTAGAACTGGGAAAAACGAACACTCGTTCCCCATCAATAGAACGAGTGCTCTATCACTTCCCCAAGTGATTAAAGTTCTGCAGACACAATAAAACTGCAGCCCTCCGAACCGACTATACTCATAACATATAATCAAAAACGGTAATAAGTCACATTTTATCACCTTGACTTCGAACTTCTCTATGACTCAACAAATGGAACAACTACAGGCTCTAAAAAGAAACGATATTGTAATCGCTACGGTGATTGATTCTTTAGGCGATCCGAAAATCTCTGAGATTCAAGGATATAAAGAGTACACCGCCAGTATTCGTCAGCCAGAAGTTCTGAGGGGTATGGATAGCGCTGAATTACGCGTACTAGAAGTCGATGAAGAAAATAGGAAGATAAAAGTTTGTTTTCACGCTGTGGATAAATTTAATCCAAATGTTTCAACGGGAAGAATTATTAATGTTACCTATCAGTCAATGCAAAACACGGTGTCTCAGATTTTTAGAAATCTATTTTAAACAGTGCATTTGAAACTGCATTTAGATGTTTGAAATAACTGAACAATATACAAGTAACAATGAAGCTTTGAGTAGTTAAAGCCGTTACGGTTTATATAAGGTGAGCTTTTGCAGCTCTTCAAAACTATCAGCTTTTACATCGATCATATCAAGCTCATAAAGCGTTTTACCCGCATCACCCGGCGCTAAATGCTGCACAAACCATGGGTATTTTTGATCGGATAGTTGATTCACCAGACTCACGATTTCAGTGGTGCAGTTCTTGAAAAACAAATGATATAGCTCAGGATTTTTATCGAGTTGATTGGTTCTAGCTGCTGCCACTTTAAATAAAGACTGCACCTCTGCTGGCTTTGCCTTAATCGGATAAATATAAACATCCTCATAACGCTGTTGGCGCAGGCCGACCAAGTCATTATGGCTACCCAATAAATAGATCACTTCAAATTTGGCGGTTAAACCACCGATTAACGTATAGTCTTCGCCCTGCTCTTTGCGTGCTTCAACAGAAAGACCGATAACCGTCTTATCTTTTAATTCAAAAAGGATGAATAAATGCGCAATTTCACTGATTGCCGAGAAGTGTGACACTGCCACTTTGAGAGTTTGAATATCAGATAAAGGAAAATTTAGTGTGCGATAGCCATCTTGCTCTATCTGTTTTCTCGTCTGAATAGAGTCAGCCGGTGTTTTATCGAGTTTGACCCAATCGATATCACGGAAGTTTTGTATCTCAACCTGATCTCCGCTGATGGTTACTGATGGGCTATGAGCATTACCTACAGACCAGCTATTGCTCATTGAAGGGGCCTTAACAAAATAAATCATCATGCTAACAGCGATTAAAATCACCATTAGCACAACGATATATTTAATGAATTTAAGGCTAAATGCTAAAGTTTGTTTCAATTGAAATAGTTACTTAGCATTTTTGGCTTACTTGGCGCTCTCTGGCAGGGTTATATTTAATTCCAACACATCGAAATCATCACCCTTTTCCACATTCACATTTACGTCATCGTCTGCAACGTGCACGTATTTACGGATCACCTGTACAATTTCATCACGTAACTTTGGCAAGTAGTCAGGTGATTTTTTAGATTTGTCAGCATGTTCATGCGCAATTAAAATTTGCAAACGCTCTTTAGCGAGGTTTGCCGTGTTTTTCTTTTTCTCTTTCTTAAAGAGATCAAAAAGTCCCATTGTTCTATCTCCCTAATCTAGTGGTTAACCAAACAGCTTCTGGAAGAAGCCTTTCTTTGGTTCAACATCAATAAAACGCAAAGGAACCTCTTCTCCGAGGAAACGCGCAACAACATCTTGATAAGCTTGACCAGCTTCACTGTCCTTATCCATGATTACCGGGTTACCACTGTTTGACGCTTGTAATACAGAACCAGATTCAGGGATAACGCCAATTAAAGGAACCGATAGAATTTCTACGATATCATCCATACCCAACATATCACCGCCTTCAACACGGTCTGGAGAGTAACGAGTGATTAACAGATGTTCTTTAACTGTTTTTCCATCTTCGGCTGCTTTAGAACGACTTTGCAAAATACCAAGAATACGATCAGAGTCACGTACTGATGATACTTCTGGATTTGTTACAATGATTGCTTCATCGGCAAAATAAAGCGCCATGAATGCGCCTTTTTCGATACCGGCTGGCGAATCACAGACAATGAAATCAAATTCTTTCTTTAATTCATTGATAACGCTTTCTACGCCTTCTTTACTCAAGGCATCTTTATCACGTGTTTGTGATGCAGGCAGAATATAGAGATTATCTACACGCTTATCTTTGATTAGCGCTTGCTTTAATGTCGCTTCACCGTTGATTACATTGACAAAATCATAAACCACGCGGCGTTCAACACCCATGATTAAATCAAGATTACGTAACCCCACATCAAAATCGATAACTGCCGTTTTATGGCCTTTTGCTGCCAAGCCAGCGGCAAACGCTGCGCTTGAAGTGGTTTTTCCAACACCACCTTTACCAGATGTAACAACAATTACTTTACTCAATTTCTAATCTCCCTTTTATCGATTAAGATTTTTTATTTCAATTCATTTGTTTGGCGAGTTAATGCGCCAAAGGTTCAATAATTAATTTTTCACCATCCAATCTAATCATGGCTGGTTTTCCTTTTAATTCTGTATCACTTTCATCCAGTAGTTGATAACGGCCCGCGATCGCAATCAGTTCTGCTTGTAGCGATTGACAGAAAATACGTGCTTGTTCGTTACCTCTGGCGCCTGCCAGCACCCTACCGCGTAATGGCCCATAAACATGGATACTACCATCAGCCATAATCTCTGAGCCCGCACTGGTTTGAGCGAGTACTGTCATGTCTGCATCTGCTGCGTAAACCTGTTGTCCAGAACGTACTGGACGATCGATGGTCAATGATTTAATTCCAACTGGTGCTGCCTGTGGTGCAGCTTGCGGTTGATCCTGTTGCGCCACTTCTGCTTGTTGATTTGTTTCTGCGCTTACATCACCAGACACTTCAGTCGAAGCTGTTGAGGGTCTGCTTTCGCGCATAATTGCCCAGCCTGCATCCACTAAACGGGCATTCATTTCTACAGGATTATTGCGAATTCCAACCGGAATAAAACCAAGTTCTAACAGTTTTTGTCGAAGTAATGAAAAATCTAATTGCTCAGCGGCATCACCCAAATCTGCACAATCTACAATGATTGGACTTTTCATAAAAAACTGGGGTGCTTCGTCTCTTTTTTGCTCTAGTTCAGCACAAAGTTTTTCTAAATCAAGCTCTTGCACATGCAAGACATTGAGCATTGACATCTCACCCTTTAGCTTCATATTTTCGACTCATTAGACTGGTTTAAATTACGGCGTTGATCTCGTGCATCATATACGAGACAGAATTTTTTATCATCGCTAATCTTACTTTTTAACGTTACAATTACGCGTTTTTTTTACTCCCTATCCAGCAACTATCACCTTATAAAATGCCTGTAAGTACACTACATCCGCACTACCCCGATAAAGCTTCTAATAAAACCAGTTGGAGTCAGCTTCATGGTTGCTCTCAGGACTTATTAATAGCCAATGCAGCCAAAGAATATAAGGGACTGATCGTTGTAATCACACCAGATAGTCACAGTGGATATAGTCTCGAAGCGAATATTAATTTCTTTCTTGGAAACCATACCGGCGATAAAAACAAAACGGATAACCATATTCCGGTACACATCTTCCCCGATTGGGAAACACTGCCATACGATGTGTTCTCACCGCATGAAGATTTAATCTCAGATCGACTCAAAACATTAAGCCAACTCAGTAGTATCGAACACGGTGTCTTAATTGTACCGGTATCGACTATGATGCAACGCCTTGCACCCGTCGATTATATTCGCGCCAATTCTTTAGCGTTTAAAGTCGGCGATAAACTCAATATCGAAGTGTTTCGCAGACAACTTGATGAATCGGGTTATCGCAATGTGACTCAGGTTATGGAGCATGGCGAATACAGCACCCGCGGCTCGTTGATTGATTTATTTCCAATGGGTAACGACAAACCCTACAGAATCGATTTATTCGACGAAGATATTGAAACGATTCGCAGCTTCAACCCGGAAGATCAACGCACTATTGAACAGATCCAAAAGATAGAATTATTACCTGCGCATGAGTTTCCATTAAACCCTGAAGGCATTTCTAAATTCCGCGAAAATTACAGCTTAAAGGTGGGGGGTGACCTCGCACGCAGTCAGATTTATGACAATATTAGTAACGGTAATGCACCATCTGGCATCGAGTATTATCTACCGTTGTTTTTTGTTGAAACCGCGACTCTTTTTGATTACCTGCCAGAAAAAACCTTACTGATTAATACAGACAGTACGGTCGCGGCGGCAGAAGCGTTTAATAAGTCTATCAATGACAGATACGAACAACGTCGTCACGATATTGAAAGGCCATTATTACCACCGCAGGATTTATTCCTCGATACGGAAACGCTGTTCGATAAGATTTCAGATTATCGACGTATTGAAACGCATCATTACGAACAGGCAAAAACCGCGAATAACGAAGCAACTAACTACAATTACCCCGTAAGTACGCTTCCTTCTCTTTTGATTCAAGGTCGTTCTGAAACGCCACTGATTTTACTAAACCAATTTCTGGTGCAGTTTAATAGCGAATCCAAAGGACGCGTATTATTTACCGCGGATTCCGCAGGTCGACGTGAAAACTTACTTGGCTTACTAAGGGACAACCGTTTTGATGTTTCCTCGTTTAAAAGCTGGGAAGCGTTCATCGAATCAGATGCTGAAATGGGATTAGTCGTAGCACCGATGGAAAATGGTGTCTGGATTAGAAGCAACGACAATTCTGGTCCGCTAGCCATTATTCCTGAAGCGATGTTGTTCGGACAACAGGTCCAGCAAAAACGACGTCGCCAAAAACCAACGCGTGATGCTGATACCATCATTCGAAATCTGACCGATTTAACCGAAGGCGATCCAGTCGTTCATGAAGAGCATGGTGTGGGTCGTTATCAGGGTATGCAAACACTCACCACTAGCGGTATCGAACAGGAATTTATCCTGCTAACTTACGCCAAAGGCGACAAGCTTTACGTTCCTGTCTCTTCTTTGCACCTAATCAGTCGTTATACCGGCGTAAGTGCAGAACACGCGCCATTGCATACACTCGGTACCGAACACTGGGATAAAGTACGTAAAAAAGCCGCACAAAAAGCACACGATATCGCCGCCGAATTATTAGAAATTCATGCTCGCCGTGCGGCACAAAAAGGCCATGCGTTTCCGTTTAATGAGCTGGAATACCTGGCATTCGCAGATACCTTCCCGTTTGAAGAAACACCGGATCAAGCGCTTGCGATTGGTACTGTAATCAAAGACATGACATCAGCACAGCCGATGGATCGTGTTACCTGTGGCGATGTGGGCTTTGGTAAAACAGAAGTTGCGATGCGCGCGGCTTTTGTCGCCGCCAACTCGGGCAAACAAGTGGCGCTGATTGCACCCACCACATTATTGGTACAACAACACGCGAAAAACTTCCGTGATCGTTTTGCTGATTGGCCGTTTAAAATTGGTTCTTTATCGCGCTTTAAAACAGCGAAAGAAACCAAAGCAACCATCGAACAAATGAAATCGGGCAATATTGATATTGTCATCGGTACGCATAAGTTATTACAAAAAGACATCGACTTTAAAGACCTTGGATTGGTCATCGTCGATGAAGAACACCGCTTCGGTGTGCGCCATAAAGAACAGCTAAAAAAGCTACGTGCAAACGTCGATATGCTGACCTTAACCGCCACACCTATTCCGCGCACGCTGAATATGTCGTTATCTGGTTTACGCGATTTATCCATTATTGCGACCCCACCGACGCAACGTCATTCGATAAAAACCTTCGTTCACGAATGGGATAAATCAATGATACAGGAAGCCTGTGCGCGCGAATTAGCACGTGGTGGTCAGGTGTATTTCTTACATAACGAAGTGAAAACCATCCAGAAAATGACGGATGATTTATCCGCTATTTTGCCTGACACTAAAATTCGTTTTGCCCACGGCCAGATGCCAGAACGCGAACTCGAAAGCATCATGAGTGATTTCTATCATCAACGCTTTCAGGTACTAGTCGCAACCACCATTATCGAAAGTGGTATCGATGTCCCTACTGCGAATACCATCTTGATCAATCGTGCCGATAAATTAGGCTTGGCACAGTTGCATCAGATTCGTGGTCGTGTCGGTCGCTCACACCATAAAGCGTATGCTTATTTGATTATTCCCGGCAAAAAACTGATTTCAGCAGATGCGAAAAAACGTCTGGAAGCCATCGAATCACTGGAAGATCTGGGTGTTGGCTTTACCCTGGCCTCACACGATTTAGAAATACGTGGTGCAGGTGAATTACTGGGTGATGACCAAAGTGGTCAGATTCAGGAAATTGGCTTTAATATGTACAACGATTTATTGGAGCGTGCCGTCAAAGCACTCAAATCTGGCAAATTGCCTGATCTTGATGGTCGTGAAACCCGCACTACGGTAGATCTTGGTTTACCTGCGTTAATTCCTAACGATTACCTACCTGATGTTCACAATCGCTTGATTATGTATAAACGCATTGCCAGCGCCAAAGATGCCGATGCCTTGCGTGAATTACGTGTTGAAATGATCGACCGCTTTGGACTAGTACCCGACGAAGTTAAGAACCTGTTTGAAGCAACCAGACTTAAACAAATCGCTCAAGAATTAGGCATCTTAAAACTAGATGTCGGCGAAGAAGGCGGACGTGTACTCTTTAATGAAAAACCCAATATCGACCCAATAAAAATCATGCAACTGGTTCAGAAACGCCCTTGGGAGTTCACCATTAAAGGACAGGATAAACTGTACTTTGAATACGAACCAATGATGGAGTTAGACCAGCGCGTACAATGGGTAAAAAGATTGTTTAATGATATTAAGAATGGGGAGTGATTTATATTAAGTCACCCCCCTACTTTGAGGCATATTTCTAGACGAACCTACCTTCAAGCTGTTGTTTGTCTATATAAAACCCTTGATAGTAAATAACCTTATTCAAATTATATTTAGAGTAAAAACACTGATCTCCAACACGGGCAAAAACCTGTTTATCGCGCTTGTCTTGTTTAATCTTGTCTAATAAAGCACCCTCACTATGTAGAACTCTGGTTAAAGAAAACTGATCAATAATATATTGTTGTCCCTTTGCTAAAAAAGAATCTCCCGCTTTAAGCAGCCAGACATTTGGCTTGGGTAAGTGATAGATTTTTCTCAGGAAACAGCATACCCCATCTTTAATGATGAGTAAGGCATAACCATAGTTTGGAGCGTACAGCTGATATTCCACCCAATCTTCTTCCTTACCTTGTAGGGTTTCATAAACGACCAGGGCACTAATCTTAAAAGTAATTCCTTCGATATTGGCCTGCATTCCTATGCGCAAATGACTAGCTGGCTTCTGAACCTCTGTATATGCGTAGAGCGCACGCAGCTCATTTTTGTAATCCATGACTGTACCGCAATAGCCACAAACCAATAACTGACAACGCTTTGGGTTACCGATAATTTCAACAGGTGCATGACAATTTGTACATTGAACCGATTGGGCTTTTTTTATTGTATTCATTAGCTGTTTCATGGTTGCACAAGATCCATTGGGTCTAACCACCAACCTTGATAGGCTGTATATGGGTAGTGTGCACTTCCACTTTTTGGCTGGCCAGTAGATACCAATACCAGACATTCGCCTTCGGTATTACTCAAATAACTGCATTGGATTTGACTATTTTGTAACGGTAAATTTTGTAATTCGCCATAAAAAGCGACGAAATTGACTTCCCTTTTCTCTACGACCAACCACTCTGCAGTTTCAATTATCAACTGGGTATTAGGCTGCATTGAACTCCATGCGGGTAATGCGGCTTCTATCTTGGGAATCTGTTTCACAAAGAAAAGGTTCTCTTCTTCCTGATTTAAAATGTACGTGTTCTGATCATTATCTACTAACTCCCATTCGACTCTAAACCCATCTTCATACTCATAGAGGCTATAACCTTTGGGTATGCAGGACGCATTTTTTATCTGGACTGAATGGCCAATATCGAACAAATATTTATCTGTGTTTTTCACCACATTTAAATCGGAAAGACTCGTCGTATTGTTCTGAATATAGATGCTCGAATTACAAGACGGGCAACTCATTAGTTTTGTTGCACCAGTATCGATTAAATAGCCACATTGAGGGCATGAAGGCGTCATTGGCTTACTCCCATCTTTCTATCATTTGAAGCGGAGTGTCTACATTGCGTCTTTTCAAGACCCTTTCTGCGCTGGCTCTTATCAACAGTTTTTCACCCGCTATACTGTTACCCGTGATTAGATTGGCTTTTTTGAATTCTGGAAAGACTCGTCTCCATTCTGCGAGAAAATCATTCGCATCGCTTTTATTATTACCGATCAATTTAGGGATACTAAATAAATCCTGTATGGCGGGTTTTGCATATAATGCCAATAAATAACGACTGCTTCCCAATGGTTGTAAAAACTCATTCAATACTTCGAGGAAGTTCTCATTTTCCTGACGCGTATAGTCATTCAATGAAAACCTTAAAATACCATTATCTACAAAGCAGATATTAATCACGTCGTTAGTCTTATCTCTTTGTAACGCCGTTTTCATGACCCCTTTATTATGTAAACTTAGCAAAATTACTTTAGCTATTTTTTGCCCAATATCGATTGAATTACGTTTGTCATTCAGTCCTTTGGCTTTGATTAAAGCAAACGATACTGCGCCACCTGCTGACCCACCAAATGCATAAGCATAACCACTGAAACCACTATTGAATAATGTATAAGTGACTGCGGAACCCAAGCCCATCAGACCCAATGCGGTTAATTTGTATTTATTACCATGATTTCGTCTACGTTCATTCACTACGGTTAGCAAACGCTCCAGACTATATAACTTACCGTGATCATCAACCTGATGGTGTAAACCCACCTGAAATACCTGATGCTTTGCTTTGGCTAATGCGTTCTGCCAGCGTGCTTGTAGATTAAAGAGATCGTCCGTTAAACGTGTTTGCATTATTTGATTGTTCGTCTGGATAACATCTTGTTTGGGTTCGGGTAATTTCTCTTTCTTTAGCTCATTTTCTGCAACGTTTGATCCTTCTATCTCATCAATGGTTCGCAGAGATAATCGCTCAGTGCCCGACTCGATCTTCAAATCATAAGCATGCAAGCCTGCAAAAGTTCGAAAACGTTTTTGCAGGTTTTCAAAAATCAGTCCATTCAAACGTTTTTCAGGCGCGGTGGCTACAATGTGCCAGATGCTGGCAGTTTTAAAGTCATCCTGTGGATCAACACGCATCACTCTGCCACGTAATTGATTAGTCGCCACATAAGCCCTTGTCTGGGTTGCCATCACCAAAGCATTTAAAAATGGTGCATCCCAACCCTCTCCTAATAATGCACGGGTGCCTACAATAATCTGCAGATCACCTGCTTCAAGTAAACGCGTATAAGCCGCAGAAAGATAACTCGTTGCACCGCCGCACACCACAAAATCTTTATGCTCGCTAAAAGCTTTTATCGTGGGTTGAGCATGAGATGGTATGTGACTAAATAATGTATCAACCAAGTGAGATGAAAGAATACAAAGTCGCCCCGTTAACAAAGCAATTTTTGATATTACCTTGCCATTGACGCCAACGCGGTTATCTCTGTCATCGAGGCCATCAAACTTGTGAATAAAATGATGAAAAATCGGATAGGCGCCCGTTGTCACTCCAGTTGAACCGGCACTGGTATCGATCGACAAAGCCAGCTCTTCGTCTCTAATATAATCAGCCAGAACCACCATTCTCAATAATGACTTTCGGTTAGCTATTTCTATTTTTGCAATTTCGTAACAGGCTGAAATACGTTCTTCTGTTTTATTGAAGGCATCTATTTTGCTTTGGGTATTATCGAACTGAACCTGATTGTATTTGAGATAACGCTTTCTTTTTAATAAGGCGGTCAGAGTATGTCTAAATGATTCTACCGGCTCTGCCTTGGGGTAATAATCACCCTGCATAAAAGACTCAATCAGGGTTTGCCAATTATTCACGGTGAGAGGTGGAATATCATCAGCGCTAATATCCAACGCTTGTAATAAATGCAGAGGCAATGGTTTTTGCCAATGTTTCAGTAACTGCAATAAAGCGATGACCGTTTCAATATTGAGTAACAACTCCCGTTCGCTGATGGTAGTTGCCCCCTCCGTTTCAACTAAGAACTCATGTAACAGAAGCTGATAATTCAATTCATCATTTGTCGTTAGCTCTGCTAAAAACGTTTTAAGATTATCTTCGTAACGTTCTAATGACTGGATGTTTTTCTCATCGGTTTTCACCAACCAGATATAGTCTTGATGCGGACAAAGAGAACGTGATTTAACCAGTTCCGGAATGCTGATTTCTTCATCTACTGGACCACATAACTTTTTATAACGTGACCATTCCGTGGTGTTCGAGTCATAAGGGGGTGTTGCTGTAAGGCTTACGACGATTAAATCATCATTATCTTTAACCAGATCGTAAAGCACTGCCCACCAACTCGCTTTTAAATGATGCGCTTCATCTAAAATGATCAGACCAAATTTTTGGGAACGAAACCATTGTTGTAAATCGTACTTTTGATTAGCTGGAGATTCTATTTGTTTTTTCTTTAACTGCTTATCGAAACTATATAAGGCCTGATAAGTCGTTGAAGTGAAATATTCTGGTTCATCTAAAACCGAGCTTACCCAGTCAGGCAATACACTATTATTTTGATCAAGGACACTTTCATCACTATCGATAAATAAAGATAGTCGTTCGATCCATTGATCTTTGATTAGAACAGTAGGCGACAGGGTTAGGGTTTTAACGTTTAGCCGATTGAAAATCTCCAGACCTAAAACCGTTTTGCCCGCTCCAGGCGCGGCAACGATATGGACACGCTTGTCTTCCATATAATCATTTAAACGACTCAACACTTTTAATTGCTCAGGTCGCCATGGATGAATAAAACTTAAATCAGCAGTGCTAGCGTTCAAATTATTAGAATTTCCTGAGATATTTATTCATCATTAACTTAATTATAGATACGATAACTGATAGTAAAACGACACCATCATAACGAAAAAAACGAAAGTCACCCCCCTACTTTGAGGCTGTTTTTCTAGAACAGTTTTTATAGTGCTGTTTTTTTATAAAGACTGTTTATATAAATAATGTATTTAAAACGAACAGCTTTAAGCGTTATGTAGCTTTTATATTATAATTAAGCAATATTAATTTATTCACTGAGTATTACCATGAAACTTTTCACATTCCTGTTTTTATTATGCGGATTATTTTTAGCGCAAGGGTGTGATAGTCAACCACCACCAAAAAGCAAAATTGAAAATCCACTCGAAGGACATTCAAAAGCATTAGAAAAAGCGAAAGATCTACAGCGACAACTAGATGAAGCGGCGGAGAATCAACGCAAAGCGATTGAAAGCATGTCTCAATAATCTCTTCTTAAGATGTCATTTACTTAAAAAGCAATTGTCACCCCCCTACTTATGAGGCTTTTTTTAAGCGCCTTGTTATATAGCTTTAAACAACAAGTGATATTTACGACAAGCACAAAAAAGGCCAGAGCAAGCTCCGGCCTTAAAAATGTAACTATTACGGTAGTTATTTAACTACCTAAAGACTTAACGTCTAATAGTTACCTTGCGCTGACCCGATACCGAGATATCTACTCGACGGTTTTCAGCGCGCCCCGATTTAGTCTTATTACTGGCTACAGGATTCATTTCACCCTGACCCGACACCTTCATTACGCCACGATCGATGCCCTGCGCTGCAAGAAAGTTAGCCACTGAATTAGCGCGCCTTTCTGACAGTTTCTGGTTATAAGCTTTTGCACCGATGCTGTCCGTGTGACCCACTACAGTAACGTTATTCGGTGTTACGTTTGAAGACTTAACCGTCTGGGCAAAGCTAGTGAGTTCCCCACGTGCTTTATCACTTAGCTTATCGCTATCAAACGCAAAGTTAGAACCGCCAGCCTCATTGAGTCTTAACACTTTTACAATAGGCTTTGGTGGTGGTACATACACTGGCTTTGGCTTAGGTGGCGCAACGTATACAGGCTTTGGTGGAACAACTGCCACAGGAACCGGATCAGCCTTGATCGGTGCAGCTATTGGGAGCTCACCACAACCAGAAACCTTACTTCCTAAAGAAGCTGTAACACAATCGCCAGAACCATCTGTTACACCATGATTGGAACCATCGGTTACATATCCACCGATATTTGCTGATGCTGTAGAAGTCATGGTTAAAGTCACCATCACTGCACTACTCGCAATCACTAAATGTTTAAAAGCTTTGTTACAAGTCAACTTCCTGATATTCATTTTGGTACTCCATACTTCATAATAAAATTTTTTTAAAAGTGATCTCTCACTTGCACTTGCATGTTATCTGTATCAAAAATAATACAATGTATCTTTTTTGCCACACAGTAGATAAGAACACGCTGTATCAGGAAAAGTTCCGAATAATAGTTTCTTAAAAAGTGATTTATATTTCGAATTCAACCCAATCACGCTGGTCAAAATGATTATGAAAATGATTGGATAGTGCTTATAAGTGATTGAAACTATTATTCTAAAAATTCATAAAAATGCTTATTTTTATCGTTATAAAGACTCAGCAAATTGATCAAAAAATAAGCAATTTATTTTCATTAAAATTAATTAATATTCTGTAAAAGAGGGATAAAAACTTTAAAAGGGTCAAGAACAGACCAGAAAACTACTTATAAATAACACATAAAAATGACGTTAAAAACGAATTAAAACTCAATCGGAAGCTCACATAAAAATAAATGAATTAGATTAAACGCTACTAAAGGAAAATAATCCCAAATAAACGTGAATAAAATCTGATTAAGCCTTTTAAAAAAGTGCCAGCAAACTTATCATACACCCTTACCCCCTTTCTTACTTTTTAGAAGATAATTTATTCGCTATGTTAATACTCCCCGGTAGTCGTGCGTTTTCTGATTTCAACAAAACTAAACTCCTAAAATCATTACAAAATTCCATTCCAGAATTAACGGATATTCATGCCCGTTACTGGCACTTTGTTAAAGTTGCAGAAACTTTAACGGATGAAGAAAATGACACCCTCACCGAATTATTGCACTACGGCGAGCAGGAAAGAGAGAAAGAGTCCGATGAAAAACCATTAGGAGAATTATTCCTGGTCACTCCACGTCCCGGAACTATCTCACCGTGGTCGAGTAAAGCGACAGACATTCTGCATAACTGTGGCATGAGCAAAGTCGTTAGAGCAGAACGTGGCATCGCTTACTTTGTAGAGTATAAAGACGATTTTACGAATCTATCTGAAGACCAGCGCGTATTTATTACCAACCGTATCCATGATCGTATGATCGAAGTAGTGATGGAAGACGAACAAGATGCCGTTATCCTATTCAACGACGCTGAACCTGCACCACTTAAAACCATTCCTTTGGGGGAAAATGCGCAAGCCGCATTAAGCCGTGCGAATATCGATTTAGGTTTAGCATTGTCGGAAGACGAGATTCAATACCTTGCAGACAACTACGCCGATTTAAACCGTGATCCTACCAATGTTGAGTTAATGATGTTTGCACAGGCCAACTCAGAGCACTGTCGACATAAAATATTCAATGCTGACTGGGTTATCGACGGTAAAAAACAAGATCAAACCCTGTTCGGCATGATCAAAAATACCTACAAACAATCTCCTGAAGGCGTGTTATCTGCGTATCACGATAACGCTTCTGTGGTTGAAGGCTCACAAGCGACTAAGTTCTTCCCGAACAGTGCCAATCAGGAATACGGCTATTCAGAAGAAGCTGTGCACATGCTGATGAAGGTGGAAACACATAACCACCCTACGGCAATCTCTCCGTTCCCGGGCGCAGCTACTGGCTCTGGTGGTGAGATACGTGACGAAGGTGCAACAGGCAACGGTTCTAAACCCAAAGCAGGTTTGTGTGGGTTCTCAGTATCTAACTTAAAAATTCCAGAATACCCAATGCCTTGGGAAATCGATCATGGCAAACCATCTCGTATCGATAGCGCGCTTGACATCATGCTTGAAGGTCCTATAGGTGCAGCTGCATTTAATAATGAATTTGGCCGTCCAAACATCACTGGTTATTTCCGCACTTATGAAGCGGAAGTACCTGGCGCAAGTTCAGAAAAAGAACTACGCGGTTACCACAAACCAATTATGCTTGCGGGTGGTTTAGGTAATATCCGCCCGAATAACATCGAGATGAAAGACATCCCGGTAGAAACACCGATTATTGTATTGGGTGGCCCTTCAATGCTGATTGGTTTAGGTGGTGGCGCGGCTTCGTCTATGGCAAGTGGCACCAGTACTGAAAGCCTCGATTTTGCTTCGGTACAACGTGGCAACCCAGAAATGGAACGCCGTGCGCAAGAAGTTATCGACCGCTGTGTCGCAATGGGTGATGACAACCCTATTCTGTGGATTCACGATGTGGGCGCTGGTGGCGTTTCTAACGCTATCCCTGAAATTGTAAATGATGCAGGTCGTGGCGGAAAATTCGAAATTCGTATGCTTCCTAATGACGAACCAAGCATGTCACCGATGGAAATCTGGTGTAATGAAGCTCAGGAACGTTATGTATTGGCAATTGACGCTGATCGTTTAGATGCTTTTAAAGCTTTATGTGAACGTGAACGCGCTATCTATGCGGTAGTTGGCACTGCGACTGAAGAAAGACATTTACTCGTTGGTGATGCACTGTTTGAAAATAACCCCGTAGATATGTCGATGGACATGCTACTCGGTAAACCACCCAAAATGCTACGTGATGTACATCACAAAACCTTCCACAAGCCAGAATTAGAGTTAGATGGAATCGAACTGGACGATGCCATTGAGCGTGTTTTACGTTTACCAACGGTAGCTTCAAAGTCGTTTTTGATTACCATTGGTGACCGTACCATTACGGGCATGGTTAATCGTGATCAGATGGTTGGTCCCTGGCAGGTTCCGGTGGCTGATGTCGCGGTAACCTGTGCCGATTATATCGGTTATAACGGTGAGGCAATGGCATTGGGTGAAAGAACTCCTATTGCATTGGTTAACCCACCTGCATCGGGTCGTATGGCAATTGGTGAATCGATCACTAATATTGCTGCGGCAAGAATTGGCAGTATTTCTGATATTTTCCTTTCTGCAAATTGGATGGCAGCAGCAGGATATGAAGGTGAAGACGCGGCATTGTTCGACACGGTTAAAGCCGTGGGTGAAGAGCTTTGTCCGCAGCTCGGTATCGCGATACCTGTGGGTAAAGATTCGTTATCGATGAAAACAGTTTGGGATCAGCAAAGTGATGAAGGCGTCATCGAACGCGAAATGGCGGCTCCTTTGTCATTAATCACGACCGCATTTGCGATTGTTGATGATGTGCGCAAAACACTCACTCCTCAAATTAGAACGGACAAAGGTGATTCTGACCTTATTCTGATCGACCTAGGTAAAGGCAAAAATCGCCTTGCTGCTTCTGCTTTGTCACAGGTTTATTCACAAATGGGCGCGCATACCCCTGATGTGAATGACCCACAGGCGTTGATTAATTTCTTCAAAGTGATTCAGGAGCTCAATCAGGAAGGCAAATTAATGGCCTACCATGACCGCTCTGACGGTGGCTTGCTGGCTACATTATGTGAAATGGCGTTTGCTGGTAAAACAGGGATTACTATTCGCCTGGATGATATTGGCAAAACGCCACTCGAAGCATTGTTCACAGAAGAATTGGGCGCGGTGATTCAAGTTCATCATACCGATACCGAAGAAGTACTGTCTGCATTACGCGAAGCTGACTTAGGCAATTGCTCTCACGTCATTGGTAAACCTGATACTAAGGAAGCGGATTCAAACCAAGCTGATCAAATCACGTTTACCTGGGCACATGAAACCATTTACGAAGAATCTCGTGCAACCTTACACAAGGTTTGGACAGAAACCAGTTATCGCATGCAAGCCTTACGTGATAACGATCAATGCGCTAAGGAAGAATTCGAGAAACTAGACGAAGACTACAATGACACTGGTTTAATCGCTGAACCAAGTTTTGATATTACTGAGAATATTGCTGCCCCTTACATCAAAACAGGTGTGAGACCTTCGGTTGCGATTCTTCGCGAACAAGGCGTCAATGGCCAACAAGAAATGGGCATGGCATTTGACCGCGCTGGTTTCCGTGCAGTTGATGTGCACATGACCGATATAATATCTGGTCGCACTTCATTAGATGACTTCAACGGCATGGTTGCTTGTGGTGGTTTCTCTTACGGTGATGTACTTGGCGCAGGCGGCGGATGGGCGAAGACTATCCTCAACAATGCTCGTGCTAAAGACGAATTCAATGCCTTCTTTGAACGTAAAGATGTCTTTGGCTTAGGTGTCTGTAATGGCTGTCAAATGCTGTCGCAGTTACGCGATTTAATCCCCGGCGCAAGTCACTGGCCAGAATTCTATCGCAACCAGTCAGAGCAATTTGAAGGGCGTTTTGCGATGGTAGAAGTCATGGACTCACCGTCTATCTTGCTCAAAGATATGCAAGGCTCAAAAATGCCAATCGCTGTGGCACACGGTGAAGGACGTGCAGTATTCACTGGTGTGAATACTGCAGAAAATGCACTAAGCAATAGCTTTGTCAGCATGCGTTATATCGACCATAACAGTCAGCCAACGCAACACTATCCAGAAAATCCAAATGGATCTGAGCAAGCCATTACTGGTCTAAGCAGCACTGATGGTCGTTACACGATTATGATGCCACATCCAGAACGTGTGGTGAGAACAGTGAGTAATTCATGGCACCCAGACAATTGGGGAGAAGATAGCCCATGGATGAGAATGTTCAGAAATGCTCGCGTCTGGGTTGATTAAATAGAAATAAAATCATTCTTGAGCGACTTATTTCAAGTCATCACAACTTTTCATTACACTCGTCACCACGCCTTGAAACAAGAATCGTTTCAAGGCGTGGTTTCGTTCTGTTAGTGATAAGCCTAGAGAACCAGTCTAGATACCAGGTCTAGAGAACAAGTCTAGAGATAATAGTTAGATATTGAATGACTTCAGCTTTTGCTCAAGCTCGACATAAAGAGCATGCAGAAAAGCTATTCTTAAACAGCACGATTTTAATTAAGCAAACAACAAATTCTAGAAGGTCACCCCCCTACTTACAGCCGTTTTTTTTAACGCTTTTATTAATGGCCTTTAAAAAGCTGATGCTATTTAAACAAACTCACTCAACGATGAGAATGCTCATTAGCGCCATTTGGATGCACATGTCGCATCTCAGGATAACCATCTTTTGCAGGATGAATATGCGCATTGGTATTTACCTTCGTGCTTTCACATGAAATTGAATGCTCATGCTGTTTATCACCGCCAACATGCGAATGAGTTCTTGCGCCAAGACAGGCATTTTCAGGATGAATATGTGGTTTTAAGTTTTTACCCGACTTTGCTGCCGCAGAACCAGGCTTCCCAGAGTTATCACCAGAGCCAGAACAAGCTACTAACATCACGCTTAACACACAACAAAACATCGCGACAAAATACTCTGATGGCTTGTTCGTAGAGTGTTTTTTAGAATTGCTGTTTAAGTGATTTGTAAATGGGCGCATAACTATCATCAGTTGAGTAAAGTAAGTAACCGAGTATATGACAACTTTATAAAATCTTCACTACCATAAAAAAAGCCTCGACTGAATACAGCGAGGCTTTTTTGAATCTACCCTGTAATTTACTTTCAGATAGTCTTATTTTCCATAGTTATGTGTGTGTGGACGTCTTCCTGCTCTATGCGTATGCGTAACAGAATTGGTCAGACTATTAGCTGGATGCGTATGTGTGTAACCAACGCCTCTACCATTACCCATACCTTTTTTATGACCCATGCCTTTACCCTGACAGCTATAACGATGCGCGTGTTTGCCGTTGCCATTTGGGTGCGCATGTGAAACTGAGCGTGTGCATTTGTTTGCTGGATGCTTATGCTGATTTGCACTCATTTTAGCGTTACCTTGGCAACTATAACGATGTGCATGTTTACCTTTGCCATTTGGATGCGCATGTGAGATGGAACGGGTGCATTTATTCGCTGGGTGCTTATGCTGATTCGTGCTCATTTTAGCGTTGCCCTGACAACTGTAACGATGCACGTGCTCACGTTTACCGTTTGGATGCGCATGCGAGATTGTGCGTGTACATTTATTCGCAGGATGCGTGTGCATATTCGCACTCTTTCTCATATTACCTTTACAGTTATAACTGTGTGAATGGGTACTCCCACCATTTGGGTGAGAATGAGAAACCGAACGTGTACATTTTTGTGCAGGATGCGTATGTGCAACAGAAGGCTTTTTAGTAATCACTCTGCTGTTTGGCTTACAATCATAACGATGTTTATGGGCATTGCCACCATTGGGGTGCGTATGTGTGATTGAATTCGTACATTTATTAGCAGGGTGTGTATGTGCGATTCCTGTAGGAGCTACAGAGGCCACTTCATCTTGTGGTGATTGCTGACCAGTGAGAGTACCTGAGGTTTGAGAACATGCGCTAAGCATTAATCCCGAAAACAAGATTGTGCTTGTCGTGGATAATCGTTTTAAATTCATATCTTCTTCCTTGAATAATAATTTTTTAACAAAAATATTGTGATTTTATTTGTTTATTATTTTCTTTTAAATTTTTTATAGGCTCACAACCCCAGAACAATAAACCAAATACCCTTACAAATAAAGGTATTATGCTGGGCACTTATTGCGCAGCTATTTTTGTATTATTCCGTTTCTACTTTATTGCCTGAAAAGTCATCGAAGCCCATAAACTTTCCCATACTGCATTATATTTGTGGCTTGTCTCAGTGTCTGGTTCAATCATTTTTACAGCATTGATCAAATACTTACTGTTCTCTTTCAAGGGTAAATTAAGAATGCCATTATCATCCGTGAAATAGGAAGTGTGCACAACGTCATTTATTGTTTTGTTTTCTGTTGTTTTGCTTTTTGTTGTTTTGTTTTCTGTTTCTTTGGATGTAGTTTCACTAGATGAAGGTTCCTTTGTAAACCTATTGAAAACATTCACCTTAATACCTGCGTAAGGTTTACCTTCCGATAATAACTGCAGCTTGATACTACCTTTAATTTCATAAGGATTAGTTAGCGCAACCCATTCAAGTGGCATGCCCAAAGGCTTATCCTGACCTACGCCATTACCTACTTTGACCAGCGATTTAGGAAAACGACGATAGACTTCAGCAAAACCTGACTCAGGCAGGTTGCGATCCTTATGCGCTTTAAATACCCACTCAAGTCCTTCTGCGTTCAGGAACTTCTCGAATATTTTTCGATCCTTATACGTCAATTTTGATCTAGTCGTCATTGCAGATAATATCAATAGTCCTTCTTCCTGAATATTCGTTTGAATAGCGGGCAGAGAACCTAAACGTGGCGATAAAAGATGCGTCTTACCATTAATGGTGTAATTCAATCGTTGGTAACTGGAGTGCAAATAGGCGTAGTTATTCCCCTTGAAATCCTGGCCGACCTTTTCATTAGCAAGCAATTTATCACCAGCAGCAATTTCATAGTTAAGCGGTTCCAGCCACATTTCATGCGCCAAAACATTATTAAAGCACATAGATATAACAAATAATATCAGACACTTAGAGGCAGCATCTCCACCTCTGAATTGTCTCTTTCTTTTAATCAAAAACACGGTATGATTCGATCCTTTAGTTTTTAATGAGTAGCCAAGATACGCATTATGCATTTACTCCATCGCCCACAGCAAGACACTATATTCAATAGCATAATTAAGTTTAGCTTACTGTTTTTATTATTCTTTTCTTCTGTAGCAAGCGCACATGAAATACGCCCGGCAATTGTAGATTTCACTTTTAATAAGGCCGGCTATTACCAACTAATCATTCAACAAAACATTGAAGCACTGTTAGCACAGGTAGGCGATCAACACGATGATACCGAGCAATCTGAAAATGCAGCGAAATACGATCGATTAAGGCAGCTTCCAGCGGAAGAACTTACTCAGGAATTTGAAAAATTTAGCGAAACTTTCTTGAGCAAAATGACACTTAAATTCGACGGCAAAGAAGAGCCCGTTCGTATACTGGATGTAGAAGTTCCAGAAGTTGGCGACCTCGATTTAGCGCGTGATTCAGTCATCAATATTGCCGGATTAATTCCTGAAGGGGTCAAAAGCCTCAGTTGGCAATGGGATAAAAGCTTTGGTAATGCGGTTTTCAGAGTAAGTTCGGAGGACAATCCAGATTTATATTCATCCTATCTTACTGAAGGTAAAGGCAGTGATCCGGTGGTTATTGGTCTTGATTGCTCAATTCCGGAAAACCAGTCTCAGGCAGGCTGCGCATCACAAACGGGATGGTGGCAAACACTCGTCAATTACATCGCTGTTGGCTTCGATCATATCGTTCCGAAGGGTTTAGATCATATTCTTTTTGTTGTTGGTTTATTTCTGTTAAGCACTCGATTAAAACCACTGTTAATCCAGGTCACGAGTTTCACACTGGCTCACAGTGTCACGCTTGCCTTAGGTATTTTCGGTGTAATCTCGATCTCTCCTGCGATCGTAGAGCCACTAATAGCGGCATCCATTGTGTATGTCTGTGTGGAAAATATATTCCATGAAAGACTCAGTCGGCTGCGCCCCGTTCTGGTATTCCTATTTGGCTTACTGCATGGCTTAGGTTTTGCCAGCGTTCTGACAGAATTTGGCTTAACGCAGGGCAATTTCGTCAGCGGACTCATCGGATTCAATATCGGTGTCGAACTAGGACAACTCAGCGTGATTGCCGCTTGTTTCCTTCTGTTCGGTTACTGGTTCGGTAAAAAGAGCTGGTATCACGCCAGAATTACCATTCCGGCATCTATTGTGATTGCACTTATCGCTGCTTACTGGTTTATAGAGCGCGTTGGGTGGATTTAGCAAAGAGCAAAGGCACCTCCCCACTTTGAGGCACTTTTTTTTAAGTGGCAAGGAGCCTTATAATAAAACGTTGATTAAACCAGTTTAATACTGTCTTTCTCGATAAGGATTAAACGTCGCTTGTAAAGAGCACCTAAAGCCTTCTTATAGGCTTTCTTGCTCACTCTAAACTGTGCGTAAATATCATCGGGAGAACTTTTATCAGTCAGCGATGATGCGCCGCCCTGTTCTTTTATATGATCCAATATTTGATTCGCCAAATCTGATCGTGTTTTTTCAGAAGGTAAATTTAAGCTCAAATCCAGTTTATTATCCGCGCGTACTGTCTTGATATAACCTTTGAATTTATCGCCAATTTTTAACGGTTGTGGCAATTCACTCTTATACAACAAACCGACATAGGTTGTACCAACAACGGCCTTATAACCTAACTCTGTTTCGGCGTAGACCATGAGATCAACCGCTTGTTCTGCTTGGTGTGAATGTGATTCTTCCAACAGGAATTTATCCAGCTTTGAAGACGCCATGATACGTCCACTATGCTCATCGAGATAGACTCGAACCACATAGGACTTACCCTTTTCCATCTTCACGTCTTGCTCGGCGTAAGGCACGAACAAATCCTTCATCAAGCCGATATCCATGAAGGCGCCGACTTTATTCACATCTACCACTTTTAAAAAGGCACATTCATCCACCTGAGCCAATGGAATTTCGGTGGTTGCTATAATGCGATCTTCTGAATCGTAATAGATGAAAACTTTGAGTAGATCATCGACCTTACAATTTTCTGGCTCGTAGCGCTTTGGTAATAAGATTTCATCGCTTTGCGAACTGGCAGAAAGGTATGCGCCAAATGGCAAACGCTTTACTACGCGCAAAACATTGGTTCTACCTATTCTGACGCGTTTGAAAAGATGTAAATTATCATCTTCTATTAGCGTTTCTTCGCTATCAGCTTGTTTGTAGTCGGCCTGTTTGTAGTCGGCCTTTTTATAGTCGTCTTGTACATGGCTGATGGTTTCGTGATCGCTAGCGTCGTGATCATTCTGCTTATCCGCCGAAGAAGTGTCAGATGGTTTTTTGCCTTTAATTCCACCGTAATGACTCTTACTCATCAGAATCACCTTTGTTATTTTTGGGTAGAACCCTTGTGTATAAAGAGCTTCCGTCTACTTTTTCTGGCTTAGCCGTTTCTTTCTCTGTTTTTGGCTTTGCCGCTGGTTTCTTAGCAGCAGGAGCAGGTTTGTCGGCACTTTTTGTCTTGGTATCCGCTACATCCGTATTTTTAGTTTTGCCATACAAAGATGGTTTTTCTGCCTGTTTATTGTCAGAGGACATAGACTTGGATTCAGACTTAGCTGTATCTGTCTTGTTACCAGACGTTTTTAGTCGGGCTTTTTTAGAGAGTTTATTTTTCTTATTCTTTGGTTTTTTCTTTTTCTTAACACTTACAGGTATTTGAGGAGCCGTTGCATCTGCTTCAAACCCTTCGATTTGTTCGCGTTCTAATCGAATACCATTGCGCTTTTCGATAACACTGAAATGCTGATATTCATCGTGAGAAATCAATGAGATTGCCATTCCATCTTCACCCGCTCGGCCTGTTCTGCCAATGCGGTGCGTATAATCATTCGGCGATCGTGGTAATTCGTAGTTGATGACACAAGGTAATTCTTCGATATCAATACCGCGCCCTGCGACATCAGTCGCAATCAAAACTCTTGACGTACCCGCTTTAAAGTCACGAAGTGCGCCAGCGCGTGCGTATTGGTGTTGATTGCCATGCATGGCGCTTGCTTCTACGCCGAGTTTTTCTAACTTCATCACCAGATTGTCGCAACTGCGTTTCGCGCTACAAAATACCAACACCTGTTTCCAGTCATTGGTTTTTAATAAATGCGCCAATAATTCGGGCTTTCGGGAATGATTAACAGTGATAACGCGTTGCTCGGTATTCACGTCATCGTATAAATCATCGACGTTGATGATTTCTGGCTCATTCATGATTCTACGCACCAGTTTACGAATACTCGGCGGAAAGGTTGCCGTGAACATGAGATTCTGTCTGCCAGCTGGAAGCTTGGCCATAATCTGATCAATCTCTTCCGCAAAATCACCTTTCATCAAACGATCTACTTCATCGATCACCAGTGTTTTCGCCTGATGCAATAGAATCGCATTATTCTTTTCTAAATCCAGTAAACGCCCAGGAGTTGAAACCAAAACATCAGCGCCACCGCGTAAAGCTATCATCTGCGGGTTAATTTTAACCCCGCCAAACACACTCAAGCACTTGACCTTAGGTTCGATATTAATCGCGAAACGTTCGAACTCTTCGCGTATCTGAATCGCTAGTTCGCGCGTTGGAACAAGGATCAAAACACCCACTACATTGGATTTATCCAAACGTTGCTTCTTAGCAATTTTAGCGGCTTTCTGACGCAGAATTTTTTCCAGCAATGGCAATACAAACGCAGCAGTTTTACCCGAACCGGTTTCGGCACGCGCCAGTACATCTTTGCCATTTAAAATCGCAGGAATTGAATCATTCTGAACATCGGTAGGTTCTTTAAAACCTGCCTCCTGTATTGCAGAATAAATCGAGGGAGATAGAGTAAACGACTTAAAGTCAGCTTTAGCGGGTGTATTTTTCATGGGTGCTCGTGGTATCAGGGGAGATTTAGGAGAAGGGAGAATGGTCACTTCTACCTAAAACAAAATAAGAGCGCTATTCTAACGTAAAACCAAGATAACTATTACTAAAACCTCGTTAAAGACCTATAAATCCTAATATTATTTAATCCTCATTAAATTAGGTCACCCCCCTACTTATAGGCCATATTTATCAGATACTTAGAACTACTTGTTAATTACAGAAACAATCAAACAACTGAAAATACGTCTAATTTCTACTAAGCTTTCAACAATTACTACAAGCATAAGAGGCGAGAGATGAAATCTGAAGCATTTGTAGAAAGTACCGACAAACGTTATACACAAACAATAACAACGGGTAATCATACCCTGATTGCCGATGAGCCCACGGAGCTGGGTGGGGATGACAAAGGACCTGCGCCTTTCGATTATTTATTGTCTGCGCTGGGCAGTTGTACTTCTATCACGTTAAGTATGTATGCCGAACGCAAGAATATTCAACTCGATGTAATCACCGTTCGTTTAACCTATATTCCGCCTAATGAAATAGACGGCAGTAGTTCACGTATTATTCGTAAGATTCATTTAGAAGGTGATTTTACCGATGAGCAAGAACACCGCATGCTGGAAATTGCGGACCGTTGCCCGATTCATAAAACATTGCGATCGAATGTCGATATCATGAGTAGTTTTGAGTGATTCATGATCTAATACGATTATACATACATTCGAGAATTTTCAATGAAAGCAGGCTATTTAGCGATAGAAGCTCCACCAAAAGGTACGAACGATTCGGGGTTGGTAAAGTTATTAAGTTGGGATCAGTTACCTGATGCCGCTGATCCAAATCAGGACGATACGAATCAGGCAAACTACCCTGAAAATGTCCATTATGTGGCACGATTCAACGATATTCTGGCGGCTGGCATGCACTTCCATAACGGCTTACGTCGCCAACTGGTCGATATCAATGAAAAAACTTATCGAGCTGAATTAACCCACGCCATAGCGGTGATAGAAGCTGAAAGTGATTTACGCCATGAGCGTATCTGGATGGACCCGGCAATTGATCAGAATGATTTAGAAGCGATCAATCAGGACGCTGACAAGATTCGCTCAAAGAAAAAGAAAATCAATTTAGCGATTAAAATTTTAGGTTTTATCGCAATTGCTATACTGATTTTCAACGCTATCGCACCGATGCTCTAGCACATAATTATTTAGAGTCTAAAAAAACAAGGTATTATTAATATTCAAACACTAACAGCGATTATTTATCAAAATAGTTGCTGATAGTAACGGTATAGGATTGTTCATCATTGCTTAATAGCAACTCACCATCCTGGATATTGCACTGTAATTCCATATTGCGTTTAACCAGATTTTCTACACCTTCTGCTTCGATATGCATTACGCTTAAGTTTTTATATCGAGCAAGCTTTGCATTGATCTGATTCCACCAGATATCAGATTTCTGACTGTTATAGGTATGCACAATCACCTGATCTGATCTGCCACAGGCTTTACGAATTCGCTTCTCATCCAGCTGACCGAAATCAATCCAGAGCTCGATATCACCCGTCAGTGACTTCTGCCAAATCTCAGGTTCATCATCGACACACAAGCCTTTGGTAAACGTCAGCTCTTCATTTGCATTTAATGCATAGGCAATGATTCGTACCATAAAGCGAAAATCAGTCTCTGACGGGTGTTGCGCGGCAGTAAGCTCGTGACTTTGATAATAATGCCGATCCATATCTGCAATATTGAGTAATACTTTATTGATGGTGGCGCTGATTGCCATACAGGTGTCCTGAGCGATTGTGAATAATGAGAAATCGAGATTAAAACACACCCCCCTACTTTGAGGCACTTTTTTCTGGGTTCTATTTATCGAAGTTCTAGTTATCGAAGTTCTAGTTATCTGTCTTCAAGATTTTTCGACATTAATGCGCTAATACGCTGAAACTCTGAGAGCTCTTCTTCGGAGAGGTTCTTCGTCATCATCTGCATTGTATTAGCATCGATTTTTGCAATTTCGTCGACTAACGCATTCCCCGATTCTGTCACACATAGATAGTGACTGCGTTTGTCGTTAGGGTTGGGTTCTTTGCTTATCAGATCCTTTTCGATCAGTGTATTCACCAAGCGCGTTACCTGTGCTTTATCGCGCCTTAGAAAACTGGCGATATCTATCGCCGTACACGGTTTCTTGCGATCGATAATTTTCATCACCCTAATATGCATCGGTGTGAGATTTACATTGAGTTGTTCTGCTTGTTCAAATAGTTGCCGTTTTAAGGCATGAACCAGGTGAAAAAGACTTTCTAATGATTTTCGATCAGACATTCATTCACTTCCAAAAAAGAATTATAGTTGACATTGTCAATTACATTGCTATATAGTTGCTATTATCAACTATATTTAGAATTATTACAAGATTGGAAAACAAACATGAATTCACAAGTAAAAGTTATTAGTCTTGAAGAAGACAATGTAGAAGGCAATGAAACATACAATGAAAAAAACAAATTGATCTACAAGGTACTACTCGTTTTAGGAATGATGAGCATCATAGGTGGCTTATTAACCGGAGTGATGACTTATATGAATGTTGGATATTCCGATACGTTTATGACGAATTGGCGAAATGCCTTGTTTACAGCTTATGCAGTGATGCCAATAGGCTTCGTATTGATGGGATTGTTCACCAAGCTTATTAATCAACTCCTCCCTAACACTGGCGTGCACACACGTAACCTAATTGTAGGTGGACTCATGGCTTTAATTATGGAGTCATTATTAGCGTTCAGCACAGCCGTCAACGTTAATGGCTTTACAAATCACAGTGATCTGTTTACGGGTTGGTTAGAAGGTTTCTTGGCTGCTTTACCTTTAGGTCTCACGCTAATGATCATTACATCAATGACAATAAAACCAAAAATTGAGCGTTTCCTTAAAAGCTAAAATTAATGAATCCAGTAAACATACAGGACAAAACATGAACATTATCGATAGAGTTAAAAATGCCAAAAACCGTCGTGTACCCAGAACACTACAGGTAAAGTCAGCCAATAATCTGACACCCAATATGCGCCGGGTAACATTACATGGCGATGCGCTGGCTAGTTTCCCCAAAGATTCGGAAGGTGCTTATATCAAGCTTCTTTTTAATCAGGCAGGTAAAGAAAAACCAGTCATGAGAACCTACACAGTTGCAGAACAACGATCTGATCAGAATGAAATCGATGTGGATTTTATGCTGCACAATAGCCTCGACAACAATACTAATCATGGTATTGCTGCACCCTGGTCGTTAGGCACAGCCGTTGGCGATGAAATCTCAATCGCAGGCCCGGGGCCAGCCAAATTCATCAATACGGATGCAGAGTACTTTTTACTAGCAGGCGATATGACGGCACTTCCTGCACTGACAACGAATCTAAAACGATTACCGGAAAACGCCAAAGGTCAGGTATTTATTGAAGTGTTGTCGGAGTCGGACATACAGAACCTGATTAAACCCGAAGGTATTGAGCTACAGTGGGTAATCAATGACAACCCCGGCTCAGATGCCTCACAGCTGTTTCATGCCATTGAGAAAGACCTGAGGCAAACGCAAGGTCTATCCACATGGGTTGCCTGCGAATTTAAGACGATGAAAAAAATCAGACAATACCTCAGAGAAGAATGCACTATTGAAAGATCACATCTGTATGTTTCCAGTTACTGGAAAAAAGGCAATACCGAAGAGGAGCACAAAAAGGCAAAACAAACTGATGCCGATCAAGCAAACGCTTAGTTTTAAAACCTCAGGTGTTTGTGGCGAGTATTATTTGTCACAGTCATTATTTGTAGCAATCATTATTTACTACAGTCATAACAAACGTTAGTAACACTTTTTAATAGCATTAAGCTTACAAATTAACCTATAGCAATAGGAAGAAAATATGAAAATCGCAGTAACCGCAGCAAGCGGACATTTAGGAAAAGAAATTGTTAAGGCATTACTCGCTGTAGTCCCCAAAGATGATGTCATCGGTTTGGCTCGCACACCTGATAAAGCGAAGGACTTGGGTATTGAAGTGCGACCTGGCGACTACAATGACCCTGACGCCTTGGAAACATCACTAGAATCGGTAGATACTTTATTATTAGTCTCTGGCATGGATGATCCGGATAAACGTATCCAGCAGCATCGAAATGTGATTAATGCCGCCAAGAAAAGTGGCGTGAAGAAGTTTGTCTATACCAGCGTTCAAGGCGCTGAAGAAGGCACGGCTTTTTCTCCGGTGATTCAAAGTAATCGACAGACCGAGCAGGATATTATCGACAGCGGACTGGATTGGGTCATCGGCCGTAATGGCATATACATAGAGCCTGATATTGAATATATCGAAGCGTATAAAAAAGCGGGAGTGATTGCCAACTGTGCGGCTGATGGCAAATGTGGTTACACCACACGCCCAGAACTCGCATACGCCTATGCAAAAATGCTCACCGAAGATAAGCACAATGCGCAGATCTATAACTTACATGGTGAAGCTATTACACAAAGCCAACTTGCGGAATACCTGAACGCTGCATTTGGCACGGATTTGCGTTATGAAGCGATGTCTGTCGAAGCATTCCGTGAAGATAGAGTGGCTGAATTGGGTGAATTTTTAGGTACTGTTATCGCTGGGATTTATCAAGGGATTCGCGAAGGTAAGTCGGATAATCCGAGTCAATATCATGAAGCAGCAGGTAGAGACCACCAGAGTTGGGCGGCTTATTTCGCCGCGCTTAAATCCAAGGCGCATTGATACTAAGCACTGTAATACTAAGCACTTCAATAAAAGACGCTTTAATACATGGAAACAGCCAAGTTTAAAGCGATTAGGAGCCTGACTAAAATAGCATAGTCACCCCCCTACTTTGAGGCTGTTTTTTCTGTTGATGAAAAAACAGCCTTCCAGGAAAACACGAAATTTATTATTGAGTTACAGTCATTATTTAACTTTAAAACGACTTATTGTACCTGCCATTCAACGTCTACAAGTAAGTCATCATTCTCAAAGATCTTACCCACAAACACATCACCCTTATTCACCACACCCACGCCTTTAGGCGTACCGGTCATGATAATGTCGTTATCGGCAATAGTCATGAATTTGGACACTTCTTCCAGTATTTCGCTGGGCTTATAAAGCATAAGCGGGGTACCGCCATATTGAATTAACTCACCGTTGATAAACAATTCAAGACGCAACGCGTGTATGTCGCCATCGAACGGTTTGAAATCACTGAGCACCGCTGAATTATCAAAGGCTTTGGCTCGCTCCCACGGCAATCCTTTACCTTTCAGATTTGACTGGACTTCTCTTTTGGTTAAATCCAGGCCGAAACCTACCGCAGTCAGTTGCTTATCATGCACTAAAAAACTGATCTCAGCTTCGTAATGGATGGCGTCTGTTTCGTGAGTAACGATTTCATGTGAAATTGCTGAGTTCGGTTTAAGAAAAATTACTGGCTCATCAGGCATTGCATTATCCAACTCCTGAATATGCTCCACATAATTTCTGCCAATACAGATTATCTTAGACGGAGTTATGTCTTTACCATCGCAACTAATTGTTTTCATTTATTTAATCCCCGCATTTACTGATGCTGCGCTATATTTGCACTTTATTAACGTATGATTATCCGATGATTTGTAACTCACTTTCAAGTCTCCCGGACGGTCATGAGTATAGACAAAAAATTAATTTAAGCGTTAAAAAAGCTCTGAAGAATTAATATTCATTCAGAGCTTTTTTGTACTGATGATCTGTACTACTGATTTGTACTAATGATTTCTAGTACCATCAATTGGCGTAAGTGAAAATGCCTGTAGCAATACTTCTAAAAGACAGTGCCTGTTCTATAGTAAAACTTATCTTTATTTCGGCTTGAGCGACCTAAGACGTTAAACGTTGAACCATCTGGGTCTTTTGCATATCCATGACAGCTGAACTCCATACGCTTTTGTGGCGTAACTCCAACGGTTGCAGCAGCTCTGACATTACAACTTTTCATGTCCTGACGCATGGTGAAGGCATTAATTGCGGTTAACCCAAGGGCTCTATCTTTTTGCACTAATTTCGATAATTTCCAGTAACCATTACCCGTAATAGCAGAAATCCCTTTCTCATCACCGGTTGTATGTACCGCATAAATATCGCCTGTTCCACATTCGGTGATCAGTGACAGGTTTTCTGAATAGGCTAAACCTCTCGGCCATTGAGAAGGTTTTTGGGTGGATGATTCATTGATGAGTTTTAATGAAGAAGGACGACCATTAGACGTTTCTAGAATATAAAACTGATTATAGCGTGGTCTATTATCTTGTCCGCCAGGGCCAGTAGTGACGACAAGATGACGATCATCAGCCAATTTCACAATACCCAGACCACCGCCAAAATTCGCCTTTTCAATCGGCAAACTAAATTCAAGGTCTTGATTCTGGCTATTGATATCCATGAAATGAAGGCGTTTGCCTAAACCATACACCAGGTATTTACCGATAATATGCACACCACTCGGATGTCTACCCTTGGTACGGTGCAACGTCGACAAATACTTTGTGCCATTACCCGATTGTTTTACAACAAAGATGCCGCCGCGTTTTTTATGACTATGGCTTCCGGCATAAGGGTAAAGTGATGAATTAGTGCGCACAAAACCTTGAACGTGCGTATCTGGAATACCTAAAGCATGCGCAGGATCACCGTCAAAAATATCCAGCGGTCTTAAGTTTTGCGGTGGGTATTTTTGTGGCCAGGTAAATGACCATGGCTTGGTTTGCCATCTGATTTGATTCGCTGCGGCGCGCTTGAATTGCTGTTGTACGTTGGCTGCACACATATTACAGTTAGGTTGTCCAACTCTACAGTTGGTGTCGCCTTTGCTTAAGCTCCTTCTTCTATCGCGTCGATTGTCGCGATCTTTGTATTTATTAAAATAGCCGTTATTGCTGGTGGTTTTTTGTACTTGCGTATTACGCGCCGAATCACTCGGACCGAATACTAAACCATCATTATCAGATTGGTTTGAACGTTGTGTGTTGCCGTAAATAACCGTATTGGTATGTCTGGTGGTATTGCTATTTATTCGGGTACCTAGAGAACCTGCACCGTGTCGATGCGCGTACCCTTGAGCAGGTAATGGATGAGTATGTTGTCTGCCATCATGAAAGTGCGATGCACTAGAACCAGAGCTAATCACTGTTGTTGACTGATTACCACTGCTTGAAAAGTCATAGTAATCGGGCTTAGGTGGTTTAGCCGTTGATTGAGAAGGCTGAGTACTTCCGTAAACAATTGTGCCAGTGCGCCTTACAACATTTGATGTCGCCTGCCCGGTTGCGCCTCCATGTCTGTGTGCCAAGCCTTCTGCGGGTAAAACGTGACTGTGTTGTCTGCCATCGTGCGTATGACTGACTGCAGCAGGTCCGGCAAAGCTTACTGTTGCCGTTGTTGTAGCTGCTAGCATGGCTATCGCTTTAATTGAGTTTAAAAAAAACACTCTCATGGTGACTCCCCTGTTTTCAATAATGTTTTCAATAATATTTTAAATAATGTCTTAAATAATCGTTGATTGTATAGATTGATTTTCTGAAACACAGACATTTTACATACAATGGCTATTCACTGAATATTCAATGCCTTGTGTCTATTTTCTGATAATTAATTTAGTGAGCCATCATACCCAAACCCATTCGCTAAATAACCCACTATTCGATATGAAAGAAATTTAGTACAATTTCACTCACATCATTTACGAATATAAATTCACTGATAAAGTCAGATTAACGTTAATTATAAAATCATGCTTGTTAAACTATCTGTCTGATAAAAAGCGTAAATAGTTCACTGTTTCATTGACAACAATGCCTTAAGATACGCATACATTAATTTTATAGTCGTTTTAAATTAGCTTTAGATTATGGTTTATTTGAGTAAAACGTAAACCCTAAACATTGATCTCTTTCACCACATTTACCCATTAGTTACGAGGAACTCCTTATGAATGATAATGCCAATAACCCCTACACGCCGCCAGAGTCTGACGTTAATAACAATTTAGTAGCGCGCAGCTCAATACCTAAAGTCATTGGAATTATTTCAATCATATTAGGCGCATTAGGTTTAATTTTTGGTTTGTTTGGGCTGGCTTCTTTGATGTTTGCTTCGGGAGCATTAGATGCACTTTCTCAAGGTGGAGGAATGATGGGCATGAGTAAAACCTATCTTCTGGGCACGACAGCGTTATCTGTTTTAACCTCCATCTGGGCAATCTGGATTGGCTTTAAACTTCTCAAGTATTTTGATATTGGTCGCCAACACTTTAATTATTATACTATTTTTACCATCATCGTGAGCATCTTCACTTTCTTTTATACCAAAAGCATGATGGATGAAATGTTTGCAGAAATGAGTCCAGAAATGGCAAACGCCGCTGGTGGCATGTCTGCAATCTCTTCACTGGGAGCATTTATTGCTCCGATAATTCTGATCATTGTGGCGTTATTATTGAATCAGCAGAATGTAAAAGATTGCTTGAGTAAATAACTCATAGACTAATCAAGAAAACAACCAGGTTCATCACTCAACCAACAAGCAGATACAAATGATAGCCACCCCCCTACTTATAGGCACTTTTTAAAAAAGTGCCTATAAGTAGGGGGGTGGCTTTATTATTTAATCTAATCTGGATTAGCAAACTAGAAATCGGGAGATGCAGAAGCCAGGCTTTCTGTTGCCGAATACAAGTCAAACCAATGAGATTCCAGTTTTGCGCCCGTTTCCTCAACATTAATAGCGCTATATCGATTCCCATTTTGTACGACCAACTCATCTTTTTTTAATTTGGACAACGCATCAGTGACTTCAAAGTTAATCGAAATAGTAAAGTGTTCCCGTAAAAACGCTTCAGACAATGTTTTAATCTGCGCCATATCCAGATCTGTTTCCGTTGCATTCAATAAAATGTAATACGCGAGAATCGCCTCTTTCACATCTTCATCCAGGGCCTGATCGAGCAAAGTCGCAATCACCCCGACATTGATATCCAGACTATGCGTATACAGACTGCGCGAAAGCACCATTTTATAATGATTCTGCTGGTTGAGTATGCTACTCACCTGACGCCCTAATACGCCACCAAAACCCACTACTGCGATCAGAATGGTCAATGGCTTAACCGCTAACGCCAGTTTAGACAAGAACGCCATTACGCCGCCAACAGTGCCAGCACCACCGGCTGCCGTCAGTTTAATTTTATCTAATAGTGTAAAACGCAAGGTGGAATTGGGAAACAACATCTCAAGATCGGAGCACGGTATATCCCGAAACTGACGCATAAAGATGTAATCATCGGAGCTTTTATTTTGCATCAAGCGTTTGTGTCGGCGCAGATACAGCCATTGGTTAAAACGGTTTTTACCCTTATCGATTAAGAGCTGTTTTAATTCTTTCTCACCGCGGAAACGAAATACCATCGTCAAGCGACTGTAGATTGGGATATCTACATCTATTTCTTTTAGAAACAGGGTTCGCCAATGCCTTTGTTTGACTCTCACCAGTGATTTTCCGCGGGTATAAATTAATACCTGTTGATAATCGTCGAGCTCTACGCCAATCGATAAGCCACGTGACATTTCTATGTTAAGCGCTTCATTTATATCAACTTCGTCTAACTCATCATAATTCGCTTTTTGTAATAAGGCGGATACTTCTCTGAACAATTTTTTCTGTAAACAACGCTTCTCGCTATCGGTCCATGAATGATTTGAGACCACATCCCTATCCGGATTAAAGGGACGATAAGCATTTTTTAGTGAGAGATAGTGACGGTGATAACGCGCATGATAAATCGTTTGCAATACTTCGGTGAAGGTATGTAAGTGACGCACAGAGTGCTTACTTAAATTATCACTTTCTCGTGCGCAACTAATGATTTTTTTGAGTAACTCTCGTCGGGAAACCGGGATAAAGGTTTGGTCAGCAGAATCTGTATCGTTTAATAAATTATCATGGAGTAAATTATTGCTGAGCATAGAGGTCGTTTTAGTCTTCGCTTATATGGAGTGATGAATCTGTATTATTTTTTATTCGCGTTTTTTGCACGTGCAAGTCGATCCTGTTCGCGTAAGTGATTGAGCTTTTCACCAATTTTAATTTCCAGACCTCTGGGCACAGGTTCATAGTATATCTGCTCTCCCATTTCTTCAGGAAAGTAGTATTCACCGGCAGCATACGCGCCCTCTTCGGTGTGCGCATAGCGATAGTCTTTACCGAAATCCAGATCTTTCATTAAAGTGGTTGGTGCATTGCGCAGATGCATTGGTACATCCAGCGACCCGGATTCACGCGCCGCTTTCATCGCCGTATTATAAGCATTATAAACGGCGTTACTTTTAGGCGCAGAAGCCAAATAAACCAGCGCATGGGCAATTGCTAATTCACCCTCTGGGCTTCCCAGTCTTTCGTAGGTTTTCCAGGCATTTAAAGCCAATTCTAAACCCCGAGGATCAGCATTACCGATATCTTCACTGGCCATGCGTACCACGCGTCTGGCGATGTAAAGTGGATCACAACCGCCATCGATCATCCGACAAAACCAGTAAAGAGTGGCATCCGGATTACTGCCACGCATTGATTTGTGTAAGGCGGAGATTTGTTCGTAAAAAAGATCGCCACCTTTGTCAAAACGACGCACGCCTTCACTGGCAATTTCTTCGATCGTGGCTTGAGTGATCTTTCCGTTATCGGCCAAATCCGTGGCAATCTCCAGCCAATTTAAACCACGACGAGCATCACCATCGGCAGCCTTGGCGAGAAAGTCTAAAGCTTCTGGATCGATTTTCAGTTTTTTCTCGCCTAGTCCTCTTTCAGAATCATCAATCGCTGATTGTAATATGGCTTTGATGTCATCTTCGCTAAGCGAACGCAACACATAGGTACGCACACGTGATAACAAAGCGTTGTTTAATTCAAACGAGGGGTTTTCGGTGGTTGCGCCAATAAAACTAAAGGTGCCATCTTCAACATGCGGTAAAAACGCATCTTGTTGCGACTTGTTAAAGCGATGTACCTCATCGACAAATAACACGGTCGCGCGTCCGTCCAGTTCATGGCTTTGTTTTGCCAATTTAACCGCTTCGCGAATATCCTTAACACCGGAAAGTACCGCGGACATGGTAATGAATTCAGCACCACTGTAGCGGGCAATCAAACGGGCAAGCGTTGTTTTGCCTGTTCCGGGAGGCCCCCAGAATAGCATCGAATGCAATCGATCCTGTTCTATCGCTGCACGTAGTTGTTTACCCTCACCCAGAATATGTTGCTGCCCAGTATATTCTTCGAGCGTTCTTGGGCGCATACGCTCGGCTAACGGTTTATGCTCGACGTGGTTATTTATTTGATTTTGATTTGGCTTATTCACAGTCGAATTGTATCACTCAAACAAATACGCGTATAACGATAACATCTATGCAGTGAACTGATTTGTCAGTGAAAACTACTAAAAAACTGCCTATAAGTGGGGGGGTGTGAATTCAGCTATTTTATCGCGTATAATCGCTTAAAATACAAGAAGGTAGAGCAGTTTTGTAAGTTGACACTTGTAATTGGATAGCAGCTTACTTGGATTTTAGGGCTAATCTTACAATGTTATGGGCAAATACCTGCGTCATTAACTACGCAAAAACTTGTAAGTTATTGTAAATAGATGAACTTGTCTGGGCGCAAGTTGACCTATCTATCATGTGTAATCAATATTAATTAAGAAGTATAAAAATCAGGGGAATAATGTGGGTACATTAAAATCAGTTTTAATCTTAGCGGTATTTAGCGCATTGACCGCTTGCGGTGGCGGTGGAAGTAAAAGTAATAACACTTCTGACAATAATACCGATACGCCGCTTTCACCTGAACAACTCAGCACAGCGGAATTAGGCGTTTCTGCCAGCGGCGTGATTACGATTACAGGTCAGGCATCTCCTAATTCTGTGGTAAATATTACCTTTCCCGATGGTTCCAAAGAAACACTTACGACTGACTCCGACGGTAACTACTCTGCGACCAGTACTCACTCACAACCTTCTGGCGACACTACAATTATCAGCATTTCGAGCAATGGCCCTGAGACTATGATTATCTCCCCTACCGACGCCCCTACGGTGACTAATCTCAAAGCAAATTCTGATGGTTCTCTTGTTATTAGCGGTAAAGCAGCTGCGGACTCTTCAATAACAGCGGTTTTTCCTGATGGCAACACAGAAGTAGTGAGTGCAAACAGTAGTGGTAACTACAGCGTGTCTAGCGATGCATCTCAACCTATGGGTGAAGTGTTCATTACCAGTGCCAAAAACGATGTAACTTCTGCACCTACCATTATTGAAAGTAAATCAATTGAAAAAGCACTCTATCTGGCTACAGGTATATTACCTAAACTATCGTTCACACCTTCTGTGGGTGTCAATACAGAAGCACCTCAAGGTGGAGCAGATACGGCAGGAATGCCAATGCCATTTGCAGATATTTTCAGAACCGCGCGTCCTTTTGCCGAGCTTTCTGCCGATGGTACACTTTTAGATGAGAATGGCTGGGTGCTTGAATTTGCCGATGAGTCTGAGTTCTCTAATGGCACCCGTTTCGCGCGTACCAAACTATTGCAAGGCGCGTTAGACGATTCAATTCCAGAGGGTCAATACACTGTTATTTATGAAGGAGAAGGCATTCTGGAATTCGGGTCTTCCGGTGCTGTTTCTAATGTCAAAAAAGTAACTGGCGAAAATAAATACACCTTCGATTTGAATCTTCGAAGTTTTGATCTCGAAGACGAAGTCGCTGCTTCTGACACCAATGCCTTTAATATGAACGTTAAAGACATCAACACCAGCAACCCGATAAAGAATATCAGAATCGCGATGCCGGGCGGAACGTGCGCAGGCAATCCTTTCACTAGAGTTGATTCACAGGATGATTGTCCAGACGGAGACATTTACGAATCGTTTGCGGAGCGTTTAGAAGCGGACCGCAATGCAATTATCTTCAACCCTGATTACCTGGCATTTTTGCGTAACTTCAAAGTTATAAGAATGATGAATCTGATGGAAGCAAGCCTTAAAAAGCTCTGTTTTACTGCGGATGATTGCCCTGAAGGTGTAGGCACCTGGGATCATCGAGCGAAACTTGAAGATGCTGTTTGGGGCGGCAATGACGGTCGTACACCCGATGAAGATCATAAAGGCGTACCGATTGAAGTGATGGTTGCATTAGCGAATACCTTACAACGTGATATCTGGGTAAACATGCCGCATGTGGCAACCAACGATTACGTTAAAACCTATGCGAAATACGTTTACGATAACCTCGATACGAATCTGAAAGCCTATGTGGAATACTCTAACGAGGTATGGAATCCGGGCTTTTCTGCACACAGTTACGCCGTATCAAAAGGTATCGAGCTGGGATACGACACTGTTCCTGAGATATTTGAAGGCAGCAATAGAGATGCCGATTATTTTGCTCGTTTACGTTTTTACAGCAAGCGTGCCGAGGAAATATTCATTCTCTGGAAAGCCCAGTTTGATACAGAAAGTGATACCCGTTTGGTGCGCGTTTTAGGCTCATTTATTGGAGATAAAGTGCTCACCGAGCAGATGATTAAAGACAGTATCGTCAATATAAACAATATCGATGCAGTAGCGATTGCACCCTATTTCTTTGGGTGTCCTTATGAAGCGATCTGTATCGATGCTCCCAATAACCTTTTAGATGCAACCAGCGTTGATGATGTATTTGCTGCGATTGATCAGTCGAGTGATATCGATGTTAAATCTCTGGATGGCACTATCGAAGCGGTTAAAAGTCAGCTGACAATTACCAGTGCTTACAATCTTGATTTAGTCGCTTATGAAGGCGGACAACATTTAGTAACGGGTGTGCTGGGCAGCAATGATGTCAGTGAAGACGATAAAGCACGACTTCGCGCTCTGTTTAATGAGGCCAACCGAGATCCTCGGATGAAGCAGCGTTACATTACGTTCCTCAATGCATGGAAAGACCTGTCAGATGAAGGAACTGCACTGTTTACGCTGTATACATTACCGCAATCTTATTACCGTTTTGGTAACTTTGGGATGAAAGAGCATTTGAATATGTCACGTAACGATTCACCCAAATTTGATGGTGTGATGACCTTTCAGGAAGCTGTTGAAACGTGTTGGTGGGATAACTGCGAATAGTCTTTTGCCGTCACTTGATACTCATTGATATATCTTGTTATGTCATGATATCTATTGGCAAGAATTAAAATAGACACCCCCCTACTTACAGGCACTTTTTTTACCACGTATTAGCTTTTCTGTAGCTAATACGTGCCATAAAAAATCTTTTGCTTTATCCTGCTAACAGACACTGACTGGAAACCTTTACAGCTATAAGTAAGACTCGATTTTTTAGGCGAATATAGCGGTGTTTATGAACCAGATGTTTTATTTCTGGTTAAGCGCTTATTTAACGCCTGACGTGTCAAACCGAGTATTTTCGCCGCTTCACTTTGATTATTATTGGTTCGGCGTAATGCTTCTTTGATTAGATTATCGTTAAACTCTTTGATGGTTGGTAAGGTCTTGGTCTCGGGCGATATTGTTAATTCAGGCGATAAGCCCTCGCTATCTTCAACAGGATTATGATGGCTAGCATTTAAGGTAATCTGTTGTTTTAAATGTTCCACATTCAAGACTGACCCGGTTGTTTGCGTGACCGAATCATAAATCAGCATTTCAAGTTCTCTGACATTCCCCGGGAAATCGTATTGAGATAAGAACTCGTACAAGGAATCGGGGATTTCTATTTTAGACAGTTGTAATTCATTACAGGCTTTAATCGCAAAGTATTCACACAATAACGGAATATCTTCCTTTCGCTCTCTTAGCGGTGGAATTCTAATCGTGTGTATTTGTAAGCGATAGAATAAATCCTGCCTGAAATTCCCTTCGGTGATTAGCTTATTTAACTCGTGATGCGTGGCCGTAATAATACGTGCATTATTTTCTTCGAGGCTATCGGAACCCAGCGGATAATAATTATTTTCCTGAATTAATCGGAGCAATTTGATTTGTGATTGATGATCCAGATCGCCAATTTCATCGAGGAAGATAGCGCCTTCACCAGCTTGCTTAATCAGGCCTTCACGAGATGTCGATGCACCTGTAAATGCACCTTTTTTATGTCCGAACAAGGTATCACTAAACGCCGTATCATCAAGCCCTGCAATATTAACTGATACCATTTTGCCTTTTTTATTCGAAACATCATAAACCGCTTGAGCCATCAGCTCTTTGCCTGTTCCGGTTTCGCCTAATATCAGTACGGGTCGTTTCGATTGTGCGATCGCTTCGATATACACAAACAGCTTTTTCATCTCTTCATTAACGGTCAATATCGAGGAAAATGCTGGATTACTGGATTGCTTTACCGACATCAAAAAGTTTTGCACCGACATTAGCTCATCGCTAAGCGATTTGTTCTCCAGTGCATTCCTGATAACGTGTATTAGGCGTGATTGATCGACGGGTTTAACGAAATAGTCGTGCGCACCTAATTTGGTACATTCAACGGCGATACTCACTTGATCATTAGCAGTCACCATGATCACGATAATTTCCGGATATTCGATTTTGATTAATTTGAGTAATTCACTGCCTTCTATTACTGGCATGTGTATATCAAGCAAGATCACATCTGGCGTGTTGTTTTTGAGGTATGGCATTACCTCTTCTGAATTTGATATCGCCGTAACATTGGTGAATTTTTCAGTACGAAATAATAAAGAAAGACTGCGCAATACATCCTGCTGATCATCTACCAGTAAAATCGAACTTGTGTTATTCATTCCTCATCCTAGAGATATTCCTTCCTTATTATCCTTTGACTCAGATTTACCCTGCTTGATTGGAAGCTTGACGGTAAATGTTGAACCAAAGCCTTCTTCGCTCTCTACCCAAATCTCACCATGATGCAATTTGATTAGGGCATAAACAATGGACAAACCGATACCCGTTCCACCTATCGTTGACTTTGATGACTGGAACAAATCGAATACTTTATTGATATCTTTTTCCTTAATACCAATACCATTGTCTTTGATAATGACATAAACGTAATCTTCTGTCACAGATGTCTCTATTTTTACCTCACCCTGCTGATCATTTTGGAAATTCCTTGGATCACAAGCTTCCACAGCATTCAAAATCAGATTCACAAATACCTGATTGATCAACGATGAATTTGCTTCAAATGCCGGCAGTTCTACACTGTTATCAAAAACAATGTGTACCCTTCTTTTTTTAATTTGGGGCTGAAGCATCTTGATGGTTTCTACGATGATTTTGGGCAGTTCACACTTACTCATTTCCAGTGTTTCTTCGCCCCTGATGAAGGTAGATAAACCCGATATGATTTTTTCGATGCGTTTACTCGCACTCGCTGTATCTTCCATTGCAGCAGTCAGCAACCCGCGCATTTCATCGTAAGGAATATTCTGCAATTCTTGATCAGGATGCTTGGCGTAATATTCATCCAGAATCGGTAACACTTCATTCCAGCTATTCTGAATCACTTCCGCATTAATCTTGATTAAATTATTCGGATTATTAACCTCATGTGTAATACCAGTAACCATCACACCTAAGGTATTCATTTTATCTTTTTGTATTAATTTTGCCTGTTGTTGTTTTAGGCGTTTCTTTAACTCTACCGCCTCAGTAATATCAACAAACATTAACAAAGTGCCAAATTTATTGTTCCAGATGGCAGCAGAGGTATAAAAAAGAAAATCCTGATTAGTGTCTTTCAAATGAATTTCATTTCTTACTTTTCGATATTCTTCATTCTTTTTGTTCAGCGTCTGGATATCGACGTTGTAGATTTCTTTACCGTAATTAATGAAATACGGAGAAAATTGCTCGTAATCGATATCTTGCAGTGACTTTATGTCAAACATTCTGAGAAACTGTTTATTGCAAAAATCTATCTTGCCATCGGTACTAATCAAAATCCCCTGACTGGAATGGTCAACCAGCTGGAAGAAATTATTTTCACTGATACGATAGCTTTCCCAGAGTTCTTTCAAGTTTTTCAATAGTTCATTTATGGAACTGACAACGACATCCAGTTCATTTCTTTTACTCCGATTCCCTTCCAGAACTATTTCGTTATCGAGTAATTCGAAGGATTCAATTTTCTTCAAAGACTGGGTGATGTTGACAAGGTGTTTGGTAATCAAGAAATCGACAACAAACAAAATAAAGCCCGCAACCAGGAAGGTACGAATGAAGTTGATAAACAGCACGACAAAAAACTGATTAATTAATGACTGTATGGCGTGATCTTTACTTATATGGAAATCAAACTCACCGATATGAATAATTTCATTTCGTCTTTCGTATTTGAGGTTACGCTTATGTTTTATGGTATTTTTATTATTTTCATTACCCGATTCTGATATTTTTTCACCCTGAAACAATACGCTCGCATAGGTTACTTCTGGGATTGCCACCAATCCATCAAGTAACACCTGAATTTGCAACACATCCATATTCCAGGCGGCTGTTGAAAGCCCTTTCACATGACTTTTTGATATTTGTGTAGAAAGCGTATCGAGATACTCAATATCTTTTTTGTAATCTAAATATAGTTGCAAACTGGTTGCCAACATTGTGACGAACGTACTAAATATGAATACGTAAAACAGCAGGGTTCTATTTAGTTTATGAGTAATGGTATGCATTGATACTTCTTGTTAGTTAACGTTGTTAAAGACGTGACGTTCTTTGTTTAGCGTGCTTAGCTCATCAATCAATAGTTGTGATCCGAAATGACTGGTTGAAAAACTCTGGTTATAAGCCTTACTGAATTTTTTATAATCTATTTTCTTCCATAATTCCTGATCAAAAATACGCTCTATATCACTCAAATTTTCATTATTGACTGAGCTAAAATGCGTTTTCTTCTGGATGAAATCAGGATAAAAGTGATTGAATTGATCATGCAATAATACCATCAACCAGGCTCCATCAAAAATATGACCGCCTATGGAGCAAGATAAACGCTGATCTTTGATTTCCTCAAATGTCGAAGGTAACCAATCAATACCGCAGGTGAGCATGTCTTTGCCTATGACTCTGTTCATGTTCTCAGCACCTATTGCTGCGCCGCTTGCCATGTAATCTGAAGCAGACCAAATCAGATTGGTTTCGGGGAATAACTTCAGTAAGTTTTCAACGGTTTCTGTTGCTCTTTTCTTACTCCAATACGCATTCACAATGTGTAATAACTCCACATCATTATTCTCATCGACAAATGCCTGCAAGCCCTTCTTTCTGCTAATAGGTACCCGACTGCGATGGTCGCCGTTAATGCCAATAATATTTATTTTTCCATTTTTATCGGATAACTTTTTCTTTCTCGCTTCAGTGACTAATACTTTTGCTAACTGATAACCTGCCTGTTCGTCATCTGGCAATAAACTCCCTAACCATGTTTTCGATTTATACTGGTCATATTGACCTTCCTGGTAATCGGCATTGAATAAAAAGGTTTTTTGACCCAGCTGATTAGCCAATTTCATCAATTTAGCCGTGGCAACGACTTCGTTAACCATCACTAGATAATCTGGTCTTGTGGTTCTGTTTAATACACTCGTACCTATTTTTATCGTAGTGGTAGGGTTATCATCAGCATATAAAATTTCTAATGAAATTCCCAAATCATCGGCAGCATCTCGCATGATTTTATTAACAATATTAAAAAATTGGCTTTCAGCAAAATCTGGACTAATGAAAACTATTGATGGTTTTTTTATGGTACTAACTGTTGCGAGTACAGGGTATGAAAAAGCACAAACACCCGTAACAACCAATAGAGAAATCAGCTTTATAAAACATCGTTTCATATAAGTGAGTACACCTTAATTTTTATCCTTTCTTAATTGTTAATGCCGGAGGTTATCGATGAACAATAATTTGCATGCGTATATTTTTGAATATATTAGTACAGAAATCATTTATTGTTATGACTATTAAGCAGATAACCCTGTTTCATCGAAATTAACAGGGTATTTAATACACCTACTGTTATAGCAAAAATGCACAAAGATTATCGAGTTTTACACTCTTTCTGGATATATATCATGAACAATAAAATTATTAAACAAGGCCTCGATGAAATTGCCACACGGGATTCAGATGTAGCAACTGCATTACTTCAGTTGGGTTATCCAGAACCCAGGATTCGACCATCAGGGTTTGAAACTTTTTTCTCCATCGTGGTTGGTCAACAGCTATCCACGCATGCTGCAGCAGCAATTATGCTTCGTGCACGTGAACTATTACCTGAAATCACCGCCGAGAAAGTGCTCGCCGTTACTGATGAACAACTGCGAAGTATTGGGCTATCAAAACAAAAAACGACTTACATTCAAGGTATGGCAGAAGCCATCGCCCAAGGTGAGTTTACCCCTGAATCGCTTGAAACCATGGATGACGAAGAAGCGATCAAAGCGATTGTTGCACTCAAGGGTTTTGGCCCATGGAGTGCTGAAATATATTTGATGTTCTCGCTGCAACGCACCGATATTTTCCCCTCTGGGGATTTAGCCTTACTAGTAGCCTTACAAAAACTCAAAGGGCTGGATAAGAAACCAACCCCAGCCGAAGCTAAAAAAATAATTGAACACTGGTCTCCGTGGCGTTCAGTCGGTAGCTTATTTTTATGGCACTACTACCATGGTGCCCCTACCTGATTGACTACGTTCTTCTTTTAACAAAACGAAAATCGATTAAAAAATTAGTTTTATTAAACAGTATCCCTAAACCAGCCCCCCAAAACCAGTGCCCCTAAAACAATGTTTTATTAAATTTAATACACCCCCCTACTTTGGAGCCTTTTTTACGCTATTATTTAACCGAATTAAAAAACTACGTTGTTACAATAATTATACATTCACATTCATTATTTAATTTTCTCAAAAATAAAGAGTACCGCTATGAAATTAGAATCAATTGCACTTCACCACGGCTATAAATCGGAAGCGACAACTAAAGCTGCTGCCGTTCCTATCTATCAAACTACGTCTTATACGTTTGACGATACCCAGCACGGTGCGGATTTGTTCGATCTGAAAGTTCCCGGCAATATCTATACGCGTATCATGAATCCTACCAATGATGTTCTGGAGCAACGTGTTGCAGAAATGGAAGGTGGTATCGCCGGATTAGCCGTGTCATCCGGTATGTCTGCGATAACCTATGCGATTCAGGGTATTTGTGACGTAGGGTCAAATATCGTAAGCACTAGTCAGCTTTACGGTGGTACTTATAATCTATTCGCTCATGCTTTGCCTCGTCAAGGTATAGATGTTCGTATGGTCACTCACGATGATTACGAAGGTTTTGAAAATGCGATAGACGAAAACACCAAAGCCATTTTCTGTGAATCCATTGGTAACCCAGCCGGTAATATCGTTGACTTGGAAAAGTTAGCAGAAATTGCGCACAAACATGGTGTCCCGTTAATGGTTGATAATACGGTAGCGACACCATTTTTATGTCGCCCTATCGATTTTGGCGCTGATATTGTGATTCACTCTTTGACTAAATACATCGGCGGTCACGGTAACTCTATTGGTGGAATGATTGTTGATTCGGGTAAGTTTGACTGGGTGGCTAACAAAGCCAGATTCCCTATTTTGAATGAGCCAGACCCTTCTTATCATGGTGTGGTTTATACAGAAGCGCTTGGCCCAGCCGCGTATATTGGTCGTTGTCGTGTTGGTCCATTAAGAAACACCGGTTCGGCACTTGCACCACACAGTGCATTCCTGATTTTACAGGGCTTGGAAACACTCGGGCTTCGTATGGAAAGACACTGTGAAAACGCAGAAAAACTAGCCGCTTACCTTAGCAATCACGAAAAAGTGAGCTGGGTAAATTACGCAACATTGCCAGATAGCCCTTACGCTGAAACCTGTAAAAAAATTACCAAAGGTAAAGCATCAGGTATTTTGAGCTTTGGCGTTAAAGGTGGATTAGAAGCCGGTGGTAAATTCATAGATGCACTTGATATGATCTTACGTTTAGTGAATATCGGCGATGCAAAGTCATTGGCTTGTCATCCTGCAACCACTACACATCGCCAGTTAAACCCAGAAGAATTAGCCAAAGCCGGTGTCAGTGAAGATCTGATAAGAATCTCGGTGGGTATTGAAAACATCGACGATATCATTGCTGATGTGAGCCAGGCTCTGGAAAAAGTATAAGCAAACACCAAGTGTTAAAAACGCTATAAAATAGCGCTAAAACTGCCGGAAATTCTTTCCGGCAGTTTTCATTCTAGTCTACAAAAATCTAAACGCACATAATACGCTCTGAATTTATTAGTTCTTTATTCATAGCTCAATCGCCATTTATTCATCATTTACTCGTCTTGTTCTAAAAAAATACGCTCAAATTCATTACAAAATAAAAATAAATTGAGTGATAAATATCAATGCTCTGTTTTTTTTAAAGGAAGATACTCTCGTTCGCGCACACTCAATCATGGCTATCAACACTGATAAGCCATAACTAAAATGTCTTAACTAATAAACGAAGGACAAAAAAATGGAACAAAGTATTATCGATCTAAAACGTAGAAACATTCTTAAGAAAAGCCTTTTTGGTTTATCGGCAGTTGTAGCAGCGTCAATCATTGCACCAAGCGTTTACGCTGATGATCTTCCAGAACTCACTGAAGATGATCCAATGGCAATAGGCTTAGGTTACAAAAAAGATACAGCCACTGTAGATGGTGCTGTTCAGACTAAGCACACGGCTGAACAAAGCTGTTCTTCATGTGTTTTATATACGAGCAAATCTGATACAGCAGGCACTTGTACTATCTTTGCAGGAAAACAAGTAAGCGCTACGGGCTGGTGTACAGCTTATGCCAAGAAAGCTTAAGTTTGTGTTTCCGTTTGAATAAACACTTATAAAAAGCTAAGCGCATAAATCTTTCGATTAATGTAGTGAAGCCGAAAAGCTGAGATCGCTTTTCGGCTTTTTTATTTGTCTGAACGAGTATCTCGAATAACCCATTCGATCCTGCCTAATTTTCTTTATTCACCATTATCGGTATTCCTTGTTTTATTGATCCTTGTTTTATTTGACCAATTTTCCTCGTTTATCCGCTATCAATGGCTTTTAAACATTCAAGCATTTTTTGTTTACTACATTAGATTTGTTGAAATACATATTCTTTTAAGTCAGTTTTGTTAAGTCTTTGTAAATAAATGTAAAGAACTAAACCATTACCTTATCCAGCCCTCATACCTTATATAGGTTGTAACAATCTATTTAAGGAGACCTATACACGAGAATGATGCCGGATAAAAATGGCTTGAATTCCCTAGTTTTTCCGTAAAACACGATAAATGGCCTTACTATTCATCTTTTTTTACTAAAAACCTAAGAAATTACGCTCATTTATCTCTCGTCATATTCTCATCATAGATCTCGAAAATTATTTAACTCAGGAAGGAGTAACAGATGAAGAATTCACTATTAATAGCATTGCTAGGCCTAACAGTTTCGGTAGTAACGCCTTCAATCGCAGCAGCGGATGACTTTAAATTTGGTCCGAATAAAAACTATAAAAACGATCAACACAGAAACCATAAACACAAACGCGTTAAAAAAGATGTCGCGAAACATCACAACGCCAAACAAAAGCAAATTCGTCGCGTGACTAAGGTGAAACCTCCTAAGCCACCAAAACTTCATCAACTTCCGCACAAAAGAATAATCGCAAAACTAGATAACAAATCTCAAAAGAGACACAACAAGCGTTATATCGATAATCGCAAGCACGTTAAAAAGCATGTGAAACCTCATAATGAAAGACGTCATTATAATAAGCCACAGTCGTCGTTCTCAATTACATGGAGTAGCAACGCACCCCAAATCGGCTATAACAACGTGCACAGAAAAGGCGTTTACAACAAGGGGGCACGCCAAGCGTTTAATATCTATGAACGTCAGAAGAGACAACAGAGTAGAATTCATCAAGGCAGAGAAAATGGCCAACTAGTAAAGCGTGAAGTAAAGCAACTTCGTCAGGAACAGCGCCAGATTCAACATAAGATTGCTTACTATAAGCGCGATGGAAGATTAAACCGTCACGAAAAATCAAGAATCAATCATTTGCAAAACGTTGCTTCTAATAATATTCGTAACAAGATGAATAATCGTTTAACACGCTGGTCTCAACCAAGAAATAACCACTACGATTATGCCTGGTACTAAGCAACAGAGTTTGAACTAACATTACAGGTACTTTTATTAATACCTAGATACATACAAAAAGCCCGGATAAGCCGGGCTTTTTGTATGTAAAAATCGGATTAATCTTTCTTGGAAATTTTGTCTTTCACATTATCAACAAAATCATCAGTGGCATCTTTTACATTATCATAGGCCTCATCAGCTGCAGATTTCACTTCATCGGTAGCATTGCTTAACGCATCAGTGACTGATTTCTTACAAAATGCAGGGCCCAGGATTTTAGCCCCTAAACAGACGCCCGTTGCTGCGACAAATGCAGTGACTAATAGACCAATAATGGAGAAGAATTTACCGAATAACGCAGTCAGTAAGAACATGACAGATAAAACGGCAAATACGACACGCAATTCACAACTTAAATTTTTCTCAAACATAGCGATACCTCCATTTAATAAATTTAACTGATGCCAATATAAACTTAGTTACTGTTTTCTACTAGATTATCTTGCTGTTGAAATTTAAATGATTAAAATTTAGATAAAATGAATCCTAACTGCTAAGGTTAATTTAAAGATAAGCAGTTAATCATTAGCCTGATAGATATCAGCTATATGCAAGTTAATGCAAGAATATAGACATAAGCCAGTAAGTAGATATAAGTAAATAAACAGACGACAAAGATAATTTTAAAATGAAAATAATCAATGACTTAAGTCCTGAAGAAATTCAGCAATGTTTAAACAAACAAATACCATCCAGTTATGATGTTCCTACTTCTCCCGGCAATAGCAACAACAGTGAAACGGGCCAATATCCCAACCAACTGAATAAAGCACAACGCAAAGCGGCAGTCTTGATCCCTTTTCTAAGAATTGAAGAGAGCTGGCACATTCTGTTTATTCGACGCTCAATTATCGAAAATGATATGCACAGCGGGCAAGTTGCCTTTGTCGGCGGCAAGCATGAAGAAAATGATCCGTCCATCATCCATACCGCATTGCGCGAAACTCATGAGGAAATCGGGATCGATCCTAACGATGTTAATGTACTGGGAAAATTGAACCCACATTACACCGTAAGTCGGTTTGAAGTGACACCCGTAATCGCCACTGTAGCCTGGCCTTACGACCTAACTTTACAAAAATCAGAAGTCAGTCATGCCTTTACTTTACCGCTAGATTGGCTGGCAGATGAGAATAACCATGAAATCCGTTATCGCGAAGTGCCGAATGTAAAAGAACCTATTCCAGTGTTGTATTTTAAGGAATATGAAGGTGAATTATTATGGGGTGCGACCGCTCGAATGACAGATTCTTTAATTAAGACACTGAAAAACGAACCCGTAGATTACTAAAGGCACCCCCCACCTTTGAGGCGTTTTTTTATTGAGTCAGTAAATCGCCTTCTTCTGCACATAACGCTAATACTTTATCTACAATTTCACTCGTTGTATCAACATTCCCTAAAATCAAACGGATGCCACTACGACCTTTAAAGCTTGCGTAATCAATAAACGCAGACCCTTTGCTTTTCAGATTTTTACAGATGGTAATATTAAGCTCACGCAATTGTTCTTCTGTCAGTGCTTCTTCTGGTTCGTATCTAAATAGAATATTCAAATACGCTGAAGGTGCTAATAATGTAAAACGTGGGTGAATTTCAATTTGCTCAACACAATGAGCTTTCATGATTTGCAAATGATCGACTTTTTTCGCAAAACCCTGGGAACCATTGGCTTTCCAACTCATCCACACTTTTAATGAATCTGCTCTGCGCCCACACTGAATGGACTTCTCACCCAGATTAAAGTCTGCATTCTCATCCTGATGGAACAAGTACTCACCACCGCCGCCAGCAATTGCGTCTTTCAACATGCCTGGATTTTTCACCTGAATACCCGAAGCCGTCAAAGGTACACTGAGTAATTTGTGCGCATCCCAACTCATCGAATCGGACAACGAAACATCTGACATTAGATGACGATGGTCTTTGCTGAACAACACAGGTGCGCCCCATGCGCCATCAACATGCAACCAAAGCGCATAACGTTTAGCAATTTCAGCACACGGCTTAATCGGATCATAAGCACCTATAACTGTGGTACCTGCGGTTAACCCAATGTAAAAAGGCGTATGTCCTTTTTCCAGGGAAGACTTGATCTCTTTTTCGAGTTCCTCAGGTATCAGGCGCCCTTCTTCATCACTGGCCACACCGATCAAATTATCCGTACCAATCCCTAATAAATTGGCAGCACGCTGACTGGAGTAATGCGCCTGATCAGACACATAAGCGACTAGGGTTTTACCTTGTAAGCCCAAACGTTTACAGTCACCTACTTTATGATGACGACCTAACATCATGCCAATAAGATTACCCTGACTGCCACCACTGACTAGCACACCTTCACCGTGTTCGTAGCCAATCAATTGATTCCATTGCTTGATTAATTCTAACTCCATCAACGTTGCGACGGGACTCATTTGATAGGTATGCATATTTGCATTGCTTAAGCTTGCTACCCATTCACCAAACAATGCTGGTGCATTTAAACCGGAATATAAGAGTTTGAAGAAGTCTGTTTGACTGACATCTGGGTTAAGTCCCACATACTGTTTTGCAAACGCAATAAGTGTCTCTGAATCACAGCCTGAATCTGATAATCCAACATCTAATTTCTCAAGTACTTCTCTGGCAGAAGCCGCCGTATTAACGGGACGATCTTTTTCAAAATCCTGGATGACTTGCTTGAGCATTTCTAATTCATTATTCAGGTTGTGCATTGTACTTTTCCAGATTGTAATCGCTTATAACGAAAAATTATTTAAAGAGATTTGACTGGCAAACAGCTAATCAAACTAAGGATTGAGTATAGGACGATATTTTTAAATTATTCAGGATCATAACAAAACATTTTAAAGCCTTACCAATATAAAGAAAATTTAACAGGACAAGCATATTCCCTAAGCACTCAAAATAAGGTACAAAGGGTCTCTAAAATAATTGGGGTAACACGCATTAAAATTCCAAAGAGAATACAACCTCTGGTAGATGATGGTTTAGTCGATGAAGTACTAAGCCGCTTGATGAGCGGAAAAGAAGCTGATGTTTACGTAGTTCGCTGTGGTACTGAAATACGTGCTGCAAAAGTCTATAAAGAAGCGGCTAAACGTAACTTCAAGAAAGCCGTGCAATACACCGAAGGTCGTAAAGTTAAAAATAGCCGACGCGCCCGTGCCATGGAAAAAGGCTCTAAATTCGGCCGTAAAGAACAAGAAAAAATCTGGCAGAATGCCGAAGTCGATGCGCTGTATTTGCTTGCAGATGCCGATGTGCGTGTGCCCGAGCCTTATGGTTGTCTCGATGGGGTTCTGTTAATGGAACTGATTGTCGATAAGAATGGCGATGTAGCCCCACGTCTTGGTGATGTCACTATGACCGAAGAGGAAGCAATCGAGAACTTTGCGATCGTCATGCAGGATGTTGTAAGAATGTTATGCGCCGGTACCATTCATGGTGATTTATCCGAGTTTAATGTACTGCTAGACGAATACGGACCAGTCATTATCGACCTACCTCAAGCGGTTAATGCCGCTGCTAACAACAACGCGAAATCCATGTTATTTCGCGATGTACAAAATATGATCACTTACTTTGGTCAGTTTGATCCTTATCTGCATGAAACGCATTTTGCCGAAGAAATATGGCAGCTCTATGAAGAAGGTAAACTCAAGCCCGACACAATTTTAACCGGTGAGTATCTTGAAGATACCAGTGCCGCCGATGTGGATGGCGTACTTGAAGAGATTCAGGCAGCCTTCGATGAAGAACAAAGCCGTTTAGAGCGTAAACGTGAAAACGATGCTTAATATTTAAGCATCCCGCTAATTTCACTCATTTTTTAACGGATATTCACACTATCTTAAACTACGCTTAAGCTTATAAAAAAAGAAAAGTGACTTATTTAACCAGGAGAAATAATTTATGAAAACTAAATTTGCTATATTCATGGCAACCCTAGCGCTAGGTTTAACCACCAGTTTAAGTGCACAGGCAGAAACGCGCGTTACCTTTAAATCGGCGAAAACCAGCTCATCTTATTACCAGATGGCAGTACAACTTGCTGAGGCCATGAAAAAAGGCAGCGATGGCGAAGTGATTGTGACCGTCGAAGAGAGTCAGGGTTCGGTACAGAATGTTATGGAAGCGGCAAAACGACCTGGTAATTATGTATTCACCACGCCTCCGGTTCTGGTCAAATTAGCACAAAAAGAAATTGCCATGTTTAAAGGCAAAGGTAACCCTAAATTTAGCGAGATCCGTGCGTTATTCCCGATTCCTTCGTTAACCATGCACTTTGTAGTAAGAGCAGATAGTGGCATCACTGATTTCGCAGGATTAGAAGGCAAAACAATGCTTATCGGCAAAGGCTCATTTGGTGCGAAAGAAGGCACAAAATACCTAAAGCTTTTCGGCCTAGAAGGTAAAGTTAAGCAAGCCGGTGCAGAGTTAAACGCAGCCGTTGCAGCCCTCAAAAATAAACAAATCGATGGTTTTGTTACCGCAGGTTCATACCCAGCACCTAATGTTATCGAAGCTGCGGCAAGCACCGGCGTCTCTATTCTTTCTTTAACAGACGACCAGATAAAGCAAACCAAACGTACTCGTCTAGTGATCCCTGCTGGCACTTACACGGGTGTTGATAAAGACACTGTGACCACATCATTACCTGTAGTTGCTCATGCGACCACTCAAATGGATGATGACACGGCGTATTTACTCACTAAAACGTTCTGGACACAAAAAGAAAATTTAGGAAAAGATACCGCTTGGTGGAATGCTGTTACACCTAAAATGTTAGAAAACGTGCATGGCAAACTTCACCCTGGTGCGCTTAAGTATTACGACGAGATTAAAGTAGACGTTCCTGAAGCGATTCGCTAATCCGCTTTATCTATAAGATTGTTAGTAACACAATGAAGCAGGCTCTATTGCTTGCTTCATTGTTTATAACCGTTGCTAATCATCATCGTTAATAACCGTCCAAAAACAGTTAATACCCAATAAATCCAAGTAAAAAGAAACAAGTATAAAAGATGCTTAATAAAAAAGAGTCACTCGGCTCGACTGAACCACTCTGGGTGCTCCTCGGCGCACTCTCAGTGGTTTTTCATATCTGGCTTATTTTCAGTGGCTTAATCCCTAGTTTAGTTAGCCGCCCGTTGCACATGGCACTCGCACTTCCGTGGGTATTCATTTATCTGGCGAAAACAAAAAGTGCCCAAAAGTGGGGGGGTGTATTTACTGTCCTGGGACTTGCGGCGTGTTTTTATATTGTTTTTAAACACGAATTATTATCAGATCAATACGGTTCATTAGAAGGACAATGGCAAATCTGGCTTGCCGGTTTTCTGATTATTTGTGTATTGGAGATGGCTCGACGCGCCATTGGCTGGCCATTACCAACAATAGCTGCACTCGCGCTTTTATATGGATTATTTGGTAGTCACTTGCCTGGTGAATTTGGACACCCGGGCTTACCCATAGAAAGTTTTCTCGGAACCATGACCGTTGCAGAAGGCGGATTATGGGGTAGCCTTACCGGCGTTTCAGTCAATATAGTCGCCATTTTTGTGATTATGGGGGCTGTTCTTAATGCTGGTGAAGCGGGTCAAGGTTTTATGAATCTTGCAACCTCTGCGGCTGGCAGACTCAAAGGCGGAGCTGCCAAAGTCTCCGTACTATCCAGTGCTTTGTTTGGCTCTATCTCTGGTTCTGCCTCTGCCAATGTTGCATCAACTGGCGCGATTACCTTGCCGGCGATGGAAAAACTCAATTACCCTAAACGACTTGCTGGCGCTGTAGAAGCCGTGGCTTCTTCTGGTGGACAAATCATGCCACCACTCATGGGAGCTGGGGCTTTCGTCATGGTGGAGCTCACAGGAACTCCCTATACTCAAATTATGGGAGCAGCCATCTTGCCTGCGGTCTTATATTTCTTAACCGTCTGGATTGGCATCAATGCCTACGCAGATCGCTATGATCTACAACCACTCGCAAAAGACCAATTACCCGAAAAGCGCACCGTTATCATTACGGCTAGTTTTTTTGCGGTGCCTTTTATTATTCTATTAGGGCTGATGTTTATCGGCGGCTATACCCCACAATTTGCAGCAGCAGGCGCAATTCTTTCTGGCTTTGTATTGTTATTTCTTGATGCCAACTTAAGTATCGATATAAAACGAACGACGCAACGCTTAAAGAGCGTATGTCTGAATGCAGGCGAACAAATCGCCGTAATTGCATCGATTATTCTTTGTGCAGGATTAATTATCAGCGTGCTAGGACAGACTGGCCTTGGTATAAAAATTACTTCGTTAATTTTATCCGTAGGTGGCGAACAGATCTGGCCAGCGTTATTGCTCACCGCCCTAGCCTGTTTAATTCTAGGGATGGAAGTACCCACTACGGCTGCTTATGTGATTTGTATTTCAGTTGCAGGTCCTGCGCTACAAAAACTAGGATTAGAACCACTCATTGCGCACTTGTTTGTCTTTTGGTTCGCACTGTTATCTACCATCACCCCGCCAGTTTGCGGAGCTGTTTTCATTGCAGCCGGTATGATCGGCGAAAACTGGTTGAAGGTAGCGCTTACAGCAATGGCTTTGGGTGTTGGGCTATATATAATCCCATTAGGAATGATTGCCAACCCAGCGATAATTACGATCGCGACTGATCCACTTATGGCCTTATTAGTATTTGTAAAACTTGCCGTAGGATTGGCATTTGTTTCCTATGGGTTAATCGGCAAGCCAAAAATTCTCATAAAAGCAGGATTAATCGTTGCAGGTCTATTTGCTGTTTTTATCTAGTATTTATCTAGTATTTGTCTGGTTTCAAATAGCATAATTAGACTCATCGATAGAATCAGTAAGTCACCCCCTACTTTGGGGGATTTTTTTACGATATTTCTTTTAACTGGTTTACCAAGCAAAACCGTCATTTTATCGTTGACACAAAAAAGCCAGAGAGGTATTTCTGTCTGGCTTTTTTGTGTTTATAGTTCAGTGTTTAGTTCAGTGCTTAAATTCAGTCAAACACTCGTATAAAAAAATGGTCCTCAGTTTACAATGCTTCCAACTCCGCAATAACCGCATTGATATGCTTGGTCGCTTCAGTTGCTACAGCCTGAATCTCAGGATTCATATCAAGCGTGAGTACCTCTTCTGGTGCCATAAAATCAAAGAAAGTTTCACCATCCACTTCTCGTACCGCAATCGTACAAGGTAATAAAGCACCAGCCTTGGGTGAAGCAGTTATAACCTGTTTTGCCATTGCCGGATTGCATGCACCCAGTATTTTGTAAGGTGGGATATCTTCACCGAGCTTGTTTTTAATCGTAGCCTGAACATCCACTTCGCTCACGATACCTAGCTTGTGATTCATGCAGGTTGCTTTTAGTGTTTCGATAGCTTGATCAATAGGTTGTTTGATGCTGGTAGATAATGTGTAAGACATACATACTCCAAGAATATTTAGGAACAAAAAAAAGGATACTAAGATGAATGAATTCAACCCACATTGATATTAAGCAAATTAACTCATTTAGTCTCTTTAATAAGAACGACCGGTATTAGGTCCACACACGCCACACATTCAGAGAGATTTACTGTGCCTTATTATTTATCTGTATCTGACTTAGTATCTAGTTTCTTTTTCCATTGATAACCTGCTGGAGGTGCTACGTTAGACGACCCAACAGAAGAAGGTTTTGCCGCTGATGGTTTCTTAGCTGACGGCTTTTTCGCCGTGGTCTTTACAGTAGAATTCGAAGGAGCAATTTTATCGGGACGATGAATCACCTGCAGACCATGCAGGAAGTTACGTAAAATCTGGTCTTTGCATTCACGATAATGTTTATGGCCGGGTTTTCTAAAAAAAGCACTCAGTTCGTGTTTGCTCATTTTAAAATTAGCTTTTGCCAGAATATCCAGTACATCTTCGGCTTGTAAACTCAAAGCGATCTTCATTTTCATGAAAACCTGATTGTTATTGAGTCTCTTTTCAAGCGGTGGTTTAGGGCCTTCGCGTTTACCACGTTTGGATTCGATAAAGTTATTCAAAAATAATGCGAGCTGACTATCAGTCAGTGCTACTTGTTCTGGATCATCATCGCGTTTCAACCAATTACTGATTTGAGCACGTGTTACTTTTTCATCCGCAGAACTCATTAATGCGATCATTTTTGAATCATCAAAATTAAAGATAAAACGAACGCGACGCAAAATATCATTACTTTTCAAAAAATATACCCTCAAGGCAAATAACAGTGATTGTCTTTGCAGACCTTATAGTTAAGAACTGTACCAGAGTTTTAAAATATATACTCTATTAGATCAATAGGCACCCCCCTACTTTTAGGCCCTTTTTTTTACGCGCTGTTAAATCAATCCTTCTATAAACTGTTTTTATCAGTTTAAGCTAACATTCATGTCAGGTGAGATATAGTGTCCGAAAATTTTATAATAAATAAGGAAAAAACATGTCAGCGAATAATCCCTACGCAACGCCACAGGCGCCACTCACAACAAGAGGCACTGAAACTGATGGTGTCGGAGACCTAAATATATTTACTGCAGCCGGAAGACTCGGGCGTATTCGCTATTTGATGTACACCATGGGTGTGGGTCTTGTAGGCGGCATATTAGCGATGCTGTTGTTTATGATTCCGTTTATTGGCATTTTCCTAGGCATTGCATTGTATATTGGCATTATTGTGATATCTGTATTGCTTACGATTCAACGTTGTCACGACTTCAACAAAAGCGGCTGGTTTTCTTTATTGTTATTAATACCCATTGTTTCGTTGATCTTCTATTTCTGGCCTGGCACAAAAGGCGAAAACAATTTCGGGCATCAACCACCACCAAACAGTACAGCGATCACCATAGGTGCATTTATATTATTAGCACTGTTTGTGCTTAGTATTGTAGCGGCTATTGCTTTACCTGCTTATCAGGATTACGCGCTTCGCGCTGCAGGGCAGTAAGATTTATGTGATGAAGCCAGCTATATGAGCTGGCTTCATTATTAATAGCAGTTAAGTATAACGAATATAATTAAACCAGATTCAACTGGTACTCTTCACCGTTAAATTCAATCACATCACCGTTAACGACTTTTTTTCTTTTTCTCGTTTCAGTCACGCCATTCAGGGTAACAAACCCTTCAGCAATCACATGCTTGGCTTCGCCACCACTCGGTAGAATGCCTTCAAATTTTAAGACTTTATAAAGTTCTAATGGCTCGCGGGTAATTTCAATTATGTGCATGGATGATACTCTTCAATAAATCTGTAATGAAGCAGCATAATGACAAAGGATCGGGCGTGAAGATAGTCCGAGACGCAATTAAACTGAGTTAATTGGTGTAACATTAAAGAAACATTGAAACAATATTTGAGTATATTGGAGTAATGACTTTAGTAACAATCCAGATAATATTATCTGTAGATTTAATTAGGCACCCCCTTACTTATAGAGGGTTTTTACAAGGTGTTTATGCAGGCTGAAAAACGGGTCTATACACTATCGATACACTAAGAAATATCAACAACTTTGCGACTGCTTTTATAAATCGGATAAAGGATCTTTTCTTCTCGTTCGATTCTCTCTTCTAACAGCGCTCCCATCTGCTTAAACTCCTCAAGAAAAAACTCTATATTGTCTTCAGTGACTGGAATACAAGGACTCTGACTTAGAAACGAAAAGATAGAAATTGAAATGTTTTTCATCTCAGATGAAAACTTAGCCACCACTTTCTGCTCGGTAGAACTTTTAGAACTCGCCATCATTTTCAGATAGCTATAAAGTCTTTCGTCTTCTATCTGAATGTGATTTGTGAACTCGGTAGCAAACTCCACGAGGGTGAGTTGTAAGCTCACGATGTCTTTTTCTCTCGCTTGTTTTAAGGCTTTCCTATACAGCGCCATGATTTGAATATGATCATTTTCTAGTGCGCCAATCAGGCTGACATCGTAGGTGTGGAGTATTGAATTGATATCATTTTTCAGGTTATTGCTGTTGCTAATGCTGGGCTTGGAGCTCACAGTGTTATTAGCGCTTTCTTTGGCCAATTCCTTGGTCTTTTTTTTATGAGAAAATACTTTTAAAGAAGGCATGAGATATTCCGAAACAACTCTCTAATTATAATTATTTTTCTAAACCCAATAACTAACACATCAATAAACGATCGCTAATTTCCTATTTGCCATTTTCTATTCTGGTCAGTCGTATGACAGTTATAACCTTGTGTGCGAATATACTAGCACTGTTTCAACAATATCGATTAACGAATCCGATAAGCCGTATGACAAGAAACGCACGCAGCCGTGATATCAGATAACGCTTTGTATGCTGGCAACAAATCGCCTTCCTGCGCTTTTAACGCAAAACGACTGGCTGCACGATGCATATCGGTACCCGCAGCCTGCATCCCTTTGGGCATCATACTCGCCATATGGCTAGCGCCGTGGTTATCCAGCGAGCTCATGCCCAATCTGTTTTCAGCCACATCTGCCGCTTTATCTGGTTCGTTATTCCCCATAAATTCAAGAATTTCATTCAGTGCAGCGACGTGATCTCGCATATTCGCCATCATATGTTGTTGCATCATCTCAGGAAATTTCACAAGCTCACGCGAATCATTATTCGACATATTTGCGGTTACATTTGTGCTCATCGAAAATACTGAAAACAGCAGGATTAATTTAAGAACATTGAGTTTGTCTTTCATAGTAATTTCTCTATTTTAATTGGTTATACTACAGCTACTTTAAAATATGTATGGTATTTCAATCAATGCAAAGTCCACTTCAATTATTGTCGAGTGTCGTCAATATTCTTATCGCGATAAACATCGTGATGTTTATCGGCACGTCAGGAAACCAGAGTGGATTAAACGATCTGCTTGCATTGCACTTTTCCCAAAACGAAAACTACCATGTATGGCAATACGTGACTCACATGTTTATGCATGGAAGCTTGCCACACTTACTGTTCAACATGTTCGCATTGTGGATGTTTGGTACTCAACTGGAAAAAGTCCTCGGTAAATCACGCTTTATCCTGTTTTACTTTGCCTGCGGTATCGGCGCGGCGTTAATTTACAATGCGGTTAACCAGTTCCAGTTTAATGAAGTTTACGACATTCTGGTTAATGCAGGTATCAGTACCGCTGAAATTAGCTCGATGATTGCGCAGCAGGTTTATCCACCGAAAATACTCAGCGCCGATCAAGCTTCAACCATGCTTAATATCTATCATGCGCCTATGGTTGGTGCTTCTGGGGCCATTTACGGCGTGTTGGTGGCATACGCGCTGACCTTTCCTAACGCCAAGCTGATGCTGATATTTATTCCTTATCCGATTGCGGCCAAGTATTTTGTGCCGGTACTTATTGCTATAGACCTGTTTTCTGGTGTAACAGGATTTTCATTATTTGGTGGCGGTGTTGCTCACTTTGCACATGTTGGCGGTGCCATTATTGGTTTTATTTTAATGCTGGTATGGCGAAATATTATCAAAAGAAGCCAATCCTATACGGGCTTTTAACTGCCTGAAATTTGTTAGAAAGAAATGAGCAACGCAATACGTTTTACATTTCAAATACAAGAATCAAAATGACAACGTAAAAACACGCATCTATTCATCATGGGTTTGGTTTAAACATGCTATTTTTCAAGTATTTATAACAAATACTAGAAACCAGACCTGACTATTTTGATACGACGTTACTTATTAATTTTGATTGCTCTATGCCCAGTCATTGCTGGCGCATACCCGATTACGTCTTACCTTGAGATGGTAAAAGTCAGCAGTGTCAGTAATTCGTGGAAATCATTAACGTTAGATAATTCCTACTCTAATCCGGTTGTTGCCTGTACCTATAACTTAACATCGGGTGCGAATGCAGAGGGTTCGGTCAGAGTACAAGTGCTTGGGTCAACAATTCAAGTTAGAGTGCAACGCCCGCTAAATGGTGCTGTTAGCGCATCTGATGTCTACTGTACAGTCTCTGAAGCTGGCTCATACACTTCCCCGATAAAATACGAAGCGTATACCATCGATTCAACCCAGACCAACAGTAATGGTAATTGGGGGATTCCTAAAACAATTAATGTCACCGGTTCTAAAGTTCAAAACTATACCAATCCCGTAGTCACGGGTCAGGTAATGAGCTTTAACGATCCAAATTTTGTCACTTTCTGGTCAAGCGCTTGTAATAAAAACAACCCCGCCACCAACGCTGCTATCTGTGTAGGGAAGCATACAGGTGAATCGGATATTACCACCGAATATACCGAAACCTTAGGGTACTTCATTGCAGAACAAGCTGAATATACCTTAGCCAATGCTCATGTGAAAATTGCCTTGGGTGCGGATACTGTAAGAGGCGCAGTGACGCCCACACCTGCACCTCCGTATAACTACACTTTGCCGCGTTCTTACAGTTACGCAACAGCGACACTCTCAGCGATGGATGGTGGTGATGGAGGCTGGGCCGTTCTCTATGGATCAAACCCTATCTCCACTTCTATCAGCTTAGCGATTGATGAGGATACCGTCAGAAATACCGAAAGAAATCATACAACAGAGCAAGTTGCTTACTGGGTGATGGAGCCCATTCAACATCCAGAATTAAGCTTGAAGAAAACCATCGCGACAATTTACGACCCAATCAATCTGACAAGCAACCCAAAATCGATACCAGGCGCAGTACTGGAATATACGCTTCTGGGGGAAAATTCTGGTGATGGTCCGGCAGATAATAATTCCATCGTTTTAACCGACTTAGTGCCGGCAAACACAAAACTGTGCGTGGCGGATATCGCTAATTGTAAAGCACCCTACTTTACCAATGGCGCACAAAATAGCGGTTTAAGCCTCGCTTCGACAACGTATTCGAACGACAATGGCGCTACTTACACCTATACCGCAACTCCCGATGCAGAAGGTGCAAATACCGTAGTAACGAATTTTAAAACCGCAATGAGTGGAAGTTTTCAGCCACAAACAGGCGCTACAGCTCCTTCGTTTACGGTAAAGTTTAGAGTGATACTGGACTAGCAACTCACATATTCATTTGACTTGCGTTATAGCAAAAAATATAAGGGCTTATTCTAATGCCGGACGACTATCAACCATAATGCGATCCAAATCCTGTTGCGCTTTTTTCGGGTTTGCCTTGTCATTATCATCCAGCATTTCACAACCATCCTTAATCATTTCAGTAATGGTCGAAGGATAGTAACGGCAATCTTCAGGTCGATCGAAATAGATATCGCAGGTGTACACATTGGAGTCTGGTGCTTTTCTCAACCACGGGCAAAGCTCAATCAGTTTACCAGTTTCCGGACTCGTCCAGATTTTGCTATTAGCCACATACTCTGCAATATCAGGCCGGAAGACCTCCCAATATTCGATTTCATCTGGCGAAGCTGAGAGCTGACCATTGCTGTATTTGATACAGCATTTTCCGCATGAATTACATTCTTTGATAAGCGCCTCTCCTTACTGCGATAAATCTAAGACGATAATGATAATAAGGGCACCCCCCACCTTTGGGGCACTTTTTTCTGTTTTGTTTACTGCTTTATCGGTTACTCGTTTGATTTTGCTTTAACGGCATTATAAATAATCATGAGAATTAAAGAGCTTATCGCACCCGACGGCACCCCCAGCACTATCATAAAAAAGTAACCCGCACTCTCGCCGAACACAGAATAAACAAGCACCGTCAAAATCGTTGCAATCACCATTGTGCCGAGCGCTATAGTAAGAAATATATTTTTATTTTCGTTAGTCATTCTGTATTTGTTTTAATGTTCAATTGCATCACAAAATCAAGGTGCTTGGTAAGCGGGTAATTCAACCACATAAGCATCTACCGATTGACCATCGTCAGCACCACTCCAGTCAGAGCCAAACAACACACGAGTTCCCGATGGGCTAATCACCGCATGCGGCTCACCCCAGTAATCAAACTCATTTTCATCAGCACGATGATGTCCAATGCGATACACCTGCACATTATCTTTATCTTGCACGTTTGCAATGATCAATTCCTGATCTAACAATGCTTGGCCGTCTTCCTGATATCCAACCATCGATGCAGCGATCCAGCCAGGATTACGATGTGCCAATGCCGAAATATGCGTACCCGTTTTGGCATAATCATAACCTTGCCTCTGACTAATCACATCAAAGCATTCAGCCGTTGTGAGGTCATGCGCAATGATATTACCATCACAACCACCCTGAGGACCTGGGTTAAATTCGACGGAGAATAAGGCATCATTACCATTTCCTAAACGGCCCAGACTTTCATGTTCTGGATTATTCTTATTCAATTGGCGTAACGCGACACCATCTGCACCATAAACCGTTGTGTGATGAAAATAGCGCTTTCCACTGGGTGCTGGCATCGGTGCCAAATAACGAACATCAGACATACTAAACGTGGTTAAGGTATTCGTAGAAATCCGATATGAAAATGCAACATCATTGGCACAGCGGAAACCAAACACGTCAGAATCGTAAGACATCATCTGTACATCGTTACCCAAATTCACGCTGTACTGATCGCAATTCGACTTTTCTGCCAGATTCACCAATACCTTCTTATTGCGCGTGCTTACTGAATAGCGGATTAAATCCGCGGTGATTTTATCGACATAGTAAAAGTTATCGGGGTTCACATAATCCCAGAAGATCTGTTCGATATCATCGGGAATTACATCATCCAGATTGCGAATAAAGGCATAAGTGTGGCCATCCAGTAATTGATGAACGCCATTCGCCTGATCGTATAAAAGCATAAACGATTCATCCGCATTCCATGCCTGAATCGTGCTGTACATCGGTTTAATGACATTTCCCCTACCCGCATTACTGATACGACGAATGCTGGTGCCAAATGACGGATCGGTGATCGCTTCGAGATAAACAGGTTTGGCGATATCCTGCATCGGGTGCAACGCCATATCATTCGCGGTCAGCCCTTGTGCTGGGTTTGCAGAACTCGGGATTGGATTAATTTCTGTTTCTGTTTCTGTTTCTGTTTCTGTTTCTGTTTCTGTTTCTGTTTCTGTTTCTGTTTCTGTTTCTGTTTCT
>NZ_JAPFBV010000010.1:0-97465 GCF_035798195.1 Cocleimonas sp. KMM 6892 | reverse complement strand
TCCTCAGCCACCATGGCTTGAGTAATACCCGGTTTTTCGGAGCGCTTTACGGCTTCCTTACGGAATTCTTCAGTGTATGCGTGGTTCTTTTTTCTTCCCATCATAATTGTCCTCTATTTCAGTAAGTATAACTAATTTAGAGTGGCTATTTTTCGTGGGGAACACGGACACATAACGCCGCAATAAACGGCGAGCGTTAGCGAGTCCAGCACAACGTGTTTTTGTTGTGCGATTGTTTAATTGCCTTGTTATGCGCGACCAAGTTTACTTTTCCATTCTTCTAACCACAACTGCTCACCAACTGCATTTAGTGAATCTTTATTAGCTAGTTCTTGGACTATGTTGAAGCATTTATCTTCTACGTCTTTAGGCAGTGAGTGAAGCTCAACAAGCTGATGAGCAAGCCATTTTTTTGCTGCTGAATTTTCTAGTAACGTAATTAAACTCATAAGATCATCTTCGCCTGCATCCCGAACAATAGAATACATACTATTGACAGCAGAATTAGAGCCTTGCACTGATTTTGAATCTTCATAAACAACAGAATCAGCTAACTTTGCTAATTTTAAATATTGATCCAATTCTTAATCCTTTGCTTACGCATAACGCCGTAATAACGGGGCGCTGATTAATTAATTTGCACACAATCATAAGCTAAATTAAACCGAAACTGCAAACCTGCAATAGAAACCCAACGTAAGCGCTCCAAGTTAATTACCTTGTTATATTTTTATTTAAACAAGGGCTTAGATTGTCTTGAAGAATTTCAGAGAAGAAACCTAGAAAGAGCAGATATTGATCTAAATTTTCAAATTACGATGAGTTAGATTTTTTTAAATACTTACCAAGAAATAAAAATATTATTCCGAAACAGAAAGGCACAATGAAATAGTAGCTAAGACCTTGATCTGGAACTACTTTGTAATAAGTATAATGCAGCTTTTCAGTATCATTAGTAAATATAAACCATAGCTCATCTATTAAAGGTAAAAAATTTATAAAATAATCACCCAAAGGAGTAATAGCTATTAATGAAATTAGAATTAATAAGTATCCAATTCTAACAAACCACTTTCCCATAGTATTTCTCTTTTAGGGTTTGGAATATAACGCCTTAATAAAAGGCGAGCGTTAGCGAGTCCAGCACAACGTTTTTTGTTGTGCGATTTTTAATTAACTTGTTAGCCATTTTTTTTAGTAAAGCTATCAATCTCACTATCTTTAAAATGAACTGCAAAACCATGTTCATCCTCCCAAGGAATGTCAAAAAACACACTGCAATAACTAGTTTCAGTTTCAAAGTCATGAAAATAAACTTCAGTTAGTTTAGCTTTTTTATAAGTACACTCCTCATCAAAGCATCCAAAGTAAATTTGGTTTGCTTTTGTATTACCATGTTCTTCTATAAGCTCATCTGGTACACAGCCATAACCTATATTAACCATACAAGTATTGTAGTGCTTCCAAATTTCTGATTTGATAATTTGTAGATTGGAAGTATCAATTCGTAAAAAGGCATTAATACTTTCATCTATCCTTCTACTTACATCTTCATTGTTTTGGCTTTGATCTTGGTAAACTGATAGCGTAACTTCCTTATCAAAGAGTTTTGAATATATAGTTTTATTCATATTCTTAGCCCTTGGCTGGCTAACGCCTTGCACAGTGGAAAACGACGAGCGCCAGCGAGTTGGTTTTCCAATGCTGCAACTTGTTATGAGTATGATTAATAAAGAACATCAAAATTAAATTCACTATAAGACTCATGAGACATACCCAAAGTAAAACGACCATATTCAATTTGAGAGTTTTTTTCTTCTTTTATCCATATCCTTTCTGCTTCTAAGAGATCACAAAGGTTATAGGTGTCTCTTACGCCACTTAGCTTTACTTTGAAAGAGCCTTCCGTTGAAGTGAATTCAAAGTAAACAGAATATTCCTCTCCTTCACGTTTAAGGGTAAATTCGTTAATTTCTATATTTTGATATGTAGTACCAATTATCATATGTGCTTATGTTTAAGATTCATAACGCCTTGCACAGTGGAAAACGACGAGCGCCAGCGAGTTGGTTTTCCAATGCTGCAACTTGTTATATTTAATAGTCAAAGCCCATTATAGATACATGTCGTAGCAAATAGTAATAAAATGAGCACCATAAACCAACGATTCCAAGTTTTAATTACAGCATTTTGAGGGTTTGATTTTTCATACTCAATTGCAATAGTTTGGCCTTGTTTTAAATTATTTTTGTATGAACCCTCATTTTCAAATACCACTTTATTGTCAAACAGGTCATCAAATTCTATTTTGGGAATGAAAAGCTCGCTAGGGACATGACCATCTGAGTTCATATGTGACTCCTTACGAATTGATATAATTCGTCCGACTGTTTCTACTTTGTTTTTACTGAACTTTATTTCATCTATGGTTAATTTTACGCATAAGATAAGTAAAAAAAGTCCAATGAGTAAAGCAAATGACATTAAAATCCCTTTAATATAAAAGTACGCTACTAATAAGAAATATAACGCCTTGCTAAGCGGAAAAATGCGAGCGCCAGCGAGTAGTTTTTCCGATTAAGCAACTTGTTAGGTGATTAATTAATTTTAAATAATAGCAGATGCCAACCAAAAACTAACAAACAAAATAACAGCCAGCCAAAGCAACGTAAACCAAACCCAAGCAAGCACACTGTTAAAACCCAAACGCTATTTGAAAACAAAACCAATGTTAAAACAAACAAAAATCTAAATTTTCATTGCCCAAGTAATTCGCTGTTTTGTACTAGCAAATCTCACCAACAAAAACACAAATGACTCAAAAACGTAACCACATCAGTGCGGATTACTGTTTGAACTAGCGATACAAAGAACCCAAGTTATACACCGTTTTGTACTAGAAATTTTACTTAACCGAATGCAATGAAAACAGGTAATAAGTGGGGGGGGGTCTTTTTTAACTGATTAAACACCCAGAACCAATTCTTGGTGTACACATAACGCCGTAATAACGGGGCGCTGATTAATTAATTTGCACACAATCATAAGCTAAATTAAACCGAAACTGCAAACCTGCAATAGAAACCCAACGTAAGCGCTCCAAGTTAATTACCTTGTTATATTTTTATTTAAACAAGGGCTTAGATTGTCTTGAAGAATTTCAGAGAAGAAACCTAGAAAGAGCAGATATTGATCTAAATTTTCAAATTACGATGAGTTAGATTTTTTTAAATACTTACCAAGAAATAAAAATATTATTCCGAAACAGAAAGGCACAATGAAATAGTAGCTAAGACCTTGATCTGGAACTACTTTGTAATAAGTATAATGCAGCTTTTCAGTATCATTAGTAAATATAAACCATAGCTCATCTATTAAAGGTAAAAAATTTATAAAATAATCACCCAAAGGAGTAATAGCTATTAATGAAATTAGAATTAATAAGTATCCAATTCTAACAAACCACTTTCCCATAGTATTTCTCTTTTAGGGTTTGGAATATAACGCCTTAATAAAAGGCGAGCGTTAGCGAGTCCAGCACAACGTTTTTTGTTGTGCGATTTTTAATTAACTTGTTAGCCATTTTTTTTAGTAAAGCTATCAATCTCACTATCTTTAAAATGAACTGCAAAACCATGTTCATCCTCCCAAGGAATGTCAAAAAACACACTGCAATAACTAGTTTCAGTTTCAAAGTCATGAAAATAAACTTCAGTTAGTTTAGCTTTTTTATAAGTACACTCCTCATCAAAGCATCCAAAGTAAATTTGGTTTGCTTTTGTATTACCATGTTCTTCTATAAGCTCATCTGGTACACAGCCATAACCTATATTAACCATACAAGTATTGTAGTGCTTCCAAATTTCTGATTTGATAATTTGTAGATTGGAAGTATCAATTCGTAAAAAGGCATTAATACTTTCATCTATCCTTCTACTTACATCTTCATTGTTTTGGCTTTGATCTTGGTAAACTGATAGCGTAACTTCCTTATCAAAGAGTTTTGAATATATAGTTTTATTCATATTCTTAGCCCTTGGCTGGCTAACAGCTTATTATACAGACGCAAATAATATCTTACTATACGGATTAGCTCAATTTATGCGAGTTTACGGCGCTACAAGTGGATGTTTTAAATAGTTAGGCATTAATTATCTTACTATACAGAAACCAATGATTTTAAAGCAGAGCAGTCTATTGAGAGGTAATGTGGTCATTTTATATTATTAAGTCATTACCTGTTTTTAACAGTGGGGTGTATGCAAGAATTGTCTATAACTGATTTATTCAAGTAACATTAGTCAATATTCATGAGTATCTTACTTAAAAAAAATATATTGAAACGTAGCTGAAAATACTTTTATTTTTGCCTAAAAAAAACTGAAAAAAGCCTCTATAAGTGGGGGGGTGACTTATAAGTATCTTTTACACTTATCTTAGATAGGAAGCGTTTCAGTATTATTGAATCTCTCCATTCAGATAGATTGTTGATACGATTTCTGTTTCATCTTCAAAGGCTTCGCCTGCAAAACACATCTGTAGTGATTGATTAAAAAACTTATTGGCGTTTTCTTCGGAGACTTGTCCTTTGATTACAATTTTTGTAATCACTTTGTCGGCATAACCCGCCATTTTTGGCGTCATGAAATTCTCTGTTCTGTAGTTAATCTGCTGTTCTACGCGATAGTCTTCAATATGATGTTTAGAAAAGCTTTTGTTTATTATCCGAAAAAAATTGAAGTTTAAATCTAGCTGAGAGGTCAGGCAAAAAGCAGTTCCGGCGGTTAGGTAATCCAGGGATGTAGGTGCTTTATCCAAGCCGTCATAGCCATAGCTGTCATCTGCATAGAGCTCCCAAGATGCATAGTTTTTCTGAATAGCTCTGACTTTTATTTTTTGTAGATAAGGTCTTTGTGTATCGTTAGCCAATTCTGTGATTGCCACTACTGCGAATTTAATATCTTTCTTTAGCAATGATGTTGGGCCTATGCCGACATCTTCCCCAACTTCCAGAGTTTCAGGTTTTAGCATAGACGTTTTGGTGGTAAGTGTCAGATCATTATCGACTGAAACGTCGTCTGGGACACTGCCAGCCATTGAATGTTTGTTGTCCCAATGTTGTCCATTGATCACAAGCTCCGGTTCTATGTCCGTGTTATTCGCCAAGACATCACCAGCAGCCCAGGAACGCAGCGCTAGTTCTTTGAGTTCAGTTATTTTTTTTGCAGGTTCTTTGCTTACGATTAAAATATTAGCAACCACCTTATCCGTAAACCCAGCCCATTGTGTTGACATTGGGGCGTGAAACCTAAAGAAAACTTTTGCCTCAACCTTTAGGCTATCAACATCCAGATTGAGGATCTCTATGCCACGCTGCAGCTGAGTGTGTAGATTGGATGTGATTCCGGTTGTTAGATAGCTTAAGGGATTAGGGGAGGATTGTTCATAACTGATTCCGCCTTCATCGCAGGTCATCTGCCAAGCACTGAATTTATCTGTACCGATGGGTTGTACTGTGCCTTTCTTCAGCATCGAAGAGTCTTTATTTAAAACCCTTTCAACGACTACAGCGATATTTTCATTAACAGATCCCTCAGGGGATTCTGCTTTTGTGGGTTGTAATGCGGTTGGTTCAGGGCCTTTATTAGCTCTGATTTGAACATGGTATTCGTTGATAAGAGCATCTTTCACTTGGGTTTTTGTGTCCATTTTATCAATTCTTTGTTGGGTTGTTTTCTCGGTCTTTTCACGGTAAGTCCTTCAGCTATTATCTAACAGCCGTCAAATTTATTGCTTGAGATTGCTCAATAACCAAGACTTACTTAAGAATTTAAAATGGTAGAACTCTTCTTCTATTTTTATCTCTCTTCTTGTTTTTCTTCTGCTTTTTCTTTTGAGTAATAATTGGGCACTTTCAATTTATCTACATAATTAAATAAATAGATAGATAAATAAAACAGCGCTCTGTATTAGTAACAGTGTGCCTAAGCTCTTCTCTGCTTAAATGCCGACCACCCCGATGCCAGTAATGTATCAAAAACCGTTCTCCATGCTGAGAGATTTCCATCTGGGGATTTGCCTTTGGCGATGCGGTGAATTTGTGTTTCAAACCATGTAAGACCTAGCATGACCATGCGGTCTATCTTAGGTTTGCCTGTGGTGGGTTCAGGCAGTGTCATGCGATAGTTGGGGTCAGCAAGTACTCTGTTTGGCATATCCGGTACCACGGCGAGAGGCCGCGCTAGTCCCACCATATCTGTGGCACCGCTCGAAATAGCATCGCGCATGGCTGCGCTACTACGAAAGCCTCCTGTTACCACTAATGGCGTTTTTACTACTTCGCGTAAACTCTCTGCATAGCTTAAAAAATACGCCTCACGTTTGATCGTGCTTTCGGCAAGTTTGTGTCCCATCATCGAGGGGCTTTCATAGGTGCCACCCGAGACTTCTATCAAATCTATACCTAGTTGTTCCAACTCTTTAACTACAGCAGAGGATTCTTCTTCACTAAAACCATCTTTCATGAAATCTGCGGAATTGAGCTTGATGCCAACGGGGTAATCAGAGCCCACGGCGGCCCGCATCGCGGTGTAGACCTCACGTACAAAATTCATACGGCGATCGGCGTCACCACCCCAGTAATCATCGCGTTGATTGTGACGAGGTGACAGAAATTGGCTAACTAAATAACCATGCGCGCCGTGAATCTGGACACCATCAAAACCTGTTTGCTTAGCTAGTGAAGCTGCTTGTGCGAAGCGTTGCACAATGTCACGCACCTCGGCGTCTTCCAGTGCCCGAGGTTCGTTGAAGCCTTTTGCTAGTCCTCCGCCCAATGGGATAGCCGAAGGGGCAACAGGTTTTTTTACCAGGAAGTTTGGAATTTGTTTGCCGGGATGATTGAGCTGCGCCCAGATCGCGCAACCACCCGTTTTTCCCGCTGAACTCCAGCGACGAAAGGCTTCTAGATCACTCTGTTCGTCGAGCACCACATTGGCGGGCTCTCCAAGCGCAGAACGGTCGATCATGATGTTACCAGTGACTGCAATGCCTAAACCACCTTCGGCCCAGGTGCGGTAGAGTGTTTCCAGACCGGGTTTGGGATTGTGGTGTTTATCGCCAAGTTGTTCACTCATGGCTGATTTCATTAGTCGATTACGGATGATTGCTCCGCAGGGCAGAGTCAGTGATTGGTCAATCTCGACGTGCGTACTCATGGATGATTCCTGTGATAAAGATGGGTGATTAGTCTTCTTGATACTTCTAAGAACAAGTGGAGATAGTGATGACTATAAAATTGTGAAAGTACATATAGACCCCATAATTTTATACTTTACTAAACCAATAATACTCAGGCTTTGCGTCGAAACCTTTTTTGCCATAGAAAATAAACAAACCCTTACTATCCTTTGGCAGTTCTTTCGAGTTATTGCACCAGCCCACTTTAAATTTGAGGGCGTCGGGATAATCATGAGGGTTCTTTTTCCATGTCTCGATGTTTAAAACAAAACGGGATAAATTCTTATTGATAGGGTTACCAACTTGGTCATCAACTATTTGATTGATGCGACCAATCGCCACCCATTCAGACTTTTCCAAACAGACGTTTTGATTAAATTTTCCTTCAACAAAACAGGGGGAAGGAGGGCATGGCTTGGTTGCATAAGCCCCTAAACATAATACGAGGCAACTGATTAAAAATAACACTTTCATAGCTTTACCTTTTTTCTTGCTCTGTCTCTTGTTCTGTCGCTTATCTGCTTTTCATCTTACTGCAAAAGTACGCAGGCGTATTGATTCAAATTTATATTAACTGACGCCGTTGTAAAAAGCAGTTGTAAAAAGCCTTTGTTAAATGATTTCGTTAAATACAGTAATTTAACGATTAATCAATAAACGATAAACTAAAAAAAGTGCCCCAAAGCCGGGGGGTGTATAAAGGATTTTAAAAGGTTGTTAAAAATCACTTTTAAACCACCGATTACGGCTTTTTAGGTAAGGTAGCATTATCCTTATTTGTATTCGCTTTTTAATTTCGCGGATGTGATTTCCACTTTTTTTGGTCGCCATTGGCTAATAGCTAGACCGCTCAATATCAAAGCAAAAGCGAGTAGTTTCAATACGCTCACATCTTCATGGAAAAAGATGATACTTCCTATCAAACCGAAGATTGGCGTTAATAGCGTGAAGGGTGCCATGGTGGAAAGAGGGTATTTTATCGTCAGTCTATTCCACACCCAGTAACCCAGTAAGGTGGTCGGATAGGCTTGAAATAATATTGAAAACCAGACTTCAGAATTGAGCTGAGAAGGCAGGTCTATAAACGGTTGTGTTCCGTTGAATATAAACACAAATAGAATCAGCGGAAATAGGGCAAAGAACATCCCCCATACGCTAAAGGCAAACACGTGTTTTGTTTTCGATTGCTTGACCACGAATGACATTAAACTCCAGCTTAATGCAGCGATAAGTGTCAGTGGAAGCGCTTTTAATGGCACAGAACCATCTGTGATTGTAATACTGGCTAACAGACCGGCAATCGCCAGTGCCGCACCAAGAATTTTGTAGGGCGTTAAGTGTTCTTTTAGTAAAAAATAGCCAATCGCCAAGCTGGGTATGATGCTCATATTCATCAATAAGCCTGCCATGCCAGCAGACACGCCAAGGTTGATCGACCAAACCATCATGCCCCACACACCCAGACCAAATACGATGCCATAAGCGATCAGGTAACGAATCGCTTCGGGTGGTCTGCGTACAAAGAAAATTGCAGGGAATACGGCAAAGGTAAAACGTAATGCCGTAAGCAAAATAGGGTCTGTTTGCATGGCGCCGAGTTTGATTGCGGAGAAGTTAAATCCCCATAAGCACATTAGCGCCAAGCTGATGAATATATCTCTTTTTGTCATGGTATTAGTTTCCTGTCGAAAGACCTTGTCTGATGCTTATCTATTATCGTTTCATCTAAAACAAATAACAGATACAATATTTTTAAATAAAAAAGATACAGATGTAATAGGAGATTGAATGACGTTATGAAATATAAAGACATTGCAGAGCTGATTATTGTTGATATTCAACGTCATAAATTAACGCCTGGACAACGTTTGCCATCATTACGCCAGCTAACGAAACAGATGGGTGTGAGCATGACCACCGCGCTGAATAGTTACCACAATCTGGAACAAAGGGGCTGGGTTGTGGCGCATCCCAAGTCAGGATTTTTTGTATCAAAACCGGTGAGTCAGGGAGATATTCCCACACAACCGCAATTCAAAAGCAGTTCTCGGCAAGTATCAAAAAATCTGGAGCCAGGCGAATACCACAGAAGTAATTCGACATCAGGGCCATTCGGAATTACGCATTTGTGCCCTTCAAATGTTCCGCTACTTTCTTTACAGCGAAGTATCAAACGTAGTGTTCAACGAAATGATTCGTTGTTACACGCTTATTCAGACCCGCAGGGTATTCACGAATTGCGTCAAGCACTGGTAGATCATTTTGGGGGTAATGGATTTACCATGACGCCAGAGGATATTTTTATCAGTGGCGGCTGTATGGATGCGATACGCGTGGCGTTATTAGCCACCACTAAACCCGGAGATGCCGTCGCAATCAGTTCTCCCTGTTTTAATGGTTTACTCAAATTATTATCTAGCATGTCGCGTTTGGTGGTTGAAATTCCGAGCCATTCTGATGGTGTGGATTTGCAACAGCTTGAACAGAAATTTAAGAATAAAGAGATTCAAGCCGCCTTGTTTAGTAGTTCTTATATGAATCCTCATGGCATCAGCCTGTCTATTGAACAGAAGCAAAGTCTGGCGCAGATGGCGAATAAATATCGAATCCCAATCATTGAAGATGATGTGTACAGTGAATTAGGTTACGAGCATACCTTTCCGTTACCTATCAAGTATTGGGATACCGATGGCTATGTGCTTTGGTGTTCGTCTGTCTCGAAATCATTAGCCAATGGTTTACGCATAGGGTGGTGTTCGGCAGGTCGATACCTTGAGTCGTGCGTGGAGATGAATGCGACCGAACGGTTCTGTCAAAATGGCTTGCTGCAAGCGAGTCTGGCGGACTTTATGAATTCTGGTCAATACCGAAAACATCTGCAAAATATTCGTAAAATCATTTTTGCCAATGCCTGCGCCTTTCGTGATTTACTGTTACACCATTTACCCAAAGGTTCAGCCGTTAGTGCCCCGAGTGGAGGGCTTGCCCTGTGGATTCAGGTTCCCGATTTGCAGGATGTAAAACTGAAAGCATTTGCGGATGAAGCAAACATTGAGATTCGTTTGGGTTCTCAATTCACCACGAGAAAACTCTATCACGATTACTTCAGGCTCAATTTAGGATGGGGGCTTTCCGAGATGCATGATTCTAAACGAACCATTGAACAAGCCTTGATTGAGTTATCTACTGGGGTACATAAGGCACTGGGTAAAAGTAAGACATCCTAAAAATAAAAGCAGAGAAGCCGTCGCTATAACCACACAAATACTAACTATTCTCTAGCTGTTAGAAGACAAATTTATAGAATTTAATAGTTGACGCTTTGCTTGTCCTTATCTGTACGTCTGATGCGTTAGATTGCTGTAAACATAGGTAATTTTTGGAGGTAACTATGCTTCTTTTGGGATAATGAAAGAGTGAATTTGGCTACTTTGGTGATCACTGTTATTATGTTGTACGCTGTATATGTGCATCTACATCCTAATGTTCAGGCGGAGATTTTTCTCTAGTAAAAAGGCATTAATTATTGGATCACGTGTTCCACTTTTAACTTAATTTTATTCAGAGAGTACCTTAACATGAACATCAAATTTGCTTTTTTTGCAGCCAGTATAAGTCTTGCTTTTACCAGTGTTGCACAAGCTGACATCGTAGTCTCATCTAAAATCGATACAGAAGGTGGTTTACTTGGCAATGTTATTGCATTGGCTTTAGAAGATGCTGGTTTACCCGTTGAACGTCGATTACAACTCGGCGGAACACAAGTCGTGCGCGAAGCGTTGCTGGCTGATCAAATTGATATTTACCCTGAATACACGGGTAATGCTGCATACTTTTTCAACGAGGCCGATAGCCCAGTCTGGAAAGATGCAAAGGCGGCTTATGCACGTGCCGCTGAATTAGATGCGGAGAAAAATAAACTAACCTGGTTACAATCTGCACCTGCTAATAACACCTGGGCGATTGCCGTAACAGCAGCAGTAGCTGAAAAAAACAAGTTAAGCACAATGTCTGAATTTGGTGCATGGGTAGCAGGCGGTGGCGAAGTAAAGCTGGCAGCATCAACGGAGTTTGTTTCTTCTCCCGCGGTATTACCTGCGATGCAGGAAGCCTATAAATTTAAAATGACTCCTGATCAAACCGTGGTGCTTTCAGGTGGTGATACAGCTGCAACGATTCAAGCAGCTGCGCGTGGTACTTCGGGCGTAAATGCGGCGATGGCTTATGGCACTGATGGTGGTGTGGGCGCTGCCGGCTTAGTAGTGATGAGCGATGATAAAGGTGTACAACCAGTGTACGAACCTTCTCCTGTGGTTCGTGATGCGGTGTTAAAAAAGTACCCATCAATTGCGACCGTGCTTAACCCAATCTTCGCTGAACTCACAATGACAACGTTGCAAAAATTGAACGGTCGCATTCAAGTGGGTGGCGAACCTGCGGAAGCTGTGGCGCGTGAATACCTGAGTAAAACAGGCGTACTAGACTAATCTCAGCTGTGATTCCAGCGCGAGCAGGAAGGTTTGGTCTCTCTGCACCAGGCGTATTGCTCGCTTTATTCGGCTTTGCTTCACTGCTAGCGCCATTTATGACGCTAGCCGCCAATCGTATTGTCGAAGGCAAGGGGTTAACTGCATGGCAGTTGGCAGGGCCAGAAGTCATATATCCCGGATTGCTATCTATCATCACTGGTTTAATTCTCGGTCTGTTTGCATCATGGCCTCGCGTGCGTTTAGCGGGTGCAGTGCTTGGATTAGCGGGGCTGTTCTGGTTACTTTCTCAAAGTGCGCCGCAATTACTGCAAGGTGCAGGAGAATACGCCCGGGTTTCTCCCGGATTAGGTTTTTGGTGTCTGCTCGCGGTTTTAATCCTGTTAATGGCTGATGCTTTAACCCAGCTTTCTCCGGGACCTATGACGCGCTTAGGGCTGTTACTCACCATAGTCACTGTACTCTTTATATTGTTGGGTTCTGGCGCATTGTCCGATTTATCGATAATGAAAGAATATGCCAGTCGTCAGGGGGCTTTTTACAATGCAGCGCTGCGGCATCTTGGTCTTGCCTTTGGTTCATTAGCGGCGGCTACGGTCATAGGTATTCCGCTTGGCATACTGTGTTACCACCATGCTGGGCTACGCCGAATTGCACTTCCGGTTCTGAGCTTTCTACAAACCATTCCATCATTGGCGATGTTCGGTATTATGATTCCTTTGTTAGGCTGGATTGCAAGTACAGTCCCAGCCGCTAAAGCAATTGGTATTGCGGGAGTGGGTTTTGCTCCCGCTTTTTTAGCCTTATTGCTGTATTCACTGTTACCCGTTGTCGCGAATATGGTTAGCGGATTACAAAGTGCGCCAGAATCCGTTCGTGATGCAGCCAGAGGAATGGGTATGACGCTAATGCAACGCTTGTTTCGTGTTGAGTTACCCCTTGGATTGCCCGTTATTCTCGCAGGTCTTCGAATTGCCTTGGTACAAAATATTGGCTTGGCTGTAATCGCCGGATTAATTGGCGGCGGTGGTTTTGGCACATTTGTTTTTCAGGGACTCAATCAAACGGCTACAGACTTGATACTGTTAGGTGCATTACCTACTGTGGCATTAGCGCTAACCGCCGCTATCGTTATGGATGTGTTGGTCGAAGTGACTCAACCCTCACAATCCACACAACACACACAAGGGATGCCAAGGAAACCCTCATGATCGAGATAGATAAGATTAGCAAACTCTATGATGGTGTGGCTGCTGTAGATGAGGTCTCAATGACAGTCGATACCGCGACTATCACAGTAATCGTAGGTACTTCAGGTTCTGGTAAAACAACATTGCTGCGCATGATCAATCGCCTGGTTGAACCAACTTCCGGTGAGGTAAGGATTAACGGTAAATCGACCCATTCAGTTTCTAAAACAGATTTACGACGACGCATTGGCTACGCCATTCAAGGTCATGGCTTATTTCCGCATTACACGGTTGCACGTAATATCGCAATTGTCCCGACACTGTTAGGTTGGTCATCAGAAAAAATCGATGATCGCGTAGATGAGCTATTGAGTTTGTTTGCACTAGAGCCGGACCAGTATCGCGATCGTTTTCCTGCCGAATTATCGGGTGGACAATTGCAACGAGTGGGAGTGGCAAGGGCACTGGCTTCACGACCAGATTTATTATTGATGGACGAACCCTTCGGTGCACTTGATCCGATTATTCGCGCCCAAGCGCAAATAGATCTGCGCCGTATTCAGCAAACGCTGGGCTCCACTATTATGTTGGTGACGCATGATATGGAAGAGGCAATGCAACTGGGTGACCGGGTAGCAGTTATGGATCAAGGACGTCTGGTGCAATACGGAACACCTGCAGAAATCATCCAGAAACCTGCGACAGAATTTGTGGCAAATATGGTGGGTGGCGTGGATCGATCGTTACGACTTTTATCTCTGTTTCCTGTTTCAGAATTTATTGAAGATGGTTCAGCAGAAGGTGAATCTGTCGAAGCAAATACAAGTCTGAGAGATGCGCTTTCAATCTGTCTATGGACAGGTCGGGATGCATTGCCAGTGGTACAAGACGGCTCATTACTGGGTCGAGTAACATTGGATGCTATTCGTAAACGCGCTGCAATTTCTTGATGAAAAAAAACGCAATAAAGTGGTCGACGATAGTACGCGTATTACTTGTCGTCTTGTTAATAAGCCTAGTGGTAATGCCAACGTGGTTTAGCTGGGCGTTCCAGCCTTTTGCGCCAGAGAATGGCCCCATAATCTACGAGAGAGCCTCACTGTTATCACTATCGTTAAGTCATCTAGGGCTTGTAGCACTGGCTTCTATTGCGGCAACGCTGGTGGCTGTTTCATTAGCCATTCTTGTGACACGACCATCGGGGGCTGCTTTTTTACCTTTGTCACGCACCATTACCAATATGGGGCAAACGTTTCCACCTGTGGCCGTATTAGCATTAGCGGTGCCTGCTTTGGGGTTTGGCACTGGGCCAACACTGGTTGCACTTTTTCTGTATGGGCTATTACCGATTTTTGAAAATGCAATTACAGGGTTTTCAACCTTGCCCCCCGCCACCATGGAAGCCGCGAGAGGGCTAGGTTTGAGTCGTTGGCAAAGATTGATTCGCGTCGAAATTCCACTGGCCTTACCTGTCATACTTACAGGGGTTAGATTATCCGTAGTCATCGCTTTAGGTACCGCTACCATCGGTTCGACCGTTGCCGCAAAAACCTTAGGTGAAGTTATTATTGCGGGTTTGCTGACGAACAATACGGCTTATGTTTTACAGGGTGGTTTAATCGTTGGTTTGTTTGCGGTATTGATTTATGACGCTTTAGTGCAACTCGAAGCGTTACTCCTTGCCAAGTATTCAATATCAAATGACTAATTTTTCGTTTATTTCTCGATAAAACGTAGCTGATATTCACCGAGCCCATCATAAGTGACTGTTGTGGGTGCATCGAATTCGACTTCGACAATGCCACAAAAAGACCCTGTGATAATGGCTTCACCCGCATGAAAACTTACTCCACGCAGTGTCATGTAATTTATCAGCCAATAGACTGGACTATGCGCCGCCGCATTTGGGTGAACACCCGCAAAAGATTGTGTTTTATTTTCCTGTGTTACGGTAATGTCGATTTTGGCCGTATTGAAGGCTTTTTCTCGTTCTATTTCTGGGCCAATGAACAGTCCTTGGTTGACTAAGCCATCGGCGAGTTTCTCGTAGAATTCTATACCACTATCATCCGCAAAACGATCCTGCATTAATTCTAATGCCATGTGACATGAGACAATTGCTTCGTTAATTTGATCTTCACTGTAACCATCTGGATTGGCTGGTAAATCTTTGCCAAGTATAAATGTGATTTCCGGTTCGATACGTGCAACGCCATTATCTTTAAACAGGGTACAGTTTTCTCCGCGCTGTATGGTTTCTGAAAATATAGGTGCAACCACAAACTCATCATCAGAAAGCGGTAATAAACACTTCCAACCACCGACCTTGTCGCTGTGTTGTTCCATCATGGAGGATTGAATCTGCAAAGCTTCTTCCATATTGCGTGGACGCAGATGCTCGCTTAATCGGGCTGATTTAGTACCAGCTACGCGCAGGCTTAACAGTTTTTTGGCGGCTTCTTTAACATTTAAATCGGTCATATTATATTCACAGTGATTTGTATGCATTGATGATAGATTAATTTACTCAAAAATGTGCTTTAAAGTAGGGGGGTGACTTTAAATCTTCTACAATAGAGTGAATGACTATTTAACTAAGTATCTAACTAAGTATCTAACTAAGTATCTAACTAAGTATCTAACTAAGTATCTAACTAAGTATCTAACTAAGATGTTTAGTTAAGTACTAAAAATAAAACATTTTGAAAATAACATTTAACAAAAATTGATGAGGAGTAAGTATGACGCAGGGTTTAATTATTGTAGATGTACAAAATGACTACTTTACGGGTGGCACGATGGAGCTTGTTAACATGTCTGCTGCGTCTGAAAACTGTAAAGCATTGCTAGAGAATTTTCGAAATAAGAATGCACCACTGTTTCATATTCAACATCTTGCTGCCCGAGAAGGGGCTACTTTCTTTATTCCTGGAACAAAAGGTTGTGAAATTCATTCTGACGTTTCGCCAAATGATGACGAGCCTGTATTCGTAAAACACTTTCCGAGTGCTTTTAGAGGTACCGATCTAGAAAAAGAGCTTAAAAGTAGGGGGGTGACTGAGGTGATTATTTGTGGTGCGATGACGCACATGTGCATCGATACCACGACGCGTGCGGCGTTTGACCTTGGTTTTAAATGTCAGGTGATTCACGATGCGTGCGCCACCAAAGATTTGGAGTTCAATGGTGAGTTAGTCAAAGCTAAAGATGTACAAAATTCCTTTATGGCGGCGTTAAGCGTGCCATTTGCGCAGATAGTATCAACCAAGGAATATCTGGAAAGTTAAAAGCTATCTTTCTGCTGGCACCCCCCCTACTTACAGGCGTTTTTTTAAAGTAGAGGGGGACTATTTGTTTAACGAGTAGTCGGCGGAATAGAATAAGTCCCGGTCGAATGTGCAACGATTTCATTATCTGAACTGCTGTAAATACTGACTTCCATAATCGCCAAACGTTTCCCCAGTTTGATGATTTCACCTTCTGCGATTAAGTCGCTTTCCGACGGCTTTCTGAGAAAGTTGATATTGAAATTGGTGGTCACTGCTAATTGCACTTCACCAATCATGCTTAGTACCACGGCATACATGCAGGCATCGGATAGCATCATCATGTGTGGGCCGGAGATTGTGCCACCGGGTCTAGTCGATTTGTCGTGATAAGGCAGTCGCATAGTTGCGAAACCATCGTAGACGCTTTCTAAAATGATTCCTGTCTCGGCAGCCCAGGGTAATCCTTCAGCCAGTAAACTATTAAAGTCGTCTAGTGTGATTTTTGATGGTTGTTTTGACATAACGCTTTCTCCCAAAGTTGCCAATATTTCTGATGTTACTTTTACTATTGCTGTTGCTGCTGTTGTTGTTGATGAAGCTGTCAGGGCTTCCTTATCTTGTTGTAAGGTTTCTGATTTTTATTACTTATGTTTCCTGTATTTAAAGGTTTAACTCAGACTCAAGTTCCAATTCGAGTTCTAGCGCCAGCTCAGTAAAGTTAAAGGGTAAAGTTGCCAATGTCGCTTTCGCCTTGCCTGTGTCTGAGTTGGTATCTACCATGAATTCTGTTTTCCCTTCGATGCCAGAAAGTTGGCACATGGCAAATGCTAAATGGACTTGATAGCGTGGAGACCAGACCTGAGAGCGTAATTCTCCAACGAGTTTTTTATCGCTTTCATTATTTTCATTGTCTTCATTCGCTCCTTCATATAAGGAACCTCCCAAACTGGTTTTGGGATCGGCGTGGACGATCACTCCCATTAATTGTTGTTTAACGCCAGTTTCATTTTTTTGTTTTCTTAACGCTTCAATACTCAAACTTTCTATATCAGCATCTATATTGACGTATTTATCGAGCCCGCATTCCAGAGGGGTATTGCTGCTATCCACTTCGTTGCCATAAGACAGTAAGCTACTTTCCATTCTTTCGATTTGATTAGGACATCCCGGCCCTACGTTTAAATCTTCGCCCTGACTGAATAAGTCATCCCAGAGTTGCTGTCCGAGTTCAGCATCATTCACGTAAATTTCAAATCCGCCACGCTTGCTCCAGCCGGAACGGGCGACGAGCATTTCTTTTCCACGATAGTTGATATTCTGGTAGCGGAAGAACCTGATGTCTTTGGTCTCATCACCAAAAACGCGTGCGACTAATTCTTCGGCTTTAGGACCCTGGACTGCCAGTGGCCAAACATCAGGTTCGGTGATTTTTACATCTAAGCCATAACCGGTTGCTAGTCCTTTTGCCCATAAGATCACATCACTATCGGCAATTGAAAGCCACCAGTGATTATCGTCATGTTTTATGGCGATAGGATCGTTCAAAATTTTGCCGTCTTCGTCGCATACAGGTACATAGAAACACATGCCGAATTTAGCGTTACCTAAGTCGCGAGGTGTCATTAATTGAATCAGGCGAAACGCATCTGGTCCTTTGATTTCTACCTGACGTTCGCAGGATACATCCCAGACTTGTACATGGTTACAAAGGTGCCAGTAATCTTCCTCTAATGAACGAAAAGACGTTGGCAGTAACATGTGATTATATACGGTATAGGATTTTACCCCCGCTTCAGTGACATGACTGGTAAACGGGGTAGAACGTAATCTACGAGAGATTGAAATAGCGGGTGTCATAGATACCTCATGATGAAAGCGTCGATTTATCTGTAAATTAATCGGTTAATTTTTTTGCTTTATGGCGCAGCTCGTATTTTTGAATTTTACCGGTAGCGGTTTTGGGGATATCTCCAAAGACTACTTTGCTCGGTTTTTTAAAGCTGGCGATGTGTTCCTTACAATGCTCAATTATCTCTGCTTCATCAGCTTTGAATCCTTTTTTGAGTTCAATGAAAGCACAAGGTGTTTCTCCCCATTTTTCATCAGCCATGGCAACCACAGCAGCATCTCCTACAGCTTCGTGCTTATATAGGGCGTTTTCAATTTCAACCGATGAAATATTCTCGCCGCCAGAAATGATAATGTCTTTCGCACGATCTTTGACCTGAATGTAACCATCTGGATTTACAACGGCTAAGTCTCCACTCCAGAACCATCCATCGCGAAATGCCTCTTCGGATTCTTCAGGGTTTTTTAGGTAGCCTGTCATTACGGTATTTCCGCGGGTAATTATTTCACCCATTTCTTCACCGTCACTGTTAACCGGAACCCCCGTTTTAGGGTTAACTACTTGAACGGACTCAGACATGGGGAAACGAACACCTTGTCGTGCTTTTAATTCGGCAATGGTTGCGGCATCGGCTTCAACCCAATCGGGTTGTGGTGTGCCTTGTAAAATATGCCCATACGTTTCTGTTAAGCCATAAACGTGCATGACTTCGAAGCCCATGTTTTCCATTTTGCCTAATACCGCAGCAGGTGGTGGTGCGCCAGCAGTCATGCAATATATCGTTCTATCATCAGCAATTTTATCTGGGCAATCTTCAGAATTCGCCAGCATATTTAACACTATCGGTGCACCACCAAAATGCGTCACGCGGTGTTGTTTCATTAGCTCAAAGATTTGTTTTGGGACGATGCTACGAGTACAGATAATGGTCCCAGCCATGGCTGTCATGGTCCATGCGTGTCCCCAGCCGTTACAATGGAATAGGGGCACGGTATACAAATAAACAGGGTGTTTCGGTACCGCCCAGCCTGCGATTGTGCCGAGAGCCATCAGATAGGAACCACGATGATGATAGACAACGCCTTTAGGGTGACCAGATGTTCCTGATGTGAAGTTAATAGCTAGCGGTTGTAGCTCATTATCAACTTGTGTTTTCAGATAATCTTGTTTTGTGATTTGAGTGTTCGAAAGTAGCTCATCATATAAATGTATTTCAATATCATTGGGTAACTCTGGTTGAGTCAATGCCAATGGGTCATCGATAAGAATGACTGAAATCGTCTTACCTTGTTCTTTTAATGCTCTAATTCCTGGAACAGCGGCTGCGAGTAGTTCCCTATCAACAATCAGTATTCTGGTTTCAGCGAAATCAAGAATGTAGCTGATGGTGGCTTCATCAAGTCGTGTATTAATGGTATTCAATACGCCACCAGCCATCGCTACATAGTAGTGTGCTTCGAAGGTTTCGGGTGTATTAAACGCTAATACAGAGACAGTCTCATGAGCTTGCAAACCAAGATTCTTTAAAGCGTGAGCCATTTGCTGACAGCGGTATTCAGTTTGTGACCAGGTATATTGTTGATCGCCATAAATTAAACTGGGGTGATCAGGATAAACATCGGCTGTACGTGACAGGAAAGACATCGGCGTCAGCGGTACATAATTCGCGGCATTTCCGATGTGTTCCTTCAATGAGTCGTACATTGAAGGTAATTGTAAGTCAGTCTTCATTTGATACCTTTAATTTCTGAGTGTTTGCCCAAGATCTAGCATGCTATTGATGCGAGCTTGAGTGGCTTCAGTTTTAACTAAGGTCAAAAATGCTCGTCTTTCGGCATCATACAGGTCTTGTTCTGACCAGACTGTTCCCGCTTCGACATTTTCACCACCGGTTACGATACTGGCCACTGCTCGACCTACAACCGTATCATGAGGGGTGAACATTCCTTTGGCATGACCTTTATCCAGCCATTCAGCCATTGCTTGATAAACCTCTTTGCCAGGCATCGATAGTGCTGGTCGTTCGTAATGCTGGGCCTTTGCTCCACTATGAATATAGTCCAATGCTGAGGAAAGCAAGCGGTCACGATTCATTAAGAAGGTATCACTGTCGCGTAACATAGCGAGCTCTTTCGCAATCACAGGAGAGCTAGCTGTACGACCATAACCAATTGTCATGAAGGTTTTCCACGCCGCTTCATCAATATTGTCGGGGGTTAGATTGAGTTTATTCATCCAGCGATACAATAATTCTTTACAACCACCACCACTAGGGATGACGCCGACCATACTTTCGACTAAACCCATTACCGAGTTTGAATGAGCGATAACATGTTGCGCGTGCAACACCACTTCAAAACCTCCACCAATCGACATACCTGGCGTCGCTACAACGACTGGAAAATCAGCAACTGCCATTTTGTGTACGGTTTGCTGGAAGTGATTTAAAAATTCATCCAGACCTTCGTAGTCTTCTTCATTAAAATATTCACGGACTTTTTCGAGATTAACGCCGCAGGAAAAATGTTGTGCATCGTTGTGCACAATCAACCCTTTTAAGTTTTTAGCTTTAACGTTATCCAGTGCATCGCTGAGTATCGACATAGAATCGCCATCAAGCGCGTTCGCTTTGGTATGAAATTCAACCAAAGCGACATCTTGATAGTCAAACCAGCTCGCAGAATCATTGCTATTAACCGGGGTTAAAGTATTGCGGGTTTCCGTGAAGCGATTAACGCCTTCACCGTGATCAATGGTGTGCCATGTATCCGCAGTGGTATCAGTTGAATCATTTTGCCAGAAGCGACGTTGGTATTTATCGCCTTTTACTCTATAAAAACTAGATTCAGCAGAATCTGATTGAGCCTGACTCAAGAAGGCAGGTACCTCACGACCTTCATCTTGTAGTCGCTTTACCAAATAATCAACACCGATTTCATCGATTAATTCGAATGGCCCTGATATCCAGTTGTAGCCTAATTTCATGGCATCATCGATAGCAGCAGGGTCATTGCCAACTTCCGGAATTAGCGATGCGGCATAAACCAAAGTGTTAGATAAAACTGACCACGCATATTGACCATATTCGCTGTCATCATCGATAAGGCATTTAACACCTTGTTGTTCAGCTTGTAAGGCGATGTCGATATTGGGTCTGTCAAAATCTACATATTCATTCGTGTCAAAATCTAAAACCTGTTTACCGCCTTTTTCTGGCTGTAAATAGAAGCCTTTTCCACCTTTGTTACCAGTTTGACCATTAGCGATCATTTGGGTCATTAAGGGAATAGGTTGAGCTACTGCATGAAAAGCATCATTCTCAGGGAGAATACTTTCTAGGCTTTTAGCGACATCCGACATCAAGTCGATACCGATTAAATCGTATAGTCCGAAAACGCCTGTTTTGGGAATACCCATAGGACGGCCGAATAGGGCATCAGCAATTTGTGTTTTTATGCCGCGGTTGAATGCTTCATGCAGGGCAAACTGAATGGCGTAACAGCCCACACGATTAGCGAGAAAACCCGGTGTGTCTGAGCAATTAACCACACCTTTGCCCAATTTTTCTTCTGAGAAATCTTCAAACCGTTTCATGATCTCAGGATTTGTTTCTTCACCACTCACTAACTCCAGTAATCGCATAAAACGTACTGGGTTAAAGAAGTGGGTAATGGCAAAACGTTGTTTTAAATCATCCGTCATGCCTTCGGTTAACAACTTAATTGGAATGGTTGATGTATTCGATGTCAGTATTGCATCGTCTTGCATGTGTTCAGCAAGGTCGCGGTATAAATCATGTTTGATATTGAGCCTTTCTACCACGGCTTCTGCAATCCAGTCGCACTCAGACACACGATGTAAATCATCGCGAATATTACCCAGCTCGATACGTTCAGCGACGGTGTCATCAATGAGGCCAGGTTGTTCAGGATCACTGATACGATCCAAGCCTTTTCTGGCTACCGCATTGACGTCATCACCATCACTCGGTAGGTCTAAAAGTAATACTTCAACGCCTGCGTTTGCAACTTGACCCGCAATTCCTGCACCCATTGTACCTGCGCCTATAACGGCTACTTTTTTGAAAGTACTCATGTATTGATTATTTCCTATCTATTTTTCTATTTTATTTGGCTAAATATTTGTAATGAATGCTTGAAGCTCAGATAAACATTTCTCGGGTGCTTCTATGGGTATCATGTGACCGACTTTATCTAACTCAATGTGCGAGCTTACATTCTGTAATTGGACTGTTAGTCCCCGTCCCATTTTGATCGGTGTCATCCGGTCGTTCTCAGCTAAAATCAGTTGAGCGGGTGAAGTGATTTTTTGTGCCGCATTTTCACCATTACTGTATTTTTGACAGGCTGATAAATCAGCATGTAAGGGATTGTTGCACATGATCTGCCAGCCGATTCCCATTGGCGCTTGTCCGGGAACATGAGAGCGCCCGAATTGATAGGCTTCACCAAACCCCCAGGTTAGCATGGCATCGACTGACGCTGGTTGATCGTTTTCTGCTAATGCCAGTAAATGCTCATTGACTGGGATTGCCGCTGCACAGCCGATCAAACTGATTGATCGGACTCTGTCTGGGTGAGTTGCTGCCGCTTCGAGTGCCACTAAGCCACCTTGAGAATGCCCCACTAAGCTACATACTTTCACATCCATTTCATCCAGTAACTGCCATAACCAATCGGACATATCTTCGATGCTATCCAAGGCTTTACCTTTAGACAGGCTATGCCCCGGAAAATCAGGCGCAATCACACTGTAGCCGTGAAAAGCGAACCAACGAGTTTGCAGAGCCCAGCTTCTATGGTCTAGCCCACTTCCGTGCAGGAATACAACGGTAGGTAAGCTGTTATCGAATTCCTGACCGCCAGTAGCCACATAAATATTTTCATTATTCAGCGTTAGTTTCATCTCTTATTCTCCCTGCGCCGCAGCCGCAACTTTCTGAGCAGCTTTTAAGCCCCGTGAGAAATCACCTTTAATATCACGCAGTGATTCAATGCCGACAGAAACTCTGATGAGATCTTCACTGATGCCAGCCGCTTTCATAGCCTCTGCATCCATTCTTGAGTGCGTGGTAGAACCAGGATGAAGAACTAAGGTACGCGAATCTCCTACATTGGCTAAATTGGTCGCGAGTTGCAGTGCATCCATAAACGCGGCTCCTGCTTGTCGACCACCTTTAACACCAAAACTAAGGATTGAACCAGCACCATTTGGAAGTAGCTCTTTGGCTAAGTCTTTATTCGGGTGGCTATCTAGACTTGGGTGATTGACCCAATCTACCGCTTCATTTTTCAATAACCATTGTGCAAGGCTTTCGGCATTTTCAACATGCTTGGGCATGCGCAGTGATAGACTTTCCAATCCTTGAAGTAAATAGAAAGCATTTTGAGGGCTTAAGGTGGATCCGAAGTCACGCATCGATTCAGCACGAATTCGCATTGATAGGGCACTAGGACCAAACTCTTCGTAAAAATTAATGCCATGGAATGGGGTATAAGGTTCGCAAACGGTTGGGAATTGTCTGTCTTTATCCGGATCTCCCCATTCAAAATTTCCGCCATCTACAATAGCGCCACCGATTGAGTTTCCGCTTCCTCCAATCCACTTGGTTAGTGAATGTATTACGACGTTTGCGCCTTGAGAAATAGGGTTTTGTAATACCGGAGTTGAAAAGGTAGCGTCGACGACAAGGGGTAAATGGGCTTCTTTACCTATTTTGGCTAGTGCAGGAATATCAGCTACGTCTAAGCTTGGATTACCAATTGTTTCACAAAAGAGTAATTTGGTGTTTTCTTGAATGGCATCCTTAATACCTTCGTGATCATTAACGTCAACAAAGGTTGTTTCGATTCCAAAACGTCTGAGAGTGTGACCGAGTAAGGTGGCAGTAGAACCATAAATTTGTGCTGCAGATACAATATGATCACCTGCCGAACACAAGCTGGCAAATGTGGTGAAGAGGGCGCTCATACCAGAGGCTGTACAAACACACCCAACACCACCTTCAAGAGCCGCCATACGTTGTTCCAAAACGGCAACGGTTGGATTAGTCATACGACTATAAATGTGGCCGCCGCGTTCTACATTAAAAAGGGCTGCGCCATGCGATACATCCTGAAACGCATAACTGGTTGTTTGGTATATGGGAACCGCACGGCTACCGTGTTCTGAATCAGGTTGATAACCCGTATGAAGTGCAATGGTTTGTGGATCGAAGAAAGAAGATTTACTCATTAAAAATTACTCTAAGGGATCAGGTATTGTGTTCAAATTAGCATGGTTAACCGCTGATTAAAATGACATCTATTTATATTAAAAACACATATTTTGGATAATTATAGTTCGTCATTTTCAGAATGATTTATCTATATGGTTAACGTTTACGTAAACGTAATTCTAGGTTAGGATGTCTATTAGTCAAGTACATAGTCAATAATTAGTGGTTTTAAACAATCGTGCTTTCTATTTATGCCTATTTAAATATTTATGAAAATTAGAAAAAAGTGCCTATAAGTGGGGGGGTGACCTTCTAAATGCAACATCGTAATGTAACGACTAAACATTATAAATCGATGTAAAAGAGAAGTTTGAGCCAGTTCAGGAATGAGAAAAAAGGAGAGAAGATGAGTGCTGAATTTGATCTAGTGAGACAGAAAGTCACTGAAAGCTTTCTCAAACAAACAATCATGTCTACGATTGGTGCAACCATAGAAACGATTGAGCCTGGAGAGGTCACGATTAAATTGCCTTTCAAAGAAGGTTTAAGTCAGCAAGATGGTTTTATTCATGCTGGCGTAATCACAACCATCGTTGATAGTGCGTGCGGTTATGCGGCGATGACGTTAATGCCAGAGGATGCGAGAGTGTTGACGATAGAATTTAAGAGTAATTTTGCCTCTCCTGCGATTGGCGATTTTTTTATTGCCAAGGGAAAAGTCATCAAGCCCGGGCGAACAATTATGATTGCGAGTGGCGATGTACATGCGCACAAAAATATCGATAACGAAGCTAAACTGGTTTCCTTAATGCAAGCTTCGATGATGGTTATAAACCCATAAATATAGATAGTGAAAATACAATAATTTTAGAGGGAGTCAAAATGAGTTTTAATAATATCAAGAGTGAACAAAAGAATAACGTCGGTCTAATCACATTAGATCGTCCTTCTCATTACAATGCTTTGTGTCAGGAGTTGGCTGATGAGTTAAGCATTGCGTTGGATGATTTTGAAAGTAATCCTGAAATTGGTGCGATTGTGATTACTGGCAGTGGTAAAGCGTTTTCTGCCGGTGCAGATCTTACTGAAATTAAAAATAAAGACTTTGAAGCTATCTATAGAGAACAATTCATCACAGATGGTTGGGAGCGTATTACCACTTGCCGAAAGCCTGTCATTGCAGCGGTGGCAGGTTATGCATTAGGGGGTGGTTGTGAGATTTCGATGATGTGTGACTTTATTATCGCCGCTGATAATGCACAATTTGGACAACCTGAAATTAAAATAGGCACAATCCCAGGAGCAGGTGGAACGCAACGCTTAACGCGTCTTGTTGGAAAATCAAAAGCAATGGATATGTGTTTAACAGGACGTATGATGGGCGCTGAAGAAGCAGAGCGATCAGGTCTGGTATCTCGTATAGTGCCACTCGAAAACTTTTTGGAAGAAGTGCTAGAAATAGCTGAGACTATTGCCTCATATTCTCAACCCGTTGTTTGTCTGGCAAAAGAAGCCGTGGATGTAGCTTATGAAACGACCTTAACTCAGGGCGTTAAAACAGAGAGAAATCTATTCTATTCAACCTTTGCATTGCACGATCAAAAAGAGGGAATGAATGCGTTTATTGAAAAGAGAAAACCAGATTTTAAAAATAAATAGATAATTTACAACGACACTTATGAAATGGGCTTGGCAAATTCCTGGATTGATTTCTCATCAAAACGCATTTTGCCAGGCCCACTTTTGATCAGTATTTTTTTTCGTTTAAACTCTGAAAGTATCCGACTGACAGATTCTCTCGTTACACCTGTTAAAGCAGCCATATCATCAATATGAACCATATCTAGTTCTACATTAAGGTTATGGTTAGCTTCTTCAATTAGCATTAATAATACACAAGCAAGTCGTTGTTTGAGTGATCCCGTTGAGAATTCTACAATGACTCGATTACTTGCTTCTATTTGCTGGTGCCATTCTTTTAAAACAGATTTATAGAAATCAGGCTCTGATTTTAGAAGTGTTTCCACCACGTCATAGGGGATACGGCAGATTTCAGTATGTTGCAATGTTATTGCGGTTTGATCAAAACGTTGACCACTATCCAGAAAGGTTTCTAAACCTGCCACTCCACCGCGTTTAATAATTCTAACAATTCGCGGGTTACCATCACTTAATGTTTCTTCCAGTTTGATCATGCCTTTACGTACCACATACATGGCATCTGCAGGTGAGTTTTCGAGAAACAAAACAGATTTCTTAGGGTAGCAAAATTGCACAATTCGTTTTAGTAATTGCTCATATTTAGCGACTTCAATGTTAGCCAAAAAGTCATACTTGCGAATCGCGCAATGCTGGCAATCAGCGATTCCTTCCCTAGTTACATCGACACATTTTATGTATTCGTGTGTTTTTGTCATAACGCCTCATTTTTTAAAAGGTATCTTTTTAGTCTTTTCATTGCATCAATAATTTTCACCTTATTTGAAAGCTTTATAAAAAACACGTCCAAAGTGGGGGGGTGACATACCTAATTAGACACCTTTTTAGCCGATGAAAATATAACCACTAAGCAATATAAACAATAACAAAATCATTTTAGAGCCACAGAAATTGCTTGTTTTTGTTTTTGTGAAAAAAGTCACAGAACGCTAAAACGTATTAACTTAGTATTAATCGCACATATGGATATCTAAATGCATTTCATGAGCAAATCCACACTGTAATCACTATTAGAAGTCCCCCATCAATAGAACGTCTGTAATAGAGAGGAAGATCATGGCAAAACAAAGCAGTCAAAAATTTATTGCGAGGAATAGAGCTCCCCGCGTTCAAATAGAGTACGACGTAGAATTATATGGCGCTGAAAAGAAAGTACAGTTGCCTTTTGTCATGGGCGTAATGTCTGATTTATCGGGTAAACCAGCTGAACCTCTAGAGCCGGTAGCAGATAGAAAATTTTTGGAAATAGATGTTGATAATTTTGATGATCGATTAAAAGCGATGAAACCGAGAGTTGCTTTTCAGGTGCCGAATACATTAACAGGCGAAGGCAATATGAGTGTGGATTTGAGCTTCGAAAGTATGGATGATTTTTCTCCAGCTGCGATTGCCAAGAAAGTGGATTCGATCGACAAATTACTCCAGGCAAGAACACAGTTGTCTAATTTGCTGACTTATATGGATGGTAAATCAGGTGCAGAGGAACTGATCGCAAAAGCATTAAATGATCCTGCTTTACTTCAAGCGTTAAGTGCTGAGGCTAAACAAGCGGCTTCTGAAGAATCTACAGAAGAGGAGTCTTAATCATGGCCACATCAAAAGAAACACAAAGTAGCGCACAAGGAGAAGTAGAAACGCTTGAGTCGAGTGATTTTTCAAGTCTACTTGATAAGGAATTTAAGCCTAAAACAGAACGCGCCAAAGAAGCTGTCGAAAATGCCGTAAAGACTTTAGCTGAACAAGCTCTGGGGCAAACCGCTTTAATCTCTGATGATTCGATTCGTTCTATTGAGTCAATGATTGCAGAGTTAGACCGCAAAATGTCAGAACAAATAAACCTGATATTGCATCATGAAGATTATCAGCGTTTAGAGAGTAGTTGGAGAGGGTTGGATTATTTAATCAACAATACCGAAACCGATGAAATGCTCAAGATTCGAGTGATGAATATATCGAAAAAAGAATTACATAAAACACTTAAGAAATACAAAGGTGTTTCCTGGGATCAGAGTCCAATATTTAAACAAATATACGAACAAGAATATGGCCAACTCGGTGGCGAACCTTATGGCACATTAGTTGGTGATTATTACTTTGATCATTCTCCACCTGATGTTGAATTATTGGGACAAATTGCACAGATTTCTGCTGCATCTCATGCGCCATTCATAACAGCTCCAGCTCCTTCTTTGTTAAATATGGAGAGCTGGCAAGAGTTAAGTAACCCAAGAGATCTTACCAAGATATTTGGAACCCCCGAATATGCAGGTTGGAGATCATTACGCGAATCAGAAGATTCAAGATACTTAGCTATGGCTATGCCGAGATTTCTCTCTCGTCAGCCTTATGGCGCAAATACCAACCCAGTTGAAGAATTTGCTTTTGAAGAAGATGTTGAGGGTACCGATCACAGCAAATATGCCTGGTCGAATGCTTGTTATGCAATGGCAACCAATATTAATTCTTCATTCAAGCATTACGGTTGGTGTTCACGCATTCGAGGCGTTGAGTCTGGTGGAGCTGTTGAGGGGTTACCCACCCATACATTCCCAACAGATGATGGTGGTGTAGATATGAAATGCCCAACGGAAATCGCCATCAGCGATCGCCGTGAAGCAGAACTCGCAAAGAATGGTTTTATGCCATTAATACATAAGAAGAATAGTGATTTTGCTGCATTTATAGGCGCGCAATCTTTACAGAAACCAGCTGAATATGACGATGATGATGCTACCGCTAATGCAAATTTAGCAGCAAGACTTCCTTATTTATTTGCTACCTGTCGTTTTGCGCATTATCTCAAAGCAATTGTCCGTGACAAAGTTGGTTCATTCAAAGAGCGTAGCGATATGGAGTCTTGGTTAAATGACTGGATTCTTAATTACGTTGAGCCAGATCCAGCTAATGCTTCAGAAGGTGATAAAGCAAAAAGACCATTGGCTGCTGCTGAAGTAGTGGTGGAAGAAGTGGAAGGGAACCCTGGTTACTATTCGTCTAAATTCTTCCTACGACCTCATTATCAATTAGAGGGTTTGTCTGTTTCATTAAGGCTTGTTTCGCGTTTGCCATCAGACAAAGGATGATAACTATAGTTTTAGTTGAGGTTCTTTTAAATAATTTAAGTATATCAAGGAGTAAGTAATGGCTGCATTTTTAAAAATTGATGGTATTGGTGGTGAGGCGCACGAAGATAATCATAAAGATTGGATCGATATTTTATCTTTTTCTGCAGGAATAACTCAGCCTGTCTCTGCGGCAGGTAGAACAGGTGGTCGAACAAATTCTGTCGCTGAATTTCAACATGTTTGTATTAACAAAGTAATGGATAAATCCACTCCCAACCTAGCTTTGTATTGTTCTAATGGACAACATATACCTAAAGCAGAGATAGAATTTGTTCTTGATTCAGAAGAAAAGCATGTTTACATGAAGTACACATTAAGTGATGTAATAATTTCATCATACAATATTAATGCTTCATTTCCTGGTGATGATAGGCCTAGTGAAGGTATATGTTTAGCTTTCGGAAAAATAGAGCAAGAGTATAAACCAATAGACAAAACGGGTAAGGGTGGAGCGTCCTTCAAGTCTGGTTGGGATCTAGAAGCAGGCAAGAAAGTATAGTGTTTTTGTAGAAATATTCTTTTATGCGTGAAGTTACTGTTCAAATTGAAGCCTTTAGGAAAGATAAGAATGGAACATGAGCAACACTTACAACAAGGTAATCTTGATGCTTGCTTGGAAAGTATTCAGAATCAAATCCGTTCAGACGCATCCAATGTAAAACATCGAATATTTCTGTTCCAGCTATTAGTTGTTTTGGGTGATTGGGATCGAGCTTCAAAGCAGCTCGATGTCATTGCTAAAATGGATGTCAGTGCATTAGCAATGGTTGCTGAATATCGAGCAGCTATTCAATGTGAGCAGTTTAGAGAAGACGTTTTTTCTGGAAAACAAGCCCCGGTTTTTATGGGGGAACCACAAAAGTGGCAAGCTCTAATCTTGCAATCTCTTCGATCATTGTCTGAAGACAATGAGTCTGAGTCCACTAAGATTAGATTGGAAGCTTTGGAAATGGCTCCGACTTCAACAGGAACGATTAACGGTGATTCATTCGAATGGATAGCTGATGCAGATACTAGATTAGGCCCTTTATTAGAAGTTTTTGTTGAGGGGCAATATCGGTGGGTTCCATTTACAAACATAAAACGGATTGCAATTGAAGCTCCTGAGAATCTTCGTGATTTTATTTGGATGCCAGCACATATCCAATGGGAAACAGAAGGAGAGTCATTTGTTTTGATTCCTTCACGCTATCCTTTTTCTGCAGATCAAAATGCTGATTTGGCACTTTCCAGGAAAACAGAATGGGTTGAAAAAGGAGAGGGTAGTTTTATTGGTTTTGGGCAGAAAATATTCGCTACTGATAGCAGTGATTACTCTTTACTCGATGTGAGAGATATATTTTTTGAACAGAATGCAGATGATGATTCTCACTAATGGTTATGAGAAAAGGTGCAGGTAAATCTAGTAAATCACAATTTTTACCATCCCTATTAGATAGGATAACAAACGATGAGTTCATCAATCAAACTCTAGATCTTAGCCAACAAAGAGTTAAAGCTCTCGAAAAGAAATTATCTAAAAAAGATGAAGATGTAACCGAGCAAAAAAGGAAAGAATGGTTAGCTGAGTTAAAAACTCAACGAGCTCAACTCCTCTATTTACATCGGTCAATTGGTACGTTAGATAAGATTTCAGACTGTGTTAAACGCGATCTAACGTGGTTATTTAATTCACATAATATGTGTAAGGATGATTTGTTAGAAGAAAGTTATTCTGAAATAGAATCCTCTGTCTTGAATTATGGCTTGCCAGACCTAACGGGTAAAACGGCATCGAGTATCAATATCTTAGAATTAGAAGCCAGTATAAAACAAACCATTATACGGTTTGAACCCCGAATAATTCCTAAAACGCTTGAAGTGAAACTAAGCGAAGATAAAGAAGGTATAGGAAATAATTCTTTAGTTTTTGAAATTAGTGGTGATATTTGGATGGATCCCGTCCCAGTTCATTTACATTTAATGACTCATATGGACTTGGAAAGTGGAAATATAGAAGTAGAAGACTTGTAATTTTAATATCGGAAATAACAAAGGAATGAGAGAAAAATAAATGCATCCAGAAATGCTCAAATATTATGAAAAAGAACTCCAGTTCGTTAGAGGGATGGGTAAGGAGTTTGCTGAGCGATATCCTGGTGTAGCGGAACGGTTGGATCTTGGTGGTTTTGAATGTGCTGACCCATACGTAGAAAGACTTCTCGAAGGTTTTGCGTTTCTTTCAGCTCGTATACAACTTAAGTTAGATGCCGAATTTCCAAAGTTTACACAGAATCTGTTAGATATGGTTTATCCCCATTATCTAGCGCCCACTCCATCCATGGCTATTATGAACTTTGAGCCTGACTTAGAAGGAGGGGTTACTGAAGAAGGTTTTAGTATTCCTCGTGGAACTCGCTTACGTAGTGCATTGAGCGAAGGAATGCGCACCCGCTGTGATTATCGTACTTCACAAGAAATTAATTTATGGCCGTTAAGTATAGAAGAAGTTAAATATCTACGTGCCGGCGAAGCTGAAATACATAATAGCTCTAAAGACCCAGTTAAGTCGGCCATCAAAGTGCAATTAAAGGTGTCTTCTGGAATTGAATTTAAATCTCTAACCCTTGATAAATTGGAATTCTATTTAGATGGTGGTGGAGAAACGCCTTATAGAGTATACGAACTGCTATTAGCACATTGTTCTTCAATTATTATTCAACCCACTCAGAAGAACGCTAAAACCCCAGCATGGAAAGTTGAACTACCAGCAAGTAGTTTGTCTGAGATGGGGTTTGAAGAAGATCAGGCATTATTACCTTATACCGATGTTTCTTTTCAAGGTTATCGCTATCTTCAAGAGTATTTTGCTTTCCCGCAACGTTATTTATTTGTTGAATTAAGCGGATTAAAAGACTCAGTTCAAAGGTGTGATGAAGATACCTTAGAGCTAATATTTTTATTTAATGAGAAAAATGAATTACTAGAGGGTGCTTTAGATAAAACTAATTTAGCTTTGAATTGCACACCAGCTATAAATTTGTTTCCTAAACGTGCTGACCGAATTCATTTATCGCACAGGTCTAGTGAGCATCAAGTAATTATAGATCGCACTAACCCTTTGGATTACGAGGTTCATTCTATTACGGGTGTGAATGGGTTTGATTCTAGTTTGCAAGAAAAACAAAAGTTCAGTCCTTTCTATGCAAGTGACAATTACGATTCCAAATCTGGTCAAGCATATTACACGATCAGTCGTAAACCTCGTTTACAGTCTACAACTAACCGTTCGCACTCGGATTATGTTGGGACAGAAATTTTCCTATCGTTAGTTGATAGTTCAGAAACTCCATATGATGAAGATTTAAAGCAATTAGGTGTTTCCGCTTTATGCACTAATAGAGATCTGCCTTTACATATTTCTTCTAGAGGAGGCAAAACACCGTTCACCATGGAAGACAGTGCCCCAGTTTTACAGATAAGAAGTTTGGCAGGCCCAACAAAGCCCAAGCCACCTAATGTAGAAGGAGAAAATGCCTGGAGATTGATTAGCCACCTCTCTTTAAATTATTTATCTCTAGTTGATGAGGATGAAACAAAAGGAGCGGTTGCAATCCGAGAGTTGCTTACTCTTTATGGTGATATGCATAGATCAGAAACAATGAAGCAAATAAATGGTCTCTTATCAGTTAAAAGCAACTCTGCTGTTAGAAGAATTCCAGGGGCTGGTCCTATTACTTTTGGTCGCGGCTTAGAAATCTCTTTAAATTGTAAAGAAAGCGCTTTTGATGGAACAGGTGTCTACATGCTTGGAAGTGTTCTTGAGCATTTCTTTGCTAAATATGTTTCGTTGAATAGCTTTACTCAAACCAATTTAAGCACTGTTGAAAGAGGAGAAATTAAACAGTGGTCAGTAAGGACAGGAACAAGGCCTATCCTATGACTAAAATAACTAACGTCATACAAGAGATAAAAGACAACCCTCATGAGTTTGGTTTTTATGAAGCTTTGAGATTGATTGAGTGTTATTACAAAGACAGATCTCGTTTAGGGGAAACACTTAAGTCTGCTGATGACATGATTCGATTAGGTCAGACACCAACAGCTGCTTTTGCCCCATCCACATTATCTTCAGCGACAACAGAGAAAGACGACTTATTACATTTAAATGTATTTTTCTTTGGTCTGTTTGGTCCCAATGGTGCATTGCCGCTTCATTTGACCGAGTATGCAAATGAACGTGTAAGAACTGCTAGAGATGAATCATTTATTCATTTTCTTGATATGTTTCATCACCGTCTATTGTGCTTGTTTTATCGAGCATGGGCTAATAAAGAGCCGACTGTTCACTTCGATAGACCTAAACAAGACAAATTTCACAATTACACAGGTTCATTACTGGGTATAGGAACTTCTGGAGTTCAAGATAGAGATCAAATGCCTGACAGCAGTAAAATGCATTATGCAGGTCATATGAGTTCTCAAACCCATCATGCTGAAGGATTGTCTTCAGTACTTCAAGCTTTTTTCAAAGTCCCTGTAAGAATAAAAGAATATATTGGAGAGTGGCTAGAAATCCCTGAGCAGAGCCGCTGCTATTTAGGAATGAGTCTGGATGGTGGGAAATTAGGGGAAGATGCTGTTCTAGGGGACAAAAGTTGGCAACGACAATATAAATTTCGCGTGTTAATTGGTCCCATGGAGTTAGACGAATATGAAGGGTTACTTCCGGGCAAAGATAAAATAAAACAGGTATCAGCCATTCTCAAAAACTATGTAGGAATGGAAATGATTTGGGATGTAAATCTCATTTTAAAAAAAGAAGCCATACCGAAAACTGAGTTAGGAAGTTTTGGACAACTTGGGTGGTCTACATGGTTGCATAACTCTCCTATGCAAAAGGATGCAGATGATTTTTTGACAGTATAGTTAGAAAGTGAGTTGAAATTTACTTAAAGCAGTAATTATTTAAAGGAATAACCAATGTCAGATATAAGCAGAACGTCATTATTTAGAAAACTCAATCCAATCACTTACAAAGCTATTGAGAGCGCGACTGTGTTTTGTAAATTACGCGGTAATCCTTATGTTGAGCTTATTCATTGGTTACATCAAATATTGCAATTACAGGATTCTGACCTTCATAAAATCATTCAAACCTATGGTCTAAACCCATCCCACTTAAGTCGAGACATGACAGATGCCCTTGATAGACTACCTAGAGGAGCTTCATCAATATCAGACTTGTCATCTCACGTTGAAGAAGCGGTAGAACGTGGTTGGGTGTACAGCACTTTGATGTTTAACGATAGCAAGGTTCGTTCGGGGCATTTAATCGTAGGTATATTGAAAACTCCGAGCCTGAAAAATAGCCTTATTTCAATCTCTGATCAGTTTAATAAAATAAGTCTGGAAAACCTTACTGAACATTTTCATGATGTAGTGGCTAATTCACCAGAAGAAAATCTAGCAGCGACCGATGGTACAAGTTTAGATGGTGCAGAGCCGGGTGAGGCGAGTGGTGCACTTTCACCCGCGCAAATGGGTAAACAAGAAGCATTGCAGCAATATACTGTCGATCTGACAGAAAGAGCGAGAACAGGCGAATTAGATCCAATTGTTGGGCGTGATGATGAAATACGTCAGATGGTCGATATCTTAATGAGGCGTCGACAAAACAATCCTATTTTGACGGGTGAAGCAGGTGTTGGTAAGACAGCAGTTGTGGAAGGTTTAGCACAAAGAATCGCTTCTGGAGATATTCCTCCGAGTTTAAAAGACGTATCTATCAGAACACTTGATATGGGCTTGCTCCAGGCAGGGGCTAGTATGAAAGGTGAGTTTGAAAATCGTCTTAAAATGATTATCGAAGAAGTACAATCTTCAGAAAAACCTATTATTTTATTCATCGACGAAGCACATACTCTGATTGGCGCAGGTGGTGCGGAAGGAACTGGGGATGCGGCTAATCTGTTAAAACCTGCATTGGCAAGAGGTACTTTGAGAACAGTCGCAGCAACGACATGGGCTGAATACAAAAAATACTTTGAAAAAGACCCCGCGCTTACACGGCGTTTTCAAGTGGTTAATGTAGAGGAACCTACGGAAGAAAAAGCTACATTAATGCTGAGAAGTATGGCGTCAGTGATGGAAAAACATCATAAGGTTTTATTGCTTGATCAAGCCCTTGAAGATGCCGTCAAACTGTCACATCGATATATTCCTGCTAGACAATTACCCGATAAAGCGATAAGCGTATTAGACACTGCGTGTGCACGTGTGGCGGTTAGCCAACATGCGACTCCTGCAGAAGTTGAAGACCGTCAACGTAAACTCCAATCATTAGAAGTCGAAAGTAGAATCATTGCTCGTGAAGCAGCTGTCGGAATAGATGTGGGAGAACGTAAAGAAAACGTCGATACGCAAAAAGTAGAAGTAGAGGCAGAACTTGCGGAACTCGATAAACGCTGGCAACAAGAAATGAAATTGGTTACTGAGATTCTTCAATTAAGAAGTGAATTAAGGGGGGTTAGCAGTAAAGTCGAAGGGACTGGCTCAAAACTTGAGAAATCTATTGAAGAAACAATTGAAGAAACAGAACAAACTAGTGAATCAACTGGTGCAAATCTAGAAGAGGTAGCAGAGAACGCCACATCACCTCAAGTAACTCAAGAAAGCTCAGAATCAGTTGATGCATTAACGCCAGAGCAAAGAGAAGAAAGCCTCAAAAAGTTAAAAGGCTTACAAACTAAATTAGCAGAACTACAAGGTGAGACACCTCTGATATTGCCATCTGTAGATGGGCAAGCCATAGCTTCGGTAATCGCCGATTGGACAGGAATCCCTGTTGGCAAAATGGTTAGGGACGAAATGGGGGCAGTACTGAAACTGAGTGACACTTTGAATGAGCGCGTTGTCGGTCAAAAACATGCATTAGATACGATTGCAAAAAGAGTACAAACATCACGAGCAGAATTGGATAGTCCTGATAAACCAATCGGTGTCTTTATGCTTTGTGGTCCATCGGGTGTGGGTAAAACTGAAACAGGGTTGGCACTTGCCGAATCTTTATACGGTGGTGAAGAAAATATCATCACCATCAATATGAGTGAATTCCAGGAAGCTCACTCTGTATCAACGCTCAAAGGATCACCTCCAGGGTATATCGGTTACGGAGAAGGTGGAATATTAACCGAAGCCGTACGCAGAAGACCTTATAGCGTGGTTTTACTCGATGAAGTTGAAAAAGCGCATCCTGATGTGCATGAGATTTTCTTTCAGGTCTTCGATAAGGGGCGCATGGAAGATGCAGAAGGACGTTTGATAGATTTCAGAAATACATTGATTCTTTTAACCTCGAATGTGGGCACGGATATGGTCATGGATATGTGTGCCGATCCTGATTTAATGCCAGATGTAGAAGGCTTGGCCAAAGCATTACGTGATCCGCTCCTAAAGGTTTTTCCACCAGCATTGCTCGGGCGTTTAGTAACGATTCCGTATTATCCATTGAGCGATGAAATACTCGGTACGATCATCAAACTTAAGCTGGATAAAATAGTAAAACGCATTAAACAAAATCACGAAGCAGAAATGACATACGGTGATGATGTGATCAAATTGATATCAGAGCGTTGTAATGATTTAGACAGTGGCGCTCGAGTGGTAGATGCGATTTTGACCAACACTGTATTACCTCAAGTGAGTCAGGAATTTCTAGAGAGAATGATGGAAGGTGAAAAAATCAATAAGGTTGATATTTCGGTGAAAGATAGCGAGATGGTTTACAAATTCTCTTAAAAGAGTCTTGGTTAAGTAATTAGAACTGAAATTTAAGGGGTTAAATCACACCCCCCCACCTTTTAGATACTTTTTCAAAGAGTTTGATGCATCAATCGATAAAGAAAATGTGTTTTTTATAACTAAAACGTAAAGATATTAATATGCCAGCAGCTCAAAGTGAAAATGAAGCTAAAATCAAAACACCACTAGGTCCAGACGTGTTGTTGCTACGTGATATGTCTATGACTGAAGAGTTAGGGCGTTTGTTTAACATCAATCTTAATTTATTGAGTGAGCAAGATGATATAAATTTTGAAGCCATATTAGGTAAAAATGTAACAGTAGAGCTTAAGTTAGCCTCTGGTGATAAACGTTTTTTTAATGGTTATGTTACACGTTTTACTCAAACAGGTTATGAAGGAGTTTATGCTGCTTATCAGGCCACGGTTAAGCCTTGGTTTTGGTTTTTAACACGTACTGCTGATTGTAGAATTTTTCAGGAGATATCTGTCCCAGATATCGTTATGGGTATATTCCGTGATTTAGGTTATACAGACTTCGAGGATAAGTTAACCAGAAACTATAGGACATGGGAGTATTGTGTTCAATATCGCGAAACAGATTTTAATTTTGTAAGCCGGTTACTAGAACAAGAAGGTATCTACTACTATTTTACGCACGATGATGGTGTACATAAACTTGTGCTTTCAGATGGAGAAGCAGCTCATAGTAATTTACCCAGTGAGTCGACTATAGATTTTTACCCACCTGATAGTACTGTCGTAAGAAATAAAGATCATATTTTCAATTGGAACATTACTAAACAGGTACAGCCCGGAAAATATGAACTTAATGAGTTTGATTTTATAAAACCTAAAGCTAATTTAGAAACGAAATCAGAGATAGTAAGAGGACACGCTGTCGCAGATTATGAAATTTATGATTACCCTGGTGAATATAATAAAACGGATGATGGTGATGACTACGTACAAGCAAGAATAGAAGAATTGCACTGTCAATATGAACAAGCTCAAGGTAAAAGTGGCGTTCGTGAATTAACAACAGGATACAAATTTAAACTTAATGGTTATACCAGAGAGGATCAAAACCGAGAATATTTGATCACAAGTGCCACACATTTTATAAATTCACATGTATATGGTTCGGGGGGAGTAGGACGTGGTGATCCTTATAGTAATAGTTTTTCAGTAATTGAAAGTACCACTCCATTTAGAACCTCCAGAACAACTCCAAAACCCATCGTTCAAGGAACACAAACTGCAATTGTAGTCGGTCCCAGTGGAGAAGAGATTTACACGGATGAATATGGGCGAGTAAAAATTCAGTTTCATTGGGATAGGTATGGAAATAATGATGAGAACTCTTCTTGTTGGGTACGTGTAGCTCAGATTTGGGCAGGTAAAAGGTGGGGAGGGATACATATCCCGCGTATCGATCAGGAAGTTATTGTTGATTTTATGGAAGGAGACCCTGATCGACCAATTATAACTGGAAGAGTTTATAACGCTGAACAAATGCCACCTTATGATTTACCTGCAAATAAAACCCAAAGTGGTGTCAAAAGCCGAAGTTCGAAAGGTGGGTCTGCAGCTAACTTTAATGAAATTCGCATGGAAGATAAGAAAGGTAGCGAACAGATTTATATTCATGCTGAAAAAAACCAAGATAATATTGTTGAAAATAATGAGACGACAGATGTTGGTCACAACCGAACTGAAAAAGTTGGGAATGATGAAGATATAACAATTGGTAACAACCGAACTGAAACAGTTAAAGTGAATGAAGATATAACTATAGGAAATAATCGGACTGAGAAAGTTGCATCGAATGAAGATATCTCTATAGGTATTAATCGAACTGAAAATGTAGGAGCGAATGAAAGTATATCTATAGGCGCAAATCGTACAGAAAATGTTGGCGCTAATGAAACAATTACAATTGGTGCAAACCAAACACAAACAATAGGCGCAAATCAAACTCAAATAATATCAGGCACTCAAACAGAAATAATTGCTGGAACAATGTCGCAGATAGTTACAGGAAGCATGACTGTTGTTACGCCTGCTACTTATACTTTAATTGCAACTGGTGGATATACCTTAATAGCTCCTTCATCGGATAGCATATTTAAGGCCTTTGATTCTGCAGTTACTGGCGCCAAATTTGAAGTTGTTGGATCAGCAAATGGAGTAACAGGAAGTAAAATAGAGGCGACAGGTATGGCAGTAGCTTATACCGGAGCAAAAATTGAGAATGAGACAACAAAATTCAAGAATTCTGTTGTTGAGTTAAGTAACGGTGCTACAAAAATTGTTAATAAAGTAATAACTATTTTTAGTTAACCTTGTTGAAGACTATTTAATGAAAACTCTAATAATCGTACTTGTCTTAAGCGCCATCTTTATTGCAGGCGTCTTCTATAAGGTGTTTGGGCCATTTGTTAAACGTACCTCCAATGAGAAGGTCATATTGGATGAAGGTGTTATATATAAGGCTAAGGTTATAACTTTGGTTGACACTGGTGGCAGACAGGAGCGCCACCCAGAAGTAACTTTAAATTTAGAAATGCTACCTCAGTCAGGTATCCCATTCGAAGTTGAAATTACTACTTATGTTTCTGTCTATCAATTAAGTAAATTAGTACCTGGTTCGATTATTACCTTAAAGTATGATCCTAGATACCCAGATTCAGCTGTAATAATGAAGTAAATCAGGTTTTATTCATGAATGTTCTAATGATGGTCCATTGTAAATGAAGGTTATCAAACCTCTAAAACTTGGCGTTTTAACTCGTTGCTTTGAGTTTAATGGGAAATTTCATATGGGGGTGTCCATTCTTGCATTTATGCCATTAGCAGAAAAAAAACCATCTTTACTTTCTGAAACCAGCATGTGGAAGTTTACTTCTGAGCAACTGGGACAAGAAAGTGTACTTGAAGCAGGTATTCCAAAAGCTAGACCTGAGTTTTTAGTAACTGGTAAGGCGTTTACGCCAAACAAAGATCCTAAGCAGGGTTTACCAGTGAAAGTAAAATTAGGAAAACAAGAAAAAGAACTTTTAGTTTTTGGTGATCGTTTTTGGGATGGTGATTCGCCATCTGGAATTAAGCCTTTTACAGAAATGCAAATTGATTGGCAGCATGCATTTGGGGGAGATGAGTTTGGACAAAATCCGCTAGGTAAAGGTTACTCGCAAATTGAAGAAAATGGAGTGAAGGTAAAATGGATTCCAAATATTCAAAGTCGCCAGCAACAGATAACTTCATTTGATTCGAAGCCGGAGCCTGTAAGCTTTGGCCCTATAGATGTTCTGTGGCCACAACGGATGTCATTGCAAGGGACATATGATGAAGAGTGGACGAAAAAATACTATCCCGGCTTTCCTCCAGATATTGATTGGGGCTACTTTAACCTTGCTTCTCAAGATCAACAATTTACTGAAAAGTTAAATGGTGATGAACAATACTCGATAGAAAACATGAACGTTCAACAACCTTTGATTGAAGGTTTTTTACCTAACATTAAAGCTTGTTGTTTCGTTACTCAGAAAATTGAAAAGGATGAAGTATTTGAAGAGATTAAAACTAATCTACGTACAGTATGGTTTTTTCCTAATGATAATCGTGCAGTATTAGTATTTCAAGGCTCCATCGAGGTTATGGAAGAGGATGCTGCTGATATCCTTCATTTGATTGCTAGTGCAGAAAACCGTGGGGAACCAAGAAGTTTAGATCACTACCAAAAAGTTCTAAAGAAACGTTTAGATAAAAAGAAAGGTGGCCTCTACGCGCTACAGGATAGTGATTTATTGCCCGAAAATCTGAACACTCAAGACCCTGACGTTGAATTAGCGGAAAAACAATTAGAGCCAAGTGGTCACAGAGAGAATAATTTAAGAAGGAAAACTGAAGTTGAACATAAAGCTATTAGAAAAAAACTATTAGAGAGTAATTTAGATGTAGAGAAATATGGGCCTAAACCTTTTCCTAAAAAAGAGAAGAGGCCAACATTAGAGGAATTACCTAAGTTTCTTGAGGAAAAACAAAAAGCCGCTGATGAACAAAAGAAGAAACTTGATAAATTAAAACCCAAACAAGAAAAAGAATTAAAAGCTTTGTGTGAAGAACAAGGATTAGATTACAAAGAAGTACAAGAAAAAATAAAAAAATCGGGTTGGGAGCCCCCTAAACTAGTAGCCGAAGTACAATTAGAACAATATCAACAAAAAAAACAAGAGTTGGAATTAGAAGACGTTTCAAGCGAAGAGATCAAACAAAAAATTGGTGAAAGAAAGCCTTATGAAGATTATGTTCAAAAGGAAAGAGAAGTTGTAGATTTATATAGATTGAGTGCTCATTTAAGAGATAAGCCCCCTAGGCTCACTGATGAGCAATCTAAACAAATGCGACAACAATTAGCTGAACAGATAAAAGAAGGTAGAGGAGTACGAGAGCAAAATTATTTAGGGCTAGATCTGTCAGGAAGAAATCTAAATGGGCTTGATCTACAAGGAATCTATTTAGCAGGTGCTAATTTAGATGGAGCTGATCTCAGGGGAGCTAACTTGAGTGATGCAGTATTGGCCCACGCATCTATGAAAGGTGTTTATTTAGAAGGTGCTAATTTAAATAGAGCAAATCTAGGTAAAACTGAATTACAGCAAGCAAAGTTTCAGTCATGTTTATTAACTAATGAATTGATTTTGGCGGGTGCTAACCTGGAAGGGGCAGATTTAAGTAATACTAGACTAGAGGGTGTTGATTGTTTTGAAAGCATCTTTCTTCGTGCGAATTTAAATTCTGTAGTTGCGAATAGTATGACCTTTTTAGAAGCAGACCTTAGAGGGTGTTCTTTTGAAAGGGCAAAACTGAATGGCTGCAACTTTATAAAGGTAGATGTCAGTAATGCTAGTTTTTCTAATTCAGAGCTTTCTTCAGCAACTTTTCTAAAAAGTAAGGGAGTGGGTACAAACTTTTGGAAAGCCCAGATGAATAATCTTAGGTTTATAGATAAATGTGATTTTAGCTCCTCTAATTTTAGTTTTGGGGTTATGAATGAAGTGAATTTTAGAGGAAGCATTTTGAAGTGGTGCAATTTTCAGTCAGTAAATATGACTGGAGCTGACTTCAGCGAATGCAAATTAGAAGGTTCGTTGCTTGACCGATCTATTGCAATAGGAAGTATGTTTACCAAAACTGACTTAACCGATGCATCGATGATTGTAATGAATTTAATGTCTGCTGTTTTGACTTGGTCGAATCTTAGTGGGGCAGATTTATCTCAAGCTAATCTGTATCAAGCAGATTTAGCGCGAGTATATCTAGATTCTGAAACCATACTCAATGGCGCAAATTTAGGAAAAGCTCGCATAATCCCTAAGCATTTGAAATTGAAAAATCATAACTTTTTTGAGATATAAAATGACCTCTGAAGAATTGTTAAAGTTAGTAAAAGAAGGAGAAACTATCCATGAGTGTGACCTTTCTAATAGTGATTATTCTGGAATAGACCTTGCGGGAGGTCTTTTTATTAATGTCAATTTTAATAATTGCAACTTTTCAGGTGCTGATCTAAGAGAGACTGTTTTTAATAACTGTTCTTTGAATGGAGTATGTTTTAATAATGTAAATCTTCATTTATCTTGTTTAAATAATTGTTCAATCAGTAATGGAGACCTTTCAAATCTTCAGAGTATTTCTGTACAGTTTATTGAGTGCGACCTATCTGGTTGTGATTTTTCTGATTCAGATTTGACAATGGCCGCTATTGCAAACAGTAAATTGAATAATGCACGATTTATTGGAGCAAATATGGATCGTACATCTATTTTAGAAACTGAGACCGAAGGTTTAAATTTATCTAACACTTATTTTAAGCAGACAATTTTTCTAAAGGCTGATTTAAGAACTTCCAATTTGGAAAACTCCGAATTTGAACTTGTTATTTTTATTGAGGCAAATCTCTCAGGATTATCACTTAAGAATCAGAGTTTTGTTTTATGTCAATTCATGGATGCAGATTTAAGTGGAAGTGATTTATCAGATGCTGATTTAACAAAATGTAATTTTAAAGGATCAGTTCTAACACGAACTAATTTTGATAGGAGTATTGCAAATAACGCTCTTTTTGTAGAGGCGGAGCTTGCTAACTCTAGTATGAAAAACATGCAGCTTTATCAGTCTGTGTTTTTAAAGGCACAGGTAACAAATGTCGATTTTACAGGCTCAAAAATGCAACAGTGCAATTTTAAATCAGCAAATTGTACAGCAGCAATGTTTATGAATACGGATTTAACATATACCGATTTTTCACATGCCGTTTTACAAGAAGCAGATTTTTCCCGCGCTTCATTATTTCGCGTTAATTTTCATCAAGTGCTTGATAAAAATGCGCGTTATACAGACCGTGAATCCGCACTTTCACATGACGAGCCTTTAATCGAGGCTGAAAACTGGATGAACATTCATTGAAGTTAAATTTTCACAGGACGATTAGATTATGAAAATACAAGAACTACCTTTAAAACCTGAAAAAGAAAGTCAGATTTATCGTGTATTCGCAGAAATAGATTTTTGTGAGGATGATGGGACATATCAAGTTCTTTCGGAAGATGGGGTTATAAACAAAGTACAAAAAGCTATTGGCTGCGTAATCGAACCACTCAAAGGTGATAAAGTACTTATTGAAGCTGAAATTGGTGGAAAAGCTTATATCACAAATGTGTTAGAACGCTCTGTGAGTGAAATATCGACAATTAAAGTTCAGGGTGGATTAAAACTGAGAGTAGAAGGAGGAGGACTGCAAGTTCAATCTGAAAATGGTATTGATTTTACTACCTTAAAAACTATGAGCATAACGTCTGAACAGATGGATATCAGGGCAGAGGAGAGTAATATTTATTTCTCAAAATTATCATATATGGGTAAGAGCCTCATTAGTAAACTTGAAACTATGAGTATCTTTGGTGGGCTCATGAACTTCATAATGGATACTGTTGTACAAAAGTCAAAAACATCACACCGTGTTATTGAAGATTCTGAATATGTGAAAAGTCGACACATTAATTATCAAGCTCAGCATATTATGCAAATGCATGGTAAAAATACGTTATTAACTGCCGAAGAATTAGTTAAATTAGACGGCGATCAAATCCACTTAGGATAAGGAGAAGAAATATGTTTGCGAATAGTCAAATGATGGGACTTGATATTGCGTTTCCCGATGTGTGTTTAACACCTCCCGTACCGATTCCTGTTCCTTACCCTAATATCGCAGCAGGACCGATGGGGGTTCCTGCCGCATATAAAACGTTATTCATGTGCACGCCTGCTCATAATTTGAGTACTATAATTCCAATGACAAACGGGGATAATGCAGGCTTGGCTACAGGTGTGGCGTCGGCAACAGTCATGGGGCCATCTAGGCATATTACGGCAGCCTTTACAGTACTTGTAGGGGGCATACCGGCAACAAGAGTGACGAGCATGACGTTGCAAAACTCTACTAACATTGTGGGAGCAAGGATGGTTCCCAGTCAGCTTAAGGTTCTTTTATTAGCTCCTTAACTAATTATCTATTAAATAACATTTTTCATGAGTTGTATTTTTATTATGCCTCTCAATTAATAAAATTTATCAATACTTTAAGTCACTATTGAGAAAACCAGTTTACTAGGTTTTCTGTATATGTAAAAAAGTAATCTTTGATTACTAATTAAAATAAAAATATCTATCAACGGAATCTTCATTCTTTTTACTAAGTTTTTTCAAATTGTGGAATTTGTCACATTTCTTAAGAATCTTCGCTTATATACTTAATCAGGCCTAGTCATGGATACTGAATCTAAAAGCAATTCATCAGTAATAAGAACTAGTTAAGGAAAGTGCTTATAAGTAGGGGGGTGACAAGTAATAACCCCAAGTCCCCCTCAAGATAAACCATCAAACACGGAAACTAATATCTAACAATGATAGAAATTCCAAATTATACCGTTGATAGCGAGCTGGGTAGAGGCGGTATGGCTACAGTGTACTTAGCGGTTCAAGATATGCTGAGTCGTAACGTAGCCTTAAAAGTCATGCTCCCTGACATGGCCAGAGATGAAAACTTTCGTAAGAGTTTTTTAAGCGAAGGCAAGATCATAGCTAGCCTTGAGCATCGAAATATTGTTCGGATTTACGATGTTGGCGTGATTGATGATTCTATTCTTTACATGGCAATGGAGCACTTGGCTAATGGCACGCTCAAGACTAAATTAGAGAAGGGCAAACTCAGTTACGCAGAATCACTTAGAATCCTGGAACAAACATCAAGTGGACTAGATTACGCACACGTCAAAGGTTATATCCATCGAGATATAAAACCAGGAAATATTCTATTTCGAGAAGATGATACAGCCGTTATCACTGACTTTGGTATTGCCAAACTACAGGATACATCGGGTGAATTGACTCGTATGGGTTACACCATGGGGACAGTTCAATATATGAGCCCCGAACAGGCAGTTACCACTGATTTAGACAGCCGATCTGATATTTACAGTTTAGGTCTCGTTTTTTACGAGATGCTAACTGGAAAGAAAGCGTTTAAAGCTGAGTCTACGATTCAAGCTATTCATCAGCATACAACAGTTGCTCCCCCTGAGTTGCCCGCAGAATATAGTTTTTTACAGCCGACTATCGATAAGGTTTTAGCGAAAGAACCTAACGACCGCTATCAGACAGTGGGGGAATTTGTAGAAGCTGTTAAAAACGCAGTAAACGTTGATCAAACCGTTATTCATAAAATACCACCGCAGATTGATGATGATAGAACCCAGATACTTCAAACGGGCCATTATCCTGTTTCAGCCAAAGAGCCAAAAAGCAAAAAAGGTTTGTATGGGGGAATAACGGGTGCGCTAGTTCTTGTCGCCGGTTTAGCATTTGGTTTTACTAATTACGAGAAAGTTTCCAGTTGGATGGGGGTCGAAGAAACTGATAAAAAACAGGTAAATCAGCTTGAGGTTGATCCTCAACTTGAGGCAAATAGACTGGCTGCTATTGACAAAAAAGCTCAAGAAGATAGCTCCGTTGCTGATGAAGCTTCAAAACAGGAAAAAGCAAAAGAAGAGAAAGCACAACTAGAACAAGCGAAACTTGAGCAAGAACGACTAGAGCTAGAGGAAAAAGAAAAGCTCAAACAAGAACGTCTGGCTAAACTTCAACAGTTACAAGAAAAAGACCGCGCAGCTGAAATTGAAAGACAGATTGAAGAGGACAGAATAGCGGCAGAAGCTAAAAAAGCCGAAGAAGCCAGAATAGCGGCAGAAAATAAAAAAGCCGAAGAAGCCAGAATAGCAGCGGAAACTAAAAAAGCCGAAGAAGCCAGAATAGCGGCAGAAACTAAAAAAGCCGAAGAAGCCAGAATAGCAGCGGAAACAAAAAAAGCGGAAGAGGCCAGAATAGCCGCGGAAAATAAAAAAGCTGAAGATGAAAGGATAGCAGCAGAAAATAAAAAAGCGGAAGAGAAAAGAATAGCCGCGGAAAATAAAAAAGCAGAAGAGGAAAGAATAGCGGCGGAAAATAAAAAAGCGGAAGAGGAAAGAATAGCAGCAGAAAATAAAAGAGCCGAAGAGGAAAGAATAGCGGCAGAAAACAAAAGAGCCGAAGATGCCAGAATAGCAGCAGAAAAAAAACGTCAAGAAGAAATAAGAAAAGAAAAGCGCAAAGCAGAACAAAATAAAACAAGACGAGTCAGGCTGATCGCGACCCTTAATAAGAGACCTTTAAAAACATCATTTATAATTAAGCAAAATGGTAAAGAGGTTAGACGGGTCAATGGAAAGTCAACTGCGAACGTTAATCTCAAACCTGGTCGTTATCAGATAGCGACGAGTTATGCGGGTAAATGGAAAAGCAGCAACATCAATATAAGCAATAAAAATATTACAAGAACCTTTGAATTTTTCAAAAAAGCGGCACCAGCCAAAACAGTCAATGGTCAAATTAGAGCTTATGCAACACTCAATGGTCGTCCTTTAAATACCTCTTTTGTTGTCACCAAAAATGGTAAACGTGTAAAAGCGGTAAGTGGGAGATCGTCAGCCAATTTTGTTCTCCCCCCCGGTAATTATGTGATTACCACTCAGTTTGGTGGTCGAGTAAGTCGCGCGAATGTGAATTTAGCGGCTTACGATATTGCTGAACAACGTTTTGCGTTTAGAGGGAGTGCACCAAGACCCGTTCAACAAAAAGCACCACAAGCACAAAAAGATTGGACGCATACCCATAATGCTCCTCAACGACAAGCACCTGTCAAACAAGCCCCTCAGCCTAAAAAAAGATCCTGGCTTGATGAAGACCCAAATGCTGATAGTTCTGAAACAGGTAGTTGAGTATGCATGTTGAAGGGTTGAACAATGAATATCTCGATTGAAATCATCTTCGCTATCGTGATTGTGGTTTTACTCATCATGAGTGCCAGAGAATATTGGCTTAAGAAAATTGTTACCCCTGCCATAAAAACGAGATTAAGAGTGTCTTTAATTTTTTGTGTGGTAATGATTTTTAATTTTTTGATATCTAAATAATAAGTTGGAGTAATCCATGCTGGATGTAGAAGCGATATTAGTTGATCACGAAGGAGATACCGCATGCGGTGAAAACCTTGAGTACGATCCGCTTTTTTTAGAAGTTAGAAGTGCACTTGAAGGCAAGCCAGAACAGCGTATAGGCGAAGATGTAATCGAAGGCGAAGAGCCAGACTGGAAACTGGTTAAGAAAAACTGCCTGGAACTGTGTAAACAAACGCACAGCCTGGAAGTTGTTATCAGTTTGACGCAAGCGCTAATAAATCTTGAAGGTTATGCTGGGTTTGCTGATGGATCAAAATTACTATCTGGAATGGTCGAAAAATACTGGGGATGCGTACACCCAGAAATAGATCCTGATGATAATGATCCTACCGAGCGATTAAATATGCTCGCGTTATTTGAAGATTTTAACTTTCTATTGTCACTTCAAAAAATTGAATTATTAAGTGCAAAAGGTGTTGGAAAAGTCAGCCTCTACGATCTGCGTAACCCTAAATCTTCAGGCGATGATGAGAATGTAACAGGCGTTGATGCCTTATTGGCTGATGCTATTTTTAAAAGTAGCGATTTAGAACGTAGAGAAGCCGTCCATTCTGATTTAGAAAAGAGTATAGAAAACTTTCAAAAAATCTCTTCATTATTAAAACAAGAAGAGCATGTTGGTGATGGTAGAGCCCCTAATTTTGCAGAACTTCTTAAAATTTTGAAAGAGTCAAAATCTGCAATTGCGAAACATCTTGATAATGTTAGCGATAGTACCGAAGAAGAAAATTTAGCTACAGAAACAGATCATGCTAACGCTAGCGAAAACATCACTGCAAGTGTAAAACCGGTCGGTATTAACACAAGATCAGATGTTATTTCAGCGATAGAAAAGATAGAAGATTATTATCATAAAAACGAACCAGGTAGCCCGATTCCACTTATTTTGCAAAGAGCTAAAAGCTTGGTAGATAAAGACTTCCTGGCACTAATGGAGGATTTGGCGCCCGACAGTTTGCATCAGGTTCAGATGATTGTAGGAAGAACAGAGGAATGATCGTGATAGAAGAACATCATCAACAAAAATCTGTTTATAACGTTTTACTAAGTAGTTTACGGTATTTTTATGCAGCTAATGCTTAAGGTAATACAAACGAAAAATCAAACTCCAACAGCCTCTATGCAATATGAGTTTAAAGAAAGTGGGGGAACTATTGGGCGCAAGATATCAAATTCATGGGTATTACCGGATGAGCATAGACACCTTTCCGGAAGTCATTCAAAAATAGAGTATGACAAAGGTAGTTTCTACATCATAGATACCAGCACGAACGGTGTATTTATTAATGGTAATAATTCTCCGTTGGGCAAGGGAAATCGTCAGAAAGTTGGTCACGGGGATCAGCTGGTAATGGGAACATACAGTATTGAAGTTTCAATTATTGATGATGAATCCGTGGATAAAGAGATTCCAGCATCAACATCATCAGCGGGGATACCTACTGATGACTTATTTGCTGATCTTTTAGATGATCCCATTGAAATACAAAGTAATGTGGAAGAAAAAATATCAGCGACTTCTGAGGCTGTCGATAAAGACAGTCAATACATGGAGAATAGTATTGGTTCAGATGATCCTTTTTTTCAATCTGGTGAATTTACCTTAGATGATGACCAGGACATACCGATAAGTACTAAAGGCAATACTAAGGACAATCATGATGATATCCCTGATCTGGATAGTTTCTTTAAGCCGCCTAATGTCACCAAACAGGATGAGGGTAAAGATAAAGATCATGATTTCTTTAATGACATTAAACAAGACATCGAAATAGAGTCAGAAGATATTGATGCTGAAAGCAACGATTCTTCAGCAGTTATACCAGATGATTGGATTGCTACTGATGATGATAAAAGCTCCATTGATGATTTGCTGACAGGAATAGTAGACCCATTTTCAACAAGTAAAGATATCGATGAAGAACTACCTAAAACTGAGATAGAAGATATCCCAGAAATATCTGAGAAAGAAGTAGCAGATATTGCTCTGAAAGCGGACGTTGGGGTGATCGAGGATGAGGTTGAAATAAAGGATAAAACAGATATACCTAATGCTACAACATTCAATAATGTTGAAGATAACAATACTGATTTTCTTAATTACTTCTTTGAAGGAATGGGAGTTGAACGTAAGCCTCAAAGTGGTGAGTTTACAAAAGAAGATGCGTACCTGGCAGGGAGTTTATTTCGAAAATCGATAGAAGGCACTATGGAAGTACTCCAATCGCGTGCTGAAATTAAAAATGAGATGCGAATGGATATGACAACTATTCGTCCCATAGAAAATAATCCGATCAAGTTTTCTATCACTGCTGAAGAAGCGATTACTAAATTATTGTTAGAAAAAAGTAAATCTCAAATGGATTCAGCGAAAGCGATAGACGAAGCCTATGATGATATTAAGTCACATCAAGTAGCCGTGATATCGGGTATTCAAGCGTCTTTAACTTCAGTATTGAAAAGGTTTGAACCGGAAAATCTCATCGAACGGCTGGAGCGCCAAAGCCCCATAAGTGCCAGTATTCCAATACACAGAAAAGCAAAATTATGGGAGGCATTTGAGTTCCTTTATCAAACGATAGAGGGTGAAGCTGAAGATGACTTCAATCGTTTATTCGGTCAGGAATTTGCAAAAGCTTATGATGATCAAGTTGAAAAATTAAAAAATGCCAGAGGTGATAAATAATGTCTAACGAGGTTTATGGATGAATAAAGATAGAGTTGTCTGGCATGAAGGTTTATTCCTAAGACCTCAGCATCTACAGCAACAAGAACGTTTTATTCAAAATTGGGTAGAAGGTCGCTGTCAGGGAATAAGACCTTTTAACTGGGGTGTAACGAATCTTGAAATTGACCCTCAGTTATTAAAACTGGGAAAGATAGCGATTGTTCGTGCTCAGGGAATTTTTGCTGACGGGACACCGTTTGATATCCCGAATGATACACCTGCACCAGCTCCCTTTGAGGTGCCTAAGGATGATAAAAACTGTTTGATTTATCTCGCTGTGCCATTAATTCAGCCAAATGCTCTTTTGATGACCGAAGAGTCAGAAGGGAAAAACAAATTAACCCGATATCAAATCAATGACATACAAGTTGGAGATTTGCATACAGGAAAAATTCAAGGGGAAGCAGACTTACAAGTAGGTTGTTTAAATATAAGCATTCTCTCTGAAAATGACAAATTGAACGCATACAGTGTCATTCCAATAGCTCGAATTGTTGAAAGTACTAAAGATAAATTAGTGAAATTAGATGAATCCTATATTCCAGCAGTAATGCATTGCAATACATCTGAGCAAATAATGGGTTTTATCAAAGAAGTTCAAGCGCTTTTAAAACATCGTGGCGAGGCTTTGGCCAGCAGATTAGCAGCTCCTGGTTCTTCAGGAGTATCAGAGATTACTGATTTTCTGATGTTGCAACTCGTCAATAAATACGAGCCCTTGTTCAGACACCTACAGTTTAACAAAGATATCTTCCCTGAAGAGCTCTACCGAATTTTAATTGTTTTAGCGGGAGAATTAGCCACATTTACCAGTGAGACAAGGCGTCCAATCGAGTTTAAAGAATACATTCATGATCAACAGCAGTTCTCATTTGAATTTGTCATGAATGAAATTAGAAAAGCACTAAGTTCAGTTATAGAGCAAAAAGCCATAGGTCTGGATATTGAAGAACATAAGTATGGCATCTGGGTTGCCGTTATTAATGACAAGAGCTTACTGGATAGTTGTACATTTGTGTTAGCGGTTAAAGCTGATGTAGCCACTGAAAAAATAAGAAGCAAATTTCCAAGACAAAGTACGATTTCGAGTGTAGAAAAAATACGCGAATTAGTTAACTCACACATCCCTGGTATCGACTTGACTGCATTGGCTGTTGCCCCTCGACAAATTCCGTATCACTCAGGATTTTCATATTTTGAAATGAATTCTGCTCACGAATTTTGGGCGCAACTTTCAACTTCAGGAGGTCTAGCCGTGCATGTTGGTACGAAGCTAGAAAACCTGGAATTAGAGCTTTGGGCAATTAGAGACTGATATTGATTGTTAGTTGTAGTTTGTAGTGAATAGGTAGTTAAAAAGTAATTTTTTAATGAGGTATTGATATGTCTAATTCAGATGACCCATTCTTCTCTTCAGGTGGTTCAGATCATACTATTATCAGACCAGTGCCTGGTGGTAGAAGACAGGATATTGAAAGACAGGTCGAGTTCAATACGAGTTCAGAAGGTAGTGAAATACCATTACATAACCTGGGCAAAATTAATCCTCTTGAAAGTGCGGCTTCGGCGTTACTCGCTATCATTTCACGTTTATATAATAGTCCTTCGCATAACAATCCAGAGCAACTTAAACGGAAGTTGGTAGATGAAATTAAAGCTTTTAACTTAAGTGCAGAAAAAGAAGGTTATGACCAACAAACAATAGAAAACGCACGATATGCGCTATGCACAACAATAGATGAAGCGATATTTAATACGCCCTGGGGACATGAAAGTGGCTGGGGCGAAAACAGTTTACTCAGTATCTTTCATCAAGAAGTTTCAGGTGGTGATCAATTTTTTCATAGCTTGAAAGATATTGGACAAAACCCCTCTAAAAATATCGATTTACTAGAACTCAAATACGTCTGTCTGGCGTTAGGGTTTCAAGGCAGATATAGAATCGTCAATGCCGGAAAAGAAAAACTATTTCAAATTCGGAATTGGTTAAGTGAATTAATTCGCAAGCAGCGCGGTTCTAAGGAACCTCTCTTATCGCCTCATTGGCAAGGTGTTGAGACAGAAGCAAAAGGTTTGTCGAAAACGATACCCTTGTGGGTCTCCATTGCAGTTGCGTGCGCATTACTTTTAGCGTTGTTTTTAGGGTTATATTCTCTGCTCAATTCAAAAGCAGAACCCGTGAAGAGGGAGATCGTTAAGCTGGATGTTCCCGAGGTACCGATTCCACCAAAAATATCAGAAATAGAAGCCATAAGAGCGCAATTACCGATAGAAATAGGTAAAGAGTACGTAGATGTAAGGCCGAGAGAGAATGATGGCAGAACACTTATCGAATTAAGAGGTGATCGTGGTTTGTTTGCTTCGGGAAGCGATCGGATTACTGAGCAACGTGAGCCACTTATTAAGCGAATAGCAACGATAATAGCTGCTCCTGAATACAATGCGCATAGCATTAGAGTCATTGGCCATACGGATAATGTCCCGATAAGAAATTCGATTCGATTTGCCGATAACTTTGCTTTGTCTAAAGCGAGAGCAACGACCGTAAAAGAAATGCTGCAAGACTTTGCACCTAACCTGAGAAATAGAATAACGGTTCAAGGTAAGGGAGATATCGAACCACTTGATGCCCGATCAACTAAAGACGCAAGAGCTAAAAATCGACGCGTAGAAATCATACTCGATTGAGAGACGGGAATACTTGATGAAAAAAATATTTGGAATACTTAAACAGTCCTGGTTTCAATCACTTCAAGGTGTAATTGCTATATCCGCACTTATCTGGTTTCTGGGGCCGCTTTTAGGTTTTGGTGGAAGGTTACCGTTTGAATCCAGACAAAACAGGATGATTCTGATTCTTGCTATTGCTGTAATCTGGGCATTGTATTACTTGTGGAAGGCATTCAGAGCAAGACAAAAAAACAAGCAAATGCTCGATCAGATATCAGATGATTCACAGTCATCACTGTCTCCAGAAGATGAAGCTACCGATAACGAAATAGGTCATCTCGACAGTCGCTTAAAAGAAGCGGTGGAGGCACTCAAAGGAGTCCGTTTAGGTGACAAGCAGTCATCAGATAAGCAATACCTGTATCAACTACCCTGGTACATTATCATTGGTCCACCAGGGGCAGGAAAAACAACCTTACTAGCAAACTCCGAATTAGAGTTTCCCTTATCCGAGAAATATGGAAAAGAAGCCCTGCATGGCGTTGGCGGTACTCGAAATTGTGATTGGTGGTTTACTAACGATGCGGTTTTATTGGATACCGCTGGACGATATACCACGCAAGACAGCAATAAAAATGTAGATAAAGGATCTTGGTTAGGATTTCTGGATTTATTAAAAAAGTATCGAGGCAGACAACCCATAAATGGCGTGATTGTAGCAATCAGTCTGGTCGATATGATGAAACTCTCTGAAGATGCTTTGGAAAGCCACGCGAATTCTATTAAAGACAGAATCACGGAATTGTATGAGCAGTTAAATATCACAATCCCAGTCTATATGATGTTCACCAAAAGTGATCTTCTTGCCGGTTTTAGTGATTATTTTGATGATATAAATAGAGAAGATCGGAAGCAGGTTTGGGGCACGACTTTTCCATTAAATGAACCCTCCAGTGTGAATAACACCGAACTCTTTATTAAAGAGTTTGAATTACTGGAAGATAGAATTCATGGACAGGTATTAAGTAAACTTGAAAAAGAAAGAGATCTGGAAAGGCGTCAGGCGATCTATTTGTTTCCGCAACAATTCAGCTCATTAAAACTAAAGATGAATGATTTCCTGGGTAAGGTTTTTCAAGATTCACAATTTCATAAACCTATTATGTTCAGAGGCTACTATTTTACCAGTGCAACGCAGGAAGGCACGTCAATTGACAGAATAATGGGATCGCTCGCCAGTGGTTTTGGAATTGCCAGACAACAACTCTCTAACTTCTCAGGTCAGGGTAAAAGCTTCTTTATAAATGGCTTATTAAAAGATGTGATTTTTAAAGAATCTGGTCTTGCTGGTGTTAATCGTAAGTTTGTTAAAAAGATGCAATGGGTTCGTAACGGCTTGACGATCGTTATTGGTCTGGCGACTATTGCCTTAGCAGGCTTATGGTTTAACAGTTATCAACAAAATCAAAAATTGATTGATGAGTATGAGCAGCAGGTAAAAGTCATTGAAAACCAAATTGAAGCCGTGCCCTATAAAGGCACCTTGGAAGATCAACTACCTTTATTAAATCAACTTAAAAGATTAACGCAGAGCTACTCTGATATTACAGAAAACCCAAGTATCTTTGCCCGTCTTGGCTTATATCAAGGCGATTCTTTAAGGTTGATCATGGATGAAAGATATCGTGAGTTACTACGTAAAATTTTAAGGCCTCATGCGAAGGCAAATCTGGAAGAATTAATCAGTAAAAATATCGATAATCCAACCGCATTATTTGGCTTATTAAAAACCTACTTATACTTAGCAGGAGAAGCGCCAGCAGGTGCAACTTCGCCTTCAATAGGGAATGTAGATTGGGATGGTGACGGCAACAGCAATGATGATCAGGATGTGACTTTAAGTGGTCATTTTAATGCCTTGTTAAAAGAGCCTCCTAGTGATCCTATCACTGTAGATGAAGGCCTTGTATCACAAGCGCGAGAGTTATTATCAAATGACCCAGCTAAGCTAGCATATATTCAGTTGAAAAATGGAGCACTAAATAGCCCGATAGTACCTGATTTTAAAATTGCAGAGTTTGAAGGTTTAAGTTCGATAAGCAGTAGTTTTGAAAGAAAAAGTGGCAATCCATTTCTTGTCGGAATACCCAGTCTGTTTACCAAAGAAGGCTTTTCAAAACTCTTCCTGCCTAAATACAACGATATCGTTAAAAACCTGAAAGAAGACCGTTGGGTACTTGGCGATTCTCAGCAGATTTTGAGTGATACAGGCACGATAAAATCAACGATTCAGCAACTCTATCAAGATGATTACATTCAAACATGGAGCAATTTACTGTTAGATTTACAGATTCGCCCTCTCGAAAATACCAAACAGGCATCAGAAATTCTTCGGCCATTAACTGCTGATAGCGGCAACTTGTTTACTCATATTTTAAAAGCACTGCAAAGCGAAACCGACTTTAGTGACGACAATAAATTACCTTTAATAGGCGATGCGATTGAATTGAAAAAGACCTTGAAAGTCGTCGATAGTCATTTTAAGCCCCTGCATAAATTAGTCGCAGAAGATCAGCTAAAAGAGACCATGCAACTCATAGACGATTTATATAAAGGCCTGTATCAGGATATATCAGGGGGGAAGGGCACCTCAGATAAAGTAAAAACAACCTTGGCAGAATTAAATGCAGCTGTAGATAAACTCCCTGAAATAATGCGTATCTGGTTGAATAAACCGATTCTTGAAGCAAAGCAAATCATAGGAATAGAAGTAACCAAAGGGGCAACTAAGGAACTAATACAAGCAGCGGGTGCTGACTTATGTGAGCCTTGTGAAAAAGCCTTTAAAAATAAATTCCCATTCAATCAACGTTCAAAAAAAGGCGTTGATATTTCGGAATTTAATAACTTTTTTGCCATAGGCGGCGTGGCAGATACGTTTAAAAAATCCAACTTAAAAGAAACGGATGACTTCGACCCGAGTGTGGTCAATACCTTAGATAACATGCTAGCTGAATCAGAACGTTTGAGATCTGTTTTTTTTTCAGCAGGAAATCTTAATATCAATTTAACCTTGAAATTGATTAGTGCCAGCCCTGATGTTGAAAAGATACAGCTATCAATAGGTAGCACCAAGAATAATTTTTTTCCAGGTTCTGCAATTAGACCACAAGAAGTCTATTCGTGGCCTGCATCACCCATTACAGCAGTGGCAAACTTTAGAAACCCTGCCATTGCACCAAAGTTCATTACCTTAGCCGACGCAACTGATCAGTGGGGTTTATTTAAATTAGTCAGAAATGATCAGATAAGAATCCCTGCATTTGGCAATGCAGTTTTCGAAGTTAAAACGCCCACACTCAAAGAGAACCCATTTAAGTTTTTTAGCAAAATGAAAGCCCTTAAATCATGCAGGTGCCCAAAGTGACAGAAGAAACATCGATCATTGGTTATTACGGTAAAGTCCCTTCAAAAGGGGATTTTATAACAAAATCATTACCCAGAAATTTCACAGATCCATGGGATGCCTGGCTACGGGAAGTACTCGCCCACAGCAAGTCAGAATTAGGTGAAAGCTGGATGGAGTCCTACCTAACAACGCCCCTGTATCAATATGTGTTAGCTCCGGGAATATGCGGAAACCAGACCTGGTTAGGAGTAATGATGCCAAGTGTCGATAGTGTCGGTCGGTATTTTCCAATGACGATATGCAAGTCATTTCCCATGAATACAAATCCACTGCAACTCATCGAAACCAGTAGAGACTGGTTAAAGTCAGCTGAGGATATCCTGCTTTATTGTTTAGAAGATGACTTTTCGATAGAGCAATTTGATGAAAAACTATCAGTCTTAGGCAACCAGAATGGTGACGACAGTACCATTACCTTAAAGAAATCTACGATGAATCGCTATGAAGATTCGGCCTGGAATTTCCCTGTACATGAAAATGAAAGTTTAAGAGTCGTTTACCCAGAATTAGTCAACAGTATGTTGAACACTTTTTATCCTTCATACAGCGTCTGGAGGACATTCGGCTCAGAAAAAATACCGCCGAGTTTTGTCATAACTGAAGGCCTACCTCCACATAAAAGTGTCGCGACATTCATGGATGGAGAGTGGGATAAAAGAGGGTGGAGCGATGAACAGATTATTAGATAGTAAATTCACGTTTCAGTCCATTGGCATAACCAATCAGGGATGCGTAAGAGATCACAATGAAGATGCTTTTTTAGAATCGAGTGATAAAGGGTTCTGGGTCGTTGCCGATGGTGCCGGTGGTCATCAGTCTGGAGATGTTGCCAGTCAGTTAATCGTAGAAAAGCTCTCAAAAATTAAGAAAGGCCGCTTTTTTGGAAGTTTTGTTAATAAAATCAGCGATAGCTTACAAGAAACAAACGACGAACTTATCGAGAAAAGTGGTGGAGAAGAAACCAGAACACTTATTGCGAGTACGGTGTGTGTCTTAATCGCACAGAGAAATAGTGTTGTTTGTTTGTGGTCAGGTGACAGCCGTATCTATCAATTAAGAAATAATCAATTATCACAACTCACCAGAGACCATAATCGTGTTAATGAATTCATTGATGCGGGTTTTAGCCCTGAAGATGCTGAAAAGTATCCATTAGCGCAACACCTAACCGCAGCGGTAGGTGTGACATCTCCACTGTTTACAGAAACTCAAAGCTATGAAGTGGTGGAAGGGGATATCTACCTGCTTTGTAGTGATGGACTGTTTAAAGAACTCAGTGATAAGGATATAGAAGAAATTTTACAGCAAAATAGCCTTAAATATGCGGCACAAGAACTCATGGATTTAGCCTTAGCCAGAGGTGCCACTGATAACGTCACGGTGTTATTGGTTAAAACCGCTTTGAATCAGTAAGGCACCCCCGTACTTTGAGGGCTTTTTTTTCGCTATTTATTATTTTCTTGAATAAACGCCTTAATCTTAGGTGCAATCATTTCACGGAAACGACGACCATTAAAGATTCCATAATGACCCACACCTGGTTGTTCGTAATGGTGTTTTTTGTTTTTAGGAATACTGCTTAAGATTTCATGCGCAGCTTTTGTCTGACCTTTTCCTGTAATATCGTCATTTTCACCTTCGATGGTTAATAACGAAGTGTTAGCAACGACACTGGTGTCGATCTTCTTTTCTTCAAAATGCATTTCACCTTTAGGTAAACGATGTTCGATGAACACTTTGCGGATTGTTTCAAGATAGAAATCAGCCGGTAAATCCATAACAGCTAAGTATTCGTTGTAGAATTTTCTATGTGCCTCGGCGCTATCACCATCACCTTTGACTAAATCGCCGAAGAATTTGTAATGCTTTTGCACATGGCTATCCAGATTCATGCTCATAAAACCAGAAAGCTGAATAAAGCCTGGGTAGACTTTTTGTCCTGCACCAGGGAAATCGCGTGGTACGGTGTTGATGACTTTAGTTTCAAACCATTCTAGGTCTTTTCCTGTGGCAAAATCATTAATCTCTGTGGGGCTTAAACGGGTATCGATCGGCCCACCCATTAACGTTAATGATTTAGGTACATTCGGGTTATTGCGCTCAGTCATTACGGTAGTTGCAACAATAGCAGGAACACTCGGTTGGCAGACGGCAATCAGGTGCGTATTTGGGCCAAGATGATCCTGAAATTCGATCAGGTAACGGACATAGTCATCAAAGGTGAATCCACCTTTTTCGACAGGAACATCACGGGCATTTTTCCAGTCTGTAATATAAACCTCGTGGTCAGGAATAAACTGTTCTACCGTGCCTCTTAGCAAAGTGGCGTAATGACCTGACATTGGTGCGACCAGTAAAATCTTGGGGTGGTTATGTTCACCTTCGCGTTTAAAATGTAACAAGTCACAGAAGGGAAGTGCATGAACCACTTCTTCTGTTACTTTGGTTTCTTTTCCATCAACGTGAGTTATCGGCAAATCAAACTCAGGTTCTTCGTAGGTATTCGTTATGCGTTCTATTAATTCTAATTGGGCTATCGTCGGTCGCATAAAAAAGTCAAAGTTATAGGGCAGTGCTGATGTTAACGACAGTTGTGTTTTCCACGCCTGTGCCCAAAAATTCAAAGGTTTTAACGACTTATTAAACTTGTGTTGTAAGTGATATAACATGGTGATTGGTAGCCCCGATTATTATGTGTTATTAGAATGTGAATTATTAGTAATTCAATTTTGCGCTGCAGCAAGCGCAACATTTATACGCTTAAGATGAGTTAATGCAAGTTTTCCGTATTACTAGGGGGCTTTATGCTTATTTTTTGTTCATAAATGCGCGCATTATCTTTCTAGCAAATTATTTTTCTTTAACAATCACTTTAAGGCACCCCCCTACTTATGGGCGTTTTTTTAAAGAGTTGCTTATTTAAGGCTATTAAAAATAGTCTATTTGAATAATCGACTTCTGTGCTCATCACCAACCAAACTTCACTATCCGACCATCATTTTTCGCTATTCTTTTTTCGACCATTATTTTTCAAAGGAAAGGCTAATAAATACGACCTTTATCAAACAAGTCTCAGTTATTTTTACCTAAAGAATAAAATGCTACTAAAGTATAAGTTAAAGACTTATAAGAAAATGATTGTTAACCAGAAGAGGGAGAGTAATGGCAACTACGTTAAAGATTGGAGATAGCGCATCAATTACACGTTCATTCACAGAACAGGACGTGATCGATTATGCAGAATTATCGGGTGATAAAAATCCCGCGCATCTTGATGCAGCTTATGCAGCGGCTACACAATTCAAACACAGAATCGTTCATGGAATGCTTGTCGGAAGCTTGTTCTCTGCGTTATTAGGTGCGCACTTACCGGGTGAAGGCACTATCTACATGGGTCAGAACCTGCAATTTAAAGCACCGGTCTATTTTGATACAGAGATAGTGGCGAGTGTTGAAGTGATCAAAATACATGAAACTAAACCGATAGTGACTTTGAAAACAACGTGCATAGATGGTGACGGAAATATCCTCGTTGAAGGAGAAGCTGTTGTATTTGTACCGTGGTTAACACGCGACTAATTTGTTTTTTGAATATGTATGAATTAAGCCTGATATAGCTGGCTCAACGCCTGTTTTTTAAGTGTTGACTTTCTGTTTAAAGTCTCTATTATTAGAGATTGTGCAGTGCAGCAATTTATAAAGATGGTTTGCTGTACTAAAAATTATTTACACTATTTATTAAGGATTCTATTATGTCTACTAACAACCCATTTGATTTCACAAAAGCATTTGAGCAATTTGATCCAAGCAAATTAGCAGAGCAACTACAAAGTACCTTTAACATGGATGCTTTCAGTATGGATGCATTTAACGATACGCTTAAAGGTAAGTTTGATTTTGATGCAATCAAAGCATCACAAGAAAAAAACATGGCATTATTAATGGCGACTAACCAAACGTTTGCAGATAGCTCTAAAGTATTGCTAGAACGCCAGGCTGAAATGTTAAAGCAGGCTATGACAGAAGCTACAGATGCGATACAAGCACTTGCAAGTTCTGGTTCACCACAAGAAGCTGCAAGCAAGCAAGTTGAATTAATCCAGCACGCTTACGAAAAAGCTTTAGCTAACTCTACTGAAATCAGCGAAATGGCTAAAAAGACTCAAGAAGAAATTGCTGAAAAAGTAAGCAAGCGTCTTGAAGAAAGCATGGAAGAGTTCAAGAAAACATTATCTGACATTGCTTAATAGCCTGAATAAGATCTGTTAAGTTACATTAGTTACTAATTACGTATTTCAATTACACATCATTGAATTCTGGAGGATGATATGTCCGATTCTAAACAAGAAGATTTAAACGCACTGGGGTTTGGGTCTGCAGCTGAAGAAATGAGAAATAACTTCAAGCATGTAGAAGATCTCATGAAAGTATTTGCCGAAGCTCACGAAACTAAAGATATGGACCCGTTTAAGCTTAGTGAAGCTTATTCAAAATGGTTTACCGAAGCGGTTAAAAACCCAGGAAAAGTTATGCAAGACAGCATGAATTTCTGGACTAAATCCATGCAACTAGGTCAACAGGCTTTGACTGGTGCGTTCTCCGACAGTGATGAAGCTAAAGCTGACCCTGTGATCACTGAAGAAAAAGGTGATCGCCGTTTCAAGCATGATGATTGGACAGAAAAATCTGCCTTCAATTTAATCAAGCAGTCTTATCTTCTTACTTCAGAATACATGCGTAATTCAGTATCCGATGTTGAAGGTTTGGATGATAAAACCGCTGAAAAAGTAAAATTCTTCACCGAGCGTTACCTTGATTCGATGTCACCTACAAACTTCGCGGCTACGAACCCTGCAGTTTTAGAAAAAGTGATTGAAACAAAAGGCGCGAATCTTGTTCATGGTTTAAAGAACATGCTCGAAGATTTAGAAGAAGGCGAAGGCCAACTTAAAATCCGCATGACAGATACCTCAGCATTTACGCTGGGTGAGAATGTTGCGACAACGCCGGGTAAAGTTGTTTTCCAGAACAAAATGTTCCAGCTCATTCAATACACACCTTCAACGGATACTGTATTGAAGCGTCCTTTATTGATTGTTCCACCATGGATCAACAAGTTCTACATCATGGACTTACAGCCCAAAAACTCAATGCTGAAATGGATGGTCGATCAAGGTCACACCGTATTTGTCGTTTCATGGATTAACCCTGATGAAACCTACAAAGAGGTTGGTTTTGAAGATTATGTCACAGAAGGTGTGGTGACAGCTGTCGATGCAGTAGAGCAAGCTACCGGCGAAAGTGAAATCAATGCAATCGGGTATTGTATTGGTGGTACTTTATTATCGACTTCTTTGGCTTATATGAAAGCGAATGGCGATAACCGCGTTAAATCTGCGACCTTCTTCACCACCATGATTGATTTTGCCGATCCGGGTGAGTTAGGTGTGTTTATCGATGAAGGCCAAATTGCTAGCCTCGAAAAATCCATGGAAGAAGAGGGCTGTCTGAAAGGTTCCAAGATGTCAGGCGCGTTCAATATGTTACGTGCTAACGACTTGATCTGGTCATTCTATGTAAATAACTATTTACTGGGTAATGATCCACGTCCGTTTGATTTATTGTACTGGAACTCGGATTCAACACGTATGACGCCAACCATGCATTCATGGTATCTACGTAATATGTATAAAGATAACAATCTTTGTAAGCCTAATAAATTGAGTGTTAAAGGTACGCCAATCGATATTTCTAGTGTCGATATTCCTGTGTGCTTTATTTCTGCGGTAGAAGATCATATTGCTCCTTGGTTATCAACTTACTCAGGTGCGAAATTATTCTCAGGCGATACCCGTTTCATCCTTGGTGGATCAGGTCATATCGCTGGTATTATCAATCCGCCAGAAGCGAAAAAATACGGTTACAGAGTGACAGATACACTACCTGATGACCCACAGGCTTGGGCTGATGCAGCTGAAGTTAATGAAGGATCATGGTGGCCAAACTGGGACTCTTGGGTTCGTCCTTTAGATAACGAAACTGTTAAAGCACGTGCGGTAGGTAAAGGTGGTTTAAAAGCTATCGAAGATGCACCAGGTACATACGTTAAGTGTAAAGTCGATGATCCTTCACCGGTTGTTGAATACACCAAACTTGACCCTGCTAAAAAGCCAAAGCCCGCAACAGCTAAAAAAACAGCTGCTAAAAAACCAGCTACTAAGAAAGCTGAAGCCAAGAAAGCCGAAGCAAAAAAACCAGCAGCTAAGAAAGTTGAAGCGAAAAAACCGGAAGCTAAAAAGCCAGTAGCGAAGAAACCTGCTACCAAAAAGCCAGAAGTTAAGAAAGCTGAAGCGACAAAACCAGTATCAAAAAAAGCGGAAGTAAAGACTGCAGAAGTTAAAAAGCCAGCTGCCCCAAAAGCAGCACCGGCGGCGAAAGCTAAACCTGTTACTCAGTCAAAACCTGCGGCTAAAAACGCGAAACCTCAGGCGAGTCAGGCTCAGTTGGATTTAAAAGCAGAAGCGCCTAAGAAGCCAGCGGCTCCTAAAGCAGCACCTGTAGCCGAAGCTAAAAAAGCAGCTCCGACAGCCTCATCAGCAAAAGACGACTTAACGGCAATTAGTGGCGTTGGTCCTAAAGTTGCAGAAATGTTGAACTCTTTGGGTATCAATGCGTACTCAGAGATAGCGGCGATGACACCGAAGCAAATCCTGGAAAAAATGGATACGTTAGATGTTAAAAACCGACGTTTTGATACTAGCACTTGGCCCGCACAGGCTAAGGAGTTAGAAAGCAAAAACGCAAAGAAAAAGTAACGCTTCAATTAACCCTGAAAACGTACTTAAGGCCATTCATTGAATGGCCTTTTTGCTTTTTGGGTTTAGCCTAATTAATCCTATTTATTTAAGCCACCCCCCACCTTTGAATGATATTAGGTTTTTATTTGTTTGTTTATTGGCATAGTTTCTTTATTGTTCTGCTGATTGTTGATAGCAATTTGGCTTTAAACTCAGACTTTGTTTTTGTTTTCGCCTTTGTGTTTGCCATTGTTTTTGAATCGTCTTCTGGTTTTTTAACAAAGGTAAGCTCCCAACGTTCTCTGCGTTCAGACATCCAGTCTTGTTTATAACGTTCATTACCCGTCAAAAAATCAATCTCCTCAACCTTATCAGTATCAATCACATATTCCATTAAGTACGCCATTAGAATAGACCCGGGAGAATACTGTTGCCATGATTGATCATAAACCAGCCTGAAAATACTCGCTTTCCGGTTCACTACATACCAAAGGTGAGCCGCAACCGGGTGGTCGTCAAGGTATAAGATGGCAAGTCTTGTCCAACCAGAGTTGGATGCTTTATGTGTAAAGCCTTGAACAATCTGTTCGTATTGCTCATTTGCCTTCCAGCTCACTTTATAGATGTCGTGATACTCAGTTAAGGCTTTCTCGATATCATCGCTTATATGGAGTCGTATCTCATAACCATGCTCCCGTTCAAGTTTGCGTTGCTTGCGAACGATGGTATTGCGCACTTTAGAAGGTCGCTCTGCCACGTAATCGGTAAAGCTTTGTCCTTGTGTTCGATGAAACCAGTTATAAAAACGAAAGCGTCGATGGCATGAGAACCCGCAAGATTCCATCGTGAGTTGTAACTTTTGTATATTTTCATCATCTTCAGCAACAGGTTGAATGGTTAGATAGTCAAACGAGAGTGTTTTTAATCCCAGGCAGAGACAGTTAAGAGTCTCTTGTTGCTGGTTTTCTGCCAGTAACAGGGAGAAGAGAGCACTGTACGAATGGCAGAGTGAAGTCCATTCCTTATTTTCACGAGTAATCAAAGGTAAGATTGCGAGAACGCTAGATTCATTATCCGTGTTCTCATCAATTACACAGGCTAGCAGTAGTTTTTGCTTATCATCGAGTGCGGATACAACAATGTTTTCAAACCAGTGACGTGAGAAGAAAAGGCTGTGGTTCTCCGCTTGTGTAAAAAGCGCAGCGCTACTGCTGGAAAGCTGATTCCAGTTGTTGTAACAGATGAATTTCATTGATTCTAAAAAAGTGCCTCAAAGTAGGGGGGTGACCTAATGAATACTTATTTTAGCTTATCTAAGGTGTTGTTATCCCAATAAGGTTTTAGTGCTTTTTTAGTGGTTGTTTAAATAGCCCTTGAGTAGCCCTGTGCTGAAACAGAACAAATAAAAAGCCGTTCATAAGAACGGCTTTTTATTAAGCGACAGGTTTTAAATCTATTAAATATTCATTTAAAACATATCAGTCAGGAACTATGCACGCTCTACAGCAAGTGCGATTCCCATTCCGCCACCGATACATAAAGTCGCTAGACCTTTCTTTGCATCTTCGCGTTTCATTTCGTGGAGTAATGAAACCAATACGCGCGCTCCAGAAGCACCGATTGGGTGTCCGATTGCAATTGCGCCGCCGTTTACATTGATCTTGCTTAAATCCCACTCCATGTCTTTGTTAACTGACATTGCTTGTGCAGCGAATGCTTCGTTAGCTTCAACAAGGTCAAGATCGTCAACAGTCCAGCCTGCTTTTTTCAAGCATTTCTGACTTGCAGAAATAGGACCGGTACCCATGATTTTAGGGTCAACACCTGTTGATGCGCTTGCTACGATTTTAGCGAGTGGTTCAAGACCAAGCTTCTCTGCGTTTGAACGTGTCATTACAACAACCGCTGCTGCACCATCGTTGATACCAGAAGCATTACCCGCTGTAACGGTTCCTTCTTTAGTGAAAGCAGGACGTAATTTACCTAGGCTTTCTGCGGTTGTGCCAGGACGGATGAATTCGTCTTCAGCAAAAACAACTGGGTCACCACGACGTTGTGGAATTTCAACAGGAATGATTTCATCTTTAAACTTACCCGCTTTTTGCGCAGCTTCTGCTTTTTGCTGTGAACCAGCGGCAAAAGCATCTTGCTCTTCACGTGTAAAGCCGTATTGATTAGCGATATTCTCTGCCGTCATACCCATGTGGTAATCATTAAATGCACACCATAGACCATCTGTGATCATGGAATCTTTCATTGTCCAGTCCATCATCTTCTGACCGTTTCTTGAATGCGGTAGAACATGAGGTGCTGCAGTCATGTTTTCCTGACCACCTGCAATCACGATATCAGCATCGCCACAAGCGATCGCCTGATACGCAAGTACCACTGATTTTAAACCACTGCCACATACTTTGTTGATTGTCATAGCAGGCACTGATTCTGGAAGTCCAGCTTCGATTACTGCCTGACGTGCAGGGTTCTGGCCTAAACCAGCTGTTAATACGTCACCCATGATGACTTCGTCCACACTTGCAGGATCAATACCTGTTTGCGCAACGAGTCCTTTGATGACGTTTGCACCTAATGTTGATGCCGGAACAGAAGCCAGGCTTCCACTGAAATTACCGACTGCTGTACGACCCGCCGCAACGATTACTATGTCTTCGCTCATTTTTTATATCCTTTTATGTTTACTAAGAGATCCATATCTGGAGATCTATATCCAGAGACTCCTATTTAGAGACTCTTAATTAGAGATCAATAATTAGAAATCTGATATTTGGTATGTTTTAACATTGTTAGCGCTTGTTAGACTTAATTAAAGTCAATTAAAGTCAAACAAAGGATAAGTTATTTAAAATAATTTAAAACTACTCAATCTTAAGCAATATTAAACAACGTCAAATAGAGTATAGAACCCATATACAAAAATACCCTCAATAATCATCGATTAAAGAGGGTATTTATTACTTATTATTCACTGCTGTTAAAGCTGAAAACAATTTAGTGACTAACGAATAGTCCGCCGTTTACAGGAATACAAGCACCTGTTGTGTAGCTATTGTCTTCACTTGATAACCAAAGTACTGCAGATGCAATCTCAGCTGGCTGAGCCATACGACCCATAGGGATGCCACCGATGATTGAAGCTAGTACGTTTTCTGGCATTGCTTCTGTCATTGCTGTAGATACGTAGCCCGGAGCAACAGTGTTAACTGTAACGCCTTTGCGTGCGCCTTCATAAGCTGCAGACATCGTGAAACCATGAATACCTGCTTTAGCAGCAGAATAGTTAGGTTGACCGAATTGACCACGTTGGCCGTTTACAGAAGAGATGTTGATGATGCGGCCGTAACCACGCTCAGTCATTCCAAGAAGAACTGGCTTAGTAACGTTGAATGCGCTGGTAAGGTTAGTGTCGATAACTGCTTTCCATGCATCGATATCCATGTTTTTGATCGTTGCATCGCGAGTGATACCCGCACAGTTAACTAATACGTCGATTGGTCCAACATTGCTTTGAATATCAGCAATCATTGCGCCAGTCGCGTCAAAATCTGTTACATCACATGGAGCAAGTTCGATATCAAACCCTGCTTCTTTTTGAGCTGCTTGCCAGCTTTCTGCATTTTCTTTATCAGCAGGGAAGTAGTTTGCTACTACTTTGCAGCCTGTTGCTGCAAGTTGTCTACAAATCTCTTCACCAATTCCACCTGTACCACCCGTTACTAGGGCAACATTGTTTTTTCCCATCTTTTTTACTCTCCATCTTCTAGCGGTTATAACAAAAAGGCCGCACCACTTATTCTATTTTTCAAGAAAAGGTGGTGAGGCCCAGTGTATCTATATAGTGCGACTAATTATGACAATAGTCAAAACCAGCCGCCTCTATTTTTTTCAATACTATTTTGCAGCTTTAACTGCTTTTTTTGCAGCTTCAGTAGCTTCAGTTGTAGTCTTCTTTGCAGATTCAACAACTTTATCCATGTTGCCTTTAGCAGTCTTTAGAGACTTTTCAGAAAGCTTCTTGTATGCGTCACGGTTAGTTTCAACAGTAGACATTGCTTTCTTCCAGTTACCCATTGCAAAGTTAATTGAGTTTTGGAACATTTCGTTCTGCATCTCGAAGAAATCTTTAGGGTCTTTAGCAGCAGAAAGTTTTTCAATGTTCTGCTCTGTAGTTGAAGTTAAACCTTCAGTCATTTCTTTCTGTTGTGCGAAAAAAGCTTCAGTTGTTTTAACGTTTAGCTCGCCGAATTGCTTAAGAGTAGCTAGGCTGTCATTAGCAATTTTAGTGTTTAAATCGATCCATTGTTGCATGGTTATATCCTCATTAAGGTCAGTAAATTAAATTGTGCGGTGCAGCATTGCTGCGTTGCAACAAATATAGGAGAACGCCATAATCATGTCAAGTATTATTTTATAAATAATTGAAAATAAAACGCTGCAAATGAGCGTATATAAAGGATTGGGATCTTTTTAACTTGGCCTTGAGGCTATTTTTATAATGAAATTAATAAGCTATAAAAACAGCCCCAAAGTATGGGGGTGCCTTTCTTTGACTTATCAAAAATCAAGAATGATAAGTCAAATGAGTGAATTATCCGTTTCAAGCATCGAAACGGTAAGTTCACTAAAGTCCATCATGGATTCCGCAAGGAATCGTCGATGTAGAATGGTGCTACGATTACAGTTATTTTTGTTACTAGAATTTGTCGTTTACTTTTCTTTTTTATCGCTATCTGGACTCGTTTCACTACCAGGAGTCATAAAGTTCTCCTGCATCTTTTTCCAGATATCCATATTCTTTTTAGTACTGGTGGTCCAGAAATCCATCGGATTATAATCTGCAAATTCTTTAAAGCGTTCTTTCATGGTGTTTTGTTGCTCTTGAAAGAAGTTCAGGTTTTTATCCATGAAATGCATAAACCCTTCTCGAGAGGTTTCACCGTTATACCGGATAAAGTTGATTAGGTTATCGGTAGAAAATAACGGTTCTTTATTAGATTCTTGTTCGAGAATTATCTGCAATAGAATGCTACGTGTAATTTCTTCCTCGGTATTACTGTCGATGACTTTGATCGGAATACCGCGTTCAATCATATCTTTAATTTCTAGTAACTTGATGTAACAACTGTCTTCGGTGTCATAAAGTCTTCTATTGGGATATTTTTTTATAATTCTAACGTCAGATTCCATACTTCAATCTCTTTACCTAATTTAAAATAACTGTCACTTAGAAAGCTTCTAAGTGGTATAAAATGCAGTCTATTATCAGAGACTGCTATTCTTCATAGTTTTGTTCTATTACAATATCAAAATCACAAAGTTCTTAACTATACATTATCACCTGATTCTCATCCTCATATCTTTATAGAAATATTAACACCATGGTGGAAAATACCTCATTTAACGACGAATGGAATAAGCTACAAAAAAGGTTTTGGGATAATGTAGGCTCAAGTTTTACACCTTCTGTTGCTAATGGTGACGATATTACTCCGTCACCGCAACATTCATTATTTAATCAATGGTTAAACACTGTCGATAAATGCTGGCAGGATCATGCCGAAGTGAGCTCGGGTGATATCGATGCGTTGTATAATAAAGTTTACTCCTCCAGTCGATTTTTTATTAATTTTAGCGAAACTTTACACAAGAACCCAAAAGGTGAAACCGCAGATGTTCTAATGGTTAACTACCTAAAGGAATTTACTGAAAATGCTTCTGTTAGTGCTACTGGTTTCGCTACGGCTGTGGATACTTCTACAAAAAATAATATTGATGGCAACTCCGAGAGCACTTTAGATAGCTCTTTGGATAGTTCTTTAGTTAACACCTCTGATTCCGTTTCAGAAGAGAGTAAAGCCAAAACGAATCACCATACTCAGCAAGAATCGAAGCAGGCCGATTTTTCCGCAATGCATCAGCTCTGGCAACTGCCGATGGCTAACTGGCAGCAACAAGCCACTTTTTTCACATCACAAAATCAGTCTTTAAAAGCGTTGGCTGATTACGTCGGAGATGCCGCAAAAAATCCAGAATTCTCGGCTGCATTGGAAGCGTATTTAGTCGCTCTGCAAGAACTCCAGCAGCTATTCTTTAAGCTAATGATCAATGTCGCCAAACTAACCGTTGAAGCGTTGCAGAAAAATACCGAACAACCGTTGAGCGCAAAACAGATCTTGTCACTTTGGTTGGAGTATTTCGATACTCAGTACTTGGATGTGATTGCTACAGAAAGTTACTCTCTCATCTATGCCAAGGTGATTAATAGCTGGTTACTCGTCATCGATAAATCAGATAAAACTTTCGCTGAGTTTATGCAAGATACTGTGCCGTCATCACCTGTGTCATCGTCATCTTCGTCTAACAACCCTCATCAATAACTGAATGAATAATCAAAAGTCATTCGATGAATTAAAGGACTATGGCGAAAAGTTCGGCCAGCTGCTGCAAGGTTTAAAGCAACACGATGGCCTTCTGCAGGAACAGTATTCAGAACGTGAACTTGTGCTGGAACACGATAAATTAAAACTGTATCACTATGTGCCTGACCAACACATACAAAAAAGGGAAGCAGACACAGTACAAACTGATCAAGTACAAACACCCGTTTTAATCGTTTATGCATTGGTAAATCGTCCCAGTATTTTAGATTTGCAACAAGGCCATTCTGCGATTGCACAAATGCTCAAATCTGGACTCGACGTTTATCTCATTGATTGGGGGTATCCCGATGCTTCTGATAAACACTTGGATCTGGATTACTACATCAATACTCAGATCGATGCCTGTGTCGATCTCATCTGTGACACAACTGATCATAAACAAGTAAGCCTGATGGGGATCTGTCAGGGCGGGGTGCTTGGCTTGTGTTACAGCAGTTTGCATCCTCAGCGTGTTAAGAGCTTGGTGACATTGGTGACCCCCGTTGATTTTCATACCGAGCCGGATACCTTGAGTAATCTTGTGAGACATGTCGATATCGATTTAATGGTCAAAACCATGGGAAATATCCCGGGTGATATGCTCAGTAGTACCTTTCTTTCATTGCGCCCGTATTATCTACAGCTGAAGAAATATTTGAATCTGGTTGAATCGACAGCACAGCTTGACGAGAAAACCAAAGAACGTATCGCAAATTTTATTTTGATGGAACGCTGGATATTCGATAGCCCAGACCAAGCCGGAGAAGCCTTTCGTGAGTTTGTGCAGGGGTGTTATCAACAAAACCGATTGATAAAAAACACGCTCAAAGTAGGGGGGTGCCAAATTGATCTTTCTACGTTAAACATACCTGTTCTGAATATCTATGCAGATCAGGATCATCTGGTGCCACCTGCATCATCTAAAGCACTGGAAAAATTAATCCCCGCTAATCAATATCAAGAGATGTCTGTTAACGGCGGACACATCGGTATTTTTGTCAGCCCTAAATCTGTTAAAGCTATTTTCCCCGCTATCGCGGATTGGTTAAGAAAGCATTCTTAATTGACGTTTTAAAGACTTTCCATGGCGCATTCTGTGCATTGAAAATCCATTTCAGAGGTTATTGTTGATTCATAGTTATTATTCGTACATAAGAAATTTGAGTCCTGTTGATCAATGTATAAATTAAGAAAATAACTGGTTTTACTCGAAAACATTAGTAAATCAAAAGCTAAAAAATTAACAAGGTGGATACCGTTAACATGTCAAAAAATACACAACCCTTATCAGACATAGAAATTGCTCGCAATGCAACCATGCAACCGATTCAGGATATCGCTGACAAGCTTGAAATTCCCAGTGATCACATTTTAAATTACGGTAAGCATCGCGCAAAAATCAGCCGCGAATACGTCGAAGCCCAATCTGATCGGCCTAATGGAAAACTGATTCTTGTGGCAGGTATCACGCCGACCGCAGCCGGCGAAGGTAAAACAACAACCTCAGTAGGCATGGGCGATGGCTTGAGTCGCATTGGTAAAAAAGTGGCGATCTGTCTACGCGAGCCTTCTCTAGGGCCGTGTTTCGGCATGAAAGGTGGCGCAGCAGGTGGTGGTTATTCTCAAGTCGTACCGATGGAAGAAATCAATCTGCATTTTAATGGCGACTTCCATGCGATTGGCGCGGCACATAATTTGTTATCAGCGATGATTGATAATCACATCTATTGGGGTAATGAACTCGAATTAGATTGTCGAAAAGTCACCTGGGGCAGGGTGATGGATATGAATGATCGTTCATTGCGTCAGCTAACCGTTGGTTTAGGTGGGGTGTTTAATGGTTATCCACGTACTGATCATTTCGATATTACGGTTGCCTCCGAAGTAATGGCGATTTTCTGTCTGGCGAATGACCTCAAAGATTTACAAGAACGGCTGGGCAATATCATTGTCGGTACAACGCGTGATGGTAAAGACATTTATGCCCGAGATATAAAAGCAGTCGGCGCAATGACAGCCTTATTAAAAGATGCGATTCAACCGAATCTGGTTCAAACCATGGAAGGCACACCGTGCTTTATCCACGGCGGGCCATTTGCCAATATCGCACACGGTTGTAATTCGGTAATCGCGACTAAAACAGCGCTTAAACACGCAGATTATGTGATTACTGAAGCCGGTTTCGGGGCAGATTTGGGCGCAGAGAAGTTCTTCGACATTAAAATGCGTAAATCAGGTTTGAAGCCAGATGCCGCCGTTATCGTCGCAACTATTCGTGCCTTGAAAATTCATGGCGGTGCAGAGCAAGATAAGCTTGGTGAGGAAAATCTCAAAGCGCTCGAAGATGGTTTTGTTAACCTTAAACGACATGTTAGTAATACGCGCAAATTTGGTATTCCTGTGATGGTTGCGTTAAATAGCTTTAGTGCAGATACACAAGCGGAACGAGACTTACTCTTGGGTTTATGCGAACAAGCAGGCATCAGCGCGGTGGAATCAGATCACTGGGCACGCGGTGGCGAAGGTGCAGAGGCATTGAGTCAGGCGGTGGTCGATATGATCGATAATGAGCCAGCTAATTTCGAGTTTTTGTATAACGCACAACTTTCACTTTGGGGTAAAACACGCACTATCGCTCAAGAACTTTACGGAGCAGAGGACATCATCGCCGATAAAAAAGTGCGTAACCAGTTCGAAGCATTGGAAGCGAAACACGGTGATTTACCCATTTGTATCGCAAAAACACCGTTGTCATTCAGTACCGATCCATTATTGAAAGGCGCCCCAAGTGGACATGTTGTACCGATTCGTGAAGTGCGATTATCGGCTGGCGCAGGTTTCGTCGTGGTTGTCTGTGGTGACATCATGACAATGCCAGGTTTACCAAGAAAACCTGCAGCAGAAAGTATTTACGTTAGAGAAGACGGAGAAATTGAAGGTCTATTCTAAAAACGATACTAAGCACGACCTTAAATAGATTTTAGGGTCGTGTTTTCCATTACCTGAGCCCACACAATTTCTAAATCATTCTCCTAATTATTTATTATTACACTAAGTTGAGTCTCAACCTGTTATGGTTTAGTGCTTTAAGGTAAGAAGTAATAATTATAATGAATCTTAACTGGATAGAAGATTTTCTTACCCTTTCTAATTGTGGAAATTTTCGCATAGCTTCGGAGCAGAGGTTTGTCTCTCAGCCTGCATTTAGCCGACGTATTCTCTCACTCGAAACCTGGGTAGGCGCCACACTGATAGATCGTAGTAGACAACCTGTGTATTTAACTGAAGCAGGCGAACTTTTTAAGCCAGTTGCGCAAGAGATAGTGCGTCTGGCATATCTCTCAAGAAATGATATTCAGGTAAAAAAGAGAGAGAAAGAAGAAAAAATTCGTTTTGCTACCTTAAGTACGCTGGCTCAATACTTTATACCTTCCTGGTTAAAGAGCATTCAGGAAAATATCGAATCAGAATTATTCAGTGTAAGAACGGATTTTGCGAATGTAGAAGATTACTTAGGTGCGTTGGATGAAGGGGAGGCAGATTTTTTTATTTGCTATGAAGATCCAACAGAATTGTTGCTGAATGACATGAAAAAGTATTCATCATTACAATTAGGCGTTGAAGTGTTGGTGCCGGTGGTAAGCCCAGATAGTAACGGAGAACCGAGGTGGTGGTTGCCATCAAACCCTCAAAAGGTTATCCCTTATCTTCAGACTCAATACACTTCATCTCTTTTGCCGGTAAAGCATCATCTTGATAGTCGCTACCGTAATCTCAAGTTTTTATCTGTTTATCAATCGACTATTGCAGCTTCATTGTGTGCGATGGCTCGTGAAGGATATGGCGTAGCATGGGTCCCATTATCAATTGCAATTAATGATTTAGACAAAGGATTGTTAGTTCGTGCAGGTGATGAAAACGACGAAATCAAACTGGTTATAAAAATTTATAGAAACGCCAATATCATCCCACCCCAGGCAGAAAAAATATGGCAGATGTTACTGCACAAAGACTCCCGATTCTAAAACTCCTGATACTAACAACACTCTCAATGCACGCTGACTGTCGGTCAGGCTTTTCAATTCAAGTTCGAGATTCTGCCCTTTACTCTGAATCACTAGCGTAACGTCATCAATAATCAAGATTTAATAGGCACTCAACGCCAAGTGATGCGTTTTTTGCATGAGTGGCACCATTAAAGGCATTAGACAGAAGTAACCTTTCATTTTACATTCTTTAAGAGCAAGAGAACGTTATTGATGAGGCTAGTTACACGATTACGATTTATGTATTCGAACACTATCTCGATATACGTACTTATTTATTTACAAAACAAAAAATGAATTAAATTTTATAAGTATCAGTTTATTTTTAAATTCATTAAAGAGTCATATAAGTCCACTAGTATCGTTTAACACTATTTACTTTTTTCAAATATATAAAAGGAATATTGAATAGGTCTGGTTGCTGAATGAAAATTATCATTTCGGTCATCATTTCAATATAAGTATTTAACTATAAATCAGGAAATGAATTAATGAAACTCACTACATTTTTCACATCAGTTGCCGCAGTTACTGGAATATTAGTTAGTGGTATGACAACCGCTTCAGCAGAAAGTACCTTGGAAATAGTAAAAAAACGCGATCATCTGCGCTGTCAGATAGGTAAGCCTTCCCCGGGCTTCTATACCATTGATGCCAAGGGTGATTGGGATGGCTTTTATGTAGCTAATTGCCAAGCAATTGCCGCCGCTATTTTCGGTGACAAGTCAAAAGTAAAATATCAATCGGTTGGTAGCCAGGTAAGATTCACGGCACTTGCAAATGGCGAGTCAGATCTTTTATCACAATCAGCTACCATGACTATGTCACGTGACTCTCAATTAGGTTTGGATTTTCTACAAACCAATTTTTATGACGGTCAGGGTTTTATGGTTCGAAAGGACAGCGGCATAACAAGCGCGCTTCAACTAAAAGGTGCCAAGGTATGTGTAAAGACTGGTTCGACTTCTGAACTTAATTTAGCCGATTTTAGCCGTAAGCATAATCTAAAAATTAGTGCGGTTACTTTTGAAGACTTCAATGTTCGAGATGAGACATACGTAAAGGGTGGCTGTGACGCACTCACCAATGACAAATCATCGTTGGCTGCAAATAGTGCTGCTTTCCCAAAGCCTAAGGATCATTTGATTCTGCCTGAAACGCTATCTAAAGAACCTCTTGGGCTTGTAGTACGACAGGGTGACAGCGACTGGGCAAATCTTGTCAGATGGTCTTTAAATGCCATGGTTAATGCTGAAGAGCTAGGTGTCAACAGTCAAAATGTTGATGAAATGCGTAAGTCAGATAATCCATCTATACGCCGACTCTTAGGTGTTGAAGGGAATCTTCATGATGGCATAGGCTTAGACAAAGACTGGGCATATAACATCATTAAACAAATTGGTAACTATGGCGAGAACTATGAGCGCTATCTTGGAAATGGTGAAAAGGCTCTTGGAATCACTCGTGCAGGTACACTCAACGCACTTTGGACAAATGGCGGATTACTGTATTCACCTCCTATGCGATAAATGACGCGATAAATCTTGTTTCAACATGCACTGGCGCACGACCATTTGTTTACTGGTCGTAGGGGGGTGATGCCGGTGTATGTTGTTCTCAATAAACGAATACCAAAGAGAAATTATTGTTGTGGCCAATGATAGTAATACCAAATCGCAACGCATAAAACCGAAAGAAAAGTTTAACTTTTTCCATGATGAGCGCGTTCGCGGCATCCTCTATCAAATATTGACAGTAGTAATTATTGGTTGTTTTTTTTGGTATTTGATCAGTAATACTGCACACAATCTTGAATTAAGGGGGATGAACTCTGGTTTTGGCTTTTTAAATGTAGCGGCAGGATTTGACCCTGGTTTCAAGCTGATCTCTTATACGCCGGGGATTGGAACGTATGGTCGTATCTTTTTGATCGGCATACTTAACACGCTGTATGTCTCTTTTTTGGCGATTATTGCGTGTACCGTCTTAGGGTTTTTTATAGGCATATTAAGACTTTCAAACAACTGGTTGATTTCAAAAGTTGCGTTAACATTCATCGAGATATTTCGTAACACCCCATTATTGATTCAATTAATTTTCTGGTATGTGGGTGTTTTTAGCATACTGCCTCAAATAAAAAATAGCTTGGATCTTTCTGCAGGTGCAGAAGTGGTATTGCTCAATAACCGAGGCTTATATACCGCTTGGCCAGTACCAGGGGAGCAATTCTGGATAACGGGTTTGGCATTTATGGTTGCGCTTATCTGTGTCTATTTACTCAAGAAATGGGCCAATAAACATCAAGACAAAACGGGGAAAAGGGTAGCTGTTTTGTTGCCATCGCTGGCGATACTTTTAATCTTACCTGGTTTCGTTTTTTTACTGACAGGGTCTCCACTTAGCTGGGATATCCCGAAAATTGAAGGTTTTAATTTTGTAGGAGGCGCCAGTCTCCCGCCCGCTTTTATTGCCTTATTAGTGGCATTGGTTGTTTATGGTGCTGCACACATGGCTGAAATTGTTCGAGCCGGCATACAGTCGATTAATAAAGGGCAGAATGATGCTGCTCTTGCCATAGGTTTACGGCAGAACAAGGCCTTGCGCCTCATCATAATCCCTCAGGCAATGCCTGCCATTATCCCGCCGATGATTAGTTTGTGGCTGAGTACGGTTAAAAACTCATCACTCGCAGTGGCGATTGGTTATTCAGATATTGTTTCACTGTTTATGCAGACGTCGTTAAATCAAGCAGGGTATGCCATAGAAATCGTCGCCATGACCATGGGGTTTTATATGTTCGTGAGTCTGATTATTTCAGGGCTGCTCAATATCTATAATAAGAAAGTACAGCTGGTGGAGCGTTGAGATGGCCTTTGTAAAAAAAGAAATAACCCACGCTAGACCTGCACCGTTATCTGAACGATCAGTAATTGGCTGGATGCATAAACATCTATTTAGCTCTTTCTACAATAGTATTCTCACCATAGTGACGCTGTATATTATTTACATAACAACTAAAGGTTTATGGGTCTGGGGCATAGCCGATGCTGTCTGGATCGCTGAGAGTAGACGTGAGTGTTTTGATATCAGTATTGATGGCGCATGTTGGGCAGGTGTGATTGCGTGGATGGACAATATTTTTTACGGTCGTTATCCGAAAGACGAGCTGTGGCGAGTTAACGTTGGTATTTTATTATTAATCGTCTGGATGCTGCCGCTGTGGTTACCGCGTGTTAAAGGCAAAATATTTATAGCCATTACCTTGATTAGTTTTTACCCTTTTTTAGCAAATTATATATTCCTTGGTGGTGAAAGTAGTTTTTTTAGCCAGTTTATGGTTTCAGCTGCGATCGTTTCTTTCGTCGTTATCATGTTGAATGCGATTATCGGTGTAATTCAGGGTCAAAGCATTTCAACATTTATTGCTACCCGTTTAGGCAGTTCACTGAAATCTGAAAAGAGCCAACGGAATCTAAACTTAGCGCTTCTAATCATTACTTTTATCATTGCATTTTTATGGCAACAAAGCTGGGTACTAGGCGAAGTACCCTGGACTAAATGGGGAGGACTATTCCTAACCTTAGTCATTTCAGGGATTGGTATTGCCACCGCTTTACCTGGCGGAATTATTCTGGCACTGGGTCGTCGTTCAAAATTACCTGTCATCAAGGTACTTAGTACCACCTTTATCGAGGTGTTTCGCTCGGTGCCACTCATTACCGTGCTGTTTATGGCGACGACCATGTTTCCGTTGTTTTTACCCGAAGGCTTCGTGCTCAATAAACTCGCTCAGGTCATCATTGCAGTGTGCCTATTTAATGCGGCTTACATGGCTGAAACGGTTCGTGGTGGGTTGCAAACTATTCCCAAAGGGCAGTATGAAGGGGCACATACCATTGGCTTGGGTTACTGGGGAACCATGGGTTTAATTGTGATGCCGCAAGCTTTAAAAAATATGATTCCAAATATTGTAGGCAATTTTATTAGCATCTTAAAAGGCACTACATTGGTCTCAATTATCGGTTTATTCGATATTTTAGGGATGTTAAGTAGCGTGAGTCGAGATTTGTCATGGATCGGTTTACATAAGGAACCACTATTATTTGGCGCGATGATATTTTTTATACTTTGCGCGCTGATGTCAAAATACAGTCGTCATCTAGAATCTAAGTTGTCCACTAATCGTAAAACGTAGTTCTTAGAAAACTAAGAAGTAGATACTAAGAAATAGACACTAAAAAATAGACACTAAAAAAGAAAACACCAAGGAATAAAATGAATTCGAATACACCTATGGACAACAATGCTGCAGAAGAAAAGTTGGTATCAGCAGCGTCCTCTGAAGTCATCATTAATATTGAAAAAGTTAACAAGTGGTACGATGATTTTCATGTTTTGAAGGACATCGATCTGGTAGTAAAAAAAGGTGAACGAATCGTTGTCTGTGGTCCTTCTGGATCAGGGAAATCAACACTTATTCGCTGTATCAATAATCTGGAAGAACATCAGGAAGGCAGTATCGTCGTTGATGGAATAACGCTAAACAAAAACCTCAAAAATATTGATCATATCCGCACTGAAGTGGGCATGGTATTTCAGAATTTCAATCTATTTCCTCATCTGTCGATACTCGATAACCTTATGTTGGGTCCGATCTGGGTACGTAAAATGCCCAAGGCCGAAGCCCGGGCTACTGCACTAGAATATCTAGAACGCGTCAAAATACCGGAACAAGCCGATAAATTTCCAGGGCAACTTTCAGGTGGGCAGCAACAGCGTGTAGCAATAGCGCGATCACTATGTATGAACCCCAAGATCATGCTGTTTGACGAGCCGACGTCAGCACTTGATCCAGAGATGATTAAAGAAGTGTTGGATGTCATGGTCGAGTTGGCTGAAACAGGTATGACTATGATTGTGGTCACTCACGAAATGAATTTTGCAAAAACCATTGCCGATCGTGTCATCTTTATGGACGAGGGGGATATTGTCGAGGAAAACGAGCCTCTCCAGTTTTTTAACAACCCCCAACACGATAGAACCAAGTTGTTTCTTAGTCAGATACTTTGATGTTTTTAATCTCAATTAGCTGACACAAAAAATTCATCAAAATGGCTCTGACAGGCAACACAAATTCCCAAAGCTTGAATAACATTCTTTTTAGAAAAAATATTAGGTGTATCAAATGAAATTTCCTCCTCATCACGGTTCTATAGCGTCATTAACTCCAACGATATGCCATCTTCTGGGCATCAGCCCTCCCGAGGTCTCAGCGGAACCCGCGTTAGATATGGTTATCTCTACACTTGAAGAGAGCAGCCTTCCTTTCGAAAAATGTTTAATTATTGCTCAGGATGCTATTGGCGCTCATTTATGGAAGTCGCACGAGAGTGATCTCAATAAAATATTACCTCTGGTTCCGTTACGTGTTCCTCTGCGTGCTGCTTTTCCTCCGGTAACGCCGGTTTGTTTTGCCTCTATTTTTAGCGGAGCGCAGCCCGAAGTTCATGGTATTCAAAGCTTTATAAAACCTGTATTAAGCTGCGACACACTTTTCGATGCACTTGCTCGCGCAAATAAGAAAGTTGCTATCGTCGCTGTCGTAGATAGCTGTATTGATTTGATATTTAGAAACCGTGACGTAACGTATTTCTCAGAAAAGGATGATAAATCTGTCAAAGAGAAAGTTCTGGAAGTTATTGAAGGCGATGAATACGACGTTATCATCACCTATCAAGCCGATTACGATGATAATCTACATAAAACCGAGCCTTACTCGCCGGTTTGTATTGAGTCTCTTAGACAGCATATTAAAGACTTCACAGAAATGACAAAAGCCGCAAATCAACACTGGGGGGATAAACGTCACGTTATCGCATTTACGCCTGATCATGGTGCACATGTTAATGACGCAGGAAAAGGTGATCATGGCATAGATATCCCTGAAGATATGGATATTTACCATTGCTATGGTATTTATACGCCTTAGTATTTTCCGTAGGTGATTCTAGCGAACATATTGTAGTGATATCTGAAGTTCGATTATCAGCAGAAAGCATATATGCAAGAGATGACGCTGAGGTGAAAGGCTTGTTCTAAGCCGCTTAAAAAAACTGCCCGTAAGTGGGGAGGTGGCTTTTCGTTTTATCGACAACCAGAAAAGCTATCTCCCTTTTTTATTTGGTTAGCTGAAATATGATATTTCACCAAAATTCGTGATCTAAGCCATGAAATACAGCCAGCTTAAGCGATATAGTTTTGAATATTCTGATGTTTTATTCGACATAACGATATCTAGGTGTACACATGCGCTGGCTGGTCATTTTTAGTGTTTTCTTTTTTGCCGTGTGGGCAGACTCATTCATAGGAACAACAGACATTGCCAATTGGCGTATTGAAAATACTCTAACGGCGATAACGGTACTTTGCTTAATTTTTACGTTTAAGTGGTATCGGTTTAGTACTTTGAGTTATTTCTTAATCTGTGCATTTCTGTGTTTGCATGTTTACGGATCTAAATATACCTATGCCGAAAATCCCTTTGGTTATTGGCTACAAGATATTCTACAAACCTCAAGAAACCCTTATGACCGACTTGTACATACGAGTTTTGGTTTGCTCTTGTATTATCCATTTTACGAGATTCTTTTAAACGGCTTAAAACTCAGAAAGCGCGAAGCGTTGATCATACCGGTGTTAATCGTGCTGTCTGCCAGTGCCATCTATGAAATGATAGAGTGGCTGGTTGCTGATAAATTCTTTGTAGAGCAGGGCATTTCTTACCTTGGTACGCAAGGCGATGTGTGGGATTCGCAAGAAGATATGTTTGTGGCGTTTATAGGAAGTTTATTAGCCGCTTTGATATTTTATGTATATAGACTGAGCTTTGGCAAGCGAGCTCATAAAATGCTTAAGTCGTAAAAAAGTCCTTTAAAGTAGGGGGGTGGGTATATTTTTAAATGACTTAGCGGTTACGAATATTTTCTGCACCATTTCATATTATCAACGTCGGCACCCATTTCTTCGGTATCAAAATATACCGCTTTATCAATACGTTTAACCGTAACACTCTCTCTTTTAAGACGAGATTCAGTTAACACAAAGATCGTTTTAAACAAATCATCATTCATTGCGTTTTCTAACGATATTTTTGTATCAAAGACGAAAACCAGTTTTAAACTTTGAGGAAAGTTTGCGTAATCTACAAAATGAGTGAGCCAGAGAAAGCCGGTGTATTTCTCTTTCAAGGTTTCACAAACGTCGGTTAATGCTATTACGATTGAAGATTCAATCTTCTTTTGATTTCTTTTCATTGTTTGTACGTTTTGATTTTTCGTGTCTTACGGAATATTAGCTGAATGATCAGTGTATTCAGTGATGAAGTAAACGTATTAAACGTATTAAACCAAGAAAAGCGCTGCTCTAAATAGGTGAGTCATAAGAAAGTAAAAAGTCAGTCTCCAATAATTTAAAGACACTGTTATCTATTTTCCATTTTCCAGAATGCAAAACACCTCAGAAGATTAACTCTCCTGAGGTGTATAAAGTCTAAATGTCCTGACATAGCCCCTATGTTGAGACATCTACATACTTTATTTCGGGCGTTTACCTGCAGGTACACAGGCTAATTCGCCTTCACCTTTAGGTGGCGCTTTACATGTACCTGACATTTCACCGCGTGAAGATGACACAGTACAACTTTGACCTTCGCTTTTACTCGCACACGCTTCAAACGCTTCAGCAGGTGGTTTGCCTCCTGATCCACCTCTTTTTCCACCTCGTTGATTATCTGAGCTACAAGCCGAGATAGATAACGCTGCCATTACAACGAATAAAGTTGATGCGATTGTTTTAGATTTCATTAATTTCCATACCTTAAATTATGTATTCGTTTTGTGAGTCACTTGATGTGATATGGAATAATAAAAAGCAATCGTGAAGAGAATGAGGAAAAAATAAGGAAGTTAGTTTTTGTTTTTAACTAATATGTTTATAAAGATCGTTTTATCGGATTTCTGTTATAGGTAAAAGGGCGCATGATTAATTGATCAATGCGTTGATCTTCGTTACTCCGTAATTGTTCTAAGCCAATTTGCATATTGGGTATTTCTTCATAAGGTTTTTTTGTCGCTGTACCGAACACATAATCAAAGATTGGGAATACGATACAAAAATTACTATCGGTATAGCGCCTATCACTGGAGTGATGCATGCGATGATAATCGGGGGTGGTGACGAAGAGGCGCAGTACTTTATCAAGCCTTTTTGGAATAATCAGATTGCTATGGCTGGTTAAAACGATAATGGTGCGTACAAAATTAAAGAGAATAATTGAAATGACAGGTGCGCCTAACAACATAACCATTGGAGTAATGATAATTGTATTAATAATTAAAGGCTCAAAAGGATGGTGCCTAACGCCTGTGGTCACATCAATTTCGGTATCTGAATGATGTACTGAATGAATCCGCCAGAGTATTGGAAATTTATGAAAAGCACGATGAGACCAATAGGAAGTGAATTCAAACGCAAACAATAAAACGAAAAGTGAGGCAATATCTGAAAAACCAAAGTGCCTTAATAAAGGCGAGTCTGGTTGAAATTGATTAAGAATAAGTGCCAGATTGAAGGTATAAAAAAGTATTAAAAAATGATTAAAAATAGCAAGGCTAATATTACTCACCCAGCGATTGGTTTGGTTGGTATCACTTCTGCGTCTTGGGAAATAACCTTCTAAAATATATACAAGAAAAATGCCGCCAAATAAGGCGGCAAATTGTATTTCAAAATAGTTATTTTTAATAAAGTTAATCACTTTAAAATTTTTTTGTTGTTAGAGCTGATGATATTAAAGTTATTCTACTAATGAACCAGTGCAATAAAGTTCACAACCATCTAAATTGTTTATTTGTAAACCAACAGAACAAGTTTCAGAGCTAACAGGAGGCGGTGCAGCCGCTGTTGTGAGCTTTTCTGCGGGTTTAGTTATAGCGGGAACTGGACCACAAGTTTCTCCTGATGGGGGCGTAATCATATTAATTGTCGTAATAGCTCCATTTTCGTTAGTGAAACGATTGTAGCCAGGATACAACTCAGCTGCACCTGAAGTACTACTGGTGTTTAGTGGCAAGCCCGGGAACCAGCCTGCGTCTGCTTCAGATACTATTTGAGCTCCACCTGTTATTAGTGATATTGAACCAGCTCCTAACAACGTGACAAACATTTTATTAACACCCGAGTTTTTTTGTTTTGCTACACGAACTGCCACTGCAAACAAAAGTAAACTGAGTACGATTAACATGGTACTACTTAAAGTCGGTATGCTGGTTGCGCCTCCAATGGAATAGGTCATTGTGCCTGTTGGGGGAGTAACACTTCCTGCTAATGCAGTGCTAAATGAACTAAAAAAGCTGATAAAGATACCTAGTTTTATAACTAGCGTTTTGTTAAATGACATGCCGATTCCCCTTTTGAAATTGATAATATGAATGAAAAGTCTCTGTATTTTTGGGTGTGTTAAAAACCAATAGTAAGCCGAAGATAAAATTTACTATTTGAATGATCAAAAATATCATGAAAGGTTTTTTCGGTGTATTACCCAAATATACTATAGACAAAATCAGTTTCGTGAAAACTGACGTTAAAAATCACCTGTTATAATTTCACGCACAAAAAAGCCCGAATATGTTCGGGCTTTTTTGTGCGTGAAATTTAAAAGTGTTTGGCTTTAAGCAAACTTCTGATCTATCTGCAAAAAGGTGTCTTCTTTGCGGAATAAAAATAACATCACACAGGCTGCTAACATCGGCCACGCAGCAAAGAACAATAAGTGATTCCCTTCAAAAGGTGATAGGTATTGACCGAAAGAAGACAAGGTTGATGCCGCATGTAATAGCAATACTGCGCCATAGGTAATAGTTTTCTTGAAGCCAATAAAAAACAGGGCTAATAGAATAAGCTCTAAAACGCCTATGATTGTGAAAATAGAGCTGGCTAAGCCAGAGATCGAATAGAATTTATTAAAGATCGCGGCGGTGTGACCTGGGTTGACAAATTTATCTACCGTCCACATGAGTATGACGAGAAAAACACTCGCGCGAAGAAAAAACATTGAATACTTAAATTTGTTATCGGTGGTCACTTTCTATTTCCTTATGAGTTATAACTATTAATAGTTGAATTAGGGGAATTGATTTTTAATGTTGTAAAGTAAAGTGACAGCTTAAACCATCACTTCTTGCCTCTATACGAGTGACCTTTTTATTTAGATACAGAATTTACAAAGATTAACAAAAGTTAATGTTAGGTAGAAAAACGGCCTTAAAGTAGGGGGGTGCCAATAAAAATTTATGTGCTGTTTTGCATGAGTTCGTTGAGATTAAATACAAGTAATCAGCCACGTTTTTTTACAGTACCTTTTTTGCTCATAGTGTTCGTCGCCGTGGTTTTCTTGGCAGTACTCTTCTTTTTAGTAAACTTTCTTTTCTTGCCCCATTTTTTAGGTGTTTTACCTAAACCTTGCAACCCTGAAAACTCAACGGCCCCCACATCATTGATTAGTTGTTGTAAGTTTTGTGTCATGGGTTGCATGAAATTCCCATAACTCATCTCGCGCTGGCAAATCGCTTCTAGTTGCGATTCCCAATGTGCTGTCATATCAGGGTAGCCCATACTCTCAGGTAGGCTGGTAATGAGTTGGAGGCCAACCTTTGTCGCCCGAATTTCCTTACCTTTGCGCTGTAGATATTCTCGCGTAAATAATAATTCGATAATCCCGGCTCGCGTTGCTTCTGTGCCGATCCCGTCTGTTTCTCGTAAGACCTTTTTGATCTCGGGATCGGTCACATAGCGGGCGATACCCGTCATCGCGCTTAGCAGGGTTGCATCGGTAAAATGCTTGGGTGGTGTGGTCTGTTTTTCAACCACATTGGCATCGGTGCATGTAACGGGGTCATCTTTTTTTACCAGCGGTAATTGTTTTGCCGAAAACGCTTCACTCTCATTGTTGGTATTTGTTTTTTTGCTTTGTGGGAATAATTCTTTCCAACCCTGCGCGAGTACATCTTTCTGCTTGGCGATAAACAGTCCACCACTCACTTCGCTTTCGATGCTTTTATCTGCGTATTCAAAAGGCGGATAAAACTGGATCAAATACTGCCGAGCGATGAGTTCGTACAGGTTCGATTCATCACGGGATAATCGACCGCCATCCATGGACTTCATCGTAGGAATAATCGCATGGTGAGCGCTGACTTTACTGTCATTCCAGGCTTTGCTTTTCAGTTTAAGGTTTGCCTGTGCAACCGCATCACTGAGTTTGTTGCAAGTCTTGGCGATAGCATCTGTCACGCGATCAACTTCACGTAAATGCTCCGTCGGCAGGTAGCGACTGTCAGAACGAGGATAGGTGATCAGATTGTGTCTCTCATAAAGGTTTTGACAGGTATCTAACACCTGTTTGGCACTCATGCTGAATCGTTTTGCCGCATCGATTTGTAAGGCCGAAAGGTTATACGGCAGTGGTGGCGCCTGTTTCTTTTTTTGTTCGGTTACTTTGGTGATTTTTCCGGGTTGGTTAGTGACTTTAGCCACTACTGTTTCTGCGAGTTTCTTCGACAGTACGCGACCTTCGTCATCCCTATAGTCATCGCAAGACGTACTGGGCTTCCACTTTGCTTGAAAGCTTTCCTGTTTTGAAGTTTCAAGCGTTACCACCACTTCATAAAAGGGTTTTGAAACGAAATTCATGATTTCTAAATCACGATGTACCACCAAACCAAGTAGCGGCGTTTGTACTCTACCCACAGAGAGTACGCCCTGGTAGCCAGACTTTTGCCCTTTAATGGTACATAAACGTGTCATGTTTATACCGTACAACCAATCTGCACGTGCTCTGGCTAATGCAGAAGTCGCCAAGGGGATAAAGTCGGTATTTTTCTTCAGATTGTTTAATGATTTTTTCACGGCGTTAGCGTTGAGATCATTAATCAGACAGCGTTGCGTTGCTAACTTTTTAGCTTTAGACACACCACAGTGATTAATCACCTCATCAATCAGAATCTGACCTTCGCGATCAGGGTCTCCCACATTGACCAGCGTATCGGCTTTTTTAATCAGCTTTTTGAGAACAGTAAATTGCTTTCTGGTATTAGGTTTTACCTGAAGTTTCCAAACATCCGGCACAATCGGCAAATGAGCAATCACCCATTTTTTATACTCAGGGTCGTAGGCTTCGGGTTGTGCCTGTTCGAGTAAATGACCAATACACCAACTCACGATATCGCCATTGCCCACCTCAATATAGCCATCACCTTTTTTATGCGGTCTGGGTAGCGCATCGGCAACAGCGCGCCCAAGACTAGGTTTTTCAGCGATATAAAGAATCATGAGATTGAATGAAACATAGCGTGAGTATGATGAAAAAGTAGGGACTATAACTGACAGTTTCTGCAATTTCATTTTTATTATGAATCGCACAACGGCAATTTTGTCATCTATCATTGATAGAGCAAAAGCTGAATAATTATAGTTGGGAAAAAGTGCCTTAAAGTAGGGGGGTGACTAAAACAATTGTTGAAATAAAAAACCAACATCGATCAACGCAAATGCATTGATCGATGCTGGAATTATATCAGCCCAGTCTCACTACTTAGAAAAACCAAGAGGCAGTTGTAAACTGTTTTGATTTATTCATAGTTAGTTCGCCTCTGCGCCACAGGTCGTTTCTTTCTCATGGTTAATGCATAAACAATTATAGATATAGAGAATAAGTAGATGGGGTATAGAGATTGCGAAATTTCCCAGTTAGACAATGCTATTAAATTCAGTGTATTCCCAACCAGAAAGAATCCCCATGCCATTTGACTTTCGGACTCTGGCTCATGGTATGTCTTCTTGATGGTTGGCATTGCTCCAAACATATCTATCGTAATATTCATCAACAACGCTATCAGTGCCGAACCTGATATCCACCAAAATAGTAGACTGATAACGGCGGCTAACAGACAGCTTCGATCAAACTTATCCAGAGTTCCATAACCATATTTCAAAGATAATAGGGCTATGCTCAATGGACCTATCACATACGAAATAGGCACCCAGATAGCTTCAACTCCACCAGAAGACCAGTAACTTGCACACAATAAGGCACCAATCACTGTCCAGATCCACCAGGTCACGCGATTGGGTTTAGTCTTCCCTTGTAAAATTGAAATGATGTAAGGAATAAAACCTGCAAGGGCGATAACTCCGGCTACTTTACTAATTATTTCATAAAATTCAGACATGATTGATTACCTCATCGATAAGTTGTGAATGGTTGCAAGGGTGTCGTAACAACGTAAAAAACGACCATTTAATTCGGAAGTTAACATCATGTAGTAATGATTTTTATTGGCAGCAAATGCAGAGTATTCTTCCGAGATACGCTTGCCAATGGCTCTTCGAATAACCAGATCACAAAAAGCTTGTTCCTTACCCAGAGTTTGCAGAGAATCCTGCTTGTTATAAAAATTCTCGACCCAATTGATGTCACTGCTTAATCTGGTATTTGGAGGCAGTGTGCTTTTGGCAGACATGACTTCATGATTGCAATCATGAAAATCAGAAGGTGAAGTCACTTTTCCCGTAGGAAAATCTATTTCGGTATTTACTGGTATTAATTCAGCATCTTGCCAGCCTTTATTGATCAACGCTTTTTTTACATCTAAGCTTTGTTCTTGGTAAATTGAATCTAACGTTGGTTGATCCAGACTTTGAGCTTCGTTGAGGTATTCCCAGCGAACCATGAAGAATTTCAAGTCAATATTGAATCCATACTTTTTATAGATATTGGCATAGTTGATAAAGTAAGGAAGCTCTTTAAGTGCTGTAGGGCTTGCTAACACAGCCCTTATACTAATACTGTTAGATGAGGGTTTGGTTGCTGCCGAATCCAGGAATTCAGCCAGTGAACGATATCGCTTTTTAGGAAAAATTTTCGAACGTAAACACTCATAGACCTCTTCAATTAAGTTTGCGTATTTTTCAAGATAATATTTATTTTTATCTTCAAGATTGGATGAGAGATCATTTAAAATGTCGAATATAGATTTTTGCTCGTTGTTGAGAGATATCTGAAAATGATCAACAGCCTCTTGAGGGTTTTTAAATTTTAAGTTTATTTTTTTATTAGGGTAGGGAAGCTGTGGTTCACCTGAAAGGTTGATTAATCCACATTCTAAATTTGTCTTGCCTACAGAATGAATTTTCTTTTGTTTGTAATGTAAATCTTCCATGATTTTTCTCCATAATAACTATTAATGTATTTAATTGCGCACAATAAGTTTGTGCGCAACTGAAAATATAGTAGTTGGAGATTTTCTGTCATCTTATTTTTAAATAGGGTCCATAATATTTGATAAATTCAACTAAACTAATATTGTGAATTTTAAACAAATCGAAACATTCCTCTGGGTATCGAAACTACTAAGTTTCAGTAAAACGGCGCAACAGCAATGCACCACCCAGCCCGCGATATCCTCAAGAATAGCTGCCTTAGAAGCCGAGCTAGGCGTGACCTTGTTTGAGCGAGATAGAAACAACAAAGTCATTCTCACCACGAAAGGGCATGAGCTATTGCCTTATGCCGAGAAAATAATCTATAACACCAAAGAGTTCACCGATAAAGCAAACCAGTCAGCCAGTTTTTCCGGGGTGTTACGTATCGGAGTTTCAGAAACAGTGGCTTATACCTGGCTGTCTGAATTCATGGAGCGCTTTCAAAAAAATCTCCCCGATGTATTGATTGAATTAACGGTTGATGTCTCTACTGGCTTATCGCAACAACTGACTGAAGGTTTGATTGATATTGCATTTTTACTGGGGCCCTTATCTATCTCGATGATGGTCAATGAAGAGTTAACTTCGGTGCCATTGGTTTGGGTAGCGAGCCCGGATTTAGACATCAATAAAAAAGGCGAGAAGCAACAATCGCTGGAAGAATTATCATCAAAATTACCGGTGATTACGTATGCCAAAAACACACTGCCTTATAACGAAATATCTCGTCAATTAAAAAAGAATTCAAAAGAAGTCCCGAGGATATTTTCGTCTACATCTTTAGGTGTTTGCCGACAGCTAGTGTTAGATGGAAGAGGGATTGGCGCACTGCCAACAGAAATCGTTAAAGACGATGTGGAAGCCGGTAAGTTAGATATATTAGAGCTGAACTGGACGCCTTCAAATTTGAATTTTACCGCATCCTTCCCGATGACGCCGCATAAACCCCAATTACAAACCGTCATTGATTTAGCAAAGAGGGTAATCGCCGATCGTCATGGGCAAAAAGATATCATAGATACAAACACATAGCGGATTAAAGCAGAGTAATTTATTCGCCGCTTATATTTTGATAACTTATTTTTTTCAAATCATACAAATATATATAATTTGAATTTATATCCCTTGTTTTCTAATATTAAACCAATGCTTACTATTAAACAGAATAATGGAATCTAATACACACACTCTCAGCCAGATACGCCAGTTAATAAGGTCAGGTGAATTCACCCGTACTACCAGTGGCATCATGCCCGATTTAGTGCAGGGAAATGTTGTCATTTTACCTAAGCAAGACGCTGACAGATTTGTCGAATTCTGTGATCTAAATCCCACACCATGCCCGATTTTGGGAGTATCCGAACCCGGCGAATACAGCATCCCTAGTTTAGGAAATGCTTTGGATATACGCCATGATATCCCGCAATACAATTGTTTCGAAGATGGTGAGCTAGTCGCCAAGCCGACAAATATCGAAGCCTTCTGGCAAGATGATTCGGTAGCTATTGTCTTAGGATGCTCATTCTCTTTTGAAGATGCGTTGCAACGTCAGGGATTCAGAATTAAAAACATCGATTTGAATACCAATATTTCGATGTATGAAACGTCGATTGAAACCAATCAAACAGAACACTTTAAAGGGAATATGGTGGTTACCATGCGTCCCTTTAAACAACATGAAATTGAAGATGTGATAGAAATCACACGCGGTTTCGATAAAGCACACGGTGCGCCGGTACACATTGGCGATCCTGCGCAAATTGGCATTAATAATCTCGATGATCCCGACTACGGTTCCGCTGTTGAACTGGCAGAAGATGATATCCCTGTTTTTTGGGGCTGTGGTGTCACCACACAAAGCATCTTGAGAAGCGCAAAATTACCCAGAGTGATTACTCATGCACCAGGAAAAATGCTGATTACTGACCACAATTATGAAACTCTGGTCGGCCGTCTCTAATGGCTGTTTATTTTTCCACCTATGTTGTTATTTCTAGTGTTACTTAGGTTCTGACTGTTGTTGTTACCTATACTTAAACTGGATTTACCAACAGAAAAACCAACTAACGTTTATTTTAACTATTTTACATTGACCCAAAGAGAAAAAAACATGAATAAAAAACTGATTTTAGGCACATTAATTTCTGTAGGACTGACACTCGGCCTTACATCTTCGGCGTTTGCAGATAAGTGGGATATGCCTACACCTTACGGTGATGGGGTACATCACACTATCAATGTTAAGCAGTTTGCAAAAGAAGTGAATGAAGCAACAGCTGGTGATTTAAACATTGTTGTGCACTCAGGTGCTTCATTGATTAAACACCCGGAAATTCATCGTGCAGTGCGTACAGGCCAGGTTCCTATTGGTGAGATGTTCATGGGATTACTCGGTAATGATGACCCGCTATTTAAAGCAGACAATATTCCGTTTTTAGCGTCTGATTTTGATTCAGCTAAAAAATTATGGACAGCGTCTCGTGCCGCTATTGAAAAGTCGCTAAAGAAAGACGGCATCAAATTACTATATGCAGTGCCTTGGCCTCCACAGGGAATTTACTCGAAAAAACCGATAAATTCTGTGGCTGATCTAAAAGGCGCAAAAATGCGCGCATACAGTCCAACAACGTCACGTCTTGCGGTGTTATTAGAAGCAACACCTACAACGGTTCAGACGCCTGAAATTCCACAAGCATTCTCAACCGGAATCATTGATGCAATGGTTACTTCTCCAAGTACGGGTGTGAGTAGTCAATCATGGGATTACATTTCAGATTACACGGACACACAAGCGTGGATTCCGAAGAACATGGTTATCGTCAATGCTAAATCATTCAAACGTCTGGACAAGAAAGTGCAAAAGGCCGTTGAAGAAGCAGCAGCGGCTGCTGAAGCTCGTGGTTGGGAGATGGCGATAGAAGAAACAAAAGCAAAAACAGCTATTCTGGCCGAAAAAGGTATCAACGTTGCGACACCATCTGCGGAGTTGAAAACAGGTTTTCAGGCAATTGGTAAAACAATGGGTGAAGAATGGGCAAAAGAAGCAGGCGCTGATGGCGTTGCGATTATAAAAGCACTTCAATAATCGCCTTCTTTTTGATGCATCGTTTTTAGATGCTTTGTTTATAGATACTTAGTTATTAGATGCATAGCCATTAGAGGCTTTGATCAATAAAAAAGCCTCTATAAGTGGGGGGGGGTGTACTCAGGATTTTTAGTTAATCAGGTTTTCCAATAAATCATGATTTCCAGTTAATCCGTACACCCTCTGACTTACTTAGTTACATATTCTTACTCACTTTCAATTTTCGTTTTTTTTAATCAGCACAGATAATCTGAGGTCATAGTTTTGAGACGTTTTCTTGATACGCTTTATCTAGGTTCAGGCATGTTAGCTGGCTTGTTCATCATTTTAATCACCATCATGATACTGGCACAGATCGTTGGGCGCTGGTTCAATATCATCATTCCATCTACCGAAGATTTTGCCGGGTTTTTTCTCGCCGCTGCAACATTTTTGGCATTGGCGTATACCTTTAGAATGGGTGGACATATTCGCATCACCATTCTGGTTCATCTACTCAAGGGTAAGGTCAGTCGCTTTGCCCTGACGGCGACACTCAGTGTTTTCATTCTGATGATTGCCTACGGGGTTTATTACACCGCCGCATTTGTCTATGAATCCTGGTCATTCGATGAGTTGTCTCAGGGGTATATCGCCGTGCCTTTGTGGATTCCTCAATTGGGTATGGTAATAGGGCTGCTTGTTTTCCTGATTGCTTTAATCGACGATCTGGTGTTGTTGATTTCTGGTGGGACTCCCACCTTCGTTGGCTTAGAAGAGTAGGGGAAATCACATGGAAATGACTCACTTAATTATTGTCCTTGGCGCTGTATTATTAGTGTCATTACTCAGTGGTATCTGGGTTGCGGCCTCACTGTTTCTGGTTGGTTTCGTTGCCTTAATGCTAAACGACAACAGTAATATTGGACTGGTGATGGCAACCACCACCTGGGGTGCATCTGCCACCTGGACGCTCGCCGCTTTACCCCTGTTTATCTGGATGGGGGAAATACTGTTTCGAACCAAACTCTCGCAGGATTTATTTCATGGTCTCGCACCATGGCTAAATAAAGTGCCGGGACGTTTATTACACGTAAACATATTGGGCTGTACTATTTTTGCCGCAGTGTCCGGCTCATCCGCCGCGACCGCTGCAACCATAGGTAAAATCACCATACCCGAATTAGAAAAACGCGGTTACCCGATGAAGATGATGCTAGGTACCTTAGCTGGCTCGGGTACTTTAGGATTTCTCATTCCACCTTCCATTATTTTGATTGTGTATGGAGTGTCTGCCGAAGTTTCTATCTCGCGTTTATTTATCGCAGGCGTATTACCCGGAGCCATGTTGGTGGTGCTGTTTATGGGTTACACCATGATTTGGTCAATGCTGAATAAAGATAAATTCCCAGAGGAAGATGACGAAGAGTTAACCAATATGACCTTCGGACAAAAACTCTACGCGACACGTCGATTATTTCCGGTAATGGGATTAATTCTATTCGTTCTCGGTTCTATCTATGCAGGTTTTGCTACCGCAACCGAAGCCGCAGCACTGGGTGTATTTGGCGCCCTGATTTTGTCTTTGGTAACGGGTAACCTTTCGTTACAAACGTTCAAAGAAAGCTTATTAGGCGCAACCAGAACCTCATGCATGATTACCTTTATCATCGCGGGTGCTGCCTTCCTAAGCCTTGCAATGGGTTTCACCGGCATTCCCAGGGCACTGGCAGAAAGTATCTCGGTGATGGGCTTAACGCCCACACAACTCATCATCGTCTTAACCTTATTCTTCATGGTACTCGGCTTTTTCCTCGATGGCATATCGATGGTGGTGTTAACCACGTCTATTGTATTACCGATGGTAGAAAGCAGCGGAATCAATCTTTTATGGTTCGGTATCTATGTGGTATTAGTGGTTGAGATGTCGCAGATTACCCCACCAGTTGGTTTTAATCTGTTTGTAATGCAAGGGTTAACCAAAATCAATATATTGAAAATAGCAGCCTATGCGTTGCCATTTTTCTTCTTATTACTCACCGCAATCGTGCTGCTCACTGTTTTCCCAGGGATAGCGACATGGTTGCCTCAATTGATGACACAGAAATAATATGATTAAACTAAATTGTGATTTAGGCGAAAGCTACGGCGCTTGGAAAATGGGCACAGACGAACAAATTATGCCGTATATTGATATGGCAAATATCGCCTGTGGATTTCATGCCTCTGACCCATTCATTATGGATAAAACGGTCAAGTTGGCAGTACAAAACAACGTCACCATCGGTGCGCATCCGGGTTACCCCGATCTGCTCGGATTCGGACGTCGGGACATGTCGTTTAATGCAGATGAAATAAGACAACTGGTGCTCTATCAGGTAGGTGCCTTACAGGCGATTTGCGAAGCCAATGGCACCAAGATCGGCTACGTAAAACCGCATGGCGCGTTATACAACACCATGATGAAAAGCCAATCGCAATTAACCGCGATTATGGAAGCAGTCGCGTCTCTAAAAGACCCTGTGCCATTGATGATACTGGCCAATGCCGATGCCGAAGAAAACAAACAACTGGCAGAAAAGCATTCTGTATCGCTGTTGTTTGAAGCCTTTGCCGATAGACGTTACGCCGATGATGGAAACCTAACTTCGCGCGCTCTGGAAGGCTCGGTTCTGGAAAATGAAAATGACATCCAGGATCAAATCAAATCGTTGATTACAGACAAACAAGCCATCAGTATTTCGGGTAACACGCTATCAGTCCATGCCGATACCCTGTGTGTGCATGGTGATAATGTGCAAGCGCTGGAATCGGTTAAAAGCATTAGAAAATTTATTGATGCTAATTTTACGAAGTCTTAAACCATTGTGATATTTCTGATAAATACGATGTTGATAGTTTCCATAAAGCCATGAACGTAGTTTCTGTATCCGAGAACACCGTTGTCGTGCTGTTCGAGCAAAAGATATCGCAGCAGGTTGCCGCTCAAGTGCTCAAGTTAAAACAACTTATCGATGCTGAACTTGCAGACTATGTAATTGATATCGTGCCTTCCTATGCTTCGATACATTTAAGCTTTAACTTACGCAAAATAAACCATCAGGGCTTTGTCGATAAGCTGGAAACGCTAACCGATATCGTATTAAACGCAGCTGAAGATGACACCCTTGATGGCCAACAGAAACTCATAGAAATCCCCGTTTATTATGGTGAAGAAGTCGGGCTGGATCTGCATGAAATGACAGAAACAACGGGTTTATCAATCGAACAAATCATTCAGATGCACCACCAGAAAACCTATCGTGTGTTTGCCCTTGGTTTTTCTCCCGGCTTTGCATTCTTAGGCTCTGTTGATCAGCCGATTGCAGTGCCGAGAAAAGAAACCCCAAGGCTTTCAGTACCCAAAGGCAGTTTAGGCATTGCCGGCGAACAAACCGCTATCTATCCATTCGATTCACCGGGTGGCTGGAATATCATCGGTCGCACCCCAATGAATCTTGTTGATTACAATCAACACCCACCGTGCGAATTTGAAGTGGGGGATAGCATCAAATTTAATCCCATCAGCAAACAAGCGTACCTTGATTTAGGCGGGGAGTTTTAAATGTCGCTAGACGATTTATTACCGCCTACCTTGCAAATAGTAAAACCCGGCGTCATCAGTTTACTACAAGACTATGGACGCTATGGAATGCAACATTATGGCATTACCAATAGTGGCCCGATGGATGAACACGCTTATCTATGGGCGAATCGTTTATTACAAAACAACTTCAACGCACCGCAGATAGAAATTTGTCTGGGCGGGTTCGAAGCACGTTTTACCAAACCCACCAGAATCGCCATTTGCGGTGCGCACTTACACCCAACACTCAATCATAAACCACTGAAAACATGGCACAGTTACGCGATAAAAGCAGGTGATGTACTTCGCTTTGGTGGCGCACATCATGGGCTATATGCCTATCTGGCGATTGCCGGTGGTTTTGATGTTAAACCGCAGTTATCCAGTTGCAGTACCGTAATGCGAGAGCATTTGGGGGGTATCCATCAAAATGGCGAGAAATTAGTCGCAGGAGATTCACTGGATTACCCGCATTACAACGAACGACACATAAAGGGTACGGGGCCATTTTCAACCGTGGTGCCAGAAGCATATATCCCAGCATACCCAGATAAAATCAGCATACGTTTTATCCCGAATTATTCAGAAAATGGTTGTGGTGAAGCGACCTTGAATAAATTTACCGAGCAAAGCTATCGCGTCAGCAATGAAATTAATCGCATGGGGTATCGCTTGAAGGGTGAGGCGCTGCCTCATGATGGTAAAAGTATTATCTCGCAGGGGATTAGTACGGGGTTTATTCAATTACCCAAAGATGGGCAGCCGATTGTGTTAATGAAGGATCGGCAGACCATTGGTGGGTATCCGTTATTGGGGTGTGTGGCGCATTTGGATGTGGCGAAGTTGAGTCAGAGTAAGCCGGGGGTGGAGGTGGAGTTTGTTCCGGTTGAGATTGCGGATTTGGAAGGGGAGTTGGGGGAGTATTTTGGGTTTTTGCTTTCTTAGGCTTACCGGAAGCCTAGAAAGTATGTTGTAGATTCTGTAGGAATCTTAGACGTACAGGGATTGGGCTGGGTTTGGTGTCCGTTTTATCGGGGGAGGTTCCGAGAGCGAGTAGTTTTTCCGATGATGTAACTTGTTATGCATTTTTTGACTACTTGGTATAAATTTAGTATTTATTTAACAAACTCTTGTATTTCCTTGTAAGTACCAGGTGGGCTAGTAATACATTCAAAGTCTGTCCATCCGGAGTCCATTATTTCAGGGTCACCCCCTCCGCCAATAACTTTTATTGAACAATTTTTGCTAAAACGGCATTTATCAAAATTTTCACTAATTGAAAAATCTGTTGTAGTGCCAGAATAAATATTACACTCATCTTTATTTGAATATTTTAAATACAAAAAAACAGCTGTAATTGAAAATAGTATAATAATAAATATAAGCTTTGTTTTTGAGAATTTATAATTCATATTTGATTATTGTCTTTGCATAACGCCTACATCAGCCGACTGCAAAAGTGGGGTGACGAAGGAACCCTGCTTTTGTTGGTCGGATGCATGTACTTGTTAGGCTTGTACATTAAAAAACTTCCATAACTATTGATTCACCTTTAGGTGGAAACTCAATAATTACAGATTCATATTGTCCTTCAGCTGTCTCAATATCTAAGTAGTCTCCACTTTCAAATTGAATACAAAGAATTTTTGGGCTTTTTAGAAAAGCATTTATAGCAAGCTGGCGTAATAGTAGACCCCACGGACCATTATTGGGATTGGGGTCGTCACAATCCCATGTGTGTTTTTTATTAGAAACTGATAATAAACTTCGTTCATTACATGTTATTTGTAGAGAAATGAAATTAATTGATAATCCAGAAGACATCAAAGTTACTGAAGACACAGATTCCTCTCTTTTGGAGAAGTAGCTATTTAGTATTTCAATTATGCTCTCGTTAAATAAAATCATCAGTCCAATACCAGCCTAACGCCTTGCTCAGCGGAAAAATGCGAGCGCGAGCGAGTAGTTTTTCCGATGAAGTAACTTGTTATGTGTTTTAAATGATACAATTGGTTATTTTTCAGGAGGAAGTTCTAAAGACACTGATTCTTTCAAATCACCATTAGAGCGATAAACATTTCTTTTGTTGTTTACATAATCATAGGTCATAAAATAATCAAGCTGATTCATATTATTAAATACAATCATTTTACTTATTAAGTTATTTTTATAAATTGATTCTGACATGAAATCTCTTTTCCCGTTTCCTTTATAAAAGCACTCTTTCTTCTTACGTTGCTTATTATCGTTATAGAAAAACTTACAACTCTGACCTACACTATTAAATGCAATTTTTCTGCCTTTTGCATCGAATATAATTTCTTTTTTTACGATACCTTTCTTATCAATACCCTCAGCTTTGAGCGGCTTAGAATTTTTACTATAAAAAACTTTATAATAAAATATATATTTATTTAGATTTTTTTTATCTATTAAACCACGAAATTTTTCACCATCGTCATACTCATAACTAATACCCCCACCAAAGTTGGAATAATATTTAATTACAGATTCAGTAGGCTCAATAGAACTACATGAACTTGCATTAGCAAAACTAAAACAGAACATAAGAACTATAAAATTCTTTAAATTGATTTGAATATTATAAATCACTCGGTATTTGCCCTATAGGTTTCGATCATTAGCGATTTAGCGTCTCGGACACATAACGCCTTGCTCAGCGGAAAAATGCGAGCGCGAGCGAGTAGTTTTTCCGATGAAGAAACTTGTATGGTTACTAAAGTTAAAGAACGGGTAAACTGAGACCCACCTTTAGTTAGCTGCTAAAGGCCATTATGTA
>NZ_JAPFBV010000009.1:0-110148 GCF_035798195.1 Cocleimonas sp. KMM 6892 | reverse complement strand
ATCTATCTATCTATCTATCTATCTATCTATCTATCTATCTATCTATCTATCTATCTATCTATCTATCTATCTATCTACATTGATCTTACTGGATAGAGTTTTTTGTTAGAACATAGCTGAGCTCGACTTAGCTTTGAGCCACAGATTTACGGAAGCGCGCCAGTGCAAAAAGAAAAAATACGGTACCTATGGCGAGTAATGCGAGAAAATAAGGCCAAACAACTTCCCAACCCGCGCCTCTATAAAGTATCGCCTGTGCAAATTTCACGAAATGCGTGGTGGGCGCAACCAGCATAATGTTTTGCACGATATCAGGCATGCTCTCTCTGGGGGTAATACCGCCAGATAACATTTGTAGGGGCAGTAGAATTAAGATGATCAATAGACCAAGTTGAGGCATGGTTCGCGCTTGAGTTCCCAATAAAATACCCAAGGATGTTGTCGCAAATAGATGAATCGCTGCGCCGAATAAGAACAGGGCTGCTGAGCCGTGAATTGGCACATGCAAAAAGCCTTCAATCACCACAAACAGGGAGAAAGCCGCTGCGAGTAATATCACCAGGCCATTAGCCCAGATTTTGGCGACAACAATTTCAAATGGCGTGAGTGGCATTACCAATAGATGCTCCAGCGTACCGTGTTCACGTTCGCGAATGACCGCCGCGCCAGTTAGAATGATAGAAATCATGGTGATGACATTCATCAGCTCCATCACACTTCCAAACCAGACACTGGTCAGGTTCGGATTAAATTTAATTCTACTCGTTAGCTGAACAGGGTAGACGTACGTCGCACGATAGCCTTTCACAAACTCGTTGATTTCAGTTCCTATGATATTTTGAATATATCCGTCGCCGATGAATGCCTGCGTCATTCGTGTAGCATCGATATTCACTTGCAGATCAGGCTGCTTGCCTGCCAGAACATCACGCTCAAAGTAGGGCGGTATATTTATCACAAAAGTGTAACTGCCATTATCCATCGCAGGGTCAACTTCAGGCAGTGTGATGATATCAGGCGTCTTAAAATAAGGACCGTAAAAAGCATTGATGATGCGTTTTGATAAAGGAGACTGGTCTTCATCCACGACTGCGATTGGGGCGTTATTCAACTCTTGAGACGTAGCAGATGAAACGACATAAATTAAGCCGGTAAACGCAAAAGCAACAAATAATAACAATGCTTTATCGCGCCAAAGACTGCGTAATTCCTTGATGCCAAGTTGTAGGATATTGCCACGATGTTTCATATCATCTGTCCTGACTACGTAGTGAGAAAACGCTAACAATTGTCAGCACAGGAATGAATGCAATCATCGGAAGAAAGTATTGAGAGAGGTCAGATAGACCAAGGGCTTTATTGAATGCGCCACGACTTGCTTCAAGAAAGTAAGTAGTGGGGAACAATTTTCCAATAATCGCGCCAGCGCCTTCCAGTGATGCGACAGGATCAATCAGTCCACAGAAATTTACCGCTATCATTAATATGATGACAGCAGTTCCAGCTAACGCCGAAATTTGTGTGTTAGTAAAAGCTGAAATTAATAAGCCAATACCTGTGGTTGCTGTCACATAACACAGTGCAAGCAGACTCAAGGCGAAAAAGCTGCCTTTTAAAGGCACACCAAAGATAAAGATAGCGAGCATTACAAGACCAAAGAAACTCACCATACTGACTAAAATGTAAGGCAATTGTTTACCTATTAAAAATTCCAGTCTGGTAACGGGGGTAACATAAAGATTGGTGATTGAACCCAGTTCCTTTTCACGAACCACACCCAAAGCCATTAAAATGGCGGGAATAAATACCAGTAACAAGGGTATGACTGCAGGTACCATTGCTTCTAGACTCTTAAAGTCCTGATTGTAGCGATACCGGGATTCTATATCAGCGGGTATCAGAGTGGGCACAACCCCGTATGTCCTCAATGATAAATCACTCAAATAAGCGAGGTGGTTGGCAGTAAGATAACTAGATATTGTTTCTGCTCTAAAAGGCATAGAACCATCAACCCTTACTGCTACCTCAGGTGCTCTACTACGTTTTAATTGATGCCCAAAGTTAGGAGGAATTTCTAATGTAAAGCTGAGTTCACCGCTACGCATTCTTCTATCGAGTTCATCGGAGTCTTTTATATCCGCTCTTTGAATGAAATAACGAGAACCGGATAAATTCTCAATATAGCTTTGACTTTCAGGTGTTTGGTCGTGATCCAGTACGGCGAAACTGAGATCTTCAACATCTAAGGTAATGCCATAACCTAGGATAAACATCAGGATGATAGAGCCAAGTAAAGCGAAAGTAAGACGAATAGGGTCACGCCATAACTCTAGTGTTTCCCGGTGTGCATAGCCAAATAAGCGCAAAAGGCTGAATGCTTTGGGTGGCTTAACGTCACTTTTCTGGATTGTGCTTGAAACGAGTGGTGAAGAATCCGTATTTTCTTTATCAAGCGCCTTGTCACTTTGTTCATCGTTGTTTACGTCTTTTATCTCAGCGTTTTGTTTATTCTTACTGGGTACGGCGTTGTCATTTTTCTTGTTAGATTTAGACGATTTTGTTACCGCTTCTTCCAGATAAGCAATAAAAGCCTCTTCAAGAGTATCCGCATTACGTGACTCGCGTAAAGCGGCAGGCGTATCACTGGCAAGTACTTTACCCGCATGCATCAACGATATTCTGTCACACCGTGCTGCTTCATCCATGAAATGGGTAGAGATAAATATAGTCACACCTTGGTCGCGTGATAACTCGATTAGTAGCTCCCAGAAATTATCGCGTGCAACAGGGTCAACGCCTGATGTTGGTTCATCGAGTATCAAAATATCGGGGTCATGAACCACCGCAACCGCTAAAGAAAGTCGCTGACGGATACCTAAAGGTAACTGAGAAGGGTAGTCATCACTGTATTCACCAAGATTAAAACGTTCGGTTAATTGTTTGATGCGTGGTTTGATTTTATTCGGAGGTAAATGAAATAAGCGTGCATGAAGCATTAAGTTTTGCTGCACCGTTAATTCATTGTAAAGCGAGAAAGCCTGCGACATGTAGCCCACGCGTTTGCGTGTTTCAATATTATTGGCGTCTACTTTTTTACCGAATAACAAGGCTTCTCCGCTGGTTACTGGTTGTAAGCCAGTCAACATTTTCATGGTAGTGGTTTTGCCGCAGCCGTTGGAACCGAGAAAACCGAATATTTCACCGCGCTCTATGTTTAGGCTGACTTTATCGACCGCAGTGAAATCACCAAAACGTTTCGTCAGATCGGTCGCAGTAATGGCGGCTTCTACTTTCCCATCAGCTTTTTCTCTTGGCGGTACAACCAGTTGTTTATGGTCGTGACGCTTCTCTTCTGGAAGTAATGAAATAAAGGCTTCATCCAGAGTGTCCTGATTTGTTTGAGTTTTTAATGCTTCGGGAGCACCGGTTCCGATTACTTTTCCATCATCAATAGCGACTAAAAAATCAAAGTTATTTGCTTCTTCCATATAAGCCGTTGCGACCAAGACACTCATGTCTTTTTCACGACTACGAATGCGATCGATTAATTCCCAGAACTGACGTCGTGAAAGCGGATCGACCCCGGTAGTTGGTTCATCCAGAATGAGTAATTGTGGGTCATGAATCAATGCGCAACACAAACCAAGTTTTTGCTTCATTCCGCCTGATAGTTTATTCGCAGGGCGATCAGCAAAGGCTTCTAGTCCGGTACTTTCAAGTAAATCTGTAATCCGTTGTTTGCGTTCTTTTCTACTTTGACCAAACAGACGACCAAAGAAATCGACGTTTTCAAACACCGATAAAGTAGGGTAAAGGTTTTTACCCAAACCTTGCGGCATATAGGCAATACGAGGAGAAATAGTCGAACGGAAACGACTGCTTTTCATATTACCGTCTAGTACTTGTATCTCACCTGTCTGGATTTTTCGTGCACCCGCAATCAGCGCTAACAGTGTGGATTTTCCCACGCCATCAGGGCCGATTAAACCCACCATGCATCCGGCAGGTAAATCCAGGTTAATATCATCTAATGCATGATTCTCCGCATAACAATGCGTTAAGTTTTGAATTTTAACGGCATTGTTATCGGTGTCATTCACCTCGATAACAGATGTATCCTCTGAATTCATTCAGGAAGTCTCAACTCTAATTTATCCGTCCATCCTTTTTCAGGATCGAGTGAAATATATGTAACGCCGGGCACACCTGTTTTTACTTTTTGGATATGCTTTTTAAGTAAGGCAGAATCAATTTTCACCTTAACGCGGAACATCAGTTTGTCACGTTCAGCGCGAGTTTCCACAGAACGCGGTGTGAACTGTGCTTCCGCAGCAACAAAGGTTACTTTTGCAGGAATCGTGTATTGAGGAATAGCATCAATAATCATACGAGCTTCAGCGCCTATAGTGACTTTGCCAGCCTCGGCAGTAGGAAGAAAAATACTCATATAAACATCTGTTAAATCCAGAACTGTCATGACTTTACCACCACTGGCAAGGACTTCTCCGGGTTCTGCAAGTCGATAAAGTACACGACCTTTTATAGGCGCTTTAAGTGTGCTGTCGTCAATATTCGCCTTTAATCTTTGAATGCGTGCTTCTGCAGCTTCTATGCCAGATGCAGATTGAACGACTTTTATATTGGCAGCTTTAAGTGCGGCATCGGCTGATTTAAAAGCAGTCCGTTTCTGGTCAACATTTTCTTGTGAGACATGACCTTTTTTCGACAATTCAAGGAATCGGCGTAATTCAGTCTGCGCATAAGTCAGTTCACTCTTATATTGCTCAACAATTGCTATCGCGTATTTGCGTGCTTCAACAGCCTCTTTATAACTGGCATTTGCTTCGCGTAGTTGCGCATTAAGGTCATCAGTATCAATCACAGCAAGGGTTTGGCCGGCTTCTACCGTATCTCCCTCTTCAGCGAGTACTTTAGTCAAACGACCTGCAATTTTTGTGGCGATATCATATTCTGTCGCTTCGATACGTCCATTACCTGAAGCAATATAATCAGGCAATTCTTCAGTCGTTTTAATATGGCTTTTTACCTCATTAATGACTTCTGAGTAGGGTTCTAGTTTTTCCGGAATTTCATCCGATTTTAGAACTTGCCAGGCATACCATCCACCACCGGCGACTAATGCCAGAATGACCACGGTACTGATTGTTTTTAGTGTGGATTTAGTGCTCATAGGATAGGACCCCAGGAATAAAAATAAAAAGTGAAATAAAGAAACGAGTCATCATTTTGTTTAAAATTTGTTTAAAAATGTGTTTGAAAAATAACAGTCACATTAACCTAAAATATGGTAACCAGAATCGACGTATGCGATGTGACCCGTTAGAGATTTTGCTGAGTCGCTAATCATGCCAACAGCCACATCACCCACATCTTCGATGGTCACTTGTTGTTGAATAGGTGTGTGCTCAGCACTTGCATTAAGTAGAGCCTCAAAATGATCGATACCACTTGCTGCACGCGTTTTAATAGGGCCGGGTGATAAGGCGTGTACACGAATGCCTTTAGGGCCGAGATCACTGGCAAGATAACGCACCGATGATTCCAACGCAGCTTTGACAGGCCCCATGATGTTGTAATTAGGAACCACTTTTTCAGATCCGTAATAGGTCATGGTCAACAATGTGCCGCCATCTGTCATAAGAGGTTCAGCAAGATGTGCCATACGAATAAAGGAATAGCAGGAAATATCCATCGCTATTTTAAATCCTTCACGAGAGCAATCGGTTACCCTGCCAAATAAATCATCCTTTGGACAAAATGCAATGCAATGTACCAGAAAATCTATTTTTCCCCATTTGTCCTTAGCATGCTGAAATAAGTTTTCCAGTTGTTCATCGTCGGTAACATCACACAGTACTAAATCAGGGTTACCTAGATCTGCTAATAATGGTTGAATATAAGGTTCAGACTTTTCAGTGCCGTAACCTAGTAGTAGTTCAGCACCTGCATTATGTATTTCTTTAGCGCAGCCATAAGCAATACTATTTTCGTTAGCAATACCGACTACGATTCCTTTTTTACCTTTTAATAAGGGGAGTGAGGCGTCCATTTTAAATAATTCCTTTGTACATGTGATAAGTGATAATTTTTTAAGTGCAATATGCAGATTAGGTCATCATTACGTATTTGCCCGGGGCATCCATGAGAGGAGGGTATTCCGTATTTCCCATAGTTGGCGTTTCGGTTTTTTTAGATGAACGTTCACATAACCATTGTTCCCAAACTGGCCACCAGGAACCCTCTTGATAAGGTGTTTCCTGTTGCCATGTGTCTGGATCAATATAGGTTTCACCTTCATAGTGGGTCGCCACCTGAAATTTACGATGAGGATGACCAGGCTCACTAACGATACCGGCATTATGACCACCACTGGTGAGCACAAAAGTGACTTCATCAGCATCAGCCAAAAGATTTATTTTGTAGACTGATTTCCACGGTGCGACGTGATCCTTAACCGTAGAAACCGCAAATATTGGAGTATGAATATCTTTGATGACCACAGGACGACCGCTTACTTGATAGCGTCCACTGGCAAGATCGTTATTCAAAAATAACTTACGGAGGTATTCAGAATGCATTCTATAAGGCATACGGGTAAGGTCTGTATTCCACGCCATTAAATCATTCATAGGACGGCGTTTACCCAGCATGTAATCGTGTACCATGCGTGACCAAACCAAATCATTTGAACGTAATATCTGGAAAGCCCCAGCCATTTGGTAGCCATCAAGATAGCCTTGTTCCTGCATCATATCTTCAAGATAAGATACTTCGCTTTCACCAATAAATAAGGTCAATTCCCCCGCTTCAGTAAAATCAACTTGTGTCGCTAAAGTTGTCATTGAGGCTAGACGATCATCACCATCGCGTGCCATTGCAGCCGCGGCAATAGAGAGCAATGTGCCACCCAGACAATAGCCAGTCGCATGAATCTTCTGATCGGGAATTATGGATGAAATAGCATCTAAAGCGGCCATAGGTCCCATGCGACGGTAATCTTCCAGATGCAATTCTCTGTCTTCAGAGCCTGGGTTGCGCCATGAAATCATGAACACGGTATGCCCTTTATCGACGAGGTATTTCACCATCGAATTTTCAGCGGATAGATCCAATATGTAATATTTCATTATCCACGCAGGCACGATCAAAATTGGCTCGGCATATACTTTTTTGGTAGTTGGCGTATATTGAATTAATTCAATTAAATGGTTCTGGTAAACCACTTTGCCGGGTGTAATTGCAAGGTTTTGTCCCACAGCGAAATTTTCGATACCAGCAGCAGGTTTGCCTGCAATTAATCTGTCTGCATCTTCCAGTAGATTTTTTTCACCCTGAACAAGGTTTGCACCAAATGATGAAAAAGTTTCGCGTGTAATTTCAGGGTTCAACAAAGGGAAGTTAGAGGGCGCCCATTTATCCAGTATTTGTCTGGCGATAAATGAAATGACATTTTCACTCTTGTTGGACAAGCCATCAATATCTGTCGTAGCGTTGTGCCACCATTGCTGGTTCAACAAAAAGGATTGGTAATAAATATTATAAGGCCAGGACTGCCAGCCCTTATCCGTAAAGCGGTGATCCTGAGGTAGTGGCTTTATACAAGGCTCTAAATCAGGATTTAGTGCAGATTGAATAGAGTAACGTAACAGCTTGGCGCCTTTTTGAAATTCTTTTTCAGTGAGCTCTAATTGCTTTCCCGGTGACAGTGCCAAATGCGAAGCCCAATCAAAATAATCGCGTAAAAGCCCTGCAGGACTTAATCCAAAGGTGAATTTTGCAAGGTTAGCCTTAAATGCATGGTCAATAGCTTTGTATTGCGATACAGAATCCTGACAACTGTCACTGATCGCTTGTATCTCTTTATTAGGTTGATTCATTTGTTATTTACCTGCTGTTCTCGCTTTTAATCCCTTCTCTGTGTTGCTGATTTTATTCACAAAATACACAAAGCGTTTTGATATATCTCAACAGCAACACTAACAGTCAGTGATTAAAAAAATAGCTAGAACATGTGCTTAATTTCGATGTGGTAAATACCTAGTCAATGATTGTTGATTTGGGTTTAAGAAGGCGCTTAAACCGTTTTCAATATGAGATAGGGAGACAGACACACCTACTTAAAAAAACGCTTATAAGTAGGGGGGTGGCTTTGAGTCTTTTTGATTGTTTTTGCGAACAGATAGAATGGTAAAACACCACTGTATAGTCGCAAATTTACTTTTTCAAAAGCTTATATAGCTTGTCTATAAGAATCACGGCTTCTTTATGCTGTTGCTTAATATGCTCATGGATTTGTGTTTCGGTTGAATGTTTCAACGCCATTTCCTGATGGGTTTTGTCGCTAATCGCAGCTTCGGCTTCTGTTTGCAGTGTTTCATGATGATGATCATAACGTTGATGAGCATGAATGGTTTGTGCATGCTTCTGTAACGTTTCACTTTGTTTGCGAATAGCGTCTTGAATAGCGAGTAATTTCTCCTCCGAGCTTTGTTGTTCTTTTTGCCACATTGCAATATCGACTAACCACATTTCATGATCGCTGTCCCATTGTTGATGCTCTTCATGCTGTTGTTTAGAAACCATTTGCATTTACCTTTTCTTAATGATGTCGGAGATGTTTCAGCCTCAAAGTACAAGTTTATTGCTAATAAAAGTGAATAGTTTTATCTGTTTTTGACTTTTGTCATTAAGTTTTTACTTTTCTAACGGTTAATGTAATTTTTTATGAAATTAATGTTCATTTAGTCGATATTAATAACAGGACGTTATATGCGTAGCTTTCGCGTGTGAATAATAAATGTATCCAAAAACCGTTGTATAGGATGTAAAGATGATTAGAAGGTTTAATCTTGATACCGGAGACCTTGATGAAAATTATCATCCGTAATGTTGTCATCCTTGTCTGTTTTGCGACGTTAAGCGCATGCAGCACTTTGCCCCGTCATCCTGCGCCTTTGGATAAAATGTTAAGCGCAAAAATTTCAGGAATGTCAGGGGTAAGAGCCTGGTCAGGGACATTCAGTAAAGATTTCGAATCCGATTTATTACTCTCAATAAAACAGGAAAAGAGCCATTTAGCCGCTAGCAGTCTCGTTAAATTACCCGCTTCTAGCGTCTTGACACTTTCCGGTGGTGGCGATAATGGCGCCTTTGGGGCTGGCTTTTTGCAGGGCTGGACGAAAACAGGAACCCGTCCCACCTTTAAATTAGTAACAGGGATTAGTACCGGCGCGTTGATTGCTCCATTTGCCTTTATTGGTCCCGAGTATGACGCCACCTTACAGGAAGCCTTCACCACGATTGATGCGAACAATATTTACTTTCCGCGTTGGATAAGTTTTATGTGGAGTGATTCCTTCACCGACACAGCACCCTTACTCCGTTTGATCAAACGCTATATTACAAACGATGTTTTAAATAAAGTCGCTTTGGCTCACCGTCAGGGTCGACGTCTATTTATCGGAACCACAAATTTAGACGCAGATCGACTGGTTGTGTGGAATATGGGGGCCATTGCTAATAGTGGACACCCGAAGGCATTGGAGCTTTTTCAGCAAATCATACTCGCATCTTCTTCTGTGCCTGTCGCATTTCCTCCGGTGTTAATTAAAGTAGAGGCTGATGGTAAAACCTATGATGAAATGCATGTCGATGGCGGTGTTAAAGCGCAATTATTCTTTCTTGCAGCAACATTGGATTTAACCGATTTCAGGAAAAAATTGAATCTGGTGGAAGAGCCAAATCGCAAGATGAGTATTTACATTATTCGGAATGCAGAGATAGGTCCCGAATTAAAACAAGTCCCCAGAAACCTCACCAAAATATCCGAACGCGCACTTTCTTCTATGATCAAATCGCAGGCTCTCAATGACTTGAATAGAGTCTATGGGCTGGCGAAAACACAAGGTCTGGATTTCAATTGGGTTGCACTGCCTGAAGAATATGAGCCCACAGAGAGTGACGAATTTGATCGAAAAGAAATGAATAGATTGTTTAAAAAGGGATATGAACAAGGTCTGAAAAAGGACGTATGGAAGAAAGTCCCACCAGGTATTAATTATTAAAAGTAAAAAAGTGCCCCAAAGTAGGGGGGTGTCAATTTATTTTCTCTAGGTAACCCGTAAAACTACGTATTTTCCACATAGTGTCTAAGCACAAGAGCGACTTATCACTCTCGATTTTTTTAAGGATTATTAACACATCCTAAATTAAATCTAACACTCAAGGTAGATACCATGACACATAAGCAAAAGGCTGAGCAGAGTATCACCCAGCCATCTTCACTCTCCGTTCCCTTCTTCTGGCCCTTGCAGTATCAGCAAGCAATGATCGAAGAAGGCATGAAAGTAGCCTCAGATAATATTAAATTCGTTTCTGAGGAAATGAAACTCGAACATGATCTTACGCCCAAACTCGCAACCCCGAATACACTTAGATTAGATTTGCGCACAATGGCACTGCGGGAATATGGAAAACCTGTCGAGGGTAACATTCCAACACTCGTTGATGCACCACACGCAGGTCATACATCGATGATTGCCGATTATCACAAGGGTCAGAGTTTAATTGAAACATTAATGGCCAATGGACATCCTCATGTCTTATTAACCGACTGGAAATCAGCCACGCCAGATATGGCGAATCTAGAAGTGGATAATTATCTGGAAGAAATGCTGACAGTCATTGAAGACCTGGGTGGAAAAGTTAATCTGGTCGGGCTGTGTCAGGGAGGCTGGGTATCAGCCATGATAGCTTCACGCTTTCCCGACAAAGTAAATTCACTTGTACTCGCTGGCGCACCTATCGATACCAACGCAGGAGATGGGCCGATTAAAAACATGGCGCAGGAATCTCCGATGTCTTTTTATGAGGACATGGTCGCAACCAGCGGAGGATTAATGCCCGGTCGTTACATGTTGCAAGGCTGGAAAAATATGCATCCAGAAGAACATTACTTCAAAAATTACGTCTCACTTTACGAGCACATTGACGACCCGGAATATTTGAGCAAAGAAGAAAGCTTCGAAAGCTGGTATGAGAATCCTATCGATCTACCAGGACGTTGGTACCTGCAAGTCATTCAACAACTATTCAAAGAAAATCGCTTTGCCAAAGGTGAGTTTGTTGGGCTAGGGCGTGTGTTGAATCTCAATGCGATAAGCTGTCCAACGTATTTACTCGCGGGTAAAGATGACGATATCACAACCCCCGAACAGGTCCTTGCGGCGGAACAGTTAATCAGTACGCCAGCTAAAGATATCCGCAAGAAAACCGTTCCGGGAGGACATATTGGCTTGTTTATGGGATCACGTACTTTGCGCGAGACCTGGCCCGAGATTTCGCAGTGGATCGCTAAGCAATAAAACATGGATGAAGTTCAATATCTATGCGAAAAGCTCGGTGTTATTTTATAAACGCATCATTTTTGTACTTGAATCGATCAATCAAAGGAATCCATTTAGGAGTTCTTAGTGCCAGATAAACACGGACATACGCACGGAATTGAGACTATAACCTCAAAGGATCTGGGTCCTGCTTTTCGTTGGGCGGTGGGGCTTAATACCAGTTATGTCATAGTCGAGGGCGCAGCGGGGTTTATCACCGGCTCGCTCGCGTTACTGGCGGATGCGGCACACAATTTAACCGATGTTGCAGGGCTGTTAATTGCCTGGGGTGCAATGGTTTTGGCTAAACGTGTTGGCACGGTAAGTTATACCTTCGGTTATGGTCGCGCCACTATTTTAGCCGCTATGTTGAATGCCATCGCCATTTTAATAGGCGTAGTACTGGTAATTTGGGAAGCGGCTCACCGCTTCGGTACAACGGTTGATCTGCCAGGGGCAACAATTCTTTGGGTTGCATTGATTGGGATTGCGGTTAATGCAGGATCGGCACTGTTATTTATGCGCTCCCAGAAAGAAGACCTTAACGCCAAAGGCGCGTATTTGCACATGGCGGCAGATGCAATTGTTTCAGGCGCAGTCGTCGTCGCTGCTACAGGTATTATGTTGACGGGCTGGAACTGGTTAGATCCAGTGGTGGCTATTGGCGTAAGCCTCGTGATTACAGTCACCGCTTGGGGATTACTGCGGGATTCATTGAGGCTGGAGCTTGATGGCGTGCCCGAGAATGTAGACCGTAACGCCATCTCAGACTGGTTAATCAATCAACCTGAAATCACAAGCGTACATGATTTACATATCTGGGCGCTTTCCACCACCCGCACCGCTTTGTCGGTGCATCTGGTCTGGAAAGGGGATGACGGTGATGCCTTGATCCATCGGCTATCTCATACACTCAAAGAAGATTTTGGTATTAATCATTCAACTATCCAGCTTGAGACTATCGCCTGCGATGAAGCTGATCAGTGTTTCGAGAATGTTTGATCACTAACGACCAGTAGCGCTTGGCAGCTTAGCAGAAGAGCATTGGAGTATTTGGGGCGCTGTTTTCTCATAAGCACAGGATAAAAAATTACGTACATTCCACAGTGAAATTACGTTAAACCCCAGTAACAAAATACATGTTGATTCATTATATTTACACAATCGAATAATAGAATTTACGAATAATTTTTGAGTATTTCTGAATAAAACTTAAATCAAACATGGAGTATATAAACATGAGTAAGAATAAAGTTGCACTAGTAACAGGCGGAACAGGCGGTCTCGGCGGTGAAATCTGTCGACAGTTATTTACCTCAGGTTGCAAGGTAGTCGCAAACTACTATCCTGCTGATAAAGAACACTCAGAAAAATGGCAAGCCGAGCAAAAAGCAGCGGGGTTTGATATCGAAATCGCACCCGCAGACGTATCAGATTTTGATGAAACGGGTGCAATGATTACTGATATCGAAAGCAGAATTGGCCCCATCGATGTATTAGTTAACTGTGCGGGTATCACTCGTGATGCATCTATCAAACACATGACGATAGACCAGTGGAAGGCAGTCATTGATACCAATCTAACCAGCGCATTCAATGTTACTAAACCTGTGCTGTTGGGAATGACTGAACGCGGTTACGGACGCATTATCAATATTTCATCGGTAAACGGACAACGCGGTCAATTTGGACAGCCAAACTACTCGGCAGCAAAAGCGGGTATCCATGGTTTTACCATGTCTGCTGCGTATGAAGGCGCACGTAAAGGCGTGACCGTAAATACCGTTGCGCCTGGTTATTCTGAAACGGCAATGACCGCAGATATGCCAGAGAAAGTATTGGAATCAATTATTAGTGGTATTCCGATGGGAAGAATGGGTCATCCAGCAGAGATTGCATCGGCAGTTTTATGGCTGGCAGATGAGAAAAATAGTTACACAACTGGCGCTTTAATTCCTGTCAATGGTGGCTTATTTATTAGCCATTAACGGAGTTTTAGTAAAAGCCAACAGAGCCAGTTAACAGTGGTCCTGTTGGCAAAAAAATAGAACTGAGTAAAGATTATGAAAAAGTACCTGGATATAACAATGAAAAAAACGTTTTTGATGACATCAGTATTAGTCGCAAGTATTGCTGCGGCTGGTTGCACAGGCAATGGCGCCCCTAATGAACAAGCCGGAATTATTATTGGTAGTGTATTAGGTGGTGTTGCAGGTAACCAAATCGGCAAAGGACATGGTAGAACGGTCGCGACGATAGTTGGTACGCTTGTGGGCTCACAGATTGGTGGATCAATTGGTCGATCTATGGATGATACCGATCGCTTAAAAATAGCCCATTCACTGGAAACAGTGCGTACTGGGGTGCCTACAACCTGGAACAATCCAGACACACATAATCACTACAGTGTAGTGCCTACAAGAACCTATACGGTGAACTCTGCACAACCTTGTCGCGAATATACGGTAGACGCGATTATTGGTGGTAAAAAAGAAAAGATATATGGCAGAGCGTGTCGTCAAGCCGATGGCAGCTGGAAAGTACAAGGCTGATACATCAACTGAATTTGCCGGAGAAACCGTTCCGTATGATGGTTTGCTAATGCCTTATCATTATACGGTTAACTGCTTTTCATGGATAAACCTGTTAAACCTAAGCCTTATCTTATAAAGATAAACCAAATACTTTTTTTAATTACTGTGGAGATAACAATGGAAACATCAATTCATGATATGAACGCTTTATTTGCACAATTAGGCTTGGAAGAAAGCAACGAAAGTATCGAAAACTTCATCATCACGCACAAGCCGATCCCAGAGGATATGGAGCTTTATGAAGCGGAATTCTGGAGCAAGTCTCAGGCAGATTTTTTAAAAGAATCGATAGCAGAAGATTCGGACTGGGCCGTTGTTGTCGATCATTTGAATGTTTTGTTGCGCGATTAATTAACCGTTTATTTATAAGCGTTACGACGTCAAAATGATTATATAAATATTACAGCTAAAGCTACGCAAGTTAGCTTTAGCTGTTTTTATTTGTTTCGGCTTTTCCAGATTTCTTTTTCTTCTCTCTTTTTTCTCCTCTCCTTTTTCTCCTCTCCTTTCTTTTCACTCCACTCTTCAATCTTTCTCAAACATTCAAACACTCAGACACTCAGACACTCTCTCAATAACTATTCAGCTTTCAAGAGAACGCTGCCCGTTCCTCGTATCAGGCAATCTTTCCAATCCTCAAAAAAAGTCCTCCAAAGTAGGGGGGTGGCTTCGTCTTTTTTAGAGCATTGATTCATATAAAAAAACACATTCGTTTTACGTATTTACCGCAATTAATTACGTAGTAGACCGAATTGTATGTTGTGGGTGAGTGCGCAATTATCATAGTCGTAATTAATAATCTTTTTGATGGAGAAACGTCATGAGAATCGAAGAAATGAATAAAGACCTAAAACAGGCATACCAGACTATGGTAGATACGGTTGAAGACTTGGTCGTCAATCAGGGCGAAAACTTACAACAGGCATTACATACAGCCGAAGAACAATTGAGCGAATGGAAGGAATTAAGCCAGGCAGAAGTGGAAGAAATAACCACAGAGCTTAAGCATGATTTCAAAAAGCTGGATGAAAATTTGAATGAATCCAGAGAAGCGTATAAAGAAGAATTCAAAAAAGAAGCGGCTTACGTCACAGATTCTGTCTGGAGCAAACTGCTAGCCATAATGAACACCAATACCGCGCAATTAATCGCTTTCGAAAAGAATCTGAAAGACCGTGTTGATGCGATAAAAAGTGATGACCATCTCACCGAACATCAGGAGCATACGCAATGGGATTCTGAGCATGCGTTATGGCGTGCGGAAATCGCACTGTGGAAAAAAGAACATGCAGAAGCATTGGATAAATTACACACCATTGAAAAAGCAATCGATCAGCACTCTCAACTGTTAGATGAACACGCTCAGGCTATAACAGCCCACGAAGCCCGTGAACATGAGCACGAAGAGACTATGGCGAAAGCAGAGAAAGATCCAACCAGTCATGTGTTTGAAGTGAAGGATGAAGCGAAAGTAGCGGTTCATGAGCAAGAAAAGCAAGAGCACGAGCAACATGCAGAATTGCACGACACCATGAGAAAGCATCATTTCGCAATGATGTCATTGGTGAATAAGCTCTACAAAGAAACTCGCCAAGCTACACACTAAACATCCACTGAAAAAAGGAATTTATCATGTTGCAAATAATACCCGTATACGAAGGTAACACCATCGCAGTGAGAGCTTCAGGAAAGTTAAGCCATGAAGATTATCAAAAATTCATACCTGAATTAGAAAAGCATATTAAAGAGCATGAAAAAATCACCTTACTGTTCGAATTCGATAATTTCACAGGATGGGATTTAGATGCGGTCAAAGATGATTTCAAATTTGGCATGAAGCATCTCGAAAACTTTGAACGCATCGCAATGGTTGGTGACAAGGCATGGGAACGCTGGATGTCTTTCATCGCCAAGCCGTTTTTAATCTCTGGTGAAGTAAAATACTTTAACCGTGAAAATCTACAAGATGCATGGGATTGGCTACGCGAAAGGGAAGACCTCGAAAAGCTGGCAGAACAAATCCAGCCCTACAAAAATATCGTAGTAGCGGTAGATTATTCAGCCTATGCCAAACATGCCTGCAAGCGTGCGATTGAATTGGCTAAACACTACAAAGCATCACTCACCTTGCTCAATGTCGCTTTAGAGTACGTACCGTATTCTGCGTATGGCGATGCAATGGGCGCTTACCTGATTGATGAAGCGATTATTGAAGAACAAAATCAAGCCAGAATGGAAGCGTCAGAAGCACAAATGAAAGCGTTCACCCGTGAGCTAGACACCGATTATCCCATTATCAGCAAAGTCATTTGCGGTGAAACAAAAAGCGGTATCGTCACCTTCCTGGAAGCGCAAGATGCTGACCTTGTGGTATTTGGCGCAAGAAAGAAAAAAGGCCTAAACAAACTCATCGGCACTATCCCGCAATATGTTCAGAGCAATAGCCGTTGTGAAATGCTAATCGTCCCCCTTCAGGATTTAACGTTCTAAGAGAGCATTTAAAGGTATCTAAAGATGAGCGATATACAAAATATAGAAATCGAACGCTATCAAGGAAACATCGTTAAAGACTTGCGTCATCTGATAGAAAAATATCGGGAGATAATGGCGTGGGATGTACCAGAAAATGACCCTGTCGAAGCAGACAGGCTCATTTTCAAAGCGATACATACTGGTTTGGCAGAGATAGAGAAGGCTGAAAAAACAGGGTAAAAATCATGAACAAAAAAGCAGATAAAACCGCAAACAAACCCGAACCCACGCTTTTACATCATCCCGATGGATGGTTTCACCGGATTTTTATCAGCGAAGCGATTCTGAGTATCTTACTCATATTGTGTTTTGTAGGCATCGCCTATACCGACGTGGTGGGAGCCTTAAGTATCAACTTCTGGCTATGGATGATTCCTGTATTTGCTGTTGCCGCGATCATTCTGGAATGGTCGCGGTACATCAAAGGCGATATCGATGGTTTTCATTTTATACGCCAACAAATCTTGCATTGGACCGCTGTGTTTATAGCAGTGAAAGTGATCTTCATCCTGTTGCAACTCGGTCGATTACCCAATAACGCCACCGCTTTTGTATTAATGATGGTGATGAGTTTATCGACGTTTCTCGCAGGTATTTATATCGGCTGGCGCTTTCTAGTACTGGGTGTTTTTATCGCTATCGCGACAATCATCGCAGCATATCTGGAAACCTATGTCTGGATATTGATTCCTGTCGTTATATTTATAGTGGCTATGGGGATATATATGGGTTGGAGAGAATTCAAATCACTGAGTGCGAGAATTGTTAGTTAGGTTGAGACGTAGTCGAATAAAAAGCTGTAAATTCCCTACATCATATTTTTTAGTACAGAGGCGAAACAATGGGGATGAAGGAAACTCGCTCGTTCCTCACTCAAACAACCTTCATCCTGGACCATTGTTTCTTGAGTTTTTCAGAGTGTTTTAACGAAGTTTGAAAAAAATATTTTAATTACCACCCCCCTACTTATAGGCACTTTTTTAAAAAAGTGCCTATAAGTAGGGGGGTGGTTTTACAAATGTTATCAATTGCCTCTACCACTATCTAAATGAGAGTTTGAATATTAATATGGGGTAAATCATTCAAGAGATCTAATGAAAAACTAGAGAAACATCTGGGAGTAGGTTGATGTGTTAAATCAGGAAAATATCGGTTTGGTTGTTGTTGATGTTCAAGGCAAGCTTGCGCGTATTGTGCATGAAAGCGAGGCTTTAATTCGGAATATTCAGGCGTTGATTCAAGGGTGCCAGATTCTGAAGCTTCCGATTGTTTGGGTGGAGCAGAATCCGCAGGGGTTGGGGCAAACAGTTCCTGAATTAAGTGAGTTATTAGCGCCGAATCAACCACTGGAAAAGTTTACCTTTAATGCCTGTGAAAGCAGCAGCTTTGAAAAAGCCATAGCGGATAGTGGTGTGCAGCAATGGCTTGTTTGCGGTATTGAAGCGCATATCTGTTTGTATCAAACTGCTTTGGGGTTGTTATCCAGGGATTATCAAGTTGAGGTGGTGACTGATGGTATTTCATCCCGCTCTAAAGCCAATATTGATTTAGCGATAAATAAGCTCGAGAAAAGTGGGGCTAGTCTTACGAGTGTCGAAATGTGCCTGTATGAGTTGATTAAAGATGCTCGCCGAGCGGAGTTTAAACAGATTTTGCCGTTGATTAAGTAATCGTTAAAAAGCTTAATGAGAACAGCTTAATTAGAACAACTTAATTAGAACATCCCTGATTTGAATGATTGTTAAAATCTATTCAACCTTTAAAAAACTGCCTCTAAGTAGGGGGGTGACTAAGGTTAAAGTAATTGCGACGTTAAACCTGAAATCCAGATGTGCGAAGAAAGTTAATCAGTTTTTCACAATGCAGTTCAATTTTCTCGACTGAATCATGCTTTGCATCTTCTATTTCTAGCAAGCTTAAATGTGGTTCGGGGCAGTGTTCTATAATTGCTCTGGCGTCTTCAACGGGAATGGTTGTGTCTTCTTTGCCATGCACGATCAGTATGGGGCAGTTGATTTTACATACCGTTGCAAGCGGCGCGAATGTCGCAAAGCGATGTCCGATGACCCATTCCACATAACGCATCACGAGCTTTCTGATAACGGCAGGTAAATAGAAACTTTTTAAAAATCTCTGCATCATCCATTCAGGGTGTGCGAACGCAGAAATACTGATTACAGCTGCAATATCCTTGCGTTTCGAGGCTTCAAACAATACCGCGCCTGCCCCGATTGAATGCCCTAACAAGGCAATGCTTTTAGATTTTTCGGGATGATGTTGTTTTAACCAATCAATCACATTCCCCAGGTCTTCTGCGAACCGGGGTAATGAAGAGAAGGTATCCGAATCACTACTGCCATGACTTCTGGTATCGAAAAGCAGGACGTTGATACCTGCTTTGTAAAAGGGTGTGGCAAGCGGCAACATGACTTCTGCATTGCCACCCCAGCCATGTAAAATAATCAGCGTTTCAGTTGAACCGGATACGGGAAGTAACCAGCCAAAAAGTTGTTTGTCATTTTGATGTTTGTTAGAAGAAATAGGTATGTGTAACTGAAGGTAATCAATACCAAGCAGATCTTTGGGATTCCTCGTTTCTTTATTTCTGGGTGCGCGGAAACCTAAATGAATAGCGACAAAAAATAAGCCGGCAAGCATAATGATTGCAAATATTGAAAAGATGAAATAATGCATGCTTACCCTAGGTTTAGCTGTTGGTATTAGTGTCAGGGTTATTGAAAAGACATTGCTCTGCTTTTGAAAGTCCTGTTCTGGATGCTACAACTACCAACAAATCACCCGCTTGTAATTGATGCTTCTCAAACTGGGAAATCATTGTTTCTCCCTGAAATATGGCGATCACTTGAATATCTGCCATTAAACCAAGATCGCTGAGTAATTTCCCATTGGAAACCGATTTAGGATCAACTTGCAACGTGGCTAATTTTTTTCCATTGGGCAGGGAGATGGAGCCACCAGCCGCGAGGAATCGACTCGCTTCTTCTGTGACTAAATTGGCGGGTAATTGGACTTTTTTCTGGTGTAAATTATTGATCACCGTTTCCATATATTCTGCCTGATGCGCAGGGCTATCGGTGGGTGAAACGACTTGTGCTTCATAAAGGCTAGGGTATTTGGCGTTACGCGTTAAAAACTGTTGCACCAATAAACTAATCACCACCGTAATCATCGCGGGTACGGCTAATTTATAACTGCCTGTCATTTCTATAATCATGATCAGACTGGCTACAGGTGCTCGCGAGGCACAGCCAAATAACGCGGCAGTGGAGATTACGACAAAGCCTGCATGCTCTGGTACAAAATATCCCGTCTGGCTAACCAGTGATGCGAGAACGCCACCCAGCATCGCGCCAATAAACAATGTCGGTGCAAAGATTCCGCCAGAGCCACCCGAACCTACTGTTAATGCCATCGCCAGTGTTTTGGCAATGACCAGAGTGGCGAGTAACACCAGGGGTAATTTATCGTTGATGGCAAGCTGAATCCAGCCATAGCCGCCACCCAGAACTTCAGGCAAAAACATAGCCATAACACCTAATATCAAACCACCCAGAGCGGGTTTTAAATAGGGCGGGATGGGTAAGGCACGAAAAATATCTCGCGTTCCATAAAAAATGGTGGGGACCAACGCGCCTGCGACACCCACGGCCAGACCAAGCGCAGCAAACCAGAGAAGTTCCAGAGGGTGCTCGAAGGCTAAACCTTCGGGCAAGATAAATAAGGGTGACCAGCCGTTAAACAAACCGATAACGGAATAGGCAACTGCGGTGGCAATAATGGAGTAATAAAGTACCGACGTCTCAAAAGCAGAGCCTGAGTACAACACTTTAATCGCAAACAGCGCGGTTCCCAAAGGGCTTTTAAAAATTGCGGCTAATCCCGCAGCGGTTCCTATGACGGTCATCTGCCGTCGTTCCTGTTCGGTTAAACCTAATCCGTCAGATAATCTGGATGCAGTTCCGGCAGCGATTTGCGCCACTGGACCTTCGCGGCCTGCTGAGCCTCCCGAACCTATGGTAATTGCACTGGCAACGGCTTTTACGATCGGGACACGACCACGAATATAACCAGCATCTTGATGGAACGATTTGATAAAAGCATCGGTTCCGTGGCCTTCTGCTTCAGGCGCAAACAGAAACACAATCACCCCAGAGATTAATCCCCCGAGCGTGGTAACCACCGGAATCCACCATAATTCAAGAGGTAGGGCGGTTTGTGTGGTGTCTAAAACGGTAGGAGGGGTGTAATGTCCAATACCACTTAGTAAATACGTTTGCGCCTGAACCAGCATCCAGATAAAAGCCAACCCTGAAAATGCACCAATGAATCCGAGTACGATACTCAGCAATGTCATCCGCAATACAGGATGTTGACTTTTTATCCAGTTCATCAAGGTTTAGTTAAATGGTCTTATTTGGCTTGGAAATATGGCTTAGAAAAATAGTAAAGTCACATACTCAGTTTTTCTTGAGTCGTGAATACTTCTTTCACCAAATCCATTTCAGATTTTCCTTCTGTCGATATACCCAGACGCGTTACTTCTTCGTTTAGAAAAGGTTTCATCGTAGCCATCAAGGGTTGCCACTTCTCAAAGGAATAATCCTTATCTGCAATTGTCGTTGAAGGTTCATCTGCACGTTTTAATATCTCAGGTAAATTATTTAAAACCTGGTTCATCAAGTTATCCATGTGTTCATTCCTTTGTGAGAGTAAAAAACCAATCTGACATGATTCATGCTTCGCTTGAGAGTAAAGATGAATCAATGGTTTTTAGAATAGCGATTGTTGATTTGTCTTAATATTCGGAGATATGCTTAGAAAAGCTGTGATAACTACGTAGTTTTGATTCTATTAATCAAACGTTATAAAAAACGCCCCAAAGTAGGGAGGTGGCTTTTAATTAATTCATTGGCTTTTCTTTGATCTCTTCCAGGATTGCTTCTGGAACCTCAAGCGCAGGGCTGGCGGAGTTACGGCTTTTTTTAGCGGCAAGTAACAAGATGACGATACCGATATTGGCGGCTATCAACGATGCGATGAGTACGCCTAGTTTTACAGCCTGTAGTTGTTCACCCGAAAATGAGGATGAAGCGATGAATATCGACATGGTAAAACCGACGCCTGCAAGACAACCTGCACCCAGTAAATGCAGCCAGTTAATTTCAGGAGAGAGTTTTGCGAAGCCAAATTTTAAGGAAATGAAGACAAACAATAATATGCCAATGGGTTTTCCCAAAACCAGACCTAGCACCGCCCCGAGTACTTCCGGTTGGAGAATGGAAAACTGAGCGCCGATAATTAAGATGCCGGTATTAAAAAATGCGAATAGGGGGAGTACGAAAAAATTATTCCAATTCTCTAATGCATATTGCAGATGAAACCCGGGGCCTCTAAGCCGTTCGACAATATTTTCGAGTATCAGAACGGTTTTTGATCCTATTGTCGTTCCGCCTTTGTTTATTTCATGTTTGATTAGTGCATCGGCCTGGGCTGCGGCTCCGATGACTTGCGCAGATGGTCTCGACGGAATAGCGATCGCTGTTAATACGCCAGCCAATGTCGCGTGAATACCGCTTTCATAAGTAAAATACCACAGCACAACACCCAGAATTATATAGGGCGTGCATGAATAAATACGCGCACTATTCATCGCTATCATTATTGCAAAAATACCTGCTGCAAAAAGAAAGGAATCGAAGTGGAACCCATTACTATAAAAAAGTGCGATAACAAGAATAGCGCCAATATCATCTGCTATTGCGAGTGCCGAAACGAATACCTTCAACGACGTTGGCACACGGCTACCCAGTAAGGCTAAAATGCCTAGGGTGAATGCAATATCGGTCGACATCGGTATTCCCCAACCATGCGCCGTGGTTTGTCCGGCATTTATCAAATAATAGATAGCGGCAGGTATCAGCATACCGCCAACCGCTGCAAACAGAGGCAATGCTGCACTGGCTGGATTTGATAATTCCCCATCGAGTATTTCTCGTTTGATTTCAATGCCTACGATCAAGAAGAAAATAGCCATCAATGCGTCATTGATGAAAGCCTCTAGCGTCAATTCAAGTTGAAAATTTTGACCGAAGTAGATGCCTATTAACGATTTTCGGATATTTTCGTAAGGTTGTTCCCAACCAAAATTTACGATCAGCAAGGCGGCAAGTGTCGCAATCACTAAAACAAGCCCTGCAGATGCCGCCCATTCAAAGAATTCGTTGCTGGCAATGCGCAGTCGAACTCCCAGCGGACGTTCAACGGACTCCAAAATGGCAGTGTCGTCCCATACACCACGATAAAGACGGCCGTCTATAAACAGCATCGGTGTTTGTGGTACGACGGCTGATGCGGCTGCGGATTGTTGATCGTGTTTTATTTTCTCATCAGTCTCAGGCGACATCATGTCGGTTAGAAACTGGTCAATATTCAGCCCCAAACGTTCTGCGAGTTTAATTAGACTGTCTTGTGAATACTCTGGTTGTTCCTCAAATAACGCATCATGCATCGCCGGAAACTTACCCTGCTTGTTTGCTGCAATGGCGGCTCGTATGGCTAATTCAGCGGATTCAGTACGACGCTGCTCAGTAGGTGCCAAGCGGATAGCTAAAGTAAGATTCAGGTGTTTGAACTTCTCGGATGATCTTTCTAAAACAGATCGAAGGCGGCGTGAATAAGGGCAGGTATAGTCAACGAAAGCGACCAGATTATTATTCGGATTACCCTTAACGTAGAACAGCTCATTGTCTGCGCCAAACGCTGGTATCAAGTGATTTTTCATAGTCCCATCTTTATCATTAAAACCAGAAAGACAAACCCCGTAAGACAAGTTTTGAAAAGTAAAACATCTAAACAAGCATTAAATCGACATCATAAAAAAATCACCTTCTAAAGATCAGAAGATGATTAAAAGATTCAATAGGAAGGAAGGCCTATGAATCCAGGCTAAACTATTTGTTTATTTGTCGAATAACCTAGGCTTACATTAACAATATTGGGGTGCATACAATATTCGGAGATGTGCTTAGAAAAGCTGTGATAACTACGTAGTTTTGAATATGTAATTCATGCGTAATGATGAAGTAAAAAAAACATACAAAAAAACATACAAAAAAAAAACGCCTCTAAGTAGGGGGGTGCCAATTTCATTCCAGAAATTCCCTTTCCAGATAGTCGGTAGTGAAAACTAAGTAGTTTCCACACCGCATCTACGAATAACTCCGCATTTAGTCTTTACTGTATATATCTGATAATTCATTAAAAAGAACGAACAAAAAATCATTAGTGATTAGTAATTAGCGAATGAAGGAGGCGTCGATTTAATCGAATCGATGGTTAGAAATTTATATAGGAGACAGTGGAAAAATAAAATGAAAGCTTATCAACACATTTTACTGACCACAGATTTTTCGAAATTCAGTGAAGTTGTCGCACGAAAAGCCGTTACTCTTGCAGGCCATTTCAACGCAAGAATTACCTTGTTGCATGTGGTGAAGGAGTATCCGCAGGAAAACACTCAGGCTAACGAAACCCTGGAATCCAGTAAAGACGAAGATCTCAGTAAAAATATCATTGCTGACAATCGCCAGCGTCTTGAAGCTTTTGCGCGTTCAATTCCCATTTTGCGGATGATACCCATGATCACTTTGTCTAAGGAATCAACTGAGGATGTGATCATAAAGGTTGCCCGAGATATCAAGGCTGATCTCGTTATTATGGGAGAACACGAAGAAAATAGTGTATCCATTTCACCAGAGCTTGATACCAAAAAAGTACAGCAAAAAGCACCGTGTGACGTTCTGGTCGTGCATGCAGATGCCGCTTAAGAATACGATTTATTAGTCGTTTAATCTAAAAAGTAACCTAACCATGAACAGCGTATTCTCCGCAAATATAGAACACTTTATTCAAGCGACTATTGCCATTGTGGCAATCTCAAATCCATTGGGAGCTGCACCAGTCTTTCTTGCGCTTGTGGGAGATGTCGACCCAGTTAAACGAAGATACGCCGCTTTACGCGTTTCATTGTATATTTTCACCATCCTGTTCGTTGCAACATTGGCAGGAAGTGGTTTATTAAAACTATTTGGCATTTCATTATCTGCATTTCAGGCGGGTGGTGGTCTTATCGTTTTGTTAATGGGGCTGGAAATGATGAAGGGCAGGCCGACGCACGTACAGCATGAAAGCCTTCAAGATGATGAAACGGATCAATTGTTAGTACCACTTGCGATGCCATTGATTGCAGGTCCAGGTTCGATAGCGACAGTGATGACTTTGGCTGCCCATAATCCTACGGTAATGGGCCATATCAGTGTGACATTGGCAGTGGTTACCGAGGCTGTTCTGATGTTTATTGTTCTTTCCGCTTCGGTTTGGGTGGAAAAAAGAGTGAGCGAGCGAGGACAACGAATTTTTCTGAAATTCATGGGATTTATTCTGGTCGTCATGGGGGCGCAGATGGCTTTGACTGGAATTAAGAGTTTTCTGTTTACCTGATCTTCTCATTTGTATTGTTTTTTTAATTTATCTAAGTATATCCCACACCCCAGATACGTTTATCTACGGATTCACAAATACGCTCACTTGGTGAGACTATGTCACTGCAATAAATTGCATATACCTACTAACTTTTAATTAGGGAGAAATCAGATGAAAAACGAAGATAAAACGTTAACTAAACCTATGCAAAAAAGTAAGGGTTCTGAGATGGCTTGGCCAGTTTCAAGCAAAGACATGGACCAATGGTTTGAAAATATGTTTCCGGCACAGTGGATGAATCGTTTTCAGAACAACTTTCCGTCATGGGGAAACTTTCCAAGTCTGCTTAATACCCAATCTCCATCGGTGGATATTATAGATCGTGATGATGAAGTTCTGGTTCGAGCAGAAGTCGCGGGAATGAAAAAGGAAGATGTTGATCTATCGGTTACCAATAACAGCATTACCATCAAGGGTAGTGTTCAGCATGATAAGGAAGAAGAGAAAGGTGACTATTACCGTCGTGAGACTAGCAGTGGAAGTTATTCACGAACGTTACCTTTGCCCTGTGAAGTAGTCGGCGACAAAGCCAAAGCGAAATTTAAGGACGGTATGTTGGAGGTAACAATTCCTAAAGTGGAAGCCACCAAGCGACATAAAGTGAAAGTAGATTAACGACCAAAATATTTTCGGGGAATTTGTTGCTAACAGATTTCCCGAAATTAGTTTTGAAAACTCGTTCAATTTTTACGAGACATAAATACCGATATACAGATTGACTTATTAGGTAATAAACAACCCATAAAATGACTACACAAACTGACACATCTAAACCTGAAAGTTCATTAAAAGTGGGGCATATCCATGCGGTTCACGGAAGCGTTGTTGATGTTTCTTTTGCAGGGGCTTTACCCGCGCGTCGTCAAGCACTAAGTGTAGACATTGGTGAAAATTTTCCGTTGATGCTTGAGGTGCAAACTCATGTGAGTGAAACGGTAGTCAGGTGTATAGCATTAGCCGCTACCAGAGGCTTAGCAAGGGGCACCAAAGTTATTGATACGGGTGGACCTTTGCAAGTTCCTGTTGGTGAAGAGTTATTGGGACGGATGATCAATGTGTTTGGTCAGCCAGTAGATAACGGCGAACCTTTTAAAACAAAGCATTTTAGCTCCATCCATAAAGCACCATTACCACTATCTGAAAGAGTCACTAAGCAAGAAGTGTTTATGACAGGTATAAAAGCCATTGATTTATTGGCTCCGTTGGAACGTGGTGGAAAGTCAGGTTTATTTGGTGGTGCGGGTGTCGGTAAAACGGTACTTATTACCGAGCTTATCAATAATACCGCAGGACAATATCAGGGCATCAGCCTGTTTTGTGGAATCGGTGAGCGCAGCCGTGAGGCTGAAGAACTCTATCGTGAAATGGATGCAGCGGGCGTGTTGCAAAATACGGCTTTAGTTTTCGGCCAAATGAATGAGCCTCCGGGAGCTCGTTTTCGTGTAGGGCATGCAGCTTTAAGTGTCGCTGAATATTTCAGAGATGTGGCGAAGCGTGATGTATTGTTGATGGTTGATAATATTTTTCGTTTCATTCAATCAGGCACCGAGGTATCTGGCTTGATGGGGCGTATTCCCTCACGCGTTGGCTATCAGCCTACCTTGGCTTCTGAGTTGTCTGAACTAGAAGAACGCATTTGTAGTACAGCATCGGCGGCGATTACCTCAGTGCAGGCAGTATATGTTCCTGCAGATGATCTGACTGATCCTTCGGCAACGCATACCTTCGCGCATCTCTCTGCGTCTGTGGTGTTATCCCGTAAACGCGCATCGCAGGGATTTTATCCGGCGATGGATCCACTGCAGTCCAATTCTAAAATGCTAAGTCCCGGTGTGGTTGGACAACGTCATTTTGATGTGGCTCAGTCTGTACGAAGCTCATTGGCTGAATATGAAGATCTCAAAGATATTATCGCGATGCTGGGCGTCGAGGAATTATCGACTGAGGATCGCAAAGTAGTCAGCAGGGCACGTCATTTAGAACGTTTTCTAACACAACCTTTTCATACCACGGAACAATTTACGGGTAACACCGGGCGAACTGTCTCGCTTGAAGACACTATCGAAGGTTGTGAACGTATTCTTGCAGATGAGTTTGCAGACTACCCAGAACAGGCTTTATACATGATTGGCTCAATCGATGAGGCTGTGAAAAAGTCATGATTCAGTCAGCTGCTGCAGACAATGCAAATACGGAAAGTACAAGTACTGAGAGTGCAGCTGCAGAGAACTCACTTAATCAGACTTCTTTGACCTTGAAGTTGTTATTGCCAACAAAAGTGTTACTGGAAGAACAGGTAACAAAAGTTGTCGCTGAAGCCCAAAACGGTAGCTTTTGTCTGCTTCCTAATCACATCGATTTTGTTGCAGCGCTGGTGCCGGGCATTCTTACCTTTACTCAACAAGATACGCAAAAAGGCTCACAAGAAAGTGATCACAACAATGCAAAGGAACAAGCAAAGGAACAATATGTCGCCGTCGATATCGGGACATTGATCAAACACGGCAATCAGGTTCTGGTATCCGTTTTCAATGCCGTTCGTGGTGATGATCTTGAGCAACTCCATCATCTGGTTAAGGAACATTTTATTTTGCTTGATGAACAACAACGAATTACCCGTAGTGCTTTGGCACGTTTAGAGGCAGGGGTCATGCGCAACTTAATTCAACTCGAAAAACAACGTTATGGCTAATCAAAAACCAAAACCGCAGGAACATTTTGAGAAATCTGTCGATCGCAAGGCAGACCTTAAATTGCGTGCGCAACGGGAAAAAAATCATTCTGTGTGGTTTGGTCTGGGAATGTTTGGTCTTGTCGGGTGGGCTGTGGTCGTTCCTACGTTGATAGGAGTTGCATTGGGCGTATGGATTGACAAGCACTGGCCTGGGCCAGTTTCATGGACATTAAATCTGCTCATTATTGGCTTAATAGCGGGTTGTATCAATGCCTGGGTTTGGGTGAAAAAGGAAAGTAACAATGATGATTGAATCTATAAATTTAGAAGCGATAAATACATTTGCAAACTGGTCAGCTTGGCTTATGGCTTTTTTAGTGGGTGGATTTGCTGGATTTGTCTATTTTTTCGGGCTTTGGTTAACGCTAAAAAAATTAACAATAAGTAATAATCCCGCATTATTAATGCTATCCAGTTTGATCTTACGCATGGCTTTTGTGATGTTCATTTTTTATCTGATCATGCGCAATGTTGGTTGGCAGGGACTGTTGATCGCGCTATTAGGACTTATCGTGGTTCGCTTTATTCTCACCAGAAAATACAAGCCAGAGCCTGTAAATCAATCTGTAAAACAAGCTGCAACGGTAGCTGCAGTTGATAGAGTTGATACAGCAAAACCGATATGAATATCACCCCTGATCAATCAATTTTGTGGCAGTGGGAATGGCTGCATATCAATGAGACTATGGTTTTTACATGGGTCGTCATGTTTGTGTTGGTGGGTGGTTCATGGATAATTACCCGAAAACTGACGATTGAGGCAGAAATTCCTCGTTGGCAGAATCTACTAGAAGTCATCGTTACTACCATTAATGATCAAATCAGCGATGCAAGTGGAAAGGATTCTAGTCGATACTTGCCATTTATTGGCACCTTGTTTCTCTATATTTTGAGCTCTAATTTGTTGGAGAATATCCCCGGTTTTGTTGCTCCTACTGGCTCATTATCAACAACCACTGCGCTCGCAATAAGCGTGTTTGTCGCCGTGCCTTTATTTGGTATCGCGAATGATGGAATCGGTGGCTACTTAAAACAATATATCCAGCCAACCATTCTGATGATGCCATTTAATATCATTGGTGAACTTACACGCACTATTTCTCTGGCTGTCAGGCTATACGGCAACATTATGAGTGGCACAGTGATTGTCGGCATTTTATTGAGTCTAACTCCGTTTTTCTTTCCACTGGTTATGCAATTGCTGGGACTTATCACTGGTACTGTTCAGGCATATATCTTTGCCATGCTGGCGATGGTTTACATTGCATCGGCAACAGCTGCCCATGATAAAACCAGAGCCAGTGCGATCAATAAAACAAAAAATTCTGACGAGCCAAAAAAGCCCAGTGAATCAGACATTAAACCCGAATCAAATCCTAATTAACTTTAGAAAGGAGAATAAAAATGGACAGTTTTAGCATCATCGCCGTAGCCTCAATAATTACGGCAGGTCTAACAATCGCAATCGGCTCAGTAGGGCCTGCACTCGGTGAGGGACGTGCCGTTTCTCAGGCTTTGAGTGCCATTGCCCAGCAACCAGATGCCTCTAGCACCATTACCCGAACACTGTTTGTGGGATTGGCGATGATTGAATCAGTGGCTATTTATTGTTTTGTGGTTTCAATGATTCTGATCTTCGCAAACCCTTTCTGGGAATTCGCAAAAACGGCAGCAGGCAACTGAGATGGAAATCGACTGGTTGACAGTTAGTGCTCAGATCGTCAACTTTCTGGTTCTGGTATGGCTGTTAAAGCGTTTTCTTTATAAGCCAATCATTGATGCAATGGATCGACGCCAGAAAGGTATCGCGGATAATATCAATGAAGCCAAAGATCGTGATCATAAAGCGCAATTAACCATGCAGGATTACGAAAATAAAATTGCAGCTCTGGAACAAGACAAAACAAAGTTGATGCAAGAAGCTGAAGCGGCAGCGCAAGAGAAACGTCTCGCGCTGGAAGAAGCTGCGCGTAAAGATGTACAGCAGCAAAAGGAATTGTGGCAAAAACACTTGCACCAAGAGCAAAAGAATTATCTTGATGATTTGAGTAAAACGACTGTAAAAGCGATTCAGGATACTGGGCGACGGGTATTTTCTGACTTATCTGATTCCTCACTCGAAATACAGATTATCACCGTATTTCTGAAGCGTTTGCACGATCTGGATGATGATTTATTGAAGCATCTAAAAGCCTCAACCAGCGATTTTCATATCGTTAGCGCTTTTGAACTTGAAGCGCCGATGAAACAAAAAATCACACAAGCCATCCATAAAAATATTAACGATTCCGCCAACGTGAATTACACAGTATCGAGTGATTTGCTCTGCGGGATTTCTCTGGATACCGGTGGATACCAGGTAGGCTGGAATATCGATGAGTACTTGAAAGATTTTGATCAACGCTTATTAAAAAGCCTTAATTATAATTCTGACTATGAGTCTAAGACCAATGACTGATGCGAATTTAGAGCAAAGCGACTTGAAACAAAGCCTGAAACAAAGCCTGAAACAAAACCTCAAGCAAACACTTGGCCAAGTAGAGTCAATGTATGACGAGGCTCTATCTAAACCTTCTTCTGATTTGATTCTAACCGAAACGGGTATTATCACTTTTGTCGGAGGTGGCATTGCTCACGTGGAAGGTTTACCCAAAACGCAGGCTGAAGAAATTCTGTTATTTCCGGGAAACGTGCCCGGTATTGCGATTGATCTTGGGGAAGATGAGATAGGCGTAATTTTACTGGCTGATGATCCTTTAATTAAAGCAGGAGCATCGGTCAAACGAACCGGCCATATCGCCGATACACCTGTGGGTGATGCCTTATTGGGGCGGGTTATCGATGCTACTGGTAATGTGCTGGATGGTGGTTCTCCGTTAAATATTCACACGCGTATGCCAATGGAGCGCGAAGCCCCCAAAATTATGGAAAGGGCGCCAGTAAAGGTGCCTTTACAAACGGGTATTAAATCCATAGATGCGTTAATTCCAATTGGTCATGGTCAGCGTGAATTAATCGTAGGTGATCGCCAAACGGGAAAAACCTCGGTGGCAGTGGATACCATTATCAATCAGCGCGGCACAGGCATGATCTGTATTTATTGTGCCATAGGACAACGCGGTACAGCGGTTGCCAGAGTCGTTGAAACGCTGCGCGACGCGGAGATGTTAGAACAAACTATCGTGGTTGTTACTTCAGGTGAAGATCAGCCAGGATTACAATATATGACACCGTATGCAGCCACTACCATGGCTGAATGGTTTCGTGATCAGGGTAAACACGTACTGATTGTTTACGATGATTTGATCCGACATGCGCGTGCTTATCGCGAATTGTCGTTGCTATTGAGACGCGCTCCGGGACGCGAAGCTTTTCCCGGTGATATCTTTTACATACATTCACGTTTGCTTGAACGCTCTACCCAATTGAGTGAAGCATTGGGTGGTGGTTCTCTTACTGCGTTGCCAATTATTGAAACCCAGGCAGAAGACATTTCCGCCTATATCCCGACTAATTTGGTCTCGATTACCGATGGCCAGATTTACTTATCACCAGGGTTATTTCGTAAGGGATTGTTGCCAGCAGTGGATACTGGTAAATCAGTTTCACGTGTGGGAGGCAAGGCACAATTGCCAGCATACAGAGCTGTCGCGGGTGATCTTAGACTCGCCTATTCACAGTTTGAAGAGCTCGAATCGTTTGCACGCTTTGCAACGCGTCTTGATGACGCCAGTCAGGCGGCGATTAATCGTGGTCGACGCGTGCGTGAGGTGTTAAAGCAGGGCGATCATCAGCCACTCACGGTTATTCAGCAAATAGCGATGCTCAAAGCGGTGAATGAGGGCTTGTTCGATGGGCTGGCACTGAACCAAATATCAGTAACACAGAAAAAGATTGCCGATGCACTTCAACAACAGATGAAGCCACTTGCGACGAAAATCGAATCTGGTGAAAAGCTCAGTGATGAAGATTGGCAGTCGTTAGTAGATTTTCTCAGCGGGATTATCAAACAGTGATAAAAAGTCATGGAAACGCCTGAACGCTTACAAGAACAAATCAAAAGCATGGAAGGGTTGCACAATATAGTTGCAACCATGAAAGCCTTGTCTGCGTCGAATATTCATCAGTATGAACAGTCTATTGAATCACTGACAGACTATTGGCATACCGTAGAACTCGGCTTGCGTGTTGTGATGCGTGATGAGCTCAATCCAAGACATATCGTGCCTTCACTTAACGGTGGCATGGCTGCCGTGGTCTTTGGGTCAGATCATGGTATGTGTGGTCGCTTTAATGAAGATGTTACAGGCTATATGCTGAAGCATTTCAAAACCTTGCCGAGTTGCGTTAAGCCTAAAGTGCTTTGTTTGGGCTTACGGGCAGGGGATTTACTAGAACGTGCAGGACAACCGGTTGATGAGGTACTAACCTTACCGGGAACAGCCAATCAGATAGCCTCGAGTGTTCAGCAAATATTGATGTATATCGATAGCTGGCGTGAAAAATCAGGGATAAAAAATCTATTTCTGTATCACAATCGACCTAAAAATAGAGCTTCATACCATCCAACTAAATTTCATTTATTGCCGTTACAATTAGACCAATTTAGCAATTTTAATATCAAGGACTGGCCAGGCAGGAGTTTACCAACCTATACAATGAACCGAGAGTCATTACTCTCATCATTACTAAACCAATACTTTTTCATCTCACTGTTTCGTGCCTGTGCCGAGAGTCAATCGGCTGAACACGGCAGTCGTCTCACTGCGATGCAAGCTGCGGAGAAAAATCTGGATGAACACATAGAGGAATTGGGTGGCGAGTATCGCCAGGCGCGTCAAGACATCATAACTAATGAGTTGCTCGATATTATTGCAAGCTTTGAAGCGATGTCAGGTAACAAGAAAAAAAAGAAGAAAGCATAGTTTAGCGTTATTACTTATCTGTCTTTAATTAATTACAAATAGTATTAATTACAAATAGTATTAATTAAAAAAGTACTGATTAAAGAAGCTTTCATCTATAAAAAATCAGCACACACCAAAAACCTTGGTGTGTGCTGATTGCTATTACTGTAAGAATTCGTGTTGTTAAAGCATGCGGTATTCATCCCAAAATTCTTTTCGGATTTCATTCCACTTTGTCACCTGAGCATTATTAAAAACCTTTTTAAGTTCTTGGTTCTTCTCGTCGGTGAGTTTGATAAATTCTTTACGTTTGTTGATTTTAGGGTTGTTAGACGCAGCAAGAACACTATAACGATTTGAAAAGTCTTCGTTGAGCAGAGCCACTTTAACTCTTTGCGCTTCATTCAGTCCGAGCGCTTCAACCATTTTACTGGTGATGATCGCTGCACGATCACTTGGATCTGTCGCATTAATTGTATCCTCAATCAGATACTCTTTTTGCTTCTCATGTTTCATGCTTTTGTATTGTGTACACGCAGTGAGATTAACTGCCGCCAAAACACATACCGCTATTGCTAACTTTTTCATGTTATTTCCTTATATCTCTAAGTTACTTTCAGTAGAGATTGTAAGGTTAAATACAGCCGTTTTTAATCCGTAGATGTGCGTATGCAGTTACGTATTTTGCGAATAGGGCTGAGGTAATTTGATCGATATGAAACAGGGTTGTTTGATCATGTCTTGTGATACTTCGATATGGATTTCGTATGGCTTCAGCCAAGCAGTAGCCTCTTAATAAGTTCTTTTGGTTATTTCAAACGGCGAAATAAAAAGACCCTAGCTCTGCATAAATTATTCGGCTACGCCTCACCCTAAAGGGTCAGCTAAAGCTTTTGTCTTGCAAGCTCGGCTCTATTTAGGTTTTTAGAAAACAAAAACCTAATATCATTCAAAGTAGGGGGGTGCCTTTCATTTCTTTATCTTTCTTTAACTTCCTTTTCTTGTATTCACTATTTTCAAATGAATGAATACATTAGAAAAAGACATCAAAAAAACAGCTTTAAATACACCTTTAAATACAACAAACGTTTAATTTCATAACCTATCTCAATAAACGGATCTTTGCCTGGTATTAAAATTAATGGTGATGATAGAGGGTGCTTAATAAGTACTTAAACCCAGAAACCAGAACACAAAAATTAGTGAAATTAAGGAGATTAAAATGACTAGTGAACTACCCAGCACATTAACCTACCCACAACAGTTGGAAAAAATTCAAGGCAATATGGGTGTTTTATCTCAAGACCAACCAGATGTCATGAAAGCCTTTGGTGCGCTTCATGCGGCAGGTTCTGCTAATGGTGCTTTAGATACTAAAACTAAAGAACTTATTTCATTAGCTATAGCAGTAACAGCTCGTTGTGACGGTTGTATTGCGTTTCACACTCATGATGCGATGAAAGCAGGTGCTACGCGCGCAGAGATAACCGATGCGCTAGGCGTTGCTGTTCTTATGGGTGGTGGACCCAGCGTTATGTATGCCACACATGTGATCGAAGCAATGGATCAATTTGAGAAAGTAGCAGATTAGATTAAGACAATCATAATCAGGATAGCCTTAACCAGGATAATCAGGTCTGATAGCACATTTTCTATTCGATCTGGTTTTTAGTACGCGCTAAATAAACTCATAAAAAACGCCCCTAAAGTAGGGGGGTGTCTTAAGCCAGTCCGGTTTGAGTCACAATTCTTACCAATTCAGCCAATGAGCGCGCTTCCAGTTTTTGCATCACATTCTTGCGATGTACCTCAATAGTGCGTTGGCTCAAACCAAGGTCAATCGCAATCACTTTATTGGCTTTACCTTCAACAATCATTTCCATGACCTGATGCTCTCGCGGTGTAAGGTTATGAATATGTTTTTTGACAGATTGCGTTTGTTGCTGATTATTCTGTTGAGAATCACAACTTTTCAATGCGTGATTCACACGATCAAGTAAATCCTGGTCGCGAAACGGTTTCTGTATGAAATCTAATGCGCCGGCCTGTATTGCCTGAACCGCCATCGGTACATCACCATGACCCGTGATGAAGATGATAGGTAACACAGTATCACGTCGAATCAGTTCCTGTTGTAACTCCAAACCACTCATGCCGGGCATACGTATATCCAGTATCAGACAACCCATACGATCAGAAGTATATTGTCCCAGAAAATCATTGGCGGTGGCATAGGTTTCTACGTTGATACCGACTGAATCCATTAAATCTGCCAATGAATCTCGAACGGCTTGATCATCGTCGACAATAAATACAGTCTGTGTTTGATTAGTCATTATAATTCCCTCGACTCAATGTTATCAGTTTGATTTTTAGACTCTTCTTTAGCGGTATGAATAGGCAGAGTAAAACGAAACGTTATGCCTTGTTCGGGGTTTCGGCTAAACCATAGTTGTCCATTATGCGAATCGATAATCGTACGACAAATGGATAAACCCATGCCCATACCGGTGCTTTTGGTGGTAAAGAAAGAGTCAAATAGCTTGGTCTCCTGTTCTTTTTCGATACCTTCTCCGCAATCACTCACAGAAATTTGAACAGCACTATCGTCATGTTGTAAGGCGGTTAATGTTAAACAGCGTTCATCCTTGGGGATGTGTTGCATCGCATCGTTGGCATTGTGAATCAGGTTTAATACTACTTGTTGTATCTGAATCGGGTCACCCTTTACCTCTGGCAGGTTAGGAGCAATATTGGTGATGATATCGACGCTATGAAACAGACCTTCCATTTTGAAAAAGTTAAGACAGGTATCCAGTAGCTCGTTGATGTTTATTCTTTGCAGATGAGAGTTATTGCTTTTAACCATTGCGCGCAATTGCTGAATAATTTTGCCACTGCGCAGTGCTTGTTCTTCAATACTGGAGAGCGCTTCTTTGACCTTTTCCAGATCTGGATTCTCGCTGTTCATTCTGTTTTTTGCGGCGGCACAACGACTGGCAATAGCTGTGAGCGGTTGATTCAGTTCGTGCGCGATACCCGCCGTCATTTCACCCATCATATTTAACCTATTGGTATGCGCTAATTGCTCACGTTGTTGTTTGGCTTGTTGCAAGGCTCTTTTTCGTTGAGTGATGTTAAATAAGGTGCTTAAAATGGCCGGCTCACCATGCCAGTCAATTACATTTGATTTAATTTCCATGCAGCGTTTTGAGCCATCTTTATGTAAGGCTTCAAACTCATATTCTTCGGGGGCATATTCACCTTTCAATCGCGCTTCTGCGAAAGTTATCATGCGTTCACGGAATGGCGGTGAAATCAAAGAGATGATGGAACCGAGTCTTAATAATTCAAGATAACTGTCGTACCCAAGCATCTTTAAAAATGATTTATTGACAAACAGAGGCTTCGCGTCGCGATGGATCACAATGCCTTCAATAGAATAATCCAGAATACTGCGCTGTAGTTTTTTGTTTTGCCTTAGTTCAAGTTCGATCTGTTTTTGTTGGGTAATATCAAGCAGGATAGCTTCTAGAATGAGTTCAGAAGTAGCGGCTTTGGGATTCTCATAGTACTTATCCGTGTAGATAGCCTGGCCTCTCGCCATGACCCATTTCTGTTCGCCATTTTTACTGTTAAAACGATAAATAACTTCGAAAGGTTTTTTCTGTTTGATGGCTGTTTGTACTTCTTGCCAAAGGCGTGCCTTATCTTCTTCATAAATCAATAAAGAGAATTTTTGACCATTTTCTGACAACAACTCTTCAGCGGTATAGCCTGTCAGTTCGTAAGCCCCACGACTGATAAATAACATATCCCACTGTTTATTATTCAAGCAACGAATAACCATTCCCGGCAGATGGTCCGCTATGTTTTCAAAGACATTATCGCGTGTTTGATTATTCACTGTTTGTACGAGTTTATTTCTAGGCATTTTTCTCAGTGTTTTTGTATGTAGATTTACAGTTCTAAAACAGAAGTTCCTAATAATAACAACGAAGTCAGTGACGACTTGTGGATATAAGTCAAAGGAATTCAGTTTTTTTCAAAGAAGTTACGTCTGATGGAATACGTTTACGCGATTTATATATTTTATTGTTTATATGGGGCTTTCGTTTTCTTTCAAATAAGTTATGTCAAAAAAGAAGTCCTGCAAAAGAAGAATTACGGCAGAAAAAAGTACTGCAAAAAAGTGCCCCAAAGTAGGGGGGTGACTTTGTACGTATTTTCCACAGCAAAATTACGTACAACATCGACTGTTTCAATATGTGAATAAGTATCATTATATAAACATGTCTTAAGTGTATTTTTCTAACATTTTAGGAATATTTTAAGAAGTATTTTTAGGTGCATTTTTAAGGACAAGATCATGAAACATATATCAATAAACAGTCACGAAACACACGATGGAGACATTCATCAGCAACAACTGGAGGTTATGGCAACACTGCCAAAATTTGGTAGCTTCTCCGTTATTACAGGGATATTACTGATAGCGCTTGGGTGTATTGGCGTTTTACTCCCTGAAATCATGGCATTGCAGGCGACAATATTTATTGCCGGTTTATTAATGGTAGGCAGTATTTTCTGGCTGGTGCATACCTTTAAATACAAGTTATACGGTTGGACTCAATGGGTGAAACCATTGATGTTGCTAATCACCGGTGGTGTTATGTTGTTTTACCCTTTGGATGGGGTTGCAGCAATTGGCGTATTGCTAGTGATTTATCTCATTATCGATGCCATCGGCAGCTTCACCTTTGCTTATATGTTACGGCCATTAGTAGGTTGGGGTTGGATGATATTTAACGGCGTCACTTCATTAGCTCTCGCCATCTTATTTCTGGTCGGTTGGCCTGAATCAACACTGTTGATTGTTGGTTTGTATATATCTATCAGTCTGTTTTTTGATGGCTGGGCTTTGTTATACATGGGCTGGATGCAACGTAAGTTAAACGCACAGTGATTTGATAGCTTAGAGATTTAGTAATTTAGTCATTGAATAAGGCAGTCAGTGCATCAAATATTGTCAGACCTAGCTAACTCAGATAACGAGCTTAAAAAAAGAAGTTGTTAGCGCGTATCCTGAATAGTAAGTCCCTCATGGCTTTGACAATATTTGATGTACATTTTTTTGTGCGTTCTATTTGTTTTTTTTATTGATAGCTTTGCCGGAAACCTCGTCGAAAGCTCCGTCTAAAACCTGGTTTCCATCAGGTTTAAATCTAGTCCAGATCTAGTTTAAAACAAAAGGCACCCCCCCACTTATACGGGTTTTTTCTAGCAAAGAATAAGTGTCCTACTGCATAACTCTTTGTAATCTTCTTGGAATACGTCTTTGAAACAATCTTGAAAAAAGGCTTGGCGCATTCTGCCGTCTAGTACGTAATTCAAATGCACTATATCTGTGCAAAGTACGTACTTTAATACGCACATTTACGAATAGTAAAGCCTCTCCCCGGAGAATAAAGTTTGTCATCACAAGTTGTTAAAAATTATTTTTATTTGTGTTTACAAAACTTTAGAGGATATTCAAATGACTACTTCAACAGAAAGTACTCCCTCCACAGCCAATGATAAAGCCGGCTTAGTCAGTGCCATTCAATCCAAATTCCCGAGTGCACTCACGATTCTTTTTGGTTTGATTATCGTTATGGCAGCGCTGACCTGGATAGTGCCGTCAGGTGAATTCGATCGTGTTGCGAGTGAGTCAGTCGGTAAAGATCTTCCAGTACCTGGAACCTATCACGCAGTAGATGCTAATCCTCAAGGTATCTTTGATGTTTTGATGGCACCGATAAAGGGTTTCTACGATCCAGATTCTGGTACAGCCAATGCGATTGATGTGGTTATGTTCGTATTAGTTCTGGGTGGTTTTTTGGGTGTTGTCAATTCAACAGGTTCTGTAAACACTGGGATTGCACGCGCCATGGCTGCTCTGAAAGGCCATGAGAAATGGATGATACCGATCATGATGGCGCTGTTCGCCGCTGGGGGTACTACCTACGGCATGGCAGAGGAAACAATGGCGTTCTATATATTGATTGTCCCAATTATGATCGTCGCTGGCTATGATGCTTTAACCGGTGTCGCGGTCATTTTATTAGGAGCGGGCATCGGTGTTTTGGGCTCTACGATCAATCCATTTTCTACCACTATTGCGGCAAATGCTGCGGGAATTCCCTTTACCGAAGGCATGGACTTGCGATTAATTATTCTGGGTGTCGGCTGGTTGATTTGTACCGCTTATGTGATGTGGTATGCGGAACGCGTACGTAAAGACCCTTCAAAATCACTGGTTGCAGAACAGCAAGAAAGTAATAAAGACCATTTCCTGAAATTTGCAGCAGCACCTGATGCGGTTCTAACCACCACGCATAAACTGATTTTAGTGGTGTTTATCGCGACCTTCGGAATCATGGTTTGGGGGGTGGCAACACAAGGCTGGTGGATGGCTAAAATGGCCGTTCTATTTCTTGCCTCTTCACTCATCATCGGTGTGATCGGCAGGGTAGGTGAAAAAGGTTTCACAGACTCATTTGTTGATGGCGCTCGTGACCTTCTTCGGGTTGCCTTAATTATCGGAGTTGCGCGCGGCATTGTCGTGATAATGGATGCAGGTCACATGACCGATACCATTTTGAATACCTCAGCAGAGGCGATTAAAGGCTTTTCCAATATTCTCTTCATCAACATCATGTACTGGATTGAAGTATTGCTTTCATTCTTTGTTCCTTCAACTTCAGGTCTAGCAGTATTAAGTATGCCCATCATGGCGCCACTTGGGGACTTTTCCGGTGTAGGTCGTGATCTCGTTGTGACTGCATTCCAGTCTGCTTGTGGTCTTGTCAATTTGGTGACTCCAACATCAGCGGTTGTGGTTGGTGGTCTTGCAATAGGTCGGGTGTCTTATGAAAAGTGGTTGAAGTTTGTTTGGCCTTTATTGCTCATTCTTTCCATTTTGATTATGGCTGTACTGAGCTTTGGCGCGATGGCCTGATCCTTAACAATCTAATGACTATTTAAATAAATACTTAAACGAATATTCAAACAAAATATTTTCTAACAAGTATTCAAACAAACAAAGGTAAATAAAAGGTAAACAAAATGTCTAATAACATAACAGAAACGCTAGGCGTACATTCCGAAGTTGGAAAGTTACATAAAGTGATTGTTTGTCGACCTGGTTTGGCACACACCCGTGTAACACCGATGAATTGTAATGATCTCCTTTTCGATGATGTCTTTTGGATAGATCAGGCAAAAAAAGACCACGCTGAATTCTGTGATCGAATGACAGAACGCGGGGTAGAAGTACTCGATGTTCATGAGTTACTTGCTGAAGTTCTTTCATTACCGCAGGGACGAGCCTGGGTATTAGATCGACGTATCACCGAAGACCATGTCGGAGTCGGCATGATTGATGAATTACGAGGTTGGCTAAATGAGATGAGTGATGCTGATCTGGCTCAATTTCTCATCGGTGGTATTGCGGTTCACGACCTTCCTTTTAAGCAACATGGCATGTTCGGAAATTATCTGGGTTCAGAAGGGTTTGTGATTCCACCCGTGCCCAATATGATTTTTACCCGTGACAACAGTTGCTGGATTTACAACGGTCTAACCCTCAATCCAATGCATTGGCAGGCACGTCGACAAGAAACCTTGTTGATGGCTGCCATCTATCATTTCCATCCGCTGTTTAAGCTAAACCAGATGAACATCTGGTGGGGCGATCCGGATATCGATCACGGTCCTGCGACTTTGGAAGGCGGCGATGTTATGCCAATCGGTAACGGTGCAGTATTGATTGGAATGGGTGAACGTTCAACGCCACAAGCTGTGGGGCAGGTTGCTAAATCCTTATTTAAATCAGGTGCGGCACAGCGCGTAGTTGCATGTGAAATGCCTAAAGCGCGTTCAGCAATGCATCTGGATACTGTATTTAGTTTATGTGATCACGATATTGCGACCAGCTACATCGAAGTGGCTTCAACCATCAAATGCTATTCCTTACGTCCAGGTGAGGCAAAAGACACGATCGATATTCGTGAAGAGTCAAAATCCTTGTTTGAAGTAGCCGCAGAATGTCTGGATGTTAAAGAACTTCAGATAGTAGCAACCGGTGGTGATAGCTATGAACGCGAACGCGAGCAATGGGATGACGGCAATAATGTATTTGCATTAGAACCGGGTGTAGTCATTGGGTATGAACGCAATACATTTACCAACGATAAATTACGTCAGGCTGGTATTGAAGTGATTACCGTTAAAGGTTCAGAGTTAGGACGTGCCCGTGGTGGCGCGCATTGTATGACTTGTCCTATTCAACGCGATCCGATTTTTTAAGTGATTCTCAAAAATTAACTTACAGGTTGAATTCGCACACTTTATTCCAACTTTTTATTAAAGGAATGAAGTGTGTGAAGGTGATAGATGTTCGAATGCTCGAACAAGGAAATAGAAATGCCATTTAATTTACGCAATAGAAGCTTACTAACCGTTAGAGATTTCAGTCCTACTGAACTCAAATTTTTACTCAAGCTTTCAGCGGATCTAAAGACCGCAAAATATACAGGAACTGAACAACAGCGCTTAAAAGGCAAGAACATTGCGCTTATCTTCGAAAAAAACTCGACACGAACACGTGTAGGGTTTGAAGTTGCGGCTTATGATCAAGGCGCTAATGTCACTTTTCTGGGTCCAACAGGTTCCCATATAGGTCATAAAGAAACGATTAAAGATACCGCGCGAGTGTTAGGCAGAATTTACGACGGTATTGAGTATCGTGGCTTCGGTCAGGACATTGTTGAACAACTCGCTGAATTTTCTGGGGTGCCGGTTTTTAATGGGCTCACCAATGAATATCACCCTACACAGTTTTTGGCTGATGCTTTAACGATGCGCGAACACAGTGAAAAGCCGATGAGCCAAATCAGATACTGTTTTATCGGTGATGCCGAAAATAATATGGGTGATTCCTTACTAATTGGTGGCGCTAAGCTGGGTATGGATGTGCGTTTGTGTGCACCCAAAGCCTGTTGGCCACAAGCAGAAATCATCGACTATGCGCAATCTGTCGCTAATCAAACGGGCGCTAAATTGCTGGTCACCGATAACCCCGATGAGGCGGTGAAAGACTGTGATTTTATTTACACGGACGTTTGGGTGTCAATGGGAGAGCCCGCTGAAAAATGGCAGCAAAGAATTGATTTGTTAAGTCCGTATCAGGTAAACACAGAACTCATGCAAAAAACGGGTAACCCCAATACCAAATTTATGCATTGTTTACCCTCATTTCATAACACCGACACCACAGTCGGTATGGAAATGAAAGAAAAATTCGGTCTCGATAGTATGGAGGTGACAGACGAGGTGTTTGAGTCTGAAGCATCCATTGTTTTTGATCAGGCTGAAAACCGCATGCATACTATAAAAGCCGTTCTAGTATCGATGATGGGAGATTAATTATGTTAATTGTGATCGCACTTGGAGGGAACGCACTACTGAAACGTGGCGAACCTCTGACCATGGAAAACCAGCGCATAAATACCAAAGTTGCTGCTAAAGCCATAGCAGAAGTGATCTCGGCAGGGCATCAGGTCGTGGTCACTCATGGTAATGGGCCTCAAGTTGGTTTGCTGGCGTTGCAAGGTGCTGCATACAAGCCAGATGAAGCTTATCCGCTGGATGTTTTGGGCGCAGAAACGGAAGGCATGATTGGTTATTTGATTGAACAAGAACTTGAGAATGCCTTGCCTTCTGATCGGCAGGTAGCGATGCTTTTGACACAGATCGAAGTGAATCCGGATGATCCGGCTTTCGAGGATCCTAGCAAACCGGTTGGCCCAATCTACACCAAAGAGGAAGCAGAAAAAATAGCGGCAAAAAGAGGTTGGACTATCGCCGCAGATGGTGACAGTTATCGTCGAGTGGTGCCATCGCCAAACCCTGTTTCAATACCCGATATTCCAATCATTGAGTTATTGCTAAAGAATAATGTGGTGGTGATTTGCGCAGGAGGCGGGGGAATTCCCATCGTTCGTGACAAAGAAGGTAAAAGCACCGGTATTGAAGCGGTTATCGATAAAGACAAAGCCAGTGCGTTACTCGCAAAAAAAATCGGTGCAGATATGTTGTTAATGTTAACCGACGTCGATGCGGTCTATGAAAACTTTGGAACAGCAGATCAAAGTCCCATAAAACAGGCGTCAGCAGCTGAAATAAGACTGATGTCGTTGGCAAAGGGATCGATGCAACCCAAGGTGTTGGCTGCATGTGACTTTGCAAGCTCAAGCATCAGTGCGAAAGCGGGTATTGGATCGTTAAAAGATGCGCTGAAAATTATTGGAGGTATCTCAGGGACTTTAATATTTTAATGCACGTGAATTAGTCGCTGATACTGGGTCGCAGATAATGAGATGCATGATGTGTGTTAACACATGCCCAAACCTTACGATAAGTTAATGAACCTGTTCTGATGACAGCTTCGTTACAGTGACTTTCTTAGGTCGTTGTTTCTAAAGAACTTTAAGGCGTTTTAAAAAAACGGCTTATAAGTAGGGGGGTGCCAACCTTATATTTTAAATGAATGAATGATCGTTAAGCGATTTTTTTGCACAGTCAGTGCATAGTTTTATTACAGATATTTAATGAAACATAATACTTTTCTGGGTGTGTGAACTCACGTTGTATTGTACGATTGCTCCCTTTTTGCAAATAAACAATGATTCCAATGTCTACTACAGTTAAACACGGCTATTCAGCTAAGACTCGTATGCACTTTCTCGTGCTTTTCCTTTTTGGTTCACTTTTGCTTTCTGGATGTGGCAGTAGTACCAGTGCAGAAACCAAGGCTCCGGCTGCGGCTCCTCCACCCGCTACGGTTATTGTTGAAGCGGCAAAATTTAAAGACGTCACGGAAGAGAGAACATTTACCGGACGCGTTGAAGCGGTAGATACGGTTCAGATTCGTGCACGTGTGCAAGGCTACCTGAAAAAGAAATCATTTGTTGAAGGTGGTGAAGTCAAAAAAGGGCAGGTACTGTTTGAAATAGAGCGAGACTCTTTTGAAATTACAGTACGTCAGGCAGAGGCAAGTCTTGCCAGTGCCAAAGCCGCATTGACGTTGGCACAACAAACATTTAATCGAAATAACAAACTGGTAAAACAAAGAACGCTGGCTCAAGCATCTCTGGATGACGCGCAATCTGCGCTATTGCAAGCGCAGGCAAACGTTCAAGTCCGCGAAGCCGAACTAAGCAGCGCTAAACTTAATCTGGGTTACACCAGAATTACCGCTCCAATGAATGGCTTGGTCGGTCGTACCACCTACTCAGTAGGTAATCTGGTAGGGCCAGACAGTAATGCTCTTGTTACGCTAGTTGCTCAAGACCCGATGTATGTTTCTTTTCCTGTGCCACAGTGGCTAATGACTGAAATTCGTAAAACGGGACGAAAAACAGACGGCGTATATGTCAGTTTAGAACTGCCTGATGGATCGACTTACGCGCATAAAGGCACCATCAAATTTACAAATGTACAAGGTAATTCAACCACAGATTCGGTGACAGTACGTGCCAGTATTCCTAACCCGGATCGTCTGTTGATTGACCAGCAATTAGTGCAGGTTTCTGTGATTAGAAAACAGCCAGAAAGAAAACTTGTGGTATCACAGGCAGCGCTTTTACTCGACCAGCAAGGCACTTATGTTTTAGCAGTAGACGCTGAAGATAAAGTTGTGATTAAACGCATCACCACAGGTGAACAGCAAGGATCTTTGATTGTCATTGATTCTGGGCTTGAAGAGGGTGACAAGGTCATTATCAGCGGTCATCAGAAGGCCAAGCCGGGTGGAAAAGTCTCCCCGCAAATGGCTGAAGACCAAAGTGGCGCAGTGCCCACTACTGGCAACATTAAAAGCACAAAGGAATAAGCGGTCATGATTTTCGATCTCTTTATACGCAGGCCTCGTCTTGCGATCGTTATTTCGCTGATAATTACGCTAGCGGGTTTGATTTCAATTCTGGTCATTCCAGTATCTCAATACCCGAATATCGCTCCACCTACGGTGAAAGTGACGGCGAATTATTCTGGTGCTGATGCCCTTACGGTGGAAGAGTCTGTCGCTCAACCGCTGGAAAATGCCATTAATGGTGTGACGGGTATGACTTACATGAAGTCTACATCCGCTAATGATGGTTCATATTCCTTGAACGTAACCTTCGATTTGGATACTGATCCGGATATCGATACGGTTAACGTGCAAAACCGAGTGAATCAGGCGGAATCTCGTTTACCTCAGGAAGTGCGCTCGACTGGGGTTACGGTATCTAAGGTTTCAACAGATATGTTGCAAGTCTTTATGTTCCGTTCAACAGATGACAGTCATGACCAATTATTCTTAAGTAATTTTGTCTCTCTGAATGTACTCGATGAGCTCAAACGTGTGCCGGGCGTAGGTGATGCCTCTGTATTTGGTGTACGTGATTACTCCATGCGTATCTGGATTGATCCGCAAAAGCTTGCTGATTTCTCAATGACATCAAGTGACGTGATTGCAGCGATTGAATCGCAAAACTTGCAGGCTGCGGCTGGTAGAATTGGTGCAGCACCACTGAGTTCAGATCAACGTTTGCAGTTAACCATTACGACCAAAGGTCGTCTGAAATCAACGGAAGAGTTTGGCAATGTGATCCTTCGTAGTCAAACCGATGGTTCTCAAGTACGTTTAAAAGACGTAGCAAAAATTGAGCTCTCTGCGGCTAATTTTGACACCGTCGCTACCAACGATGGACGACCAGCAGCGCCAGTGGGTATTTACCTTTCTCCCGGTGCAAATGCGGTTGAAGTGGCATCGGCTGTATCAAAACGTCTGGAAGAACTTCAGGTACGTTTCCCTGATGGTGTCAGTTACGCCTTTATCTACAGCACCGCAGAATTTGTATCTGCGATGATGGAAAGAGTTATCGGCACACTGCTTGAAGCATTTGCTTTGGTTGCCTTGGTTGTGTTTATTTTCCTTGGCCGTTTTAAAGCAACACTGATTCCTTTAATTGCCGTTCCTGTTGCTGTCATAGGAACCTTCGCGGTTCTGTTGGCATTTGGGTATTCGGTCAATACCATCTCCTTACTTGCGCTGGTGTTAGCCATAGGTATCGTTGTTGATGATGCCATACTGGTGGTTGAAAACGTCGAACGTGTTATGGAGGAGAACCCCGAATTGACCTCCGCCGAGGCGACGAGCAAGGCCATGGGAGAAATTGCCGGGCCGATAATCGCGATAACGCTGGTGTTGTTATCGGTGTTTATTCCTGTCGCATTCCTCTCTGGAAGTAGTGGTGTTTTATTCCGTCAGTTTTCGATTACGATTTCTGCGGCAATGGTGATTTCTGCAATCAATGCATTGAGTTTATCGCCTGCATTGTGTGCAGTGTTTTTGAAGCCGGGTCAGCCGCGCGGAATCATGCGTAACATCACAAATGGTATCAATAAAGTCGGAAATGGCTATGCGGCGATCGTTAAGCGTCTGGTTCGTGTTGCCATTTTAGGTGTGGTTATCATTTTTGGTGTTGGCTACGCAAACTTTAGTATTTTCCAATCTACTCCTAGTGGCTTTTTACCTTCAGAGGATAAAGGTTACATCATGGTGATCTTCAATCTGCCTCCGGGTGCATCGCTTAATCGAAGTACGCTTGCAGCGCAGAAAGCAGAAGCAGTCATCAAAAAGGAATCTGCCGTTTCTAGTGTTACCGCGGTTGTTGGTATTGATTTGCTCGGTGGTGGAGCGGCATCAAATGCCGGAGTGTTATTCGTGCGTCTTAAAGATTACGAGGAACGTGAGTCAGCTGACATGCATTCTACAGCAGTGGTAAGACGCTTGTTCGGATCGTTGTCTACGATTCCGGATGGTTTCTTCATTGCACTGAATCCACCAGCTATTCAAGGTGTCGGTCAGGCGGGTGGTTTCGAATTTATACTGGAAGGTCTACAGGGGCAGGAACCTTCGGAAATGGCTGCGACCATGCGCGGCATCGTTGTTGCCGCTAATCAGGCGCCACAATTATCACGAGTATTTTCAACGTATGAAGCGTCTACCCCACAGATTAATCTAGAGATTGATCGTGACAAGGTACAGACTCTGGGTGTGAATCTCTCGGATGTATTTACTGCACTCCAGGCAACACTGGGTGGTTATTACATCAACGATTTTAATATGTTTGGTCGTACCTGGACAGTACGTATGCAGGCTGAAAAGGAATTCAGAACCAGCCCTGAGTCTATCTATGCGATACAGATTAGAAATAGTGCGGGTGAAATGATTCCACTTTCGACGGTTGCACGCGCTACTTTGGGCGTCGGCCCAAGAACAGTGGTTCGTTACAATAACTATCGTGCGATTAGCATTAATGGTAGTGCTGCTGCGGGAGCTGGTGACGGTGAAGCACAGCAGGCGATGGCAGACTTATCTGCAAAAACACTACCGAATGGATATGGTTTTGAATGGACCGGTCAAGCGCTTGAACAACAAAAGTCATCAGGACAGACGTTAATCGTTTTAGGTTTGGCGTTACTTTTCGCCTATTTATTCCTGGTTGCACTGTATGAAAGTTGGAGCGTTCCAATACCGGTATTATTGTCGGTATTAGTGGCGATGCTGGGAGCCATGTTGGCGTTAATGCTAACGAGCTCAACCTTTGTGTTGTATGCGCAAATAGGTATCGTCGTGCTCATAGCACTGGCGGCGAAGAACGCCATTCTGATGATTGAATTCTCATTAGAACGGCGCGCTGAAGGTCAAAGTATCCTTCAATCTGCGGTGACAGGTGCACATCAACGTTTCCGTGCGGTTATGATGACGTCTTTTGCGTTTATTGTGAGTCTTATTCCATTGGTTACCTCTACGGGTCCTGGTGCTGACAGTATGTTCGCGGTAGGTCTGCCGGTTCTTTCTGGAATGCTTGCGGCTTCAACAGTGGGTATCTTCCTGATTCCGATGCTTTACGTAGTATTTCAGCGTATGCGTGAGGGTGATTGGTATCACCGAGGTGGTGAAACTGAAGAACTTCTCGATGCGAAAGAATTGTCGGAAGATAGCGCTAAGTAATCGCGCTAATCAGAAGCAAAAGCATAAAGCCGCAGAGAAATAGACAGCTAAGGCTAGTTGCATCTATTTAAATAATAGAAACGTTTTAAAGTATCAGGCCGCTATATGTTTATCTTTATAAACATATAGCGGCATTAAATGATGAAAAAACTGCCTGAAAGTAGGGGGGTGCCTTAAACCTCTCATTTTTGCTGTTTTGACCCGATAAAAAAGTAAACTCATGAAAAATAGAATATCCCCAAAAATTGCCGCCCTTGTTATTTGTCTGATACCCGTTAGTCAGTCACAGGCAGATACAAACAACAACGACACGAACACCAATAAAACCAAAGAACCTGTTTATTGGAGTGTCCAGTTAGAGAATGATTTATTGTCTGGTGGAGACGACCGTTTTTATACCAGCGGACTTCAGGTAAACCGGACTAAGCGACATTCTCCGCCACAATGGCTGGATAATATTAGTCACAAGCTTCCCTTTTTTATAGACAGTGAAAATAAAGGTGGCGGATATTCATTCGGACAAAAAATATTCACCCCCGAAGATATATCCGTGAGTGAAGTGATCGAAGATGATCGCCCTTATGCTGGCTGGTTATATGGCAGTGCTTCCTTAGGAGCGGTCTACGAGGATAAGGCTAACTACCGTGCCATGAATGCTTATGAATTTACCGTAGGTATTGTTGGGCCATCATCTCAAGCTGGAAATCTACAGGAAGAAATACACCGGATTACTGGCTCAGAAACAGCAGAAGGTTGGGATAATCAGTTGCATGATGAACTCGGATTAATGGCGACTTATGTACGTAAAAGTGAGCACTTCAGAAGCTTGAACAACGGTCTGGAATACTCATGGTCACCCCATCAGGTACTTTCTTTAGGCAATGTTTATACCTATGCAGGCGGCGGAGTCATGTTTCGCTTTGGCGATAACTTAAAAACAGATTTTGGCCCTCCTAATATCAAACCAGGCTTTCCGGGCAGTGCATTCTTTAGTCCGACAAAAAACCGTAACTGGTATTTCTTTGGTGGAGTGGAAGGGCGTGCGGTTGCGCAAAATATATTTCTTGATGGAAATACCTTTAAAGATAGCCATAGCGTGGATAAAGAGAATCTAGTGCTGGATGCTCAGTTAGGATTTTCGTATCAGCACGATAATATGCGTTTTTCTTATAGCCATGTATTGCGCTCAAAGGAATTCGAATCACAAGATAAATACGCCAATTTCGGTTCTCTGAATGTGTCGTATTATTTTGACTGACTGGGTTTGCTTTACTTGCTCCTAATGTTGACATAACTACATATTCTTTCTATGTTTTTATGTTACATTTGTATCTTACGTTTACGTAAACGTAAATTATTTATCTGGGATTTTTTTTGATTACTTGCTAAGCTATATTTCAAACACCATGATGTTATTGAAAGGTTATCGAAATGGTAACGTCATGATAAAGAATCCAATAATAATCTGAATTAAATTCAGAGGAGAGAAAATCTAGATGTCTTATGAAGCACCATTAAAAGAGATGCAGTTCGTATTAAAAGAATTGGCAGATATTAACGCTATAGCACAACACCCAGGGTTTGAAGATGCTACACCAGATATGGTGGAAGCGATCCTGAAAGAAGCAGGTAAGCTGGCTTCACTTGTCATCGAACCATTAAATAATATTGGCGATCAGCAAGGTTCTCGATTAGAGAATGGCGTGGTAGTGAATCCTGATGGGTTCAAAGAAGCGTATCAACAATTTGTAGAAAATGGCTGGCCGGGACTTCATCAGCCGACCGAATTTGATGGTCAGGGTTTACCTTTCTTAATGCAGTCTGCGGTTTCTGAAATGTGGAATGCATCAAACATGGCATTTGCGTTGTGTCCGATGCTAACGGCAGGAGCTATCGAAGCGATTAATGCTCACGGTTCTGACGAGATCAAAAAAACCTACTTACCAAAAATGGTGAGTGGAGAATGGACAGGCACAATGAATCTGACAGAACCTCAGGCAGGTTCTGATCTTTCTGCGGTTCGTACACAAGCGACCAAAGAAGGGGACCATTATTTAATTAAAGGCTCTAAAATATTCATCACATGGGGCGACCATGAGATGACAGACAATATCGCGCACCTTGTGTTGGCGCGTCTGCCAGATGCACCAGAAGGTGTAAAAGGTATTTCATTGTTTATCGTACCTAAATACCTGATCAATGAAGACGGAAGCCTGGGCGAACGTAATGATGCAAAAGCAGTATCACTTGAGCACAAGCTAGGTATTCACGCGAGCCCGACCTGTGTCATGAGCTTTGGCGATGAAACAGGTGCAGTTGGTTATTTAATCGGTGAAGAAAACAATGGTCTATCTTGCATGTTCACGATGATGAATCACGCAAGATTAGAAGTGGGTATGGAAGGCGTTGGCTTATCTGAAGGCGCTTACCAACACGCACTGGCGTATGCAAAAGATAGAACTCAAGGTTATAGCCCGGGTTCTGAAGGTCGAGTATCAATTATTCATCATGCTGATGTACGTCGTATGCTAATGCAAATGAAGGCATTCACTGAAGCAGGGCGCGCCTTGGCTTACGTGGCTGCTGGTGCACATGACCACGCTTACCAATCGACAGATGAGAAAGTAGCTGATTTTCAACGTCGCCGCATGGATTTACTCACACCTATCGTTAAAGCATGGTGTACTGAAGTTGCTCAGGAAGTGACGTCATTAGGAGTTCAAGTTCACGGTGGTATGGGCTTCATCGAAGAAACTGGCGCTGCACAATATATGCGTGATGCGCGAATCATTACCATTTATGAAGGCACAACCGGTATTCAGGCGGGTGACTTAATCGGTCGTAAAGTGCTCAGAGACAAAGGCGCTACAGTGTCAGAATTGATTGCAGAATTGAATGAGTTCGAGACGACGCTTAAAGCACAATCGGGTGATGACTTTGCCATTATGTCGACACAGTTTTCTGCGGCATTGAAAGCTGTTACAGAGTCAACGAAGTGGGTATTAGAAAAAGGCATGGAAACACCGCATAGCGCAGGTGCTGCTTCGGTTAATTACTTGATGCTAATGGGTACTGCTTTAGGTGGCTGGTTGATGGCGAAAAGTGCATTGGCGGCGCAACGTGAAATCGATGCGGGCTCAACGGATGAATTCTTCAAAACGAAGATTCTGACGGCACGTTTCTATGCAGAACATATCTTGCCACGCAGCGAGGCTTACGCCACTACCGTACAATCGGGCGCAGGTGCGATCATGGATTTATCCATCGAAAACTTCTGATAGATGAGCGAATCAAATCAACAGGCTAGCGCTGAAAAAGGCGCTTTTCAGACTGCGGTACAGTCTCCTTGTATTAATATTTGTGATTTAGATGACGATAGCATCTGCGTTGGTTGCTATCGTGCTATTGAGGAAATTGCAGGATGGGGTATGTTGGATAACGCTGAAAAACGCGACGTTCTCGAACTTGCTAAAAAACGTCGGGAAGCTACCGAATAAACAGTGTTAAATTCGCCAGAAAATCGACAGCAGAGCTTTCCCATTTCGGTGATAGACCAAATGGGAGAGACATGCACCTTGGCTGCCAGGCCGATTCGTATTGTTTCTTTAGTGCCTTCACAAACTGAATTACTGTTTGATTTAGGGCTGGATGCGGAAGTCGTCGGAATCACTAAATTCTGCACTGATCCTGAAGATAAAGTAAAAAATGTGAAAAAGGTGGGGGGCACTAAAAAGTTTAATTTTGATGTCATTGCCGAACTTAAACCCGACCTTATTATCGGTAATAAAGAAGAAAACTACGAAGACGGAATCAATCAGCTGAAACAGGATTACCCTGTCTGGATGAGCGATATCGTCACGTTGGATGATGCCTTAGACATGATTCGGCAAATCGGGGTGTTAGTGGGTGCCGAAACCAAAGCCAAGAATATGGCTGATACTATCCATAATGACATGAGTCATCTAGGTAAAGGTTTAAACAAAACAGCCGCTTACTTTATCTGGCAAAAACCCTATATGGTCGCGGGTAGCGATACCTTTATTGATGAAATGATGAAGTGTTGTGGCTTGCAAAATATCTTCGTCAATCAAGATCGATATCCAGAAACGGAAATAGATATTCTGCAACAACAAAAGCCCGATGTGGTGATGCTATCCACCGAGCCTTATCCGTTTAAAGAATCACATGTTGAAGCATTGCAGAAAATATTACCCGATTCAAAAGTGATTTTAGTCGATGCAATGTACTTCTCTTGGTACGGTAGTCGATTATTAGGAACAGCAGATTACCTGCGTTCTCTGAAAAACAAGCTAGAATAACTACAAGAAGATGTAAAAAGCTGTAACAAGTAGCCTGTCTATACAGGTAAAAGAACAGGCAAAAAAACAGGAAGAGACAAGCGAGTAAATAAATATGGGAAATAGAATATCAAAAGTTTATACCCGCACGGGTGACAAAGGTAGAACGGGCATTGCCGGAAATATTCGTCTGGATAAAGACGATTTACTAATACAAGCGATAGGAGAGGTCGACGAACTCAATTCTGAAATTGGGGTAATCGTGGCTTTTTCTTTTGATTCTGAAATCAACGCTGAGCTACAAGGCATACAGCACGATTTATTCAATATTGGCGGCATGTTTGCCTATCCAGAATTCGATGGTTTTACGGTATCCCGTGTTGATGATCTGGAAGCGTCTATCGATAAATACAACGGTGAATTACAACCACTCAAAGAGTTTATTTTGCCAGGTGGAAATAAAGAAGCAGCTCTCGCCTTAAAAGCACGCGCAGTTTGTCGCAGAGTTGAGCGCGGTCTGGTTACCTTAATGCACTTTTATGCAAAGAATGATGTCGACTTTGAAAATGCCAGTGAATTTCAAATCATCGGTGCTATTCGTTATATCAATCGACTCTCGGATTTATTGTTTACCATGGGACGTGTTTTGAATAGCCGCAGCAATACCGATGAAATCATGTGGGCGAGCCACCGCACCACTTAAAGCCAAAAAGTTCTAAGTTTCATACAATAAAAAGAGGCCGATTTTACATGGGAGAAGAAACCAAACACCTTGAAGATTATCGTCAGATGGAACGATCTGACTTTAATTACTTCTTTGAAATGCCAACCCGTTGGGGAGATTTAGACGCGTTTGGGCATGTTAATAATACCCTGTATGCGCGTTATTACGAGTCAGCCAGACTCGGCTATTTTGAATCATTAATGGATATGCGTTTTGACCCTGAACTATCTTCGGGTGTAATACACGCAGACATGAAGATCGCGTATATCAAACAGTTACATTATCCCTCTGATATCGAAGTTGGCTGTCGAATTAGTCGCATGGGAAATAGCAGTCTGGATTTAGATGCCGCTATTTTTCTTAGAGGCACCGACACCTTAATTAGTACTTCAAGAGCAATTCTGGTCTGGTTTGATTACAAAGCCAATGTGAATAAACCCATTCCAGAAGAAAACCGAAAAATGATTATCGATTACGAGCGAATTACACCCGCTTAAGAACCGCTAAATTTAGGCTTTCGTTTCGCCAGAAATGCATCAACCGCTTCATGGTGGTCATTAGTGTGATGGCACATTGCCTGAACATTAGCGCAGTTTTCCAGAAATTCGGGCAACTCTTGTTGTTGCGCGTGTTTCAGTAAACGTTTGGTGTGTCGAATCGTTAAGGGAGGTTTAGAGGCAATGGAGCCAGCCAGTTCCATTGTTCTATCTAAGAGATTATCGGCCTCGACAACATCGAGTAATAAGCCAAGCTCTTTAGCTTCTTGTGCCGCAACCAGACGACCCGTAAAGGTTAATTCAGCGGCTTTTTGATAACCGATGAGTCGCTGTAAAAACCAGGCACCACCATCGCCGGGAATAATACCCAGGTTGATAAAGGTTTCACCAAATAGCGCATTCGTAGAACCAATACGGAAATCGCACATACAGCTAAGATCCATACCTGCGCCAATGGCAGCCCCATTAACCGCAGCAATAATAGGAATTTCAGCTTTATGAATAGCTAAAGGAATGCGTTGAATATTTTGTCGGTATTGCTTTTGGATATCATCAACAGAACCACCAAACATGCCGGTTTTATCCTGCATTTCTTTAATGTTTCCACCGGCACTAAATGACTTACCAGAACCCGTAATAATGAGTACAGACACATCACTATTCGCATTTGCCCAGGCAACGGTATTCACAATGTCATCTACCAGCGTGGTGCCCGTTAGCGCATTACGGACATCGTCACGTTCAAAGGTGAGCGTGGCAATACGGTCTTTTAAAGTGAGAGTAGAATCGATTGTTTTGGCGAGTGCGGACATACGTAAAACCTTGGCTTTGCTTGAGTAATAAAGAGGAATATTTGATTTTGAATTTTACCATAATTAACGTAATAAAAGAGTTGGAACAGCGTTTTAAAGGCACTAAAAAAACTTCCGTATACACGCTAAGTCATAGTGTCGCTTTAGCAAGCGAGCTATGTCTAAGCTTTGGCATACATGAGTTGTCCATTTCTGAAAAACGAAATGGCAATCTCATGGTAAGTAGGGTGGTGGCATGCTAGAAGCCGTTGTAGCGATATTTGTCCACGAGAATGATATTTACAGTATCAGACGTCAAAATTACCTCAAAGCATTTCCCGGATACATAGCCTTTCCTGGTGGCAAGGTCGATCCGGAAGATTACGAATTCGATTTCCAACATCCTTTGATTGAAGAGTATCCCGCGCATGAAATGGGCGCATTATTCCGCGAAATAGATGAAGAGCTAGGTTACTCCATCGAAACAGCGATGAGTCAGAATAACGTCACCGAAGTTTCTAAGCTAGGCACCGCTGTCACTCCACCTTTTGAAAAGTTTCGTTTCAACGCGCATTACTACAAAGTCGTGTTAACAGAAAAACCCGAGTTAGCAGCTGATGATGGCGAAATCGCTTGGGCAGGTTGGCTGCCACATTCCGAACTGAATGAAAAATACCACTCGGGTGAAAGCCTGATGGTCGTGCCCACGGTAAGAACCATCGAACACCTGTGTGAAGATATCACCACTCAGGAAATTCCAAAGCTAAATCTGGAATATGATGTAGAACAAGAATTACCCTATGTCGAATTATTAAAAGGCGTGGGATATATACCCGTGCCATCAAATACCTTACCTCCGGCGCATACCACCAATAGTTTGTTATTAGGTGAAGAAGGCAGTCTAACGTTGATTACCGATCCTTCTCCTGAATCCGATGAGGTTCTAACCAAGCTCATCAATACCCTGCAAGATCTCAACGTAGAAGCCATTCTGCTAACACATCACCACCCCGATCATCACGAAAGAGCACCACAACTCGCGCGTCATTTAAAACTTCCCATTTTGTGTTCGAAAATCACCCAGCAACGCTTATTAAACAGATATGGAAAAGACTATTTAGACGGCATCGAAATCAAAACGATTTCACAAGATGACAAAATAACAACATGGTTAGGCAAAGACGTGATTTGCCACGAACTCCCCGGACACGATGACGGCATGGTCGGTTTAGCCACCGATGATATGTCATGGTTTTATGTCAGTGATCTAGTCGAGCCATTCACCACAGTCGTAATCCCTGAGCCAGAAGGGGACATGAAAGTGTATTTTGATACCTTGCAACGGGTGATAGATTTGAATCCCAAAGTGATCATTCCCTCACACGGAATTCCCATGGGAGGAATTCATTTGCTAGAGCAAACGCTGGAGCATCGTATTGAACGAGAACAGCAGATTATCAATCTGGTGAATGGCGGTTTAGATGAAGATGGGATTGTTGATAAATTGTATGGCGGATTGGATAAGCGTTTGCTGCCGTTAGCTCATCAGAATGTCAGGCAGCATTTGAGGAAGATTGGCTTGGAATAGCATTTTATTTTTACTCCGTATGTAAATTACTTATGCAATCGAAAATTTCATTTTCAGTGTAACCTTGACTTTTATATGTCGACATAATTTTAGATTTACTGAAGCCTTTTTTTAGGCTTTTCGCTATTAGCTGTTCTAAACTTAAATCCCATGGAGGGTTATTTTCTTCTATGAGTTCTCTAATTTTTTCCATATTAGTTTGATTTGTTTTAGGTATAGTCAGATATGATTTAGAATTATTTGCGTTACGTATATTACTTTCTAGTCTTTGCATTGATAACTTTAAACCTTTTATTTCATCAATAATAAACTCTTCACCTGAAACTTCTTTTTTATCTAGTTTGGCTACTTTAAATTCACCAAAGTGTTTTAAGAAAGTTGTATGATTTGGATCTTCTTTAGATTTTTTTATAGTTGCTTTGATTTTTTCTGAAAGTTTGCTTTTAAAATCTACAATACTAGAAAATCTTAAATCTCTTGGGTATTCAATATGTTCGATGGATGATGTGTCGAAGGAATAACTAGTTTTATCATCTTTTACAATAATCGTAGGTTTATCAAAGGCAAGTCGCATACCTAATTCAAACATAACATTCGCATTTTTTGAGCTTACATCACATACAACTATTGGATTTTCATATAAATTTTGAATTATTCTTTTATGAATTAATCCTACGTCATCAGCATTACTAACAAGGTTGGCCTCAAAACCAGCATTATCAATAGAGTCTGATAAAACATCTAATACCTCAGCCCAGTGTGTTTCTGAACACCCATCAATGCTAGAAATTGGCATTATGATTCCGCACACTTCTTTTTTTTCTGACATATATAAATCCTATATTGTCTAATAGTCTATATAAGAACTATTTAGTTCTCTTAATAATATATGAATAATAAGCTATTTTTATCATGACAGAAATTAATTTTGATAAAAATTGATTCTTAAATGTATTGGTGAGACTTAATTCGCTAGAGCGAAAAAGTGCTTCAAAGTAGGGGGGTGACCTAAGAATAAATTAATAAACAGAAGATCAATCTAGCGACCTGATTCCCTTAGAAAGCAACGAGCATCGCAGTAAATAATGGATCAGGATGAAGGTTGTTTGAGTGAGGTACGAGCGAGTTTCCTTCATTCCCATTATTTGCGAGAAGCGCAGTGAACCCGTTAGGGTGCTTTATCGGGACGACTTTTTTTGGTTCGTTTTTTTGTTCGCACAAAAAAATGCACACGTAGCTAGTTGCCCAAATAGTTACGAGGAGAGAAGCATCAAAAGCTACGTAACCATTACTACTAAACTCAGGTCGTGCACTAATAATAAAGCTTCTAAGCTAAGAAAAATCCCACTCAAATCTAAATAAAAAAGTGCTTCAAAGTAGGGGGGGTGACTTAATAATTTATTTAAAAAACAGAAGATCAATCTATCGACCTATATATCTAATAGCCTCGTAATATTCTCACCATTGGCTATAAGGATTACTCAACAATGAAACATTAAAATATTTCGGGTCTCCTGTAACCTCTTCAACAATCCATTTAGGTAGAGATACACTTTCAGATTCAGACTGAACCTCAACCTCGGCAACCACTAATCCCTCATTCTGACCGTGAAAGATATCGATTTCCCACGTGTGATTGTCATGAATAATTTCATATCTGGTTTTCTCGACAACGCCTCCACTACATAGCTCCTTGATAATATTCGTCGCATCATCTACCGGGATTTGATATTCAAATTCTGAGCGCGTGAAACCAGTAACCTTTCCTTTTAATGTAAGAAAGGCTTCATCACCTTTGATTCTTGCTCTTACCACGGTTTTATCATTGGTGCCGATAAAGCCTTGTGATATCAGCTTTCCATCAGGCAGATCACCTATGAGCTCAAGATCTATCAAAAACTTCCTTTCTATTTCTTTAGCCATGATTTTCTTTACCTGGGAAAGAGGACGAATACTTTTTATATTTTATATTTTATTTTCAGATCAAAGTAAATTTAAAAAGTGCCCCAAAGTAGGGGGTGACTTAAGATAAATCATCCCCCTGTATTGATTGAATCTACTGAATTGATTAAGAAAGTAGCAAGCCACCATCAACATCAATCGTCGTTCCAGTAACAAAATCATTCTGAATCGCGAAGATTATGCCTTGAGCCACTTCTTCTGGTTTTCCTGCTCTTGGGATGAGGTTTTTTGCGGTGAGTTTATTGTAATGTGCTTCACGCGCTTCACCTTCAAGTGCCACCATTGGCGTATCAATTAATCCTGGAGAAACGGTATTAATACGCTTTGGCTTAATTTCTTTTGCAACACCACGTACAAAAGCTTCAACCGCGCCACCGACCGATGAAATGGCGATTTGTCCCGGGTTGCAATAACGCGCAGGTGTGCCACTGACTAATACGATTGCACCGGAATCAGAGAGGTGTTCTAAACCATAACGAACCACATTGGTATAACCCCAGAGTTTCGCGAATGACGCTTGGTAACCATCCATATCCATTTCGGCGAATGGGCCAATTGCACGTCCGCCACCGGTGGCTGCACTGACTAAAATATCGATAGGGCCGCATTCTGCAAATAATGCTTGAACGGCTTCTTTGTCGAGTACATCACATTTCTTTACGCTAGTGTTCGCAGGTAGTTCTGTGACTTTATCCGGGTTACGGCCAACGGCAATAACCTCCGCGCCCAAGTCAGATAGCTGTTGTACTGTGGCTAAACCGATACCCGATGTGCCGCCGAATACGAGCGCTTTTTTGCCTTTTACTTCCATTGTTAATTTACCTTTATAGAATAAATGTTTTATTGGGTTTTTGATTGTAGTACATATTGATGAAAGTGGTTGAAGCGATGAGATTCAGATAGCTCGAAATAAACAATTTGGTCGAACGAATGTGTTAGTGCCATTCAGTGTTTATTAGAGTAATAGATTAAAAATGTGCCCCCGCAAAGCATAAATTTTATTTACGTTTTCAAACAACAAAAACCTAATATCAATTCAAAGGTGGGGGTGGCTTTATTTATTTTAGATTTTCTGTTGTTTATATTTGAGCGATGAAAATAGCGTGGAGTTGATTGCTTTAATTAATGAATATCGTAATTATATTGGATTTCATCAAATCTTTTTTCATGCTCCATATCCGCAAGTACTTTTGTGATTTTATTAAACATACCTATTTTCTCTGAGATTATTGAAGAATTGGAAAAGAGCACATAAACGGGTCTGGCGGGTTCAAAATAGAGTGGTAATAGGAGGATTTCTTTTGAAGCGCCTAATTCTTTCAGAAGATATCGTGTTGAGAAGTTTGGAGCTAACAAAGCGTCGATCCTTCCTGCAAGGAGTTTCCTGACAGATTGTTCATAGGTTGCTGTTTCTTCGATGGAAAATTGGCCTTCTTCAATCGCTTTTTCTAACTTCTTATTTAAAGTAACTCCTCTAACTTTTCCTATCACTTTTCCGTTAAGGTCACTGATCTCATTAATTGAAGAGAGGTGTTCTTTTTTGACAAAGACTCCAGTTCTTAACCATGCTATCGGGATATCAACATAAGTTGCAAATTGTTCTCGTTCATTATTTTTGTATAAGCCAATGGCACCATCTACTTTACCATTTTGCAGATATTGCAGGAGTCGTTCATGGGGATATGGTTCAAGGTCTATGTCGATACCGCTACGTAAAATTACTTCTTTGATGATATCAATATATACGCCCACATATTCCCCATTTTCTTTCCATTTGCGGGGGTAGGTTTCAGTATCGCCAAATCCAAACTTAAGCGGTTGGGCATAAGCCGTGTGAAGTGAAATAAAACTACTACACATGATCATTGCTAAAGAGCTCATCATTTTGAATCTAACTTTTTGGCTTATGTTCATAGGTGCTATTTATTGATAGATTCTTTTGGATGGGAAGGTGATTGAAGGTAATGAATTATTAAGTAGAGAAATTGACTGTTTTTTAGCGGGATGTTTGGAAAATTCACGATTATTTTCTGTGAATTTCTTTGATCAACAATGTCATTTCTACGGTTTAAGGATCATTTGTTTTTGTTAAGCCTTGTGTTGCTTCAATTCTGGTGATTTTTTAGGTTGTGTAGCATACAAGATTTTTGCTGTTTTTTATAGATTTAAATAGTAATTATAAAAGAGCCTAGTTCTGCATAAATTCTAGTTACGTTTTTAAAAAAAAACAAAATGAGCCGAGATTTAACGAGACAAAAGCATTGTTTTTAATGCTTACCCGTAGGGAAGGCGAAACAGCATAAATATGATTCCGCAAAGCAGAGATTCCTTTGGTCATTTCAAACAACAAAATGAAAAGTCACTTAAAAGTAGGGGGGTGGATAAAGAGCTATTTTCTGTTTGGCTAATTGTTAATAATTTTAACGTTAGTAAACCCAGTTAATATCATCCACATTGTCTATTAGGGTGAGGGCATCTGCTGTTTCTACTGCCTGACCATCTACCCACGCTGCAAATTGTGGATTAGCATCTTTCAAATTATTCCGCGAAATAACCTGCGGGTGCTTAGCCACTTCATCAGCCAATAAAATAGGTTCGTAGCAGCAATCCACATTTTCAAAAAGAACATTCCAGTGAGACAGTGTTTCGCTTTTAAACATATCGCTTAGGGATTGAATCAGTGATGTTTGCGGTAAAGCATCGGTTTGTCGATCAATCCATTCTGGTTTGGAGACAGCCTCACAAAACGCCACCCAGAACTTTGCTTCTATCGGCCCTAAGGCGATAAAGCGTCCATCAGCCGTTTGATAGATATTGTAATAAGCCGCGCCACCATTTAATAACAACGTTTCGCGTTGTGGGTTCTCGTTATTCGCACTCTCATAAAAGTTTAAGTATTGCCAGGCCAGGGCCGATTCATACAAGCTGATATCAATGAAAGCGCCTTGATGAGTATGCGTGCGACTCAATAGCGCTGCCAGTATCGTATTAGCCGCTTGCATTGCCCCTGCATGGTCTGCAATGGGTGGGAATGACATAACGGGTCGTTCGCGAGTCCCTGAATTGCTCAATGCGCCACTGACTGCGCAGTAGGTCAGGTCATGTCCGGCTCTCTGTTCGTAAGGACCGTTTTGTCCAAAGCCTGAAAGGGCACAATGAATCAGTGTTGGATTGATCTTATCTAAGGATGCCCGATCAAACCCTAAACGAGCCATTACTCCGGGACGAAAAGATTCGAGTAGTACATCGGCATCTTTAATCAGTTTTCTCAGCGATTCTTTTCCGGATGCTTGTTTCAGGTCTATATTAACAATGCGTTTGCCACGATTGAGATGTTGGTAGATGGGAGAGTAGTCAGATTTTTTATTTGAATCTGATATGAAGTGTCGCATCGGATCACCCGCTGGTGGTTCCACTTTGATGACATTAGCGCCAAGATCGGCAAGTTGCCTGGTCGCGTAGGGACCAGGTATATATTGTGAGAGATCGAGTATTTTATATTGAGAAAGAAAAGTGTTCATATTCTCAACGTTGCCCTAATCATGATTAACTAGTCGTAGTCTCGTGCATCTTCGATAACCGTGCCATCGTTAGGAAGGCTACCAATATCGACAAATTCAACTTCACCACGCAGCTTGCAGATTTCTCTGATGCTGTTGCTTATATTGCTATTGAGTTCGTCAGACGCGTTATCTGTTTCACACTTTAAGGTGAGTTGATCGCTTTCATTTTCCCAGCTAACAACCAAACGAACCTTTGTTAATTCTGGGTGGCGTTTGAAAACTTTATCAACCTGTTCTGGGTGGATGAACATGCCGCGTACTTTGGCGGTTTGATCGGCTCTTCCCATCCAGCCTTTAATGCGTTTGTTGGTGCGTCCACATGGGCTTTGGCCTTCCATAATGGCGGATAAATCACCTGTCGCAAAACGGATTAATGGGTAATCTGGATTGAGGCTAGTAACGATGACTTCACCGACATCTCCTTCTGCGACTGGATCGCCAGTTCCGGGCCTGACGATTTCCAGATAGATACCTTCATCGACAATTAAACCTTCCTGAGCTTCTGATTCATAGGCGATTAAACCTAAATCAGCAGAAGAATAGCATTGATATACCGCGATGCCTTTCTCGGCGAAACCTGCGCGAATAGAAGGTGGAAGTGCTTCACCTGTGACTAATGCTTTGTCGATTGATGTGACATCAGAACCTAGTGCTTCTGCTTTTTCTAGAATGATTTTTAGAAAAGAGGGGGTGCCGATATAGCTATCAGGTTTTAAGTCTGCAATGGTTTGTACTTGTAATTCAGTTTGTCCCGTTCCTGCTGGTATAACAGCACAACCCAGAGCTTGCGCACTGTTTTCGAGCATCAAGCCAGCGGGTGTAAAGTGATAGGCAAAACAGTTGTGAGAGATTCCACCCGAACGAAATCCTGCTGCGTAAAGCGAGCGAGCAAATCGGGCAAAGTCTTCTTTTTTTGTGCCGGGTTCGTAGATAGGGCCGGGTGATGCAAAGATATTGGCGAGCGTAATGCCTTTGGCGTCTAATCCACCAAAAGGACGATGCTTTTTTTGCAGTTCGATGAGCTCTGATTTGCGTGTGATTGGCAACTTCGCAATATCTTCCGCAGAAGTAATGCGAGTTGGGTCTACATCTTTTAATACGGTTGCGTAAGCCGCAGTATTCTCTTTGGCGTGCGCGACTTGATCTGCAACGGCTCGTATTAGGGCTTGTTCACGATCAGCTGGGTCTCGGGTTTCAAGTGCATCGTAAAAATCTGACATAGTGCTTTAGTCTCAACGGTTTAAATACAAATACGGTTTAAATATCAAATAAAATAGCAGGTATTGATAATAATGGCTTAATGGTAAGTTAAAAAGACACCCCCCACCTTTGAGGCACTTTTTTATTAGGCTATTTAATGGTTTATTACGCTAACCAACGTTTACGACGACGGTAGTGTTTAACATCGCGGAAGCTTTTCTTATCACCATCGCTGAGGCCAAGATAGAATTCTTTAACGTCTTCGTTCTCAGAAAGTGCTTTGGCTTCGCCATCCATAACCACACGACCATTTTCTAAAATATAACCATAGGTTGCGTAGCGTAATGCGACCGAGACATTTTGCTCGGCGAGTAAAAACGTAACACCTTCTTTTTCATTCAAAGACTTTACGATTTCAAAAATTTCTTCAACCAACTGAGGGGCTAATCCCATCGATGGTTCATCCAGTAGGATTAATTTGGGTTTTGCCATGAGCGCGCGACCAACAGCAACCATTTGTTGCTCTCCACCAGAGGTATAACCTGCCTGGCTTTTGCGGCGTTCTTTTAGGCGTGGAAAGTATGTATATACTTTTTCCAGATCTTCGGCGATGGCTTTACGACCATCTTTACGGATGTAAGCACCGGTTAACAGGTTTTCTTCTACCGTTAAATGTTCAAAACAGTGACGGCCTTCCATGACTTGTACCACACCTTTTTTAACTAACTCGGTAGGGGAGAGGTCCTGGATTTGTTCGCCTTCAAAAGTGATAGAGCCTTTGGTAACTTCACCACGTTCTGTTTTAAGAATGTTTGATATGGATTTGATGGTAGTTGTTTTGCCAGCTCCGTTAGCACCTAGTAGAGCTACGATTCCACCTTTAGGCACATCTAGGGATACCCCTTTAAGTACAAGAATGACGTGATCATAAATCACTTCGATATTCTTAATGCTGAGGATATTGTTTTCTGTCGACATAATTAACTATCACCAGGTTAGGGTTATAAAATGAATTTTTTTAAGAGAGAGCCGCCGTTAAAAAGGAGGCTCTCTCAAATTAAAGACTACTTGTTATTGCAGTAGCTTTATTTAGCTTCTTAATATGATTTACTTACAATCACGTTCTTTCATACTATTTTCTTTAGCGTAAGCTGCAGAGTCTTCTGCGATTAATGGATCAATCACTGAACGATCTGATTCTACGAAGTCAGTAATTAATGACCATTTCTTCGCTTTAGCATCCCATTGCTGGATAGCACCTAAACCAGGTCCACCATGATTCGCACAAGTCACACTGATTTCAGGACCAAATCCTTCTAAACCAAGTGCTTTCATACGATCCTGGTCAATCTTGAGAGATTCCATACCGTCACGCATTTGTGCACCAGTAAGATCTTTGGTGTTGTGGATTTTTTGCGCGTTAGCGGCCGCTTCTGCTGCAAGCATTGCTGCGTACATGCCACGATTGTATAAAGCTGTACCAAGGTTAGAACCGTCTCCGGCTGCTTTACCTGTATCTTTCACATACTTTTTAAGTTCTTCAAATATTGGATAGTCATCACCAACACCATGGAACGTAACCGCTTTATAGCCGTTTGCTTTATCGCCAGCTGGTAATACATCATTTTCAGAACCTGACCACCAAATACCGATGAACTTGCTCATATCAAAGCGAATGTTAGTCGCTTCTTTGATTGCTACCTGGTTCATTACACCCCAACCATACATGATGATGTAATCAGGACGGTCACGACGAAGTTGAAGCCATTGAGATTTTTGTTCCTGACCAGGATGGTCTACAGGAATGAGCGTTAACTTATAACCGTGTTTTTTAGCCAGTTCTTCCAGTGTACGAATTGGCTCTTTACCGTAGGCAGAGTTATGGTAAACAAGAGAAATTTTCTTACCTTTCAAATCACCTTTTTCTTCATCAGAAATGTGTTTGATAATAACTGACGCGCCATCCCAGTAATTAGCAGGGTAGTTAAATACGTGACTGAACACTTTACCGTTAGCAGCTGATGTACGACCATAACCCATTGTGTGCATTGGAATATCGTCAGCCGTTACTTTAGGAATTAACTGATATGTAATACCGGTCGAAAGTGGCTGATAAATCAAAGCGCCTTCTTTGGTAGATTCATAACACTCAACACCCTTAGCGGTGTTATAGGCAGTTTCACATTCAGGTGTCAGGATTTTTGCGCCGCCAATTCCACCATCACGTTCATTCAATAATGTGAAGTAATCTGCGTATCCATCTGCAAACTCAGCTCCGTTAGGCCCGTAAGGTCCAGTACGATAACTAAGCATTGGGAATGTAAGGTCAGCCGCTACAGGGACAGATGTCGCCAGTATCGTTGCTGCCACAAGAGCTGCACCAAATTGTTTTATTTTCATATTTACTCCTCTTATAAACATACTAATCGTCAATGTATTTATTTAAATAACTATTACACTGCACTGACGCCTTTTTCACTTCCTGACCTAATGGGGGAACGGCCAGAGTCGTAATTTCTCTTTCGTCATACGCCATAGCTGTGCAAGCCCATGAGGTTCAACGACTAGGAAAAACATTATCAACGCACCTATAAACAATAGTTCAAGATGTGCTGCTAAATCGGCTGGCCAACCAAACGCACCAACCATGATATTCTTCATTAAAACAGGTACCAGTATCAGGAATGCTGCACCCAGGAATGATCCTAAAATACTGCCAAGCCCGCCGATGATAACCATGAATAACACTAAGAATGATTTGTCGATACCAAAGGCTTCCCCCGGTTCTGCTGAACCAAGGTATACACCAAATAACATCGCCCCTGACATACCTATATAGAACGAACTCACCGCAAATGCTGATAATTTTGCCTGTAGTGGTGGGATTCCTATAATTTCTGCCGCTATATCCATGTCATGAATAGACTTCCATGCGCGACCTATTCGTCCCCTGGTCAGGTTTCGCGCAATAAAGGCAAATATGGTTACCAGGGTTAAACAGAATAGATAGGTTGCCCAGGAGGGTGCTGATGGCCCTGATATGGCTATACCAAACATCGTACGCTCTGGAGCCGTGATCATTCCTGATGATGAGTAGTTGTAGAACCACGGGATTTTATTGAACATCCAGATCAAGAAGAATTGCGAGGCCAATGTGGCAACAGCCAGGTAGAAACCTTTAATCCTTAAACTGGGCAGTCCAAAGGCGATTCCGACGATGGCGGTGATAATGCCTGCAAGAATAACGACAAAAAAGATATTCAAACCCGGAAAGGCGATCATCAACTTATAACAGGAGTAGGCACCTACTGCCATGAAACCGCCAGTTCCTAAACTTACCTGACCACAATATCCGGTTAGAATGTTTAAACCCAACGCAGCCATTGACCAAACAAGGAAGGGTACTAATACAGATTTTTCCCAATAGTCGTTGATGAAAAAAGGTACCACGAAAAAAGCAAAGGCAAGTAGTACCCATACCGCATAGCGGTCTAACTTTATCGGAAAGGATTGCTGATCATCAGCGTAATTGGTTTTGAAATCCCCAGATTCTCTATAAAACATCGATTAAACCCTCTCTATGATTTTTTCGCCGAACAGACCTTGTGGTCTGAACATTAGGAAGGCTAAAGCCAGAACATAAGCAAACCAGTTTTCGGTTGCTCCACCAATCATGCCGCCAATTGAAAATTCAAATAATTTCTCACCCACACCGATAATCAAGCCACCGATTATTGCTCCGGGGATAGATGTAAACCCGCCGAGTATTAATACGGGAAGCGCTTTCAGTGCGATTAAAGACAAGGAGAATTGAACACCGGATTTAGAGCCCCACATGATGCCCGCTACCAATGCAACGAAGCCTGCGAGTGACCAAACGATTATCCAGATAGTTCGAAGAGATATACCTACGGTTAATGCTGCCTGGTGATCATCTGCTACGGCACGTAAAGCACGTCCGGTTTTTGTGTATTGCGAGAATAGGGTAAGTGCAATAACCAGTAATATGGCGATACCTGCGGCCCATACATCTAATACATCAATATACATACCGTAATATTCTGTGCCTTCTGCCGCCCAGCCTTTGGTGAAATCTTCTAACCAGAGAGAACCACCAGAAGGTAAACCTACATCCATGGTTTTAATATCAGCGCCCCACATAAGATCGCCAAAACCTTCCATGAAGTAGGCTAAACCTATGGTTGTCATAAACAGGATAATAGGCGCCTGATTGACCATGTGTTTGAGGACTATTTTTTCTAATAGCCAGGCAAAGATGATCATCACAATCATCGTCAGGATGATCGCGAGGAAGGTGTTCATGCCGCTTCCCCAGTGATGAATTTCGGTACCGAACATGGCGTTAATCAGATGGGCAAAGGGAACTTGTCCCGTTTGAAAGCCAACCAGTGTTAGTGCCGCAAATAAGGCCATAACGCCTTGGGCGTAGTTGAATATACCTGATGCTTTAAAGATTAAAACAAATCCTAAAGCGACGAGAGAGTACATGATTCCGGCCATTAGACCATTCAAGATAACCTCAAGTGCATTGAGAAATAATGGACTCATTGTTGGCTCCTTGCGTGTGTATTTAAAACTTGAGTTAAAGTTATATTAGTCATCATGACTCACCCCCAAATATGCATCAATTACGGCTTGGTCATTACGCACCACATCCGGCGTTCCATCTGCGAGTTTGCAACCATAATCAAGCACTACGATTCTGTCAGATAAGTCCATCACCACACCGATATCATGTTCGATTAAGGTAATGGTTGTTCCGAATTCATCATTAACATCCAGAATGAAACGACTCATGTCCTCTTTTTCTTCGAGATTCATGCCGGCCATTGGCTCGTCTAATAACAATAGCTTGGGCTGAGCAGCCAATGCTCTACCTAACTCAACTCGTTTCTGCATACCGTAAGGCAGTCTGCCTACAGGTGTTTTACGAATAGCCTGAATACCAAGAAAATCTATGATGTGTTCAACGCGTTCGCGGAATTCTAATTCTTCTCTTTCAGCAGGACCTTTCCAGATTGCCTGCAAAAAGATATTGGTTTTCATGTGTGTGATACAGCCCGTCATCAAGTTGTCTAGTGTCGACATTCCTTTAAACAAAGCGATGTTCTGGAAGGTACGAGCTACACCTTGTCTTGCCACTTGATAAGGCTTCATCGATTCGCGTTTTTTGCCACGGAACCAGACTTCACCTTCTTGAGGATGGTAGAAGCCGTTAATAACATTCAGCATCGAGCTTTTACCGGCACCATTCGGACCAATAATCGCGCGTATTTCACCTTCTTTGATGTCAAAACTGATATCAGTAAGGGCTTTTACACCACCAAATGATAACGATATGTTTTTAACTTCAAGTAATGTGTCACCAATTCTATTATCTTGATCCATTAGTTTGCCCCCTTGGTTGCTGGGGCAGGGGTATATGTTTCTGCCTCTTGTATTCTGAGTGTTGCCTCGATAGATCCTTTACGGCCGTCTTCAAATGCAACTTCGGTATTGATGTAGCAATCCTTTGAGCCGTTATATAAAGCGTCTATCAACACGCCGTACTTTTCAGCAACAATACGCCTTCGGACTTTACCTGTACGAGTGAGCTCGCCATCATCAGGATCGAGTTCTTTATGCAGTATGAGGAAACGGTGTATTTGAGATTTAGACATCAAGCTATCGGTCGATAGGTCTTTGTTTACTTGTTCGATGCTTTCTAGCATCATTTTGTAAACTTCTTCATGACCTGCCAATTCTTGATAACTCGCGTAACCCACATTATTTCGTTCAGCCCAGTTACCAACCGCTTCTAAATCTATATTGATAAACGCGGTGCAATGATCTTTACCATCGCCAATAGCTACGACTTCTTTAATATGCGGGAAGAATTTCAGTTTATTTTCAATATACTTCGGCGCAAACATAGTGCCGTCAACAAACTTACCTACATCCTTGGCACGGTCGATAATTTTTAGGTGGCCATTATCAGCGAAGTAACCTGCATCACCTGTAAGAACCCAGCCTTCTTCATTTTTGGTTTCTTTTGTTGATTCTTCATTTTTGTAATAGCTGTGGAAGACGCCAGGTCCACGGTAAATTACTTCACCATCGTCATTCACTTTTACTTCAACGCCGGGGGCAGGGATGCCAACCGTATCAGCGAATATTTCGCCATCGGGTTGCATGGTGATAAATACAGCTGCTTCTGTTTGACCATAGAGTTGTTTGACGTTAATTCCCAATGAGCGGAAGAAATCAAAGATTTCAGGCCCGATAGCCTCACCAGCCGTATAAGCTAGGCGAATTCGACTGAAACCCATGGTGTTTTTTAGTGGACCGTAAACCAGAATATTTCCTAACCAATACAAGAAGCGTTCTTTGGCCGTGACTTGCTTACCATCAAGCATGTCAACACCGGTTTTTTTGGCAACGCCCATGAAGTAATTAAACATTTTCTGCTTTAGCTTACTGGCATCATGCATTCTGATGGTTACAGTGGTTAAAATGTTTTCGAATACTCGTGGAGGAGCAAAGTAATAGGTAGGGCCAATTTCTCTTAAATCGGTAGCTACTGTTTCGGTACTTTCTGGACAGTTAACACAGAATCCGGTGACATACGCTTGTGCGTAAGAAAAGATGTGATCACCAACCCAGGCCATTGGTAGGTAAGAAACGATTTCTTCGTTTTCGGTTAAATTGTCAAACTTAACACTGTTTCTAGCAGTAATCAGAATGTTGTTATTGGTCATGACAACGCCTTTCGGCTTGCCTGTGGTTCCTGATGTATAAAGGAATATGCCTATGTCTTCGCCAGAACCTTTATTGACTTCCTGTAAAAAATAATCAGGGTTTTCTTTTGCGAATTCTCTTCCAATATCTTGAAGTTTTTCAAAGTCATATAAATGAGTTTTGTCATAATCTCTTAAACCACGCGGATCATCATAAATGATGGTTTCCATGGCTGGGCAGCTGTCATAGATCTCAAGCATCTTATCTACTTGCTCCTGATCTTCTACCAACGCAAAACGCACTTCTGAGTGATCTAATACATATTGAATTTCATCAGCGACTGAATCTTGATAAACCGGAACAGGTATTCCGCCTAGGCTTTGTGCCGCACACATACCCCAATAGAGGCGAGGGCGGTTATTTCCCACTATCGCTAGTTTGTCTCCTCGTTTGAATCCCAGAGACGCTAAGCCATTAGCTAATGCTGCTATTTCTTCTGCGGCTTTTGACCATGTCCATGATTGCCAGATGCCTAAATCTTTTTCACGGATGGCGTCTTTGTTAGGACGCTTTTTGGCATGATCCAATAATAGTTTTGGGAAGGTATCTAAATCGTTATTAATCTTATTTGTTTCTATGGGGGTGTCTGCCATTCCCAGAGCTCCTTCTCAATGTCCAAATGATGGGTTTGATATTTGCGAGACCTTTTTAGCGGGTATTGGTCTTTCTAATTGTTAGATTTTTCTGCGCTTTACAACTGGTGCTACATTACGTTTACGTAAAGGTAATGTCCAGTGAATAAATCGTCTGTAATCAGTATTTTATTAATACTGATTTGAAACAGTATTAATATTCGTAAAAGCCTTGGCCGGTTTTTCTTCCAAGATAGCCTGCATCAACCATTCTGGTTAATAACGGGCAGGGACGATACTTGGAATCACCCAAACCTTCGTGTAAAACTTTCATGATTGAAAGGCAGGTATCAAGCCCAATTAAGTCTGCTAAGGCGAGAGGTCCCATTGGGTGAGCCATGCCTAACATCATGATTTCATCGATTGCTTCTGGCTTGGCGACACCTTCGTAGTATGTGTAGATTGCCTCATTGATCATTGGCATCAGAATTCTATTTGAAACAAAGCCCGGGCTGTCGTTACATTCAACGGGTACTTTGCCGATTTGCTTAGATAGCTCTTCAATAGATGCATAGGTAGCATCATCGGTTTGTAAGGCACGAATAATTTCTACCAGTTTCATTACAGGCACTGGGTTCATGAAATGCATGCCAATTACTTTCTCAGGGCGTTTTGTTTCTCTGGCGATTCGAGTCAGCGAGATTGATGACGTATTGGTTGCCAGGATCGCATCAGCTTTACAGATTGCATCAAGCTTTTGAAAAATCTCTGACTTGATTGCAAGATTTTCACTTGCAGCTTCAACGATTAAATCGGTATCAGAAAAACTCTCTAATGAAACAGTTGTAGTTATTTTACTTAGGGTAGTTTGCTTGTCTTCATCGGTAATTTTTTCTTTTTTGATAAGACGATCAAGGCTATTAGCAATCGTTGCAACACCTTTTTCTAATTGTTCTTCACTGATATCTTGTAGGATGACATCAAAACCTGAAGCAGCAAATACCTGTGCAATTCCATTTCCCATTGTTCCAGCGCCAACAACGCCAACTGTTTTTATTTGCATCTTAATCTTTTGATCCTTTGGAAAGTGTTTATAAAATAAGTAAAAAAACTAAATCGGTTGTAGTTACATGTTTCTTCGATATTGTCCGCCAACTTCAAATAAGGCATTGGATAGTTCGCCCAGAGAACAATGTCTTGCAGCTTCCACAAGTTCAGCAAAAATATTGCCGTCGTTGATTGCCGCATCTTTCACTTTTTCAAGTGCTTCTTTGGAATGTTCGCTGTGTAACTTATTAAAACTGCGTAATCGTTTGATTTGGCTGTCTTTCTCATCGTCAGTAGAACGTGCCAATTCTATCGTGAATTCTTTATTACCTTTAGGGTTCAAGAAAGTATTCACGCCAATAATAGGGAGGCTGCCATCGTGTTTCTTATGTTCATAAGAGAGTGACTCGTCCTGAATCTTTCCACGTTGATAGCCTGTTTCCATTGCACCTAATACGCCACCACGTTCTGAAATTCTTTCAAATTCAGAAAGCACGGCTTCTTCAACAAGTTCGGTTAGCTCTTCTAGAATAAATGCCCCTTGGTTAGGATTTTCATTCTTGGCCAGTCCCCATTCGTTATTGATAATGAGTTGGATCGCTAATGCACGTCTTACTGATTCTTCTGTAGGTGTCGTAATCGCTTCATCGTAGGCATTGGTGTGTAAGCTGTTACAGTTATCGTAAATAGCGATCAATGCCTGCAAAGTAGTACGGATATCATTGAAGTCCATTTCTTGCGCATGCAGAGAACGTCCAGAAGTTTGAATATGGTATTTGAGTTTTTGGCTCTTCTCATTTGCGCCATATTTGAAACGCATAGCTGTAGACCAGATACGACGGGCTACGCGTCCCATTACAGTATATTCCGGGTCCATACCATTACTGAAGAAGAAGGATAGATTTCCAGCGAAATCATCTATTTCCATGCCTCTAGCTAAATACGTTTCTACATAAGTAAAACCATTAGAGAGTGTAAACGCTAACTGAGATATCGGGTTAGCTCCGGCTTCTGCGATATGGTAGCCAGAAATTGAAACAGAGTAGAAATTACGAACACGGTTATGAACGAAGTATTCTTGAATATCTCCCATCATTTTCAATGCAAATTCAGTAGAGAATATACAGGTGTTTTGACCTTGATCTTCTTTAAGGATATCTGCCTGAACCGTTCCACGAACATTTTCTAATGCCCAGGAGCGAATTTCCTGAAACTCTTCTTCTGTCGGTTGGCGTTTATTTTCTTTTTCAAATTTTGCAGTTTGTTGATCTATTGCAGTATTCAAGAACATCGCCAATATCATTGGGGCAGGGCCATTGATGGTCATTGAAACTGAGGTTGTTGGATTACACAAATCAAATCCATCATACAACGCTTTCATGTCATCAAGTGTGGCAATCGATACGCCTGAGTTACCTACTTTTCCGTAAATGTCAGGACGTTCATCCGGATCTTGACCATATAAGGTAACGGAATCGAATGCAGTAGAAAGTCTTTTTGCATCAGAGTGTTCCGAAAGTCTCTTAAAGCGATTGTTAGTTCTAAAGGCGTCGCCTTCACCCGCAAACATTCTTGTTGGATCTTCACCTTCGCGTTTAAAAGGGAAAACGCCAGCGGTATAAGGAAACTCGCCCGGAAGATTGTCCAGTAATAGCCATTTAAGAATCTCACCATGATCCTCATACTGTGGGAGCGAGACTTTGGGTATTACAGTTCCTGAGAGTGTCGTGTAGGTTAGGGCGGTGCGAATTTCACGGTCTCTAATTTTTACGACATATTCTTCGGCCGCATATTTCTCTTTAGTTTCCGGCCAGAGCTCTAATAGTTTCTTTGCTTTAGGGTCTAAAGCCTCTTCGCGTTTTGTTATTAAACTATCTAGATTTTCAGAATCCGCTTTTGCTTCTGTCAGCATTCTCTTAGATTCAATCAGCTGTTGTCGCTCGCGCGCAATTCGCGCTTGTATGCGCACTGTCTTTTTGTAGTCTCTTACGGTTTCAGCGATTTCTGCGAGGTATCTTGTTCTTTCAGGTGGAACGATGACCGAGTTTCCAGAGGATTTTCTTATGTCTGATTTAGGTAAGACATCCTCTTCAATAGGGAGCCCAAGCTCTTGTAATTTATCCAGTAATCCATGATAAAGCGCAGTGACACCATCATCATTAAAGCGTGCGGCGATAGTGCCAAACACTGGCATTTCTTCTGGTGGCTGCATGAATGCTTCTTGGTTGCGCTGAACCTGTTTGCACACATCACGGTAGGCATCTTCTGCGCCTTTACGGTCAAACTTGTTAATTGCAACGAGGTCTGCAAAATCCAGCATGTCGATTTTTTCTAACTGACTTTGCGCGCCAAATTCAGGCGTCATAACATATAAAGAGGCATCTACAAGCGGTACGATTGCGGCATCACCCTGGCCAATGCCGGGTGTTTCTACTATAACCAGATCGAAACCGGAAATTTTGCATGCGGCAACAATGTCGCCAACCACATCAGGTATTTCACCGATAGAGTCTCTGGTCGCAATAGAACGCATAAAGATGTTTGGGTGTTCGATCGCATTCATACGGATACGGTCACCTAATAAGGCACCCCCCGTCTTACGACGGGTAGGATCAACTGCGATAATCGCAATTTTCAAATTGTCTTTCTGACCAAGGCGGAAGCGTCTGATGATTTCATCGGTGAGTGATGACTTACCTGATCCGCCGGTACCCGTAATACCAAGTGCAGGAACGGGTTTATCTAAATTCTCTGCTGTCTCAAGTATTTCAGCTTTAAAACTATCTTCTATGGTGTTGTTTTCAAGTGTCGTAATCACTCGGGAAAGGGCGCGCCAATCTCCCTCTAATAATGGTCCGATTTTTTTCGGTGATAATTCTCCCGGGTCGAATGAACTGCGCTCTATCATGTCGCTAATCATTCCTTGTAGTCCCATTTTCTGACCATCTTCAGGAGAATAGATTTTAGTTACACCATGTTTCTCCAGTTCTTTGATTTCTTCCGGAACAATAACGCCACCGCCACCTGCAAAGATACGTATATCAGCAGCATCTTTTTCCTTAAGCATGTCGACCATGTATTTAAGGTATTCAACGTGACCACCTTGATAAGAACTGATTGCAATGCCCTGGACATCTTCTTGGATCGCAGCATCAATAATCTCTGCCACAGAGCGATTGTGACCTAAATGAATAACTTCTGCGCCTGTAGATTGAAGGATGCGGCGCATAATATTTATCGCAGCATCATGACCATCAAATAAACTAGCGGCTGTAACAAAACGCACTTTGTCTGCTGGCATAGTTTTAGCTAACGTATTGCTTTTGTTGGTTTTAGTCATGAATTCATCCTGAAAAAATTGCGGGTCTTAAGGTGAGCCTTAAATCTGTTTTGTAATGGATTTGCTCAAATAGGTGACTTAAGTTATATTACGTTTACGTAAACGTCAACATATTTCAATCTAATTTTTATGTTCTACTAATTGTAGTAGGAGTAGTTTGAAAGATTCTCATATAACAGTATGATTGCTAATAATTTTATCCAGCAATAATGAAGATGGCTTTGGCTTTTCTTTATTTAATTGTTGCATAGAACGTGCATAGATAAAGTATAGAATAATTAACTGAAAACATTGATGCGAAATTGATGCGAAATTGATGCGAACAAAGGGTTGTGAATATTGCAGGCAATAGAGCAGTATACGCAGCGTAAAAATAGTGCGGTTAATCGCACAAACCAACTATAAAACTAAATAGGAAGATAGATGAGTAAGGAGCCCGATTTCAAGACTTATACCATATCTGATTTGTCCAAAGAATTTGATGTAACACCAAGAGCTTTGCGGCTTTATGAAGAGTCTGATTTATTAAGCCCTAAAAGGGAAGGCAATAAACGCATCTATCTAGAGCGTGACAGAGTTAGATTAAGACTGCTGCTGCGTGGTAAAAGATTAGGCTGCACCTTGTCTGAAATTAAAGATATTTTTGATTTGTATGAAACTAAGTCTGGTGAAAAAGGGCAGATATTGCTGCTTCTGGAAAAGATGGATGCAAGAAGAAAGAAACTACAAATTCAAAGACAGGATGTGGATTTAGCGTTAGAAGAGATCGAAAGAGTGTACCAAAAGGTGCGTAAGTCTCTTGATGAGATCGAAGCTTCTGAAAAAGAGAAAATTTAGAGTAGCCTTCCTATCTTTAAATTTCAGCTCTATCTAGTTGTTAATTGTTCTTAAATAAATACACCCCCCTACTTACAGCCGTTTTTATCAAATGATTTAGACGGTTTATCATTAAAATTTATCGTGAATGTCTACGCTTTTCTAGTTGACGTTTACGTAAACGTAATATATCTTGCCTTTCACGTATAAATAACAAGACCAAACTTTATTCTATTTTTAAGGATGCGAGATGATTCATTACCCAACACTTAATTTTGACCTTGGTGATACTGCAGATATGTTACGTGATGTTGTGCGTGATTTTGCGGCAAAAGAGGTTGCTCCACTGGCGGCAGAGATTGATGTCTCTAATGAATTTCCAAACCAGCTATGGCCAGTTTTTGGTGAGATGGGCCTATTAGGAATCACTGTTCCTGAAGAATACGGTGGAAGTGATATGGGTTATTTGGCGCATATCATCGCGATGGAAGAAATCAGCAGGGCATCAGCCTCAATTGGCTTGAGTTACGGCGCACATTCCAATCTTTGCGTGAATCAAATCAACCGAAATGGTTCAGAAGAGCAGAAGAAGAAGTATCTACCCAAGTTGATCAGTGGCGAACATATTGGTGCGCTGGCTATGTCAGAGCCAAATGCCGGATCAGATGTTGTCAGCATGCAGTTAAAAGCTGAGAAGAAAGGCGACCGATACGTGCTGAATGGCACAAAAATGTGGATCACAAATGGTCCAGATGCTGATGTGATCGTGGTCTATGCAAAAACAGATCCAAAAGGTGGTCCTAAAGGCATTACTGCGTTTTTAGTCGAAAAAGAATTTGGCGTGAAGACTGCGCAAAAGCTGGATAAGTTAGGCATGCGTGGTTCAAACACGGGAGAATTGGTGTTTGAAGATGTAGAAGTCCCCGAAGAAAATATCCTTGGCGAGCTTGGTAAAGGCGTTAATGTTCTCATGAGTGGTTTAGATTATGAGCGCGCTGTGTTGTCAGCTGGACCAACTGGAATCATGCAGGCCTGTATGGATGTGGTTGTTCCTTATATACACGAGCGTAAACAATTCGGTCGTGCCATCGGTGAATTCGAACTGATGCAAGGCAAAATGGCCGATATGTACACCACCATGAATGCAACCAAAGCGTATGTATATGCTGTCGGTAAAGCCTGTGACCGTGGTGAAACCTCTAGAAAAGATGCAGCAGGCGCAATTCTATATGCGGCGGAAAAGGCGACCTGGATGGCGCTTGAAGCGATTCAAACACTCGGTGGAAACGGCTATACCAATGAATACCCAACAGGTCGTTTGTTGCGTGACGCAAAGCTCTATGAAATAGGTGCAGGCACGTCTGAGATTCGCCGTATGTTAATAGGTAGAGAATTATTTAACGAAACAGCTTAAGTGTCTGTTTTGTAATTATTATTTTATACATTAAGTTTAATTGTAAATAACAGTTTTATTCGATTTACGTTAAACAGATTTAGTAAGCCTGTTTAACTTTACTCATAAATTATTCGGAGATTAGCGATGAATGACCCAGTAGTCATCGTAGGTATAGCCCGCACCCCAATGGGCGGTTTTCAAGGTTCATTATCTGATGTGCCAGCAACTGAGCTTGGCGCTACTGCAATAAAAGCAGCAGTTGAAAGAGCAGGTATCAGCGCAGAAGATATACAAGAAGTTGTTATGGGTTGTGTACTTCCCGCAGGGCTAGGTCAAGCACCAGCTCGCCAGGCAAGTTTAGGTGCAGGTCTACCATTAGCTGCAGGTTGTACCACCGTCAATAAAATGTGTGGCTCTGGAATGAAAGCGGCGATGTTAGCGCATGATTTAATCGCAGCAGGTACCAACGATATAATGGTCGCAGGTGGTATGGAAAGCATGTCAAATGCGCCATACTTATTACCAAAAGCGCGCAGCGGAATGCGTATGGGACACGCCCAGGCAATTGACCACATGTTCCTCGATGGATTGGAAGATGCTTACGATAAAGGTCGTTTGATGGGAACCTTTGCCGAAGATTGTGCAGACAAGTACGAATTCACCAGAGAGTCTCAAGACGACTTTGCAATCACTTCTTTGAAACGTGCTCAGGAGGCAACGACCTCTGGTGCTTTTAAGGCTGAAATTGCACCAGTCACTATCAAATCCAGAAAAGGTGAGACGGTTGTTGATTCTGATGAACAACCATTCAATGCCAATTTCGAAAAAATTCCAACATTACGTCCAGCTTTCAGAAAAGATGGAACAGTAACCGCCGCTAACTCAAGTTCTATTTCTGATGGTGCAGCAGCGTTAACCATGATGAAGCTAAGCGAGGCTGAAAAGCGAGGGCTCAAACCTCTTGCAATTATTCGCGGTCACAGTACTTTCGCACAGGAGCCAGCCTGGTTCTCAACAGCCCCTGTTGATGCGATGAAAATATTATTAGAAAAAGTCGGTTGGTCATCAACTGATGTTGATCTCTATGAGGTGAATGAAGCCTTTGCCGTGGTCACAATGGCGGCAATGCACGATCTTGACTTGTCTCCAGAAAAAGTAAATATACACGGTGGTGCTTGCGCGTTAGGTCATCCTATTGGCGCTTCTGGTGCCCGCATTCTGGTTACTTTAATTTCAGCGTTACAGAGAGAAGGTCTTAAAAAAGGCATGGCGTCTCTGTGTATCGGTGGTGGAGAAGCGACGGCAATGGCAGTGGAGTTAATTTAAGTCATGATTCTGTCTCAAGAACAAAAAATGATTCGTGACATGGCTAGAGACTATGCTCAGTCACGACTTCTGCCGAATGCTGAAGAGTGGGATAAAACCAGTCATTTTCCGGCACAAGAACTTAAAGAAATGGGTGAGTTAGGCCTTTATGGTATGACAATGCCTGAAGAGTGGGGCGGTTCAGATATTGATTACGTCTCGTTCGCTTTAGCTATTGAAGAGATAGCAGCGGGTGACGGTGCATGCTCAACCATATTGAGTGTTAACAACTCGGTAGTTTGTGGTCCTTTACTTAAGTTTGGAAGTGATTTCCTCAAAGAAACCTATCTAAAACCATTAGCGTCAGGTGAGAAGTTAGGCTGTTTTTGTTTGACTGAACCTCAAGCAGGTTCTGATGCTTCAGCTTTAAAAACCAAAGCAGTAAAGGATGGTGACAGCTATGTGATTTCTGGAACCAAACAATTCATCACATCGGGTAAATATGCTGATGTGGCGATTGTGTTTGCGGTAACAGATCCCGAAGCCGGTAAACGCGGAATCAGTGCTTTTGCAGTACCTACTGATAATCCTGGATACAAAGTAGCCTCTCTGGAAGAAAAAATGGGACAGCATGCTTCTGACACCGCACAAATCTTTTTTGATGATTGCCGTATTCCTGCTGACCACTTAATTGGTAAAGAAGGTGAAGGCTACAAAATTGCACTCAGTAATCTGGAAAGTGGTCGAATCGGAATAGCTGCACAATGTGTTGGTATGGCTCGAGCAGCTTACGAAGCTTCATTACAGTATGCAAAAGAACGAGAAAGTTTTGGAAAACTCATTCAGGAACATCAGGCAATTAGTTTCCGCTTGGCTGATATGGCGACTCAATTAGAAGCTGCACATCTAATGGTGATGAATGCTGCTGAATTAAGAGATGCCAACCTACCTTGTTTAAAAGAAGCCTGCATGGCGAAGCTTTTTGCCTCAGAAGTGGCAGAAAAAATATGTTCTGATGCCATTCAAATTCATGGTGGATACGGCTACCTCAAAGATTTTCCGGTGGAGCGTATCTTCAGAGATGTTCGTGTTGCTCAAATCTACGAAGGTACTAGCGACATTCAGCGCATTGTTATTGCACGACAGATAACAGCAGAATAATAGAAAGTAACAGGAGTTCCATAAATTACATGGGTGTTATTAAAAGTAAAATAAATTCACGATCTGAAGGCTTTCAACACAATCATAAGTTGATGCAAGAAGTCGTTTCAGACTTGCGTGAGAAAGTCGCCCAGATTTCTTTGGGTGGCAGTGAGAGTGCGCGTGAAAAGCACTTGAGCCGCGGCAAATTACTTCCTCGTGAACGCATTCGTGTACTGCTCGATGTTGGATCACCATTCCTCGAAATTTCACAATTCGCAGGCTATGGTATGTACGGGAAAGATACCATTTCAGCAGGCGGCGTTGTTGCAGGCATCGGTCGCGTAAGTGGTCAGGAATGTATGATCGTCGCAAATGATGCAACGGTAAAAGGTGGAACCTATTATCCGATTACGGTTAAAAAGCATCTTCGTGCACAAGCTATCGCCCTGGAAAATAATTTACCCTGTATCTACCTTGTCGATTCTGGTGGTGCGCATTTACCCAGTCAGGATGATGTATTTGCAGATCGGGAACACTTCGGTCGAATCTTTTTCAATCAGAGCAATATGTCAGCTCAGGGAATTCCACAAATTGCCGTGGTAATGGGATCGTGTACAGCAGGTGGTGCTTATGTGCCAGCGATGTCTGATCAAAGTATTATTGTAAAAAATCAGGGAACCATCTTTTTAGGTGGCCCACCCCTGGTCAAAGCTGCGACGGGAGAGGTTGTAACCGCGGAAGATTTAGGCGGTGCTGATGTGCACTCGAGAACTTCGGGTGTTACAGACCACTACGCAATGAACGATTCCCATGCACTGGGAATGGCTCGCGAAGTGGTCAGCACCCTGAATCGGAAGAAAGATCCAGATGTTGTGATCAAAAAATCAGTCGATCCTTTGTATCCGATTGATGAATTATATGGAATTGTCCCCAACGATTTGCGCAAGCCTTACGATATTCGTGAAGTCATTGCGAGACTGGTAGATGGCAGTGAGTTTGATGAATTCAAACGTCTCTATGGCACAACATTGATTTGTGGTTTTGCACATATTCATGGCTACCCAGTGGGTATTGTGGCGAATAACGGCATTCTATTTTCTGAGTCTGCACTCAAAGGTGCTCACTTTATTGAATTATGTTCCAAACGCGGAATACCTCTTGTTTTCCTCCAGAATATCACTGGATTCATGGTAGGTAAAAAATACGAGGAGGGTGGCATCGCCAAAGACGGCGCAAAAATGGTAACTGCCGTTGCCTGTGCCAAAGTACCCAAGTTCACAGTGGTTGTCGGTGGTAGTTTTGGTGCCGGTAACTATGCGATGTGTGGTCGTGCTTACGGCGGTAGATTCCTCTGGATGTGGCCAAATGCACGCATCTCAGTCATGGGTGGTGAACAAGCGGCGAGTGTTCTGGGACAAGTGACTAGAGATTCATTAGAAAAACGCGGCAAACAATGGTCAGAAGAAGAGGAAGAGGCATTTATGAAGCCAGTGCGTGAACAGTATGAAACGCAAGGTCATCCATATTACGCCAGCGCCAGACTTTGGGACGACGGTATTATCGATCCGGTCGACACCCGAAAAGTGCTCGGATTGGCGATATCAGCTTCTCTAAACAAGCCTATAGAAAAGACCGAGTTCGGTATTTTCCGAATGTAATCACCTTTCAGGATGTAATGGAAAAATGTCTAATAGCTCACTTACACTAAATAAAGATGCTCGAGGTGTTGTTACCTTAAGCATCAATCGTTCTGAAATTCACAATGCGTTTGATGATGTGTTGATTGCAGAACTCATCGAAGCGCTAGACAGCGTCGAAAATGATTCTGAAGCGCGTGTACTGATTTTACAATCTGAAGGAAAGAGTTTCTCAGCAGGGGCAGATTTACGTTGGATGCGCCGTATGGCCGATTACACCGAAGCTGAGAATAAAGCGGATGCGATGGAATTAGCCGCTTTAATGAAAAAACTGAATACATTAAATATCCCAACCATTGCCAGAGTACAAGGCGCTGCTTTTGGTGGTGGTGTTGGATTAGTCGCGTGTTGTGATATCGCGATAGGCTCGACTAAAGCGCTATTTTGTTTGTCTGAAGTTCGTCTGGGTTTAATGCCTGCGGTAATTTCACCTTATGTAGTTACAGCCATGGGTGAGCGCGCATCACGCAGATATTTTTTAACCGCAGAACGCTTTAATGCAGAAGAAGCATTACGCGTGAATCTTTTACATGACGTAGTAGAAGAGAGTGAACTCGATACTGCAATCGAAGACATCACAAAAAACCTGCTCAAAGGTGGGGGGTGTGCTTTAACTGCTGCAAAAGACTTAATATTTGCCGTTACATCACGACCAACAACCGATGAGCTAATCGAAGACACTGCAGAACGAATTACCAAGGCACGAGCTTCGGATGAGGGTAAGGAAGGACTAAACGCATTTCTTGAGAAAAGATCGCCTAACTGGATAAAAGACTAGAAACTTATGTTTGATAAAATATTAATAGCCAATCGTGGTGAGATCGCTTGTCGAATTGCCCGTACTGCACGAAGAATGGGAATCGCGACAGTCGCCGTATACTCCGAGGCTGATGCTAATGCGATGCACGTTAAAGCGTGTGACGAAGCCTATCTTATTGGTCCAGCACCAGCGGTTGATAGTTATTTACAGGCAGATAAGATTCTTGAAGTTGCAAAAAAATCAGGAGCTCAGGCTGTGCATCCCGGTTATGGCTTTATGTCTGAAAATGCAAGCTTCTCCAAAGCCTGTAAAGATGCCGGCATCGTATTTATCGGCCCACCTGAATCTGCAATTATTTCTATGGGTTCCAAAAGTGAAGCCAAAATAGTAATGACCGAAGCGGGGGTTCCATTAGTACCCGGTTACCATGGCGATGATCAAAGTCTGGAAACACTGAAAAAAGAATCAGATGGAGTAGGTTTTCCGCAGCTGATTAAAGCAACCGCAGGTGGCGGTGGTAAAGGCATGCGTGTCGTTACAAGCAGTGATGAGTTTGAAGCGGCTTTGACTTCCTGTAAGCGCGAATCGAAAGCGTCTTTTGGTGATGACAAAGTATTAATCGAACGTTATCTAACTGCACCACGTCATGTGGAATTACAGATATTCGCTGATACCCACGGTAATGCAGTGCATGTGTTCGAGCGTGATTGCTCGATTCAACGACGCCATCAGAAAGTCATCGAAGAAGCACCCGCACCGGGAATGACAGAAGAGTTACGTGCAGCGATGGGTAAAGCCGCGATTGATTCTGCCAAAGCAATAAACTATGTCGGTGCAGGTACCGTTGAATTCTTGCTCGATACGGACGGTAGTTTCTTCTTCATGGAAATGAATACCCGTCTGCAAGTAGAGCACCCAATCAGTGAAATGATTTCAGGTCAGGATTTGGTTGAATGGCAGTTCCTGGTCGCATCCGGCGAGCCGCTTCCGTTAACTCAGGAAGAATTGAAGATTAATGGCCATGCGTTCGAAGCACGTATCTATGCAGAATCACCAGAGAATGATTTCTTACCTGCGACAGGCACACTGGAATACCTTAAAACACCCGATGCTAACGCACATATACGCGTAGACACGGGTGTACAACAAGGTGATGAAGTCAGCGTTTACTATGATCCGATGATTGCCAAGCTAATCGTTTGGGACAAAGACCGAGACAGTGCCTTACGCCAAATGAAATCCGCATTACTGGATTATCAAATACTCGGCTTAAGTACCAATTTAGAGTTTCTTTCAAAACTGTTTTCAGCGCCTGCTTTTGCAAAGGCAGATCTGGATACAGGCTTTATAGAAAAGAACGAAGCGGATTTATTTAACGATAAAGACGCTAAAAAGAATTCACCTCCAAGCGAGGTAATGGCGCTAACCTGTTTGTATGAATTATTGCAAACCAAGGCTAAAGCCAAAGTTGTTCAGTCAGCCACTGCTGATCCTTTTTCTCCTTGGGGGATCGGTGATGGCTGGCAACTTAATCAAGATAACTTTAATTCAGTCGATTTAGAGTTTAATGGAAACCCATCTCGAATTATCGCGCATTATCGTGGTCAGGGTTACGAGCTCGAATTAAATGCTGACCAAGATCAGGGCGGTCAACATGTAATGATTTCAGGTACGATGCAGAATGACAATCTGTTAACCGCTGAAATCGATGGTCGTAAACTGAGTGCTGTATTTGTTAAGAAAAATCAACAAATTAGCATCTTGTTCGAAGGTCGTGTATGGATTATTACTGTGCATGATCCTCGTATGGATGCGATGGAGAATGAAGGTCAGGCAGGTGGTTTAGTCGCACCAATGCCAGGTGCTGTTGTAGCCGTTGAAGTGAACGTTGGTGATGAAGTCAAAGAAGGTGATTCTCTGGTAGTCGTTGAAGCGATGAAGATGGAACACAGCATACTTGCACCTAAAGACGGAACGGTAAAAGAGATCTACTTCGGTGTGGGTGATCAGGTCGAAGACGGCGATGAGCTATTGAGCCTTGATGATAAGGCCGCAGATTAACAAGGTATCGATAAGGTAAAAATAATGTCACTACCTAGTAAAGTAAAAATTGTCGAAGTCGGTGCGCGTGATGGTTTGCAAAACGAATCAACGCCCGTTTCTGTCGACGTTAAAATCAGCCTCATCGAAAAATTAGCCGATGCCGGTTTACCCGTGGTTGAAGCTGCGAGTTTTGTTTCGCCGAAATGGGTGCCGCAAATGGCTGGCAGTGTTGACGTCTTCAAAGGCATCAAACAAAAAGCCAATGTAAATTATCCGGCACTTGTTCCTAATATCAGAGGTTTAGAAAGCGCACTTGAATCTGGCGTTAAAGAAATTGCCGTATTTGCAGCAGCATCTGAATCTTTTACGCAGAAAAACATCAACTGTAGCATTGAAGAAAGCATTAACCGTTATACCGAAGTCATTGAAAAGGCATTAGAAAATGACCTCAAAGTACGTGGCTATGTTTCTTGTACTTTAGGTTGTCCTTACGAAGGTGAAATTGCATCAGAAAAGGTCGCGGAAGTATCCAAACGTTTAAGTGATCTGGGTTGTTATGAAATTTCACTGGGCGACACTATTGGCACAGGCACACCGATAAAAGCTCAGCAGATGATTGAAACGGTCGCTAAATATATACCGATGCCACAACTGGCAGCACATTTTCACGATACTTATGGTCAGGCTTTGGCTAACCTGTTTGCGGTGCTTCAGCTTGGCGTCTCGACCATCGATAGCTCGGTATCAGGTTTGGGTGGGTGTCCGTATGCAAAAGGTGCTACTGGCAATGTCGCCACCGAAGACGTGATCTATATGCTCAACGGTATGGGGATTGAAACCGGCGTTGATCTGGATAAATTACTCGAAGCAGGGCGCTTTATCTCCGATCAATTAGGGCGTAAACCGAATTCAAATGTTGGTTTAGCCCGATATGTTTAAGGTCTTAAACCGTTGAATTTCAGAACATATAAATCATAAAAACGTATTAAAAACAGAGCTTTAATAAAGATAGCTTTAAAGAACATAACTTTAATAAATATACCTTTTAAAAACATAACGTAATAACAAACAAATAATCTGATAAGCATCGAGGGAGAACATGCCATTACCTAATCCCGTAGAACGTAAAAAATTACACGATCGAAATATCCATTGTGAAGGCTTTAAACGTGCGGATGGCTTATACGATATCGAAGCTCGGCTTGTGGATATTCGTACATTCGATTGCAGTTATGATGAAGAGCACCGAGGCGGTTTAATCAAAGCAGGCGAACCGGTTCATGATATCTATTTACGAGTCACATTAAATTTAAGGTTTGAAATTCAAGAGGTCTATGCGGCTTCTGATGCGACCCCTTTTAATGTATGCCCCAAAGCAACTTCTGCGATGAAAGCATTGGTCGGTTTAAGAATTGGCTCGGGTTGGGTAAGAGAAGCAAAACAACGCATCGGAACAGACATCAGCTGCACCCATTTAATGGATTTGTTGCGACCCATTGCGACCACCGCGTATCAAACGATGTACGCAGAGATAGAAGAGAAAGCCAGAAAGAAACCTAATCGTGGCAAGCCTGCAATTATCGGCACGTGTTTGGCAATGGCCGCAGATGGAGACGTGGTTATGAAGCGTTGGCCACAATTTTATGAAAAAAATGACGAGACACAGAGCGAGCCAACAGACTAGAATCCACGAAGTGCTTTTATTGAAAACAGTATTGAAAGCAGCAATTAAACCCCGTATTTAAAGATGTAAATTGGAGATCAAAATGAGTTACGACACAGAAAATATATTCGCAAAAATCCTTCGTGGTGAAATACCTTGCGACAAGGTATACGAAGACGATTACGCACTCGCGTTTAATGATATTTCACCGCAAGCACCGGTGCATGTGTTGGTAATCCCAAAAGGTGAATACATCTCGTTTGACGATTTTTCATCAACCGCGCCAGCTGAAGAAATTTCAGGTTTCTATCAGGCCGTACAAACAGTCGCCACTCAAATGAAGTTACAAGAAGACGGTTACAGAGTGTTATCTAATATCGGCGCAAACGCCCATCAGGAAGTCTTGCATTATCACTTACATATTCTTGCAGGTTGTGATTTAGGCCGAATGGTGAAAGCAGGGCTGGTTTAAAGTTATCTGATTCAATCAGCTGGTGAAATATTATTTGATATCTTTACGAAAAAAGACTCTGTAAAAGCCATCTTCAAATTTTCGTTCGAACTCTATATAGCCGAGCTTAGGATACATCGATAAGTTTTCCGTCATTGCTTCGTTTGTGTAGAGTTCAACGGCTTTTATATTATGGTTAAGAGCCGTGAGTTCGACGTGTTTGATCAGTCTTTTCCCTATACCTTTTCCTGATTGAGAAGGTAGGACTGCTACATTTTCCAGGTGCAGGTGGTTTCCTTTTTTATAAAACACGACGTACCCAGAAAAAGATGATTCGTTAAATGCAACACTGACATGCCCAAGCTCAATTTGACGGGCGAAATCAGCTATCATAGGCGCAGGTTCTTTACCTATTCTTTCAATGTATTTTGTGTATGCCTGACGAGCGCAATCTTGTATATCGACAAGGTCATCAAGTGTGGCTATGCGGATTTTGATAGTAGTATTTCCATATTCAAAAGTTCTAATTGATTAACGCGTCCAGCTCTTTTGTAAAAAATGCCTCAAAGTAGGGGGGTGTGAATTTAACTCAAAGAAGCAAATAAGAAAAAGCCGTATTTACAATAAGCCACCCCCCCACTTATAGGCACTTTTTATCGTTACTTTGTTATCACAAGTGCAGACTGATTGCAGTTAGATATTATACTGCTATCGTTGATCTAAATGCTTTAATCGTTATACCCGTTTGCGCCTGAAACCAATCATTGATCAGGCTGTGAGAAATCGAAAATTCGGTGGATGGGTATAACGAACCTTCAATCATTTTTTGTTTCATTTCATCTGCGGTTAACCACATCGCATGTTCAATATCATCCTGTTCCAATTCAAACTCGAATGAACACGCTTCGGCGGTATAACCCAGCATCATGGAGTTAGGGAAGGGCCAGGGTTGTGACGAATGATAATTGATGTTTTCAACGGGAATATTCACTTCCTCCAACACCTCACGTTCGACCGCTTGTTCCAGCGTTTCGCCCACCTCGACGAACCCTGCTAAAACAGAGTACATATTATCCGGCCAGTTTTCCTGACGCGACAATAATATTTTATCGTCCTTTGTCACGCGCATAATCACCGCAGGATTAATGCGAGGGTATTCGATGTGCGCACATTCCTCATTGGTGCATTGCTGCACGCTTCCACCTTCTTTAATCTCAAGGGCAGAGCCACAACGCGTACAAAAACGGGTAGTAATATGCCAATGGTTTAACAGTGTTGCATAGGAGTATACCGATGCCAGTTCAGGATCAATCTCTCTAGTAATAGTTCTAAGAGACAGTCTCTCAAAACTCTCAGGAGTTATCGTTTTGACGTTATCAAGGCGATCAATAATAGCCTGGAAAAGGGTGCTTAAATCCTCTTCAGCGACATTGGTATTTACTAAATAGACAGGTGTGCCATCCGTCTTCTTGATACCTAGTAGTAAAGGAGTCATCGCGGAATTTAAAGCATAAAACTGATCATAAGAAAGAATCAGCGGAACGCGGTTAACGGTCACAATGCTATGACCATTTAAAATCAGGTATTCAGATCGGGTGTCGGCTAATTGAGCCGCCAGCCACTCGGGGTCTTTGCGCCCATGTGCGGAACGGTCTAACGGTTGAGCCGTATAGGTGTTTAACAAAGAACGGTGTAGGTCATCCATAACTGCTGTGTACTGATTTTAAAAGGGTATATTAACACCTGTTATTCTTTTAATTTTAGAAAGTCACCATCAATAATTAAAAGATGAACGCCTTTTTTCGTGATTGACCGATGCGAACTTAGTCCATCAGAAACAATATAAGACATACCTTCTGTTAGCACCGATTTAGTACCATCTTTTAATTCATTAATGACTTCACCTTTTAGGCAATAAACGATGTGTCCTTTTTCACACCAATGGTCAGCAACATAGTTTTCTGAGTACTCTACATATCTAACTCTTAAACCGTCAAATTGCATAGTCTGCCAATATGCAACTCCTGTCGTTCCAGCGTGTTCTGTCCGAGGAAGGCTTTTCCAGTCAATGTTTTGAAAGGGGATGTTTTTATTGTTCATGTGACATTATTTTATTTAAATAAAACTTGTAAGCGACTGATTGCAAAATGATAGGTATACCGAAAAATGCGGTATTGCGTACATCATTAGAGAACGAAGCATTAGGCATAGCAACGAATAACCCAACAATTAGGCACACAAATATTGAAACGCCTAAGTACATTAGAATGTTGGGTTTTTGACTTTTTTCTATTATTTTACTTATTGGCATGCCGATAAAAAGCCAACCTAATAAGGATATGAATAGATAGATGGTTAGACCGATAAGAATGGCCACGATCCATTTAAACACGACAAAGATAAAATTAAGAAAAGGGTTATCTGCATCCGAAGAAAAACCGGTTTCCACGCCATAAACAATCATAATCAAAATAGCATAGGGGCAAATTAATAAGATTGCGGTAATACAGGCTTTCCATCTTTGTTCTAGCATAAATATTATTCACTTAGTTACGTAAAGACTTGCAACATAAGGTAGTCAGATTTACCTCACTTTGTTCAAGATTTTTTGGTCATTATATGCGAATAAAAGATGGCACTCTTAAATTTTAAAACCAATAATAAAAAGTATGATGCCGACATATAAGGCCAATGCAGAAATCGCATTTGAAGATATTTTTCCTAACAATAAATCATGAGTACCTTTGTAAGTACCTCTAATGACAAGACCTAATCCACCAGTGAATCTATAATTATTTAAATCGATGTTACCTTCTTCATCAGGTAGAAAACGTAAGTAGCCGAAGAGTATAAAAATACTTCCCGCTATTAATAATAATATTTTAAAGCTTTCCATAGTTTCACATAATTTCACATAGCTTTTCATAATCTCATACAGTGTTCCAATATCATAAAAGATCCATACAGATACGGATAAACACAGAGATGCATATCTTACTACTCTTCTTACTATTCCCCCAAAGCTTGCTTAAAGCGCATCTTCAGTTTTACACACGCTAACTACCTTTAATCAGCCCAATTCGTGTTACAGCATACATTCATATAGAGTAACCAAAACCCCTGTAAAATTAGTCATAACGGTTAGCTAAACGTATAAAAATAAACCCTAGCCAAAGTTTATGATAACCAAAACAATGAAAAAAAAATCCCTTATATTATCAGTCTCATTACTATTATTATCCTCTGTCTTTTCATTAAAAGCGGCACAGGATTCGGCCGAAATCAATATTAGTACCAGCGTAGATGAATATTTGAATTTCATAGGATCAGCCGCGGGCGCATCAAAATATTTTACTGCCGATGAAATTCAGCCGACAGGAAGCTCAACGTCAGGACCAAGACTCTCTTTAGGAACCCTGGGTCTAGAATCTAATCACCCCGGAGATTGTGATATAGCGTTTTCTGCAAAAAATAATTTTAGATTACGCCATACCGTAAGCAATGAACGTTTAACGCATTTTCGCTTATTGTGGAAAGGTGAGGGCATGAGTGGCAATCCTCTTCGTACCAATAAATTAACCTTGCCATGTAATAGCAGTTTATCAACAATCAACTTTCAGGCTGTTGCCTATTTTAATCCAAATCCTCAAGCAGGTGTCTATCAAGATATCGTGACGGTAACTGTAACCACGCAATAGCTCGATTCCTCATTAAAAAATAAAAAAGGCACCCCCGTACTTACAGGCACTTTTTTATTCTTTTAAAACGACCGTTTTATCTGTTAGTCACAAAACATCCAGATGATTTTTTGTTCGTTAAATGCCTTTTCGAAAACCACTAACAACTGCTTTAGTTGCTGAGTTAATTCTGTATTTTCAGAAAATAGCGTTTTTATCTGGCGTGTTTCACCGATCAGAGACTCTAGTTCTTCTGCACTAAACTTAGTATCCTTGTAATAATCTTCTAGTCTTTTAAATAGAGTAAATTTTCCTTCAGGTAAACCAAGGCGCTCGAAAAGTAAAATATGAGACTGCAAATCTAAAGATGCATCTGCTTGCTGATAGCTGGCTTCTTTTCGGTTATTTCCTATGTGAAAATCTAGTGACATTTATTTAAGTATCGTCATACACGTAGCGTCTGCTCAGTAACAAAGTGCGAGCGCGAATGAATCATTTTACGATGAAGCAAATTTCTATTTTAGCTTTGAAGCCCATATGGCTAGTCTGTGCTTCATTGTCACCTGAGATATCTGATCTTGAGGGAGAGGTTGTATTACTTTGTCAAATACCAACAGGTGATAGATAAATTCGATTTTTAATGCCGCTGAATCTGTGGGTTTAAATTCAACAATATCTCTTTTTTCCGCGTATTTCATTCCTTCAACGATTGCTTTTTTTACTAATTCCTTCTCATTCTTTAGTTTCTTCATGCTTAGGAAATGTCCTCTAACGATAATTGGGTTTACGTAAATTTAAGTTGTTTCATAGCGCCTTGCTCAGTAGAAAAATACAAACGCGAGCTAGTAGTTTTTCCAATGCTGTAACTTGTTATGTTCATGATTTGTATATATTAACACTATAGTTTTTCTCAGTGATTTTACCTTGCCAATTGTGTATTGATTTTATTTTCAAAGAGCACTTAATATCAGCTGTAACGATGAACTTAGTGTGCCTTTCGGTCAAAGTGATTTGATCACCCTGGTTAAGGTTTAATACTTGCCCGTAACTTGAAATGAAACTTTGGTTTTTATAAGAGACGTTATATTTAACACCAGCTTCTTGAAAAGTAAGTGATATTTTATTATCTGATTGGGTTGCTGTTTTAAATGGATAGAAGCCGTTTGCAAACGAAAGTATAGGAATAACACAAAATATTAAAATTAACTTCTTCATATGGATAGTAAACCACACCCCCGTACTTTTAGGCACTTTTTCTATTTAGCGTTGCAGACACATAGCGCCTTGCTCAGCGGAAAACTGAGGGCGGAGCGAGAATGTTTTGCTATGAAACAACGTGTAATGTTAATTTAACGTCCATTGTTTAGTAAATGGTATTTCTTTTTTAAACCAATGGTCTGATCTCAAGTCTATAAAAACTCTTAGAAACTCACTATTTACTGATTGAATTCCTAATTCTTTTAAGACATCTTTTTTTAAATTCATTTCTAAATTTACTGTATTCTTTCCAGAGTATGCTTTGACAGAAGTCCACTCAAATACTGAATCAGAATGATTTGGTGAAACCCAGATTTCAATATCCTTTTGTCTGTCTTTAGTTAGTAAATTATAGTGGATTTTTATTTCTAAAAAGTTACTCCTCTCGTTCAATATTTCTACTCTATTTATAATTACCTCATCACTGGTTTCTTCTATCTTAGGTTCTTCATAAATAATGTTGTTTGATGTTGCCGATAAGAATAATGGAATTAAAAATCCTAGTAAGATTAGATATATTTTTTGCATCTTGAGTTATCCTAAATATATATAAACAAAACAACTTAATAACTGGCGTGTTATCCGTCTTTTTTTAGGCCCAGTAACATCGGTTTGAATGATGAGTACAAGTCATGAAATTGATCATGCGAAAGAATTAGAGGGACGAGCTTGATGGTTTCAATGCAGTGCCCATTTAGAATGAGGTATTCCGATCGAGTATTGGCTAATTGAGTAGCCAGCCAATCTGGGTCTTTACGTCCATGTGCCGTGCGATCTAACGGTTGAGCTGTGTAAGTATTTAGCAAAGAGCGGTGAAGGTAATACATGAGTTTTTGTTATAAATTTTTAAAGTGTTATTTTTTAGAATCTGTTACGAATTTGACTGTAACTTACTATCTAGGAAAGGATAAGGATTAAAGGAAAATGCCCCCTTTAATCACTTATATGATTAAATATTTATTGAGCAAGATTAAAAGTCTATTTTGTCTATTAGGTTAGCGTTTTTCTTGTTTTCCAATTTACGTTTCTTAATTTTGTCGATGATGGGTTTTATGCCTTTTGAAACTTCAGTCCATGCTACATCTTCATGGTCCGAGGATTTTATCCAACCTGATAAAGGGCTTTGCAGCTTAGCAATTGGCAGGTCATCCCAGTCGCAACTTCGATAACGTATTGGAACAACAGTTTGTGTTTTCTTTGAATGTCGTTTAAGTGCCTTGTTTAATTCTAGATCGCAAAAATCAGAATTAAGAAAATCTTGGCTGATAACGCAGAGTACAATATCTGAGTTCTCAAGTTGTTCAAAAATTTCATCTTCCCAATCCTCACCTGCATCAATAGCTCTATCATCCCAAAGCGTTAGGTTTCCTAAGCGACGAGCTGGTGCTAGGGCCGCACGTAATTTATTAACACCCTCTCTATCTTTATGAGAATATGATACAAATGCCTGCAATTCTGTTTTTGTAGCTTCATCTCTCATTTCTGCATCTTCCACACCATCTAATATGTCTTTTATAGATACTCTTTGACGTAGGTCAGGTATAAAGATTTCAAGTTCATTTGCGACTTCATAAGCTACTATGTCTGAATAATCCATCAATATGACTTGATCTGATATGTTATGGGGTATAGTTACTTTTTCTTGGTATTTCAGATCTTTAAAATCTGCTGTAATTTCTTTGATTGTAGCTCGGATAAAACTAAGTAAACGACGGGGTTCTTCACCACATACGTCAATACTTATCTTCCTGTCTTCTTTATCTGCTCTAATGCGAGCCTTAGCGTCAAAAACTAATGAATTTTGAAGTACCATACCACTACGCCAATGCAAGTCATTTTCAATAAAACTATGCAACTTCACCATCAAACGTGGGAAAATACTATCAGGAAAAAAGATGGGGAATTGAGCTTCAAAATGAATACTAGCGCCTTCAAAATTGAAATCAGGCTCAGCCACTGGTAATAGTTGAGGAATAACATAACGTTCTGAATCCAGTGGATAACACAATTCAAATTGTTGCATAATGCGAACAATATGTATCAGGTAGTTAACTGGATAGAGGAATTCTTTTTCGTTGGTGTTATCAAGCTTATAACGAGGGTCATTGATGACTTTATCAAATTGATTCTGGTATAAAACTCCTTTGTTTTCTGCTACAAATTCGGAATTTATAATGCGATAAACTCCAGTAGTTAACCAAATAGGATTTAGAATTTGCATATCACAGTATTGAAGTAATTCTTCAAAATGTATGATAACTCCTAAATCATGTAAGAACTTTAACAATACTTTTTGGCTAAAGGTATTTTTTACACCCTCTTCAATGCAAATATCAGTAAAGTATGCAGAGTCTGTATAATCTTTTTTCGAATCCTCGAATCTATCTTTTACAGCTGACCAGGTTGCTGGGAACGGTGTTCTTCGTGTTATCGATTCTGACATCAGCTTTATCAAAGCTTCTTGAAAGAATTCGATACCTTGGTTGTTTTTGCAGGATAAAGGATAATAACCCTTAATTTGTGAATATTTTTTATTTAATACTTTTCGTTCAATATCAAAGGAAGGGTTTTCATCAATTTTGTTCAGTACCACTAAAACTGGTGACTCACCTCCAAAAAACTTAGCATGTTTTAACCAGTGCTCCGCTCTATCATCACTACGACTGTTTAACACCAAAACATAAATACAGCGTTCTGAAAGAAAAAACTGATGTGTAGCGTGCATTACTTCCTGCCCACCGAAATCCCATAGATGAGCTTTTACCGCATCACCGTTGATATCAAAGTTTGTTTTTCTAATTCGTATGCCATGAGTTTGTTCTTCTTTAAGGTTAAACTCCTCATCACGTAAACGTTTAATTAAGGAAGTTTTTCCTGAAGCTCCTTCACCTAAAAAAATAATTTTTAACTCATTAAGAGCTACAGGATTAGATCCAAGTTGATCAAAATAATCTAAAATTGCATCTTTACTTTGTTCGGCAAACTCAATTGGTGGTGAAATAAGAGGATTATTTCTATAACTACAGAATCCTTTTTTTAGAATTGTTAGTATGGGGGTCAAATCACTTACTTTTGTCTCGGCGCAATTCAATATCATTAGATTAGTTAACCCTTCTAAGGGACGCAGGTCATTGACTTTTGTATCGCTGCAACTTAACGACTCTAGATTAGATAAACCTTCTAAAGGACGCAGGTCACTGACTTTTGTATCGTTGCAATTCAACGACTTTAGATTAGATAAACTTTCTAAGGCACGCAGGTCACTGACTTTTGTATCGCTGCAACTTAACGACTTTAGATTAGATAAACCCTCTAAGGGACGAAGGTCACTGACTTTTGTATCGTTGCAATTCAACGACTGTAGATTAGATAAACCTTCCAAGGGACGCAGGTCACTGACTTTTGTATCGCTGCAACTTAACGACTTTAGATTAGATAAACCTTCTAAAGGACGAAGGTCATTGACTTTTGTATCGTTGCAATTCAACGACTTTAGATTAGATAAACCTTCCAAGGGCCGCAGGTTACTGACCTTTGTAGAGTCGAAATCCAGCGTCATTAGATTAGATAAACCTTCTAAGGGCCGCAGGTCACTGACCCCTGTAGAGCCGCAATCCAGCGTGTTTAGATTAGATAAACCTTCTAAGGGCCGCAGGTCACTGACTTTTGTATCGTTGCAATTCAACGACTTTAGATTAGATAAACCTTCTAAGGGCCGCAGGTCACTGACCCCTGTAAAGCTGCAATCCAGCGTGTTTAGATTAGATAAACCTTCTAAGGGACTCAGATCACTGACTTTTGTATCGTTGCAATTCAACGACTGTAGATTAGATAAACCTTCTAAAGGACGCAGGTCACTGACTTTTGTATCGCTGCAATTCAACGACTTTAGATTAGATAAACTTTCTAAAGGACGCAGGTCACTGACTTTTGTATCGCTGCAATTCAACGACTTAAGATTAGATAAACCTTTCAAGGGCCGCAGGTTACTTACCTTTGTATAGGCGCAACCCAGCGTCTTTAGATTAGATAAACCTTCTAAGGGGCGCAGGTCACTGACTTTTGTATCGATGCAATTCAACGACCTTAGATTAGATAAACTTTCCAAGGGCTGCAGGTTACTGACTTTTGTATCGCTGCAATTCAACGACCTTAGATTAGATAAACTTTCCAAGGGCAGCAGGTCGCTGACCTCTGTATAGGCGCAACCCAGCCTCTTTAGATTAGATAAACCTTCCAAGGGTCGTAGGTCACTGACTTTAGTGGAACAAAAGGACAATGTCTTTAGTTTAGAACCTTCTAAGGGTCGTAGGTCACTGACTTTTGTAGAGTCGCAATACAGCGACTTTAGATTTGACAAACCTTCCAAGGGACACAGGTCACTGACCTGTGAATCATTAAATGTCAATTCTTCTATTTCAATAAGTTTAGATAAAGGCTTTAAATTACTAAGACGCTGTGAATCACAGAACAAGATTTTTAATTTTGTCAAACTTGAAATGGGATCTAAGTTTTCAATATAAGTCCCGTCAAGATTAAGATGCGTGATTTGTTCAAGAACACCAAACCATTCTGGCAATATACTAATTTGGCCTGATTGTGGTTTGTGGACGCCTTTAGACCATGATTGTTTTTCTTTATCCCAAGGTTCTTGATCACTAAAACTTAATATCTTCAACCAAGTCATTTCACGAATCACATCAGGAAATACGATCAGTTCAAAACCATAGAAATCCAAAACACCTGTGCGTTCATCAAATTCCTTTCGAATAATTTGTTCAATAGATTCCTTTGGTGATACTGACATAATGACTCCAGAGTGAGGGGTAAATATCTAGATGCAGATGATCTATTTAAGCACTCTTTGATAAAACAATAATTGCCATAGTCAAAACTATAGCGCCAAAAATGATGCCATGAAACGTTCTTAAAGTTACTGAAAAGCATGTTAAGAACCAAGAATCTATTTTCGTTTGATATTCCATTGCGTTTAAATTGAAATCAATTGAATCCAGTTCTTTAGCAGCTATATCCTCATATAATTTTCTATACATTCGCTCTTGCCACAGAAAGTAGCCATCAAGACTCCAAAATGCAACGCATGGAAAATAGGCTAAATATATAAAAAATAGATTCGAATCTTTTGCAGCCAAAGCGAATAAAGCTGAAATAAGAGTGACACTCCATCCTTTGAGTAGGAAGGAATTACTTGCCATTCGATTTATCACGTTTTGAACAAACTCTAAATGTTTCAACTTTGAATCCATATAATCTCCTTGCTTCATAAATGTGTATATGTAAGATTCTTTCATATTTAACAATATTATAATGAACTTAGATTGTTTTTATTAAGGTTTTTAAAAGAAATAAATAAGATATTTATGATTTGTTCGAGAAAATGAGTGAAGAGAGTCAAAGTAAAACTAAATAATTTAAGAAACCCATAGCTTCTAAAACGCGGTAACCCACATTTATTTTTTGCCTAATCAAAAAAATGAAAAAACCTACTATAAGTAGGGGGGTGACCAAAAAACCTCTATAAGTAGGGGGTGACTAAAAAACCTTCATAAGTAGGGGGGTGACTAAAAAACCTCTATAAGTAGGGAAAGTAATATTGAGATATTCCCCTGATTCAACCAGCACTGCGCCATGCTTACGCATGACCCTGCGTACCCATCTGGCTTTTGGTAAGCCTAGAAGGGCAACTAAAAAACCTCTATAAGTAGGGGGTGACAATTTTAATAAGTTTCACAGCTAAAGCTGCGAGATACCTTTTTGTCTACAGCAACAAAAACGTATCCCAGCCGAGCGAATGCGAGACAACAGCTTTAGCTGGCCCTTTAGGGTGAGACGAAGTCGAATAAAAAATGCCGCCCGACAAACAAGCCTCAAGCGGTTCCCTCGCTACTCAAAAATTGACGAGATTTTAGAACTCGCTCCTGACGTCACTCAAACAACTAAAATCTTAATCATCAATTTTCTGCGTGGCTCGGCTTGTTTGAATGGGATTTGATAAACACCGCTAGAATTAAAAAAGTGCCTGAAAGGTGGGGGGTGATAATTTCCCCTTTAAAAGCAATGAGTATCGCAGGAAAGAATGGATTAGGATGAAGGTTGTTTGAGCGAAGCGAGTTCCCTTTATCCCCATTCTTTCTGAGAAACGCAATGAACCCGCAGGGTGCTTTTAGGGCAGCTTTTTGTTTGGTTCGTTTATTTTGGCTGAGAAAAATAAATGAACTCGTAGCCTGTAACTAAAATTCGAGGATAAGAATAAAGTCTCTAAGCTACGAAAAAGACCACTCGAATGTAAATAGAATAAAAAAACGCGGTAACCCGCATTCGTAGCTTAGATAAGCTTGCGCCATCTAACGCATGATTTTTGCCACATACTTAATTCTTCACTTATCTGTTGTAGTCTATCTTTAGAAACCCAGATGACGCTATCGCTTATCTAGGCTACATCTGACATCGGAAGCCCATAAATCTATCTAAAAGCATATATTCCCCTGTTTCAACCAGCACTGCGGCATGCTTGCGCATGACCCTGCATACCATTCTGGCTTTTGGTAAATCTGGAAGGGTAATTTTGAAATACTGATTGGAATTTGGTATTTAGAATTATTAAAGACCACTAATCAGGAAAATAAGACAAATATTTATGGGTGTTCTAAGCTTGTTTTCATCCTAGATAAAGCTTCCTTGGTATATCCTCACAAGATGAGATTGTGATCAGAATAATAAAAATAATAATTTTAAGTGCAATTGATCTCACTAATTTATTTCACAAATAAAGATAATAAAATAGATGAAAACTAAAGCCCACACGACTATAAAAACCGCTACGAATACAAAACTAAGTCAGAACAAGCCAGGCCCAACTAGCAACAATCTATTGGGTCAATCGGTTAGTTCTACTGCCTATAAAAGCATGCTAAAAGCCATGCGACAGATGATGTCTGATGAACGTATTCAGTTGGTATTGCAAAAAGAAGGTCGCAACAGTATTGAGGAAGACTGGGCGATTATTTCCCAATATACAAGTTTCGAAGAAGGGGTAATAGAGCACGCTAAAATAACTACCTTGGGTGAATGGGGCAATAGTAAATTAATCAATATAGATTACGACACTAAAACAGCCTGTTTCAGGGTTTATAACAGTACCGAAGCGCTCAACCAGAAAGAAGATAATGTGTGTATTGGCAGTTACTTTCTCGCGGGAAAACTGACCAGCTGGTGTGAAAAAGTATTCAATGTGCATTGCTGGCCCGAGCAAACAAAATTTTTAGCCAAAGGTGATGATTATGATGAATTTATTATCGCGCCTACGGCTCTATCCATAGAATCAGAACTGGCACGACTCGTAAAATCAGACAAAGAAACCTGCGACAATATGGCAGTCGTTATCAAACGACTGAAAAACGAGATTACCTCTAGAGAGCGGGCAGAACTAGCTGTCGCTAAACTGGTTTATTACGATGCTTTAACCGGCGTATTTAACAGACGCTACTTTTATGAAAAACTCGAGGAAGCCTCCTCTGGTGTGAACCCTAAGCAGAATATCTGTGCATTATTGCTGATTGATCTCGACTATTTCAAAGCGATTAATGATTCACTTGGCCATAACGAGGGAGACAAAGCACTTATTTTTGTCGCAGAGAAACTACAGTCTACCATTGCTCAAAAAGAAGACGCAATTCTGGCAAGACTGGGCGGAGATGAGTTTGTGATCTTGTTACCAAGATTAGGATCAGATAAAGACGAAGCTAGACAATACGCGACCCAGATTGCAGAGAAGATTCTCGATCAATCAAAACAGGCGTGTATTTTAGGCGGCGTTGAGCACTTCTTAACCTACAGTGTTGGCATCTGTTTGATGACAGATAGCGACTTACAAGCAGAAGAACACCTTAAACACGCAGATAACGCTTTGTATCAATCTAAATTAGATGGGCGCGATCAGTATTCATTCTTCTCTAGAAAAATGCAGCTGATTGTTGATCAAAAACATACCCTAAGCAGTGAGCTAAAGGTCGCTATTCAAAAAGAACAATTTATTTTGCACTTTCAGCCCATTTTCAATGGAAATAATCAATTAGTTTCGTGCGAAGCGTTAGTGCGCTGGAATCATCCTAAAAAAGGATTACTGGCTGCCGATAACTTTATCAAACAGGCAGAAGACTCGCGTTTGATTATCGCTCTGGGAGAAATTGTCTTAAAAGCAGCCTTTAAAACACTTAAAGAATGGGAAGATAGAAAAATGCTCGATGGCTTTGAGCGTCTATCAATTAACATCAGCCCCCTTCATTTCATGCACCCGACCTTTGTGGAATTTGTGAGAAAAACACTAATGCAAGAAGGTGTTAACGGCAACATGATTATGATCGAGATTACAGAACACAATATGATCTCTAATTTCAAATTATCATCCGCCATTATGAACTCTTTGAGTAAGCTTGGGCTGCGCTTTTCAATTGATGATTACGGTTCTGGCTACTCATCGTTATCTTATCTGCACCGTTTACCTTTCTCCGAATTGAAGATTGATCGAACCTTCATAACGCATGTTCTGGATAATGAAAAAGATCAAAAGATTGTGGGTTCCATCCTTTCACTTGCTCATAGTCTGGATATAGACGCACTGGTTGAAGGCGTTGAAAATAATCAGCAACTTGAATACCTAAAGAAACAAAAATGTAAGCTGTTCCAGGGCTATCATTTAGGGAAGCCAGTGAGTAAAGATGATTTTGAAGAAAAGTATCTTTTGAATAGCTAAGTAAATAGCCAAGTGAATAGCTAAGAGAATGACGCTAAACGCTATTCAGGTTTATCCATATTTGAACGCTGTACAGTTAAAACCCATTTTACTATTCGTCGTGCGTGAATCCTCAAGCATGCGGTTTCTTCACATCATCTGAAAATTTCTTTTCAGCTGATTCTTGATTATATACAAAATCTTAATAGTGTTTGTTTGTATGTGCTGTTTATTAACTAAATTAGATGTAATAAATTACGGTTTTCGCCAAGGTTAGAGCGATCACCAAGTAATACATTTAGGAGTTAATACAGACTATGTCACTTATTCAATTACAGCATGCCCGCGACTTAGATTTACCTTCGCGAGAAGCAATGCTCCAGCGCGCCCCATCCGTACAACAGTTTTGGGATAACAATACAAACTTACTCAGCAATGCATGGAAAGAGTGGGAAGATAATAATACAGACAATCTTTTCACCCTCGACAGTTCATTGATTGACAAGAATCTACGTGAAGCCGTTATGCAGGCGTGGGAAAACCCAAGTAAAGAATTAGCAGTGAAAGATTTATTGAAGGAGGTCGCCCCTGACGTTTTTCAGTTCCAGTTCTTCGATCCGGAGCGACTTGCGGATTTGCGCGGCTATCTTGAAAGCGTCTGGGATGCACAAATACCGTTGCGTCCGCCTTATGGAATAGTACTGAATCGTCGAGGCGCTATGCTAGACAAACGCTCAGAAGGATATCTTGGCGCACCGAGCTTTCAAGCGTTTTACCGCGAGATACTTGATATGTATATGCGCCCGATTTCGCGCCTACTGTTCCCAGAAGTAATGGGCTATGACACGCAGACGTTTGGCTTTTCCATTCATTACCAGCCAAATACAGATAATTCGATTCGACCACATACAGATGCGTCTGCAGTGACAATGAATATTAATATGAATCTGCCTGATGAAGCGTTTAGCGGATCTGAACTCGACTTTTTTAATCAGACGACGCACCAAACAAAAAGATTATCATTCAAGCCGGGTATCGCGATGCTCCACCGTGGCAATGTTGCACACGCAGCTCAGCCGATAACCAGTGGCGAGCGTACCAATATGGTACTTTGGTTATTCGGAGATCATGGTCGACTACCGCAGCAGGGTGCTGAACGTGTTGCTATCAGTGCTCAAGAGCGTTGGACAATACCGACAGATCCGCAAGACGACTATGCACCTTTTTAAGGTTCATACAGGTAAGGCCATTCAAATAGAACCACAATCCAGATTTGTATCAATGACGAATCTGGGTTGTAAGGTTATCTGATAGAAGCTTACATTTTTAAATTAATGGCACCCCCCACCTTTGAGGCACTTTTTTAAAAAAGTGCCTCAAAGGTGGGGGGTGGGTTTATGTGTTTCACGCCTTTCGGGGTAGAAAAATGTGACTATGAACGAGTAGTTTTTAGTTATAATAAAGCCTGAATATTTTGTTATATTTTTTCTGTGTGATCTTCGGTCACGCTGAACAATTCCTCAAGCTGCTTCATTTATGCTTGACGACATATCCTCTTTAAGAGGAACAGTTCTTTTAAGAGCTCCGGCTCTTTTGCTTCTGTAAATTCTTCCAGTAAATTTTCTAATTTAGATATTCTATTCATAGGAATTTAAATCATAACGCATTGTTTTACGGTGTGGAGGAGCTCATCGAAGGTGAGTCCGAAACAGCCACTGCTATTTGATTATAGTTCAATCTGGAAGTCTCTCGAACTTTGGAACTTCCTCCAAATCCTCATCCCAAACAGCTTTGCTAGACAAAAAAATGTGCGCAGTTGGCGACATGGAAATTTTAGTGTCCAGGCACCCTGCAGGAACGACGAGTAAATCTGAGGTCTGAGTGCTTGGCAATGCTGAGCCACACAACCTACAAAAGCTTTTATTATGACGAGTGCCTGGAAGCGTAAAGGAAGTCACAGCATCTGTGCCCGACTGCCAGACCAATTTAGCTGATTGTGAAAATAGATTTGCCGCATGAGCCGAACCTGTATCTTTTTGGCAATGCTGACAGTGGCAAAGGTAAAAGCTATCGAAGTTACCTTTTACCTCAAAGCTAACGGTGCCACACAGACAAGAGCCGAAATATTCAGTCATCAGAATCACCTCTATAAACAATGGATGAAATACGCCTAACGCAGTAATAACTAAGCGCTGATTAATTAAATTGTACTCAATAATAAGGCAAACTAAACCGAAACTGCAAACGCCAACTAGAAACCTAACTTAAGATGGTGCAAATGGATTATTTTGTTATATGAATAAACAAAATAGCAGGTCGAACTACACTAAACCCACCGAATAAATATGCTTCGAAACAACAGAGCTAAACATTCAAAAACATCGGCAACATAAGTAAAACGAAACAATGTCGGAGTGTCGTGACGACTATCCAAACGGCATGGTAAAAACTGCCTTAAAGTAGGGGGGTGACAAAGATTCTTTATAAGTGATTATTAGATTCAAAAGGTAATTGCGTTAATTACTTAAGAAAGGTTGAGCTTTCTAATGTTTGGTCAAACTTTCGCTTTCATATAGCTGTTCAGCTATTGCACAAAATATTTTCCAGTTTATTAATAAGTATTTAACTGTATTTTTGATATGTTATATTATAACATCTTGAGAGTTGATGGACCTTCTCCATTAAAAAGGAACTCAGGATTTTTTAATTTTTTACGACTGCAATCAAATGCGATTAATGATATTTGTCGTGATGCGTGTCACAGGACTTTTTTGTTACCCAAACCGAGATAAACGGCTTTTTGTGTCATGCTGAATAACATCAAATCAAATAATTTTAGATTTCGATACCTAATGTCTTTTTGGGTTTTAGCTTTTTTCCTATTGGCGCAGACGGTTACGCTTTTGCATGCAGAAATACACAGTTTTCATGAGCATGAGGAGCTTTGTCAGACGTTTGATAATCTGGAAAAACAGTCTGTCATTGTCGATACGTCATCCACGCAAATAGAAGTCATTCCACCTTTGGGTGATTACCTTGTAATCTTTCCCTGTCATCTTGTGCAGGTTTCAATTTCTGCTTACGACTCACGCGCTCCACCCATCTAGTCTCCTTAAATTTATACATTACGTAAGACAGGCTTGATCTTGTCTGAACAAAATTATTGTCTTTTCTGTAAAGAAACACTTTGTTAATTCGCTTTGGTTAGAGCAATGAATAAGGTTTTCTTGCGGGAAACTGATACCTATTTATGGAAATAAAAATGAAACACCTTATTAACAACAAATTGACGGTTGCCTCTATCTTTTGCGTCAGCACATTAATCCTCAGCGGCTGTGGCGGCGGTGGAAGTAGCTCAGCTGACGAAGAGACCTCTGTCGATCTCTCAGATGGATTAAGTCTAAGTCTAAGTCTACTGAATGCTGGAACTGGAGCTTATTATAGTTTCGATAGCGAAACTGAAGCCCGGACTGATCTGAATGAGATAGCGACGGGTAGTCAGGATAGCTCTATTCAAAATCTCGCGATTACGGATACTTCAACAGTTGGCTATTTCTTGCATTGGCCAGATTTTAGGGAAGTTGATGGCGAAGAGCAGTTCGACATGAAGTATCTATTGATGCGCCCAACTTATCAGCATGGCACAACAATTGATGCTGACCAAATGGTGCAACTTGCCCATTTACACGGAGATACGCTCGCGGCGCATTCAGCCGAAGAATTTCGAAATCCAGAGCCCGGCAGTAGTCAGGAACAATCGCTATTACGTTTAAATAGCTTTGTTGCTGAACAGAACGCGTTAGAAGCCGAAGTGACGGAAGTGATGCCAGCAGGTACACAACTCTGTCGAGCTTATATCGACCCTTATCTGAAATTTGAAGAGGAAGAAGAGCACGCCGCTGAAGAAGTAGGGGAAACAACTGAAGAAGCCGAAGAAGAACATGAGCATGATGATCTCGTCCACTACGCACTGGATACGACAGGTCGCATGTATTTCTTTGCAGAAGGGGAAAATGGTCTTGAGCAGATGCAAGGATTTGTTCAACTTGATGAAGTTAGCAACGTTAGTGATTGCTCTCGCACAACAGTAGCGCGCGTCAGTGAAGATGGCGTTCTAGTGTTTATTCCTGATACCCAGCGACTCTACCTTGTAGATTCACATGGTGGTGATTTCCATCAGCATTCTACATGGCCTGTTTCTGCATTGTTGCCAGAGAATGAAACAACAGATCTTGTTGCAATCATCGGTACAGGTGAAGAACACGACCACGATCACGAGTAAAAACTAACAAATGCTCCAATTGTACATAGCTGCAATTGGAGCATGAGGATTTAAAAATGAAAGTATTTACTGTGATTTCAGGTCTATTAATGAGTAGTGTCGTACTCGCAGAAACAGAGCTGGAAGAAGTCACTGTTATTGGTACAACGGAGGAGAAAACCTCAGTACCTGAAAAAACCGAAATATTAAAAGAAGATGCCAGCAATACCACTCTTGGGGCCTATCTGGATGCTTTACCCAATGTGGATTCAGCAAGCTATGGTGAGGCCGTAGGTCGGCCAGTAGTGCGCGGCATGAGCGGATATCGCGTCAAAGTTTTGCACAACGATAATGACCTCAATGATCTCTCTGCGATGAGTCAAGACCACGCAGTCGCCGTTGCCCCACGGGCTTCCGAACGTATTGAATTACTCAAAGGACCCGCCTCGCTGTTATATGCTGCGCAAGCCGGTGGCGTTGTTAAAGTTAGCGATTCGCTGGATTCACGATTTCCTGAGAAGGGAATACATGGCTCAGTATCGACAGATCATCGTATAGACGCGGACAGTCATGCTTTGGATGCTCGAGTATCAGTCGCGAATGACAAGTGGGCGTTACGCCTGGGTGGGTTAAAGCAGGAATCGGATTCCTATCAATCAGGCAATGGAGACACCATCGCTGATTCCGACGTAAACACAACTCAAGCTCAAGTTGGCTTAAGCTGGAAACCCAACGCACAAAGCGAATTGCAAATTAATGCAACGAAATTAGATAAAGACTACGGCATTCCAAACAATACGTCCGAAGCAACCCGTATAGACATGAGTCGTGAAGATTTGGGAATCAAGTACCGCTATCAACCTGATCTTGAGTGGTTAGATGAAATCACACTGGATTTTCTCGATAGCGATTACCTGCATGATGAAACCGAGGGCAGTAGAAAAGATGGTCTATTTGGTCAGCAACAACAACGAGGCTCCTTGAATGCAGCCTGGGGCGTCGGAGACTGGATGGGTGAAACACGTATCGGCCTGGCACACAGCGAATTGAAAGTGTGTCATGAACATGGTGCCTGTGATGCGTTTAGCGATGCAACCCGAACAGGCGCAACACTGGGTGATTCAGTCACACAGTATTGGGAGAACACTGGTTTGCCATATAGTCACGGTCATCCAATGCCTGATACCCAAAGCCGTATATTTCAAGCGTCGACTACGGCACAAAAAATGTTGAATGACTCTTTTGAATTGAGTCTGGGTACTCATTTGCAGTCAAGGCAACTTACGCCTAACCCTGACAATATTCAGGAGCAGTGGGTGCATCCTAGCGGACTTGATCCTGACTATTACGATAAGCGGGACGATCATGCGCTTAGCTTTTCTTTAGGACTAAATAATAAAGCCGAAGAAAAAAAGCTTACTTGGGAAGCAAGCATCGGTTACCTCGAACGTTTTCCCAGTGTTGACGAGCTGTACTGGAACGGATTTCATCATGCAACCGACAGTTATATTTTTGGCGATTCAAATCTGGATAAAGAACGTAGTGTGAATCTCGATTTTGATATTGGGTACCAACATCATGATCATCTGATTCAATTTTCCACTTTCTATTATCGCTTCAAAGATTATATTTATCAGGACAGGGGCTATGATGACAATGGCAATGCGTTGATTGATCCATTCCATCTAAGTCAGGTGTGGCTGACGGGGCAGACCGATGCTATTTTTTATGGAGGCTCGCTGCGTTACGAAAATTCACAACTACGTTTTAACGACAAACCGCTGACCTTATGGGGGCAGGCAGATGTTCTGGATGCATCTAAAACGAATGGGGAAACGCTTCCTCGTACTGCTCCGGCGAGCATGGAAGTGGGCGTTCGTTACGAACCGGCAGACTGGTCGGCCTCACTGAGTCTTAAACATGTTTTCAACGCTGATAAGCTTGCGCCAAATGAAGAAGAAACGTCTGGATATAATTCATTAAATATCCAGATTAAAAAGGATTGGAACGTTGCCAATCAGGAAGTTGAGGTCTGGCTTAAAGGAACGAATCTGACCGATGAGTACGCTGAAAATCATTTGTCTGTACTCAAAACAACCGCTCCCTTACCGGGTCGTCAGATTTCTGCCGGGATAAACTGGCGATTCTAGATTAGTAGTTTTTTTGGCTTACATTGCCTTTCGTGATTTCGATTACGAAAGGCTAATGCCTTGTCTATTCGTTCTTGGGCTGTCATTTCGAACAATAAGCTTTAATGTGATTTACTAAAAAAAAGTGCCTGAAAGTAGGGGGGTGCCTAACAGAATTAGTTAAACAGCAAACTTACATAACAACGCATTAAGGTGTGAGCAATGCTGCCACCTAAACTAAAGCAGTGCACCGCAAACACGAAACCCAACCTTGAACTGAAAATACCAAGCTTTTGAAGCTGCTATTGAATGCTTTGTGATGCTAATGATTTTGAAGACTTGCCTTCGGTCAGGAAAACCCAAGCGAAGAACAACATAAACACGAAGTCATTTAACCCATAGATGCTGTAAAACATACCTGCAAATAGATCTTGCTCATAGACAACACCAAGACTGTTATCCTTAAACCAAAGTAACCAGACAACCACATACACGAGTTTTTCGATAGCAAATGCACCTGCTAACCATTTGACGCCAGATGTAATCGTAGCGGCACTTAAATAAGCCAAGCCCCATACAACGATCATCAATAAGCCAAAGTTAGACATAACTACAGGGTCGAATTCATTGATCACTGAATTAGTAAACGCACGAGAGAAAATCAGTACGCCACCGATATTCATCATCGCAGCTGCGATAAAACCTAAGGTTACTTTATTGTATTTCATACTTTATTGGCCACCTAAGTGCTTCAATGACAACTTAGATCAATCCACTAATAATGTATTTTTCTATGTTATTCATTTCTCATGGTTCGTATAACGCTTTGCTCAGCGGAAAAATGCGAGTGTGAGCGAGTTGTTTTTCAGATGCAGCAATTGTTAGGTGCTTTTTCCATTGTAGATAATTGCACCGTTATCATCATAGACACTGTCGTATGGTAATAGTGTTGATATAAACTCTTTAAAATTATCTGCGACTACGAGGCTATTACCTTCATCTGATTCAATAACTATAACCCTTGGAATTTTTTTTGAGTCTCTATAATCCAACGCCAACCAAGTATGACCATCACCATCGATTAGTACTAACTCTTTTGGTAAATCCCATGTTTCTATCAAATAAGCACTGTCAAAAACAGAACCGGCTTCATTTGGGTCAAGGCTATAAAACCTGGTAATTTGATAGTATCCCTCGCCAAAATAGTACTTTGTTGATTCCGTATTTGCAGCGGGAAGTTTTACTACCCAAGAATCTTTTTTATTTGCAAAATTGACATATTCACTTGGAAGCTTAACCCCATATTCCTTTTCAAATTGATCTATTCTGTCTTGCTTTGTATAAATTTTATAGTCTTGTATTTCTCGAACTTCACCACACTCTGAACATACAAAATAAGCTGTACCATTAATAATATTTGGATCAGGGTACTCTCTATTGCAACATTTCATCTATTTTTCCCTTTGTCACCTAACGCCTTGCTAAGCGGAAAAATGCGATCGCGAACGAGTAGTTTTCCGTTGAAGCAACGTGTACGGTTACTAAAGCTAAATAACGGGTAAACTTGTTAGAGAATTTAATATCTAATTTATAAATTATTATGATTCCCTGGCAACCATTGTTCCAGCCGCAACAACCATTGTTGTAGCTGCGCCACGATGAAGCAATTTTTGGGCCTTTTTACTTGATAATATATGGCGAACTGCAATTGCTCCAAGAATAAAAACGGCTCCTACAGATAGTAAAACCGTAGCTGTTAAAGGAACTAATATAAATGCCCAGCTTTGAATTGTTATCATTTCTAGATTGATAATCACAGGCAACAAAGCAAGATAGAAAGCGATTGTTTTAGGGTTACCTAGTGTAATTGTGTAACCAGATAAACAAGCTGAAAAAAGATCTTTACGCTTAGGCGTGTTAGTTTCGTTTAACGATTGGTGATCTGCTGTCCAAAATTGCCAAGCAAGGTACAAGAGATAAATAACAGCACCCCATTTAACGATAATAAATAAAACACTGAAGCTCTTAGCTAAGACGGCCAGCCCAAATACTGCGAAAGAGAGATATGTTAGGTCACCTAAAATTAGTCCAGCTAACATAGCAAATCCAGTTAATGCTCCAGAGCTTACACTACGTGCAACAAGAGCTGTCATACCTGGACCCGGGATTGCTGCGGCTATTGCAAGTGCGGCAATGTAAGTAAATATTTGAGATAGTTCTAGCATTTAAATCTCCATTCTTAACTAAATGTTTATTTGACCTCTTTTAACGCCTTACTCAGCTGAAAACAGCGAGTTGTTTTTCCTCTGTAGTAACTGCTTATAGGTTTTTTGGTGCGAACATAATTATTGCCATACCGATTAACACAACTATGCCCCCCAAAATATCCCAAGAGGTGGGTTTAATTCCATCTACACCCCAGAGCCATAATATGGCGACAAATACATAAACGCCACCGTAAGCGGCATAAACTCTACCCGCTGCCGTTGGATGAAGTGATAGTAACCAAGCGAAAAGAGCCAAGCTCAAAGCCGCGGGAATAAGTAACCAAACACTTTTACCTTGCTTAAGCCATAAGTATGGAAGATAGCAACCAACTATTTCTGCAACAGCAGTAATTAGGAATAAGGTTATTGTTTTTAGTTCAAACAAGTAAAAGTCTCTCTATTATTGGTTTGATTGTATAACGGCTTGCCCAGCAGAAAAATCCGAACGCGAACGAGAAGTTTTTCTAGGAGGAAACTTGTTATACGTTTTTAAGTGTTTCATCGTACCAAATATCTTCATAAGTCTCTGTAACTAAAAATCTATAACCTACAGGTAACGCCAAATACTTTTCAATGCTTGGTAGATATTCGCTAATGTGACTTACATGCATTGAGTCAAAGAATTCAGGGTCTTCAGGTAGATCTTCACCGCACCATATATACCAACCGCAAGTTCCATTTTCAAAAGGATGGCGTAAACCGTTTATAGTTTTTTCCCCAAGTGTAGATAATGCTATACCTAATGTTTCATATGCTTCTGGAAATACTGTATCTACGCCTTGATTTTTACAGATGACTTTTTGAGCTTCTATCATAATTTATTATTTTCTACGTATAACGCAAAATTAAGGTGTGAAAAACGCTAATACCTTACCTAAAGCATTGTGCCATAAACACTAAACTGACTTGAAGTGAGGGCGCCAAGCGTAGTGAGTAGCTCTTAATTTTTTGTTATTCCTTTCGTTCAGCAAGTACTTCTTGAAAAGAAAACATGCCATTTAAAGCTGCTGGGAAACCTGCATAAACGGACATTTGAAGTATCACTTCTTTTATTTCTTCCTCTGTGCAGCCAATATTTAGAGCAGCATTTAGGTGCACTTTAAGTTGAGGGGCACAATGACCTAATGCAGTGAGTGCTGCTATCGTGGCAATCTCTCGTGATTTCAAATCTAACCCGCCACGAGCATAAATATCGCCAAAAGGATACTCGATTGTATACTTAGCTAAATCCGGACAAATATCTTTCAGACTCTCGATAACCTTTTGACCAGCCTCACCATCAATCTTTTTCAGTAACTCTAATCCAGTTTCAAAACGTGATTGTTCCATTTGTATGCTCCTGTTTTTATGTACAAGCGCAGCATACAAGTTAGAGTTAACTCTAAGTCAACGGACTTTTCCCTTTTTATATAAGTCAATTTTATCTTCTAGAGCTGCAAGGTGTGATTGCTGCTGAGTAATATGATCTATTAAATTTCTTTTGTGCTTTTCTAGTAAAGCATGACGTTGAAGTACAGAGCTGGAACCTGCTTCTCTTAACCGTGCATATTCTTGAATTTCTTCAAGTGGCATGGCTGTGTCCTTTAAGCGCTTTACAAACTCAATCCATCTAAGATCTTTCGATGTGTAAACTCGATGCCCACTACTGTTCCTCTGAACATTTTTAAGTAAACCTATTTTTTCATAGTATCTCAGAGTGTAAGAAGACAAACCAACTAGACTCGAAAACTCCTTCATATTCACTATTTCTTCTCTTAGGTTTAATGCCTTGCACAGTGGAAAACGACGAGCGCCAGCGAGTTGGTTTTCCAATGCTGTAACTTATTATGTTTTTTATTGCACTTTATGAACATAGAGCATTTCTTTATGTTCGCGAATATCTAAAAAATACAATTCACCACAACCTTTACAATTTGCAGGATGCTTTTCGTCACTTCCACGTTGATTGGGAAGTGCTATTAACAAAACAGGTGAGGCACAAGATTCGCATATTATTGCAATGTTGTTACCATGTGAGTCAGATAAAATTTCTCTTCCGTTACTAGCCATTGCTAAAAAATTAGTAATTTTCATAATCTACCATATTTAGTTATTTTAATTTCAGTAAGAGGCTTTATATCAAACTTAAATAATCCTTACTCATTTTTAATGACAGTTGATTTGGCGTCGCAGACACATAGCGCCTTGCTCAGCGGAAAAATGCGAGCGAGAGCGAGTCTTTTTTCCGATGAAGCAACTTGTATGGTTACTAAAGTTAAAGAACGGGTAAACTGAGACCCACCTTTAGTTAGCTGCTAAAGGCCATTATGTA
>NZ_JAPFBV010000008.1:0-137831 GCF_035798195.1 Cocleimonas sp. KMM 6892 | reverse complement strand
AATGAGCCCTGCTGACTTTGAAGAACAAGTGGCATTAGCTGCTTAAATGAAGTGGCTACTTTTCGTGGGGAACACCAGTGTCTGCGACGCAAAATCAATTAATAGGAGAATTATGATTTTCAAAAATGTTAACTTTCTTCTAAGTGTTTTTTTACTATTTTTTTCTTCCGTGATTTATGCTGAAAAATTCGATGATGTTGGCGAATCTAATAAATGGTTACATCTGATTGATTCTGGTAAATATTCAGAAAGTTGGAGTGAAACAGATCCTTTTTTCAAACAACAAATTACTCAGGAAAAATGGACTAAAGTAATTAACAATGTTCGTACTCCGTTAGGTAATATAATTTCTCGTAAAAAGATAAACTCTAAAGAATATACATCATTGCCTGGTGCTCCTGATGGTAAGTACATTGTTTTACAATTTAAAACTGCATTTCAAAACAAAAAAGACTCTACAGAAACTTTAACATTTAGTTATAGTAATGAGCGATGGAGCGTAGTTGGCTACTTCATTAAATAATAAGCTAACAAGTTGCAGCATTGGAAAACCAACTCGCTGGCGCTCGTCGTTTTCCACTGTGCAAGGCGTTATGTTTCAAAAGATAAAAAGTGCCTAAAAGTACGGGGGTGTCTTATATTTATTAGAAGAGTACAAATTGAAAAAGTATGAGCTTAGAAAATCAAATATCAATTAGCGGTGAACTTGCAAAACTGTTTAATTACTGTGAAGTTTACGACTCACCAGCAAGCGTTGGAACTGATGCTTTTTCTGTCTCTGATGGGATTTTATTAAGATATATTCTAGACGAAGTATCTAATCCCCAAAATTGGCTTTCTTTGATGAAGAATGAGATTAAAGAAATAAGAGACAAAGTTACAATGTTTGGATTGGAAAACAAAGATATAGATATAGCTTTTGTTTACCCAAGTAATACTGACTTACCAGAATTTTACTTAGATTATGAAGATGTATCTCAGTGGTTAACAAGCTGGCTAAATCTATTTGAGTATGTTCAAAATGCTAATGCTGTTAGGTTCCCACAATCAAAAACATAACAAGTTACAGCATGAAATAAATAGGACATCCAATATTTAGTCTGGGGAAATCGTCCATTCGGGAAATATATAGGGCACCCATAATTATATTAATAAGTAATAACTGTTTATTCTTAAAAAAGTGCCCCAAAGTAGGGGGGTGACTTGTAAAATCACATTACGGCTGATTCTACAAAGAAAAAACAACGAAAATTAAAATTACACGCACTGGGATTACTCTCATTCGCTAACGAGCTTTACTCAGTGAGTGGAATTAAAATCTAGGAGGGGAGTGGTTTAAAGGCTTTCCCCATGCCTTTGATCCAACGGCGCGAGGTATGTTCTGCAAGTTGTTTAAGTTTTTCTATGCTGCCAGCAACAGTTGGGAATTGTCGCTCAAAATAATGGATATGATTGATCCAGTCTTTATCATCAATCCCCAATCTTGTGAGTATGGGTGGGGTATTAGCAGGAATAGAGCCCCGTTTGTTTTCTAATATTGCTCTACCCGACCAATCGATCAGCGCGATATAGTCGTTCAATTCAAACGGTATAGCTGAAGTTTTGTTGTTGGTTTTATCATGAAAAGGTAACAGCTCACATTTCCTCTTATTCATCACCTTTTGAATACGCTCTTGGATAGATGTGAAGTCAGAAGCTTCAGGTGTTCTAGCCATATTTGCACGAATAGGGTTAAGATCAACATACGCCATACACGTTATCAGCGCTTGCTCATCGAGCAAGGCTTGGCTTTTAAAGCGACCTTCCCAAAAACGTCCTGTGACATTATCTTCTTTGTTAGATTCACGCGCAATATGCTCATTTAACAGCCGCATAAACCAGCTGATATCGTGTAATCGAATTCGCCAGGTTTCAATAATCTCATCAACAACTTTAAGTTCGGCAGGTGTTGTACATTCACCTTTTAAAAAGCGAGAGATAATTACAGGCAAAGAGAATAACTCATTCCAGCGTTCAATAATCTCAAGAGAATTTAACGCTTCAGCACCTTCCTGATCAACGCGTAGAACAATATGATAATGATTACTCATCACCGCATACGCCGCCACATCAATCGCAAAAACCTCAGCGAGTGATTTGATTTTATTTGAAATCCACTTACGTCGATGTTCATAGTTATTGCCTGATAGCGAGTCTTCACCACACAGAAAAGCACGTCGTACACAACGATTAACACAGTGGTAATAAGGAGTGACAGATAAATCAATTTGTTGGGAGCGGGCGATAGTCATGCCTATATCATGACGCTTTAAAGCTTCTGTTGCGAAAAGCTAAGGATGAGCGGTTGCGGATTACTGATTAAATTATGGGTGTCCTAATTATTAGTATGGGTGGGGCATTAGCAGGAATAGAGCCCCGTTTGTTTTCTAATATTGCTCTACCCGACCAATCAACCATCGCGGTAGGTCGGATAAGGAACGCCATCCGACATTAGAATTCGAACTATCATAGTTATGTCGTATGGCACTGCGTTTATACGACCTACGATATGATTTGCATTAAGCTAATTCGGTAAATATGCCTAAAAGTAGGGGGGTGTCTTTTAAATAGTTCAAATGATGCTTTCAAGGAGTAACGGATCAGGATCAAGGTTGTTTGAGCGCATTCTTTGCAAAAGAAGGAGCGAGTTTCCTTGTATCCCCGTTATGACCTTCGATGAATTAAACTTGGCAACGGTTTTAAGGAAAACGGCATTTTTTTGTTTACTTTGTTGTTGACGTAGACAACAAAGTAAATCGATGCTGTGAACAAATATCAGAGGAGAGTTTGCATTTCATAAAGCATCGAAACAAACAATTACAAATTTAAAAAAGTGCCCAAATACATGCTAAAACCTAGTATCGCCTATCGGCGAGCTAGCTTTAAGCTTTCGCATAAATATTCGGCTGAAGCCTCACCCTGCGGGTCGTCGTCACTGTGTTCCTACGTTGTCTCGGCAATGCCTCGGCTGAGTTGTCCATTTCAACAAACGAAATGGCAAGCTCATGGTAAGTAGGGGGGTGACTAAAAAAACGATTCCTAAACAAATAAAGGTGTCAGTACCCTTTATTTGTTAGCTGATATATAAAATATCAAAGAGGTCAAACTCGATTTATTTCATGACCGCTTTTGTACAGAGTAGCTTATGATTATTCAGAGTATCGGCATCAAAGATCATGTTTTAATTTAATTGTTAGTTGGCTAAAAAGGGCAACTTCACCTTGTTCTAACAAAGATCTACTTTGCATGTCATTCATCAGAAATTGATTGATTTTCATTAACTTAAACGGCTTTAATAGCGACAATAATTCAAATAATAGATTCAAGGTGCCTGTTTTGGGCTTGATGCATAAAATAAAACAGTTATACAAGGCAAAAAAACGACTTATATCTAGCGATCTTCCGACTTCGGATAGGCGTTTGGTATTGGTATTCCGTTTTGTTCAAGTAACAATCCTGTTGAACCTAATTAATATTTTGTACCTATCAATATCTCAATCTGTTGATGATTATCTGCCATTATTTGTACTGCTGTTATTTCCTCTTTTTATTGTTGAATATATTAACCGTCTCGTAAAATGCGGCCAAAGACGAAAATCAATTAACATCTTCTTAGGACTAGCGTTAGTAATATTGCCTTTTGTGGTTTGGTTTGAAGGAGGACTGCTAAGCCCTACAATCATTATGATTCCTGCTTTCGTAATGTTTGCGGCCTTATATGCCACCTTTAGAGATTTTGTAGTGACGGTAACAATACTTACTATCGCAGTTTTTATTGTTTGTTTAAATGGCATCTATGGATGGCTACCTTCTAACCCTGCACATCAGCTTAGTGGTTTCCCCCGGCTTATAGCTACATTTATTGCGACAGTGACAAGTGTTTATGTAACTTGGGCAATAGGCACAGATTTGCATGTCGCGTTGAAAGAAGTAGACACAGAACATGAGCAGGTCAAGAAATCACAAAGCCGTGTTGAGGCCTTATCGCAATTTGATTTACTCACTGGACTTCATAACCGAAAAAGTTCTAAAGATATATTCAATAAAATGTTTTTGGAACTTGATAAAACCAGGCAACGAATGGTTTTTTTCTTCATCGATTTAGATAGCTTCAAATCAATTAATGATCTCTTTGATCATAGTGCTGGCGATGAAGTCATTATAACAATAGCAGACCGTATTCAACTAGCCGTACCTGAAGGTACAATTGTTGGTCGAATGGGTGGTGACGAATTCACTGCTTTTCTTGTAGTCGATAAGGATTTTGATGAAGATAAGCTAGCTAAAAAAATATTAAAGTACATATCAAAAAAACATCACTTATTCGGCTCACCTGCTGCTGTAACCGCTTCAATTGGTGTTGCTAGCAGTAACGAAGATAGTTTTGATCTGTTATTAAAAAAAGCAGATATGGCGATGTATCTAACAAAAAATAAAGAAAAAAATGGTTATCACCATTACACCGCTGAACTAGAAAAAAAGCACATGAAAAACACTATCATTCAAGACCAGCTTAAAGATAGCCTTAAACAAGAATTGTTCGAGCTACATTACCAACCTAAAATAGATATCCATACCAATGAAACAATAGGTGTTGAAGCCTTAATTCGATGGGTGAAAAACAATCCTAACAATTATGGACCCGGTGAATTCATGCCTGTTATGGAGAGCACTAAACTAGTCCATGATATTGGCGATTGGGTTATTAAAGAAGCCTGTAAAACTGGTAAGCACTGGCACGACCTCGGTCACCCACTGACGATGGCAGTGAATGTGTCTTCAAAACAGCTGACTAATGATGCTTTTGCCGAGCAGGTTAAAGCCATTTTAGAGGTGACTAAATTCCCTCCAGAATATCTTCAAATTGAATTAACAGAGCAATTCCTCATCAATGAAAATGAGATTGTGAATAAGCAACTCGAAAGCTTGAAACGTCTCGGTGTAAGTTTAGCGATAGATGACTTCGGTACGGGTTATTCAAACATAGGTTACTTAACCCGACTGAATGTTGATGCATTAAAAATAGACCAGTCATTCGTACGCCAATTATCTGACCCAGATGGCATTTGCTCGGTAATTAGAGCAATCACCAAAACAGCAAAAGTAATGGGTATGAAAGTCGTTATGGAAGGCATTGAAACTCCGTATGAATTGGAGCAAGTAGCAGAACTTGGTTGTGATATAGGCCAAGGTTACCTGTGGTCAAAACCCAAACCAGCGAGTCAACTTCTAGAGCAGTTGAGTTCTTTTGGTAAAACACCTTTCGATATGCCTCAGCTATCGTAATCGGACAGATTACTCAAATATGAATATAGATAAATCACCAAGGCTCATTAGGCGCTTTATACAGATTATGCGATGGTCGCAGCTGTGCGCCTTTTTAGGCTTGATAAATTTATGCCTACAGTATGCACCTGAAGGTCAATTGTTTTCCCTGGGGCCCGACCTGATTACACAATTTACTTCTTTAACTATTGTTTCAGCCTTAATCTTATACGAAGGACTGGTGTTTCTGGCAAAACACGGAAAATGTTTGTTAGCGGTTAAGATTTATCTGGTTGAACTCTATTTATTTATAGCTATGATTATGATGATCAGCAGTGGTTTATTTAGCCTAGGACCCACTCTTCTTGTTATCTGGCTGTTTACAGCAACTATCTATTTGAATCGACGCGGCTTCTTCATTTGTGGGGCTTTCGCTTTGGTTTTGGTCGCTGTTACTGGCCTTAATGATATTCATCAATGGATACCTAGACATCAAGCAATGATGTTGGAAGGTATTCAAATGCTGGGGCAATATATAATGTTCGTAATCATATCTGCAGTCTTTGCAGGTCGTGTATTAGGGGACTTACGCCTTGCAATCGACGACAAAAAGGAAGAGCGCGATCAACTAGTAGCCTCTCGTTCTCGTATTCAAAAAATTGCGGATTCAGATCCACTAACAGGTCTCGTTAATCGCCAAGCTGCTAGTCGTCTTTTTACGAAGTTACAAGGTTCGATTGACTACAATAAGCAACAGATTGTAATGTATTTTGTTGATCTTGATAATTTCAAATCAATCAATGATTTGTTTGATCATAGCACCGGAGATCTACTGTTAATTACATTGAGCCAACGTCTAAAGGCGCTTTCTACTGAGTCTTCAATCGTATGCCGATTGGGTGGTGATGAATATGTAATTGCCTTAGTTAAAGATTTGGATTTTGATAAAAATACTTTCGCTCAAAAAGTATTATCAGCCGTATCTAAACCCTACGACCTAAATGGTGTAAGGGCAGATGTGACAGCATCTATCGGTTTAGTGACAGCCACAGAAAATGATCACACATTTGAAAATATGTGTAAAAGATCGGATATGGCTATGTATAAAGCCAAAACTTCCGGAAAGAATGATTACCACAATTATCATGAAGATCTGCAAAAAGAATACATGACCAATCTCAATATTCTTGACGGTCTAAAAAATGCGCTTAAAGAAGGGTTATTGGGCTTAAATTTTCATCCTAAGATGGATCTATCAAACGATAAAGTGGTTGGTGTCGAAGCTTTACTTCGCTGGGAAAGAAATAACCCAAACAACTACTCGGTTAGTCAATTAATACCCGTGATTGAAACCACAGAGTTAATTCATGAAGTTGGAGATTGGTTGCTTAAAGAAGCGTGTAAAAACTGTAAAGAATGGCATCTAGAAGGCTATGAAATTCCTGTATCTGTCAATATTTCAGTGACTCAGCTTACTAGAGACTCTTTCATTAAGTCCGTAGAAAAAACATTAAAAACATTCGATTTAGACCCAAGCTATCTAGTGTTAGAACTTCCCGAAAGTTTATTGATCAATGATTCCTTAGGGGTAAAAGAAAGAATAAGTTACCTCAAAGAACTCGGGGTGAAACTGTCGATTGATGGTTTCGGAACGGGTTATTCGAATATGGGGCAACTAACCAAACTAAAAGTAGATGAACTTAAGTTAGATAAAACCTTTATCTCGAATCTAGAAAACTCTAGTGACTCTCAGTTAGTGGTGAGTTCTGTCATAGAAATGGCGAATGAATTAGGCATGAGTGTCGTTGCAGGCGGAGTCGAAACTGAGAGTGAATCCAAGATGTTAAGCAAGCTAGGTTGTCATCTAGCTCAAGGGTTCTTATGGTTACAACCAGTTACCTCTCAAAAGTTATTGACGATACTAAACAAGCAAAATGTTCTATATATTTCAGCGTAATAGGTTGTAGCGAAATAAATGGACACTCTAAATTATATAGCTAAAAAACTGTCATATATTCTTAAAAAAGAGCCCAGCCATGAATAAGTTCCTTAAGTTTTTAATCAAAAAAAGGAGCCGAGCTTTGCCGAGACAAAAGCATTCTTGTGTAATGCTTAACCGCAGGAAAGGAGCAGCTACATAAAAGAAAAATAAAGGGATCAGTACCCTTAAAATGTTACCTTAAATGTAATAACTGCTAGACCTTTCGGATGTATTCTTACATCAACTAAGTGCTAAAACGGACACTCATCATCAAACGGAGGTGCGCCATTATCAGCCCAGCTTTCTGGTGGTGCTTCCTGGTTATCAGCTTCTGAAACAGCGGATACTTTCCAGGCCTGTAAGCTGGTAAAGCACTTCTCTGGTTTATCGCCGCTTGACCATAAGCGCCCTGACAAATTAAACGTTACCTGTATCTCATCGCCAATGTTGTATTTATCCATAAGTTCACACTTATCTTTTATCAGCTCTAGCGCCACATAATTTGGGTATTGGCTATTTTCATCTGGTCCAGTTAGCTGGATAACGAATTCGCGTTTAGTAAAGCCATTGTTCCCATATTCAGTTGTTTGACCAATAGAGTGAACAGTACCTTGAGCTTCATAGGATTTAGACATGCAGTAACCTTAATTCTTTGGTGGAAGTAATAGGTTGAGGATTATACGTGGAAATTTATTAAATAGGACACCCAAAATTATCTAGTTAATTAACTGTCATATATTCTTAAAAAAGTGCCCTAATGTAGGGGGGTGTCTTTTTTATCTATTTCGTAGCACAGCTACGAGTTACCTTTTTGCCAACAGCAACAAATACGTAACCCAGCCGAACGAAGTGAGACAACAGCTTTAGCTGGCCCTCTTGGGTGAGGCTTTGCCGAATCAAAAGTACCGCCCTACTAACAAGCCGTAAACGGTTCCTTCACTACTCAAAAATTGACGCGGTTTTAGAACTCGCTCCTAGCGTCACTCAAACAGCTAAAACCTTCCTCGTCAATTTTCTCCGTGGCTCAGCTTGTTAAATGGGGGAAAAGAACGTCGCTAGAATTTAAGAAGTGCATCAAAATAAACAAACTTAAATTTAAGAATAACAAAAAAGCGCCTGAAAGTAGGGAGGTGTTTTTTAATAGTTCAAAGGATGTTTTCAAGGAATAACGGATCAGGATCAAGGTTGTTTGAGCGGATTCTTTGCAAAAGAAGTAGCGAGTTCCCTTGTATCCCCGTTATGACCCTCGATGAATCAAACTTGGCAATGGTTTAAAGGAAAACGGCATTTTTTGATTCGACTGCGTCTCACCCTAGAGGGTCGTCGTCGCTGCGCTCCAACGTTGTCTCGTTTCACTCGGCTGTTTACTTTGTTGTTGACGTAGACAACAAAGTAAATCGATGCTGTAAACAATTATAAGAGGAGAGTTTGCATTTCATAAAGCAGCGAAACAAACAATTACAAATTTAAAAAAGTGCCCCAATACACGCTAAAACCTAGTATCGCCTATCGGCGAGCTAACTTTAAGCTTTCGCATAAATATTCGGCTGAAGCCTCACCCTGCGGGTCGTCGTCACTGTGTTCCTACGTTGTCTCGGCAATGCCTCGGCTGAGTTGTCCATTTCAACAAACGAAATGGCAAGCTCATGGTAAGTAGGGGGGTGTCAATTCAATCTCTTTTAAGTATTCAATTGCTTTAAACTTCTTTTCGTTTGTTTATCTTTTTTCTGATTAAGTTACTTGATTCTTATTGATGACTTTTGCATTTATTAAGTCTGTCAGGATGTTCGAACATTTTTCTTTTAGGTTGTCTCTCAACAAACGTGCTGCTGGTGTAATCGATTGTCTGCTCGGAAAAACCAGCCATAATTCTGTAGGAGTCGCTTTATAGTCTTGCATTATACTCACTACATTTCCGTTTAGGATATCTGTGGACATATCCAAACACGACTTCACTGCGAGTCCTTTACCCGCGACGCACCAACGCCTAACTAAATCCCCATCGTTAGATGCTCGATTGCCCTTCATTCTTATTTTATAAGACTTGTCTGTTTTTGAGAATTCCCAAGCATCATGAACTATGTCATATAGTTGGTAGAACAATCCGTTGTGTGACTTCAAATCATCGGGGTGAGCTGGCGTACTATGCTTGCTCAAATACTCTTTTGATGCGCATAATAGGCGCGGGGCATCACATATCTTGAACCCATACACTCCTGACTCACTGGGTGCGCCATAGCGTAATGCCATATCGACGGGATCACGGTAGAAGTCGATATTGCTGTCTGTTATATCCGTTCTTAAAGTGATATCAGGATGCGTTTCCATAAACTCATCTAACCAAGGCATCACTATATTTCTGCCCAAATCAGATGATAAAGCCAATCGTATCTCACCTTCAATTGCGCCTTGTTCGACTTTGATGTTTTGCCGAGCCTGTTCGAGCATTTGTATCGCTTGCTCACATTGCGGAATATAACGTTCTCCTGCACTTGAAAGCCTTAACTGTCTGGTAGTTCGAATAAATAACTCTGTACCTAAAGATTTTTCTGCTCTTTTAATCGCCGCGCTAGCGGTTGATGTCAGCATATCTAAATTTTGTGCTGCAGCAGTTATGCTTCTAAATTCAGCTACTTTTAACACCACTTGTAAATCTTCTAATAACATATTATCCAATAATTTTTGATAATGATTCTATTATTATGATGTTTATTTGGACGAAAACAAAGCATATTATTCTAACCACTGATTAATTGACTAACTAACCAATACATCTAGGAGATGAAAAAATGTCTAAATTAACAATTGTTGCAAACATCAAAGCAAATGATGACAAAGTTGAACTTGTAAAAGCTGAGCTACTTAAACTTATTGACGTAACTCGTGCTGAAGAAGGTTGTATCAATTACGACTTACATCAAGACAATGAAAACCCAGCTCACTTCATGTTTTATGAAAATTGGGAATCTCGAGAGTTATGGCAGACTCATATGGGTAACCAGCACCTAGCTGATTACATGGCTGCTACTGAAGGTTCAGTCGCTGAGTTTATCTTGAATGAAATGACTATTATTGCTTAACTATTTTATAGATGTATTGAGAGGGGATAACTCCTTCTCAATACAATCTCTACCAAGGAATACTTATGAACAATCCAATCATTGACGATCTTTTATCAAGACATACTTGTAAGAAATATGATCCAACTAGAAAAGTACCTAAAGCCGATCTTGATGTTCTTTATGAGGCGATGCGTTTATCGGCGTCTTCTATAAATTCACAACCTTGGAAATTTATTGTCATTGAAAGTGATGCTGCAAAAGAACGGATGAGTAGCACCTTTGAGAATAACTTCCAGTTCAATCAACCACATGTTTTTGATAGTTCTCACATTATTCTCTTTGCTCACAATCCACATTATTCACGCGAAGATTATGCAGAGGTTGTTGATAATGCAATTGAGGATAAACGAACCAAACCAGAGGAGAGAGAAAGTGCTTTTGGTGGATTCTTTTTCGCAGAAATGAATACCGATGAGTCTGGTGATACAACAACATGGACAAAAGCTCAAACCTATATCGCGTTTGGGAATACTCTACATACTGTTGCACGATTAGGCTTAGATTCGACTCCCATGGAAGGTATTGATATCGAAATGGTGAACAAAGAGTTTGAAAAAGAATTGGATGGCTATGAATGTCATGTTGCTCTCGCTATTGGATACAGACATCCTGAAGGTGATTACAATGCAACGATTCCAAAGTCACGCCGTAGGTTTGATAGTGTATTTACTATTCTATAAACATTAATTTCTAGGCATCATTTCTAGACATTATTTTTAGGCATTAAAGATTAAGCTTCACTAAGACAAGAAATTAAGCGACTGGTGTTTGTAATACTAGTCGTTATTAAATTTAGCGAGTTAAAAATCAATTTACGGTTTAATTCAAAATGAAAACACAATTTGATCATATATCTTTGAGTGCCAAGGACCCTGAGGCAATGAAGGATTTTCTTTGTGAACTCTTAGACTTACAACCAGGAACTCGTCCTGGTTTTTCATTTCAAGGGTATTTTCTATTTGCTGGCGATGAAGATATTATCCATATTTTTGGTCGTTCTGATGATTCTAAAATCACAGATAAACTGAGAGAGTTGGATGTACAGGAAAGTGAGGTACAAAACATTGTTCATCATGTTAGTTTTTACAGCGACGATTACGATCAAACCATACAGCGCATTGAGCAACTAAATGTTAAATACGTGACTTACGATGTACCGGACAGTAACGTAAAACAGTTGTTTGTCCGTGCACCAGAAAATTTATTAATTGAAATTCAAGCAACCCCTAAATAATCATGAATACTCAATCTCCTTTTTATATCGCTGCTCGAGAATCAGGAAGCACTTCTAGTGATTTACCTTTATGGGCTAGTTCGCAAGAGAACCCTTTAGCTCTGAAAAAACAATCCCCAGATGAAATAATACGTGTCGATATCGAAAGTGTGCCTGGGGCTTTTCAATTACTCAATCTATTGAGCGAAGAAGAATGTAATACGTTTTTACATGCGACCAATCAAATGGGTTATACCGAAGATGCTGCCGTTTCACTGGGGCGTCACATACGCCACAATAACAATTTAAATTGGATCATTGATGAAACATCTGAGCGAATGATTTGGCAAAGAATTGAAGCTATATTGTCTCAAGATGATTCTAATTATATGGGTTATAAACCATTAGGTTTAAACCAACGTTTTCGATTCTATCGATATGAAACGGATGATTACTTTAGTTTTCATAGTGATGGATCATGGCCTGGTAGCAAAATCATTGATGGAAAACTTCACGCTGATGCATTTGGCGACCGATTCAGTCTCTACACTTTTTTAATCTATTTAAATGATGATTTTAAAGGAGGTGAAACACAATTCATGATTGATCAAAATGATCCTACAAAACCCTCACGAGACCAAAATCAAGCAAATATAGTTGATGTAAGAACACCTGCTGGTGGTGTTTTGTGTTTTCCGCATGGAACACACCCACTTCATTGTTTGCATAGCTCAGCTAAAATTATCGAAGGTGTAAAAGATATTATTCGAACAGATGTATTATTTAGCACATAAGTTTTACAAATTAATAGGACATCCAATCTTTTGTCCAAGAAAAGTCTCATCCCAGAACAATAAATAGGACACCCATAATTATATTAATAAGTAATAACTGTTTATTCTTAAAAAAGTGCCTCGCAAAGCATAAATTCTATTTACGTTTTTAAAACACAAAAACGAACCGAGATTTATCGAGACAAAAGCATTGTTGTTTAATGCTTACCCGCAGGGAAGGCACAGCCGCATAAATATCATTCAAGAGTACGGGAGTGACTAATCCGTTATAAGTGCGCTAGGTATCAAAGGGGTCAGACTCGATTGATTTCATGACCGCTTTTGTACAGTTACTGGGACACCCATGATTTTATCAATTACAGCGATACATGTACTAGACTAAGCATGTACAAGGCTAAAACATGTTTGTTATTTCACTAAACTAAAACATTAATCTAACTGCTAAAGTATTTAATCGGGAGAGTACATATGGGGTCTGTTTATAAAGTCGTATTTAAATTAAACATCATTACTTGTTTATTTTTTGTAAGCACTAAATCGGTTTTTGCCGCAGGTGGTACAGTCACCTTTAGTATAGCTAGTCCAACTCAGGTGCCCACGCTTTCAGGCACCATGCTACTACTATTAAGTTTGTTGTTATTTGTTGTAGCTGTAAGGACGACTAAGCAAAAAAATACTAATAAGTTGTTTATAACACTTTTGGGGGCGGGAGTTTTAGTAACAGCAGGCGGTGGTATCAACTTAGTATCGAATGTGAATGCAGGCGGTGGCTTAACTATTGTTGTTGATCAACAATCAAATTCTATTACGTATCCCATAGATGAAGGAACCCCTATTAATTATGAAAATAATGCTAATGGGAGTCCAGCCCTTAATTTTTCCATTACAGCAGATGCTGAATCAGTCTGTGCTTTTGCTTTAGGAAGTGACGCTCTTTCTTCTTTTAATACAAATCATTCGGGTATTTTGCCTGCTGGTTTCTATATGAGAATCGAATGTTTTGATGAATTAAATTTGCTGGATAATAATCAAATAGGGGTGGAAGCGGTTAATAGATTGATAAGGCGAAATGTCGAGCCGCCGTGTGACCCAAGTGTGGTAGTAGAGGGAGGTGGTTCATGCAATGAAACCTCTAATGGCTTACTTCCACCGCTGAGTTTTGATGAAGATTTGTCAGCCATAAGTCAGGCGTATGTTGACACTTGCCCATTATTTTATGCATCTGAAATACCGCCTGATTCATTTCAAACGCTATTTCTTTTTCCGGATCAAATTAGCGCATTTCAATTGGCAACAGCCGCCGCAACAAAATGGCAGTTTGATAGTATAGAATATGACCCAGTTACGGGTGAAGCAGTCGCTCGTGATACATTAACTTATAAAGCATTAGTACAGACCAAAGCTAAAAAAATGGGCTGCGCCATGAAGTTAGATTGCTCAGGAGGTCCGACAGGGACATTTTCAGTTTTACATTGCCTTATTGATTCAAGTCCTTCAGAAGGTCCAGCGTATCCTCCTTTAATTGAAGCGCCTGAATAACACCCCATATACCTTTTTTAAAATATTTTAACCAATCCATCCAAACGAGACTTTTACATGAGCAAAACTATTAATTATTACCACTTTTTAATTTCACCTTTCAGCTATTTGGCGATTGAGCGTTTTAATGCACTTGCTGCCAAGCATGATCTTACTGTTAATTACTTACCGATATCTGTTATGGATGTATTTTCTGAGTTAGAGGTGTTGCCACCGGGTAAACGTCATCCTTCACTACAAAAAATGCGTATGGATGAGCTAAAACGCTGGTCTGGTTTATTAGATTTGCCGATGAATTTTACACCAGCACATTTTCCTGTTGATCAAACATTAGCGGCTCAAATGGTATTGGCAGCAGGTGGTGCTTCTGCAAACCCAGATGCGGGTAAATTATCTGATGCGTTACTCAAAGCAGTGTGGGAACAAGAGAAGAATATTTCAGATGAAGCGACCTTAATTGCTATCGCAGATAGTGTCGGGCTAGAAGGTTTGAACTTGCTAGAGAGTGCGAGAGACGAGCAATGGGCAAATGCCTATGCAAACACCACAAAAGAAGCCTTAGAAGCTGGCGTTGTTGGTTCGCCTACTTACCAATTAGATGATGAATTGTACTGGGGTCAAGATAGATTAGATTTCTTAGAGCGTGCCATTGGTTAATGGTTTACGTTTAGTTTTAGGAAGCCTCATCATTGTATGAGGCTTTTTTGTGCCTTGGATTTTCAGGATTAATTTTGTCTAACATGAAATAAAAAAACAGCCTGAAAGGTGGGGGGTGTATTTATCTAACCCTATTGATATGCTTTAACAATGTATAGATCATTTTCATCTGCCATCTCATTTACGTTTTTAGCGATATTCCTCTCAGCGTGTTCAAGTTTGGGAACCAATACCAAGACTTCGATAGCAGAGACTATTCAAAAAATACCGTTTTCCAGTCCTGCTTCTGAACAACGCGTTATTATTTATAACCACGGTATTACCAGGCCACAGCAGCTTGAGCCTTGTTTTATGTCTTATAACAATCCTCCTGCATCTTTGGCTGCGTTAAGCGATAAACGAACTCTGGTGTATAAACTGTGTTCGACGGCAACCGAAGCACCCGCAATAACATCGGCAGGTAGGCAGGTTTATCTGCGTAAAATAGAAATCAATTACGCGATAGATGCTTTTTTAGCGCGGGGTGTTTTACCCAAAAATTTGTTTTTGGCAGGGCATTCAAACGGTGCCTGGACGTCATTAATGATGATGCGTGATGTCAATAAACGCTTTAATGGGGCGATTGCTTTTGCGCCTGCTTTTGCAGGTAAACGCAGTGAGGTTAAGTTTGCTCCCTGGTGGAGAAAAACGGTTAGGCCTAAACAGATAAAAGAAATGTTAACGTCTCCTGACATGGATGCTTTGGTGTTTGCTTATGAAAATGATCCCTACAATCGACCTCAAGAATTACAATTTCTGGCAAGTAATTACCCTTTAGTGGGTTCGAGTGGTGTTGATTTAGTCGCTTATGATTGTGGCTTGCGAAATGCGCATCAAACCTTTAGAAAGGATTGTCGATACGCAGAAACCACGCAACGTATTCAACGCTTTATCAATAAGCAGATTGCTAGTTGGAAGTAGTAGCTGTCTATAGTCATTTTAAAAAGTAAAAAAAGTGCCCCAAAGGTGGGGGGTGTCATTAAAAGACCTAGTATTTATTAAATCCTTACGCCAAGGCCTGCGCAATAAAGTCTGGTTTAACCCGAGTACCACCAACCTGTTGATTCGTTTTCTCATCAAACCAGAATTGCATCGGCTGTTCGTAACCTAATCCGTGCATATAGTTATACAGCGCCTTTTTTAGTCCTTCTCCTAATAGATCATGATCTACATTCTCAGGATCACTAAAGGCGACATCGTTATTGGCAAAGGTGATGTTTTTATTAGGGTGTAAGGTTATCTTATATTCATCAGGCTGCAGGCCTACAGGGCTATGAATGGTGGCTGAGAATCGATGCCAGTATGCCGATTGGAAACAGCCATGAAACATTAACTGTCTGACGACTTCTAATGAGTCTACGGTTTCTTCTGCAGTTTGTGTGGGGAAGCCATACATCAGATAGGCATGAACGAGAATCCCCGCATCAGCAAAACCACGTGTGACGCGTGCGACTTTTTCGATGCTTACGCCTTTTTTCATTAGCGTTAATAGTCTGTCGGATGCGACTTCTAATCCACCACTAATTGCGATGCAGCCTGAGTCTGCCAGTAGCTGACACTTTTCGGGAGTAAAGGTTTTTTCAAAACGGATATTGCCCCACCAGGTAATGATGAGGTTCTTTTCAATCAACTTTTCTGCCATTGCAAACAGCACTTTGGGGGGCGCGGCTTCATCGACAAAGTGAAAGCCTGTTTGACCTGTTTCTGTTATTAACTGTTCTATTCGCTCAACAATGATGTCGGCACCGGCCTCGTCATAGCGACCAATATAATCCAGGCTGATATCGCAAAACGTACATTTGGACCAGTAACAACCATGCGCAACGGTTAATTTATTCCAACGACCGTCACTCCAGATTCGATGCATTGGGTTGAGCATTTCACACAGTGATAAGTATTTATCTAACGGCAAGCCGTCATAACAGGGTGTACCAATATCTTTGTGGGGCACATCGGGTAATTGCTTATTATTGCTGTAAACGAGTTCGGCTTTTTCTAAATGTTTATTTTTCAGGTGGTATGTCCTTACCAAGTCAGCTTCCGTACCTTTGCCTTGCAAGTAATCAAGCAGACTCAATAAGGGCTGTTCGCCATCGTCTAATAAAATGTAGTCGACATATTCAAACAAACGAATGTCTTTTAATGTGCGTAATTCAGTATTAACGTAACCGCCGCCCATCAGCACGGGCATATCAGGTTTGATTTCTTTGCAGTATTTAGCGATCTGCAAAGCACCCAGCATATTCCCCGGAAATGGCACGGTAATGCCGACGACATCGGGTGATTCCTGCGCCAGATAATCATCCATCAAGCTGCGAATATGCTCTTCTGTAAAGCTTATGTTGCCGTGCAAGGTTTCATACAAGTCATCAAAACTTGGATTGGATGCGGCAAGGCGTTCACCGTAACGCGATACTTCAAAGTTAGGGTCTACGCCGTCATGAATAACAGCGACTAAATCATCAATGTACAAACTTGCCAAATACTTGGCTTTGTCTTGAGTGCCTAAATCACCAAAGGCCTGATGCAAAACGTTCTCGGAAATCTCCTGCATCTCATTGAGATTCTCGAATGTCGGTCCTTCCGGTAAAAATTGTCGGGACACTATACGAAGCGCCAAGCTAGGATCTTTACCTTGTAAGAAACGCAGCACAGGTGCTGTACAGCGACGGTATGCATCTACATGAACGAGGAAGTGATAGATCGAGTCGGGTAACTCATCGTCTTCAAAATCGGCGTAATTATCTTCAACTCTATCCAGTATCGTATCAATGCTTTCGGTTGTAAGCATCGACAACAACACCTCGATAGCCATGTCACGCTGAACTACTTCATAGCCTTCTTTACGCAGGAAGCCAGTGATGTAAGCGGTGGCAGGGTAGGCAGTATTCAACTGCGTCATAGGAGGAGTAAGGAAGAGGGATTTCATTTTTTGATTATAACGTGAAAGGGTAGAAGTGCTACAGTGGTACTGGGCCCTGAATAGTTATTTTTGCGAATAGGGTGTAGCTAGTTTTTAGTACTAATATCACTTCTTGTTTCAACCCTTAATCAAGCAGGAAAAAACAGCCCATAAGTTGGGGGGTGGCTTTTAGTTTGGTTTATCGACATCGGTTCACTCCGCTTAGGATGTTAATATGTTCTTTGCACTATGTTGTCGAATGATATTTGTATATTCGACACTTTATTAATTCCAGTCATCGAACCAAGCTAAAAAAGAGATAACATAATTATTATGTCAGACACACCTGAAGCACGATTAAGAATACTCAATAAAATAAGAGAGACCATTCCACTAAGCAACGCGATGCAGTTTTCAATATCGTCCTTAGAAGCTAATTCAATCGTAGTCAGAGCGCCATTGTCTGAAAATTTTAATCTCCATGGAACAGGCTTTGCCGGAAGCATTTATTCAACAGGAATTTTGGCAGGCTGGGCATTGTGTTACTACAATATGGAATTATTTGAAATGTCGGGTGATCTGGTAGTTGGTAAAGCCGAGATTATGTATAAGTCTCCCGTCACTGACGATATAGTCTGTAGCGCATCAGTTAACAATGAAGAACGTGAAGCTTTTCATCAGAATTTTAACGATAAAGGGAAAAGTACCCTGCATTTAACGATTAAGATTGGCGAGTCAGAAAATGCGATCTTAAAAGCGCGTTATTTTGCCATTGCATCAAAGTCTTAATGTTATCTGTTATCAATTAGGTACTCATAAGTTGAAAAAAACCTGAAAGATACTTGAAAAAAAGTCGTAAGAAATGTGAAAGACAAAAACCTTATAATATTGACTCGTTATATCTATTGAGGCTGACCCCTTTTATTATGATCGCTACGATTAAAACTCCTTAAGACAATAAGAGCATTTCATGCAAACATCGGATCCTAGCCACACTCAACACCCAAGCCACAATGAGCAACTTAGCAACAATCAAGATCCCGTAACAGAAGTAGCGTTCAGTTCGGCTGCCAGTGATGAGAGTGATGAGAGTTTAAATATAGAAACGCTCAACGATCTTGCAAGTCTGGCAGATTATTCGCTGTTGAATACGCTCGATGCAGATCCTGATGCAAAAGCAGACGGAGGCAACCATTCACCCCGTCAGGTGTTCTCAGGGCACTATGTGCCGGTTACTCCGATGCAAATTGAAAACCCTGAATACGTCACGCATAGCAAAACCTTTTTTCGTGAACTGGGCTTCGCTGACAACATGGCGCAATCAGCTGACTTCATGAGTATGTTCTCTGGTGATCTTTCAAATCTTCCACATCCGATGCGCAAGGTAGGGTGGTCAACGGGGTATGCGCTTTCTATTTATGGTAACGAATACACCCAACAATGTCCTTTTAAAACGGGTAACGGCTACGGCGATGGGCGAGCAGCTTCAGTGCTTGAGGCTGTTATTAAAGGCCAACGCTGGGAAATGCAACTCAAAGGAAGCGGACGCACACCTTATTCTCGCGGTGCAGATGGCCGTGCGGTGTTGCGTTCCAGCGTGCGTGAGTTTTTGGCACAGGAGCAGATGCATGCGCTGGGCGTTCCCACGTCACGATCTTTAAGTTTGTACGCATCGAAAACAGAAACGGTTAAGCGACCGTGGTATTCGGAAGGATCTCGACAGAAAGATCCGGATATTATGGTTTCCGATGCAGTGGCAATTTCGACTCGCGTTGCCCCATCGTTTATTCGCGTGGGTCAACTCGAACTATTCGGTCGTCGAGCGCGTGGTAATGAGCATCTACAGGCCATGGCAGAGTTAGAGAAGATTGTGTTGCACTTGATCGATCGTGAGTACGCTGATGTTATCGACCCGCATTTAACTCTTGATGACAAAGTCGTGTTGCTTGCGCGCGAGTTTCGCAGTCGCCTGACGTCACTTATCGCAAACTGGATTCGCGTCGGCTACTGCCAAGGTAACTTTAACAGCGATAATTGTGCAGCCGGTGGTTTCATACTTGATTACGGGCCTTATGGATTTTGCGAACTGTTTGATCCACGTTTCCAGCCCTGGACGGGCGGTGGAGAGCACTATTCTTTCCTCAATCAACCAGTAGCAGCGGAAAAGAACTTTGGGAGTTTTTGTACTGCTTTAAAGCCCTTACTGGCTTCGAATCCAGAAGTTTTGCAACAACTCGAAGAAATTGAAGAGGGTTTCGCCATCGAGATGCAAACCGAAATGCAAAAGATGTGGGCTGTTAAACTTGGACTTGGGTCATTTGATTCAGCTTTATTCAAAGAGATATTCTTGCTGATGATACAAACGTCTGTCGATTACACGATTTTCTTCCGCGAACTTTCAGAGATACCTGACAATATTGACCCACTCAAAAGGAGTTTCTACTCGAATTCGAACTCAAAAGAGTTGGATGAGCGTTGGTCAGCGTGGCTTACAAAGTGGAAAACGTTAATAAACGGTGACTCATCTTCTCAGTCAAATGAAGAGCTTTCGAGGCAGATGAAACGTGTTAATCCCAAATACATTTTGCGAGAGTGGTTTGTAGTGCCTGCTTACAAAAATGCTGCGGTCGGGAACTACGATTTAATTCGTGAGCTACAGGACATCATGACGCAGCCTTACGCAGAACAGTCGAAGGAGATTGAGGACAAATACTATAGACTGAAACCACCTCAGTTCTTTGAAGCGGGTGGGACGTCGCATTATAGTTGCTCATCATAGCTTTTTACTTAGCTTTTTGATTAGCTAGTTGTACTCGCTAATCTGTACTTTATTCGCTAATGCCATGCGCTAAGAACATAAACGCGTATTCCTCAGCGTAATCTTTTAAACGACCATAACGACCACTATTAGAAAAATGACCTGCGCCCATATTAATGCGCATCACTAATAGGTTCTCATCCGTTTTTAGTTCGCGCATTCTGGCAGTCCATTTAGCAGGCTCCCAGTAAGTCACTCGAGGGTCGTTAATCCCACCACTTACAAACATGGGTGGATATTCACGTTTCTCGATATTGTCGTAAGGGGAATAGCTGGCGATCAAGTCATAATCTTCAGGACTTTCAATTGGATTTCCCCATTCTTTCCATTCCGGTGGCGTTAATGGCAAGCTTGCATCGAGCATCGTATTTAATACATCAACAAATGGCACACCAAGGTTAACTGAGCGCCATAACTCTGGTGCCTGGATGACCGCAGCACCCATTAATTCGCCACCCGCACTGCGTCCTGAAATTGAGATATTGCCTGCGCTTACGTATTTTTCATCCACCAAATGACCGGCGACATCAACAAAATCATTAAATGTGTTGGTACGTTTTTTTAATTTACCGTCTAAATACCATTGGTAACTCATCATTGAGCCACCGCGAACATGCGCGATTGCATAGACAAAGCCACGATCAAGCGCACTGAGTAACCCAGATGAAAACGAAGGTTCGATAGTTGCTGCGTATGCACCATAGCCATAAAGCCACATAGGATGGCTACCGTCTTGTTTGAAGCCTTTTTTATACACCAATGACACGGGAACCATCGCGCCATCACGTGCTGGAGCCATAATGCGCTTGGTTTCGTATTGGGTTTTATCGTAACCCGATGGGATTTTTTGTACTTTACGGGTACTTAATTCGCGCTTGCTTAAATCGTAATCAAACACGGTATGCGGTGTTATCATCGACTCATAAGAGAGGCGGATAAAGCTTTGTTCAAATTCAGGGTTAACGCCTAAACCAGCGGTAAATAAAGGTTCAGGAAACTCGATAATATGTGCTTCTAGATTTTTTGAGCTTGTATTGGGCGTGACATCAGGCGAAACATCAGGCGAAACATAGGGCAGAACATGAATTTTTTCTAAACCCAGATCACGGGTTTTAAGCACAAAGAAATCTTTAAAGGTTTGTAGTCCCAATAAATAAGATGCGTCAGAACCGTCAATAATCGTTTTCCAATTTTCTTTAACGGGGTTTTTATCACTGACTGTGGCTAAACGAAAGTTTGAGTGTGTATCGTTGGCAAGAATATAAAATTCACCATGCGCATGGTCAACTGACTGGGTAAAGCCTTCACTTCTGTCTACCAAGGTAACAAGCCCCCCAGAAAAATCAGCGCTTAAAACATGCGATTCTTCAACTTCGCCTTGTGAAGATACAATCACCATGAATTCTTCACTGCTGGTTTTATCGAAACCGATGTAAAAGCCATCGTCTTCTTCTGTATAGACGCTTATGTCGTCTTTCTGCTGCTCACCAATTGTGTGTACGTTTATGTTTTTAGAATGCCAACGACCTTGCTCAAGCAGCGCATACATGAGTTTTGTGCCATCAGTATTGAACTCAAGTTCGCCTTGAACGTCATTCAATACGTCATCTAAATACTCATCAGTCTCAAGATCTTTGATGCGAAGCTGATAGCGTTCATCACCATCAGTATCGAATGTGTACGCTAAATAGCGATTATCAGGGCTGATATCCCAATCCCCAATCACAAAATAATCATGGTCTTTTGCTAAGGCAGTTTCGTCCATAAAAATGGCTTCGTCACCCGTTACTAAATTCTTGCGGGTTCGCGTGCGGTACTCTTCTCCCGCACGAAAATACCACTGATATTCATAACCGTTCGACACGTATGGCACAGAGGTTTCTTGCTCATCCGTACGTCCTTTAAATTCCTCAAAGATAGTCTCGACTAAAGTCTTATTAGGTTTCAAAAACGATTGGTAGTAAGCGTTCTCTTCTTCTAGATATCCGATAATGTTTTTATCATCAACCGTTGGATAGTTCTGGTCTTTTAACCAGTGATAAGGATCATCCAGGGTACGTGAGTGGTGCGTTTCTGTGTGAGGAATTTTCGTTGCGATAGGTGCTGCTTGGTTTAATTGGCGCAAGCGCTGGTATTTTTGTTCGGGCATTTTAGAATCAGATAATAGCTAGAAGTGGCAGGAGTCTAACATAGTATTTCATCGTGAATTCTTGTCTTCATACTAAATAAATTGGAGAGTAAATAACAAGGGACATCCAGAGTTTAGTTGTTGCCGGCGGCGAAAAAATGGCTCCAATACCCGCTAAAACCTAGTATCGCTTATCGGCGAGCTAGCTTTAAGCTTTCGCATAAATATTCGGCTGAAGCCTCACCCTGCGGGTCGTCGTCACTGTGTTCCTACGTTGTCTCGGCAATGCCTCGGCTGAGTTGTCCATTTCAACAAACGAAATGGCAAGCTCATGGCAAGTAGGGGGGGGGGGGCTAAAATCCTGTATAAGTTGCGGGGCGTTCAATTATTCTGGCTTACGCTTTAGTTTGTTAGAATGTCACTTTGTTATCTGGCATTATGTCGTCGAATTACATGGTCGAATTATATTTCGACTGCATCCGCCTTCACACTCACACATAAAACGAGTTTCTTGATTATGCCAATCGCTTCTTTGCTGAATACTGCTTTAGCTAAACGTGCTGACCTTATTGATCAACTTAGTGCGCAATTCTCTGATTCATTGAAAACGGATCCATCAAAAACTAATTGTTTTCGTGTTTTTCATGGCACGGTTGAAGGTGTAAATGGGCTGAATATTGATCGTTATGGTGATGCCTGGTTAATTCAAAGCTTTCATCAGACGCTAAGCGAAGATGAAATTGATGTGATTCGCAAAGCGTTACTAGCGGTTGCTGATTTACCAATCGTTTATAACGATCGCTCTAATAAAAACTCACGTATTCTTAATCAGCTCGATGCTGAAACTGAGGCTTATGCCCGATCAGAACAAGTAATTTGTGAGAACGGTGTTTTATATACCAGTAAATTACGTCATACAGGACAAGATCCATTGTTGTTTTTGGACATGCGGGTTGGCCGAGAGTTTTTTAAAGCAAACAGCCATAAGAAGAGTGTGCTGAATTTATTTGCTTATACCTGTGGTATTGGAACGGCAGCTGCTGTCGGTGGTGCCAAGCGTGTCGTTAATGTTGATTTCTCATCATTTGCTTTAGAAGCAGGCCGCAAAAATGCTGAACTGAATGGGTTTGAAACTGGAGCCGATTCAGTGTGTCAGTTTATACAGAGCGATGCCTTTCCAGCACTACGCCAATTAGCAGGGCTTAAAGTGACTGGCCGTAATCCTAAAAAACTGCCACATTATCCTAAAATGTCAGCATCGCAGTTTGATCTGGTATTTTTAGATCCCCCACGTTTTGCTAAAAGTGCGTTTGGAACCGTTGATTTAATCAATGACTATCAAAGCTTATTTAAACCTGCAGTCTTAGCAACGAAGCCGAAGGGTAAGATTATTGCCTGTAACAATGTGGCGAAGGTCGATAGAGAAAGCTGGTTTAACAGCTTAGTGCGTTGCGTTGAAAAACAGGGACGTTCTGTCAGTGAGTCAAGCTGGTTACATTGTCACCACGACTTTCCATCGTTTGATGGTAATCATCCTTTGAAAATAGTGTCATTAACCATCGCGTGATTTTTTATTCCGGAAAAATGATTCTGGAAACTCTAATTCTGGAAACTCTAATTCTGGAAACCCTAATTCCGAAAAACATGAGTAGAATCTAGATTCAGCAGTTATTCATGGCTGTTATGACACTATGGACTCTGAATATTCAATAGATACAATAACCGTTATGAAAAACTCTCTTAAAGCAGCTTTGCTCTCGGCTCTGGTTTTACCTGGTGCGGGTCAAATTGTGTTAAAGCGTTATTTATCTGGCGTTCTGTTTGCTCTGGTTTCAATCATCGCCTTGTCTGTGATTGTGGCGAAGATCATCAAGTTTTCTTCACTGATAGTAGCAAAGATCAATAATGGCGCTTTGGATCAAGGTGGTGGTTTAATCGGGATACTTTCAAACAGCATGGTTGAAGTGAATACAGGTGTGATGAATACCGCATTTCTGATTTATTTGGGTGTGTGGATTCTGAGCATTCTCGATGCTTATCGTGTCGGAGATCTTGTTGATAAAAAACAGGATAGACAAAAAACATCTAGCTTTAATTTCTCCTGATTCATTCATTATTTACAAACAACTTTCTACAAGCCTTCTAATAGCTTTCTAAGATTACTTTAATTTTTATCTATTTGTTCTAGATAAAAAAAGCCCCTTACTTTTTCAAGTAAAGGGCCTCAAGGGAGAGTCTGTGTTTGTTGTGCTTCTTTTTACTGACCTTCAAATGAAGGGAAAAGCTCTGCATCAAGTTCTGCACTGATTGTTGCGTTTGGTGCTGAGTAGTTAACTTTATCTGCGACGTTTGTCGCTGCTTCAGCTTCGAAATATCCACCGTCTACATCTTGTCCTGCAATGGCAGATTGTCCTGCGAATAGAGCAGTTAGAAGTGTGCTTGTTAAAAGTACTTTTGCTTTCGTGTTCATAATATTTATATCCTGTATTTGTCTAGTAAATGTAATGTAAGTCATGTGCTTTTCATGAAGACTTACATTGTCTGTGTCTTGTATGTAATAACGAATGAATTGTTTTTTTGGATCAAAATAAAATGAAATATATTCAAAAATGGAGAAAAAAATCTTGGTATTTGAGTGTTTGTATTAGTGTTTTAACTATTATGAAACAATGACTTATATTTTAATTGGTGGGGTTTTTATATTTCTTGTAAATAGTTTAAAAAGTAATGTTTAAACTATTTTCTAGTTTAATGTAGAAATTAATGCAGACAGGGTTATTTAGGCAACAAAGCATTTAAGTACTGCCTAAATGTAGTGTTATAGAAGCGCAGAAAATAGCGTAAAAAAAAGTGCAGAAAAACCGGATAGTGAATCACTATCTATGCGAAATAATAATATTAAACATGCATAAAAAAAGCCCAGTATTTTTTCAAATACCGGGCTTTTAAAGGAGGGAGTTTTTTACGTTTTACTGAGTCTTTATTTAGCGACTATTGACCTTCACCCTGTGGGAAAAGTTCTGCATCTAATTCTGCACTGATCTTAGCGTTTGGTGCTGAGTAGTTCACTTTATCAGTAGTCTGTGCTGATGCTTCAGTGTTGAAGAAGCCGTCTGCGTTTTGACCAGCGATTGCAGATTGACCTGCGATTAGAGCAGTAGTTAGTAATGTGCTTGCGATGATTGCTTTAGTGTTCATGTTTAGTTTCCTGTATTTTGTAGTTATTTAATTCGTTTGAATAAATGGATAATTTTTTATAAAAGTACTTGTTGTAAGTAGCGTTTATTTTCTGCCGCTTACTGTCACTTCGTTAGTGAATGCTGGTGCATCGTAGTTAACTTTTTCAGTTACGTTAGCTGCAGCTATTTCAGCTTGAGTTGCGAAAACACCCAGGTCACTAGCTTGACCGGCGATTGCAGATTGACCTGCAAAAAGTGCTGTTAGAAGAGTGCTTGCTATGATTGCTTTTGTTTTAGTGTTCATAATATTTACCTTTAAAATTTAGTTAATGTTTACTGTTATTTCGTAAAAGACTTTTTAGTCTGTGTCTTGGTTGTAGAAACGCAGCTTTATTTTTTTTGGATTCATTTATTTTAAAAATAATTGTTTTGGCAACGTTAAAATACCTCCAGAATGTATCTTGTAAATTCAGAATTTATGGTGATTTTTGGTCTGTGTTTATTAAGCGTAAGATGCTGTATTTATTGTATAAAATATAATTTTTAAGTTGATTTATACAGCTTGCTAAATGAGATGGCAGAGAGCCTGAAATTATTTGAATAAATATTTTAAAATAAAGTGAAAATTAAATTCATTGCATCAAAAAGTTGATCACTAAACCCGGATTTTTTACCGATAGAAACAAAAAAAGGCCTCAAAGTAGGGGGGGGTAAATTAGAAAAACACCTGCAATAAAATAGTGATTGCCAGAATTAGTAACAGACCTTTTAACACTTTATTGTAGATTTCGGCTTGAATGCGTTTTTTGATTTTAACGCCAATAAAGAGTGCAATCGCTGTGGCTGCTAACATGACTAATGAGGTCTTTAAATCACTGCTGCTGAATTGGCCGTGGCTAGTGAAAAGAACAATTTGAATCAGCTTGCCAAACAGAAAACATAAATTATTTGCCTGAATTATCTGTTGTTTTGAATATCTGGATTCCAAAGTAAAGATGATAAGTACCGGTGCCATCACATTAGTTAAGCCACCCAGTGTGCCTGCTGATAGACCAAAAATGAGTTTCGAGAGTTGCGGTTTTTGTCGTATCCACGATAAATTGAATTTGATCTTATCGATGAATAAATAGATCAGAATGGCTATACCCAGTAGTGCTTTGAATATTTCAGAATCTACTGAAATCAGTAATAAGGTGCCCAACGAACTGCCAATCAATGCATATAAGGCCAGGGGTAGATGGTGTTTAATCGCGGTAAAAATATTTCCTTCACTGATAATACTAACTAGATTTACCAGCACAGTCGGGATCAAGGTGAGAATTATTGCGGTATGCAGATCGGTAATCAGCGCGAGCAAAGGTGTGGCGATCATAGGAAAGCCCGTGCCAATGCTGCCATGAAACAAAGCCGCACAGAAGAAGATTGAGGCTGCTATGATGAGAAATTCAGGGCTGATTGGCATTCGATATGGCGTCTTAGTGTTGGGGTGATTACTGGTTAATTCTTAGTCTGTAAATTCTATGTTTATAAATGCTATGTTTGTAAAAGCTATGTTGGATCATTGGGCTAGCTTGTTTGGTCCGTTGTCGAGCTGGTCTTGATTAAACAAGTCGTGATTCAAAGCCACCCCCCTACTTATAGGCGTTTTTTTTACTGAATGTTATATCAATGTGTATTTAATTTGTCTTTCGGTTATTTATAAACCCGCTAATAAACCGTATTTATTTTTATTGCATCCTGTTTATCAATACCATCGTTTATGACTGTGACCGTCTATCTATAAAAGTCGAATAAATTGAACGGAATTTAACGTCAGATTTACTTACTTGTAATAGCAGGGCTTGCTATGAAATATCAAAGAATGACACATATAAAATGTTTGCATAGAAATCTAACAGTTTGATTCTATGAGATAAATTTTATCATTTGTAGTAAACTACATAACAATAAGAATAAAAAAATCATAAATGTATGGGGCACATTAACTTATGAAATTCACCAAGGCTTTACCTTATCTATTACTTTCGTGGGCGATATTAACGCCACAGGCATTTGCGGTAGAAGAGAAAGACGTCGCCAAAGTACAAACCGTGATTGAAGCATTCAAAAGTCGAAACACTGGCAGCATTGCAAAAATGGTTTCATACCCACTGATTGGTAAATCAAACCGACCTGCTATTAACAATGAGTATGAATTTGTGAATCGTTTTGATGAAGTCTTCGACCAGAATCTGCTGCGATCTATCGTTTCTTCAGACGCGCGTACAGACTGGAATACAGTTGGCTGGCGCGGCATTATGTTATTTGATGGACTAGTGTGGCTGGACCACGATGGCAATATCCTGTCAGTAAAGCAACCGTCTACGTTTGTGAATAAAGGTGCCTCTACGTATAACCGTGCTCCTGCTAATAACCGTCTTGGTCAAAGTAAGCCACAATTAGTGGCTCAGGCGACTTCATCGATGCAGCCATCTCGACCTTCAACGCCTAGAGGTCGTAGTTCATTGCATAGAAGTGTGAGTAATTACGCACAGCCAGTGCTTGAGTGGAAAACCAGTCGCTACCACGTTCGTGTGGATGATATTGGTAATGGACGTTTACGCTACGCATCGTGGCCGGTACACGCTCCTACATCGGTAAAGCCAGATATCGTTTTATCTGACGGGCGTTTAGAAGTCGACAGAACAGGTAGAAATCATCGCTATGTTTTTAACAATGGTAACTTTAGTTATCATCTGAAAGTGAATGCACAGGGTCATCAAACTCTGGGTTTACTGGAAGTGTTTAAAGGTGAGCAGCGTTTTCTGACTGATAATGTAAGAGAAATCATCCGACGTTAGTCTTGTCGTTCTTATCCGATTATCCTTATACGATTATCAATTGATATTTAAACAGTAGGGCGGTTAGGCACCCCCCCTACTTATATGAGGTTTTTTGTACATACAAGAAAATCACTCTTCAAGACTTACACTTCAAGAGTTACACCTCATCATTCACATCTTAGATTTAGGTTTTTGCTTTCGTCAACAGGGGCAAATACGTGATGAAAAAAGTAACAAATGCGAGTATCCATAAACCCTGAGAAATACTGATCCACAATAGATAATGGCTGGCATCAATCAACGGGAAGAAGACGCGGACTATCGCACCCAAAATCAAAATACCTAAAGCAATTCCAACAGCTTTCGGTGGATTACTCACATCTCTGCCTGAATGACCCAATCCTACCCGTGACATCATACCCAGTGTTATTGCGCCGATACCTGCGTAAGACAATGCATGTATGGCGATAAATTTGGATATGCCTAAAAAGTAACTTAAACCAAATAATAAAAAGCCGACACAGATAAACCAGATCGCAAGGTATAAGCTCCACAACAGAGGCTTTTTCCAAATCCCGGGTGTATGCCAGTTTACGAGGCGAATGGCATTGACGATGAATAACAGGATTGCGCTGTATGCGGAAAACTGCGGGCTGAGATTGCCCAATTCCAACACCATAAAAATCAGGAATAAAGCAAGACTGGAGAGATCCAGAAATTTCACATTTTTTAAGGTAACGGTTTCATCTACACCGCGTTCTATAAAGAATGGAACTACTCTTCGAGCCATCATCAGGATCAAACCAATGACGAGATACAGTCCACCATATATTCCCCAGTTAACACCTTGAGCAAGTATTCCCATAGCGCCCAAATAGAACAGGGCGTTTGTCACGAATAACAGCAGAAGTTTTACCACAATGGCGAGTTGCGACCATTGTTTGGCTTTGATGATAGGTGCGACGATGGATTGTGATAGCCACAAGGTAAACAATAGATCTAATACCGCAGCTGCCACGATTTCCCCAAAGAAAAGCGCAATACGTGCCGCAACCCAGACGCATGCCAGCGCTAATAAAGGTTTACCATTAAGGGTCTGGATACCGGTCCAGTTTTTGGTCGCGGTTAATAAAAAGCCTGCTATTACAGCAATGCTGTAACCATAAATCATTTCATGCGCATGCCACTGCATCGTCGTTATCGATGATTGTGGCATTTGATAACCCATCGAATAGACAAAAAACCAAATCAAAATAGATAGCACTGCATAGGCAGCAGCGCCGAGAAAAAAGGCTCTAAAGCCTAAATCAAAAAATGAGAATCTAGGTGGATTACTCGGAGTGCTTAAATTCAGGACTTGCATCTTATGCTCACAGCTATGTAATAAATAGGGATAAAAAAGTGCCCCAAAGTAGGGGGGTGACCTTTGCTTGTTTATGTTTGAAGCTATCTTACTCTACTCTTATCCATTTAAGATTGAGCTTAATCATCAATATATGATCTGCGTCAATATTTACATTTTTCTATACGTTCAGAATACAGCCATGATTAATTAGGAGATACAAAATGAAAAAAGTAAATGCTATTGCACTAGCTGTAAGTGCTGCAATCTTAGCTCTTCCAATGGCAGCTTCTGCGTACGAAAAGGGTGATATTTTATTGAAGTTTGGTGCAGCGACAGTTGTTCCAGATGATAAAAGTGATGATATTCAAGAAATCGCTGGTGAAGCAGTTTCGGCTGATAACGAAACTCAATTAGGACTTTCTGGTACTTACATGCTTTCTGAAAAGCTAGGCATTGAAGTTCTGGCAGCAACTCCATTTACTCATCAGATTAAAGCAGATGGTGGTACTCTTGATGGTGCGTCGATCGGAGAGATCAAACATTTACCACCAACCATAAGTGCGCAGTACTATTTTCTAGGTGGTAAAGGCAAGTTTCAACCATACGTCGGTGCTGGTTTAAATTACACTATATTCTTCCATGAAAAAGTGGGGAATGATGCAGCAGGTTTGGGTTATACCAAGCTGAAACTAGATAACTCTATTGGTCTTGCAGCGCAAATCGGTGTTGATTATCAAATCAATGATAAATGGTTTTTGAATGCTTCTGCGATGTATGCTGATATTGATACAGATGCCACACTTACTGGGCCAGGAGCTACAACTTTACACGTAGATTATGACCTGGACCCAATGGTTTACCGTTTAAATGTAGGTTATAAATTCTAAGTAATTCATAAACTATTTTGAAAAAAAGCCCACTTATCCGCAGTGGGCTTTTTTATTGTTGCTTAACTTTTACAGACTATAAAAACACACACTCTGTCTCAGTTACGCAGCATCCACTTTATGAATTTGCACGACATGGGCTGTGCCAGTTTTGTCGTCAAACGTGGTACCGTTTTCATAGCTCTTTAACTGTTGTGCTAAGCGTAACTGGTATTGCTCATAGTTTGCTTCTTTAACGTGTCCATAACCTCTGACATCGTTTGCCAGCTCAATGATCTCAATCGCATGCAATAAGTTACCAGGGTGCAGAGTTTTCAGTACCGTGCTTATTGTATTGTTTACGTCTGTTATCATTTGACGTTCAACCTGTCTTTCTGCTGTTTTTCCTAGCAGGTCAAATTTAGTCCCGCGGAAACGTTTCAGTTTAGCCAGATTCTTTAACACAGGTAACATGTAAGCACCGTATTTGCGTTTAACCAGATGTCCGGTATCAGGATCGCGCTTTGATATTAGTGGCATGGCAAAGTAAAAAGACATCTCCGTATCACCTTCAAAGGTTTCTTCAATTTGCTTTTTAAAACGTCCGTCGGTGTACAAACGTGCCACCTCATATTCGTCTTTATACGCCATCACTTTGTACAGAACTTTGGCGACTGCTTTGGTCAGTAACAAGCTATTTTCATGTCCATCCAGTTCGGCGCTTTTATCCATCACGGCTGTTTCGACTTCTTTCGCCGCGTTGACACTATTGCGGTAACGTTGAGCGTATTCCTCATCCTGATAGCCGACTAAATCATTAGCGCGATATTCGATAATATCTTCTAAATCTTCTAACGGCGTAAATCGATTCTTTTCAACATTCGCAGCTTCTTCAACCTTTTTACGGTCTAGTAATGCCATACGGCCCCACATAAAGGCTTTCTTGTTGAAATCAATTCGTACTTTATTGAGTTCTAACGCTTTAAAGATCGCTTCTGAACTGACCGGGATTAACCCTTTCTGATAGGCATAACCGAGCATGAATAGGTTGGTAGCAATGGTATCGCCTAATAGCGCATTTGCGATTTCAGTGGCCGGTAGAAAATCGACGCGACCTTCTTTTAATTCATCGATGATGCTGTGTTTCATTGCTTCATCCTGAAAAACAGCATCAGGGTTGTGTACGAATTCAGCAGTCGGTGTAAGCGTGTCATTGATAACGGCATGACTGCGTTCTACATTCAGCTTTGCTAACGCATCATCAGAGGCACTGACAATCAGGTCACAACCAATCATGACGTCTGCATCACCGGCAGGAATTCGCACTGCATGAATGTCTTTCTGTTCGTTAGCAATTCGAAGATGACTAATTACAGGACCAAACTTTTGTGCCAGCCCCGTCTGGTTTAATGTGGCGATACCTTTGTTTTCCAGATGCGCCGCCATAGACAATACAGATGTTACCGTTAGTACGCCGGTACCACCAATACCTGTTACCAGGATATTCCAGGGTTGATCAATCAGTGGGCGTGTCGGTTCGGGTAGATTGTTATTCTCTACAGAGATATTCGATTCTTTGTTTTTCTTTAACTCGCCACCAGCGACTGAAACAAAACTAGGGCAGAATCCATTGATGCAGGAGAAGTCTTTATTACAGGCAGCTTGATCGATTTGACGTTTACGTCCAACTTCGGTTTCTTTCGGAATAACAGACATACAATTCGATTTGACGCTACAGTCGCCGCAACCTTCACAGACAGCTTCGTTGATTACCACACGCTGATCAATATCCGGCATGATTCCACGCTTACGTCGTCTGCGTTTTTCTGCAGCACAGGTTTGTTCGTAAATGAGGATAGTCGTTCCAGTGGTTTCGCGAAGTGACTTCTGAACGAGATTGAGTTGATCACGATGACTAATACTGACGGTAGAATCATTCAACGATTTATGTGCTTTCGGGTTATCAGAAACAATCTCTATGCGCTTAATACCTTCGCCTTTTAATTGCAGTACCAATTGCGATACGCTGAGATTTCCATCAACGGGTTGGCCGCCGGTCATCGCTACTGCATCGTTGTATAAAATTTTATAAGTGATGTTGACGCCAGATGCAACGGATTGACGAATCGCCAATAATCCAGAATGGAAATAGGTGCCATCACCGAGGTTCTGGAACATGTGTTTTGTTTCAGTAAACGGCGCAATACCGGTCCAGGTTACACCTTCACCACCCATGTGCGTATAGTTATGCGCAGGACGGTTTTTACTCCAGGTGCTCATATAATGACAACCAATACCACCGCCAGCAATGGAGCCTTCAGGCACTGCAGTAGAGGTATTGTGCGGACAGCCAGAACAATACATGGCTTCGCGATTGGAGATTTTACGTGGTTTGGCGAGTTTGCGTTCTTTACGGTTAATGAAATCAACGCGCTTCTGCATGGTTTCGATGACAGTATCGTTAATAAGCTCTGCGTCGTTCATGTATGGTGTAATGCGTTGAAAAATAACGCGGGCGATCATTGCAGGGGTTAATTCGGCGAGATTTGTTAGTAGGTCCTGACCGTGTTCATCGTACTCACCGACTACTTTTGGTCGCTTGTCGACAGGCCAGTTATACAGTTGACCGGTTAACTGGTCTTCCATTACCGAGCGTTTTTCTTCGACCACTAGAATTTCATCTAGTCCTTCTGCAAATTCGTGCGTGGTGACTGGTTCCAGCGGCCAGGGCATACCCACTTTATAGACACGAATGCCAAGTTCAGAAGCCAGTTTTTTGTCGATACCTAAATCGTCAAAGGCTTGTAGAACATCAAGGTAACTTTTACCCGATGTAATGATACCTAGCTTCGGTGTTTTGGTGTCCATAACAATTTTATTAAGGTTGTTTTCTCTTGCGAAAACACGTGCTGCATAGATTTTATATTTATTGAGTCTTTCTTCCTGTGCCAAGGGTGTGTCTGGCCAACGCACATTCACGCCATCGTCTGGCATGTGGAAAGTTTTAGGGATTTTAATTTCTATACGATTGGGGTCGATTTTAGCTGACACCGCCGAATCCATATTCTCGGTGATTGCTTTTAGTCCAACCCAGCATCCGCAGTAACGGGATAATTCAATACCATAAACGCCTAAATCCAGAACCTCTTGCACATTAGCTGGCGCAAGTACTGGCATTGAAAGGCTCATGAATAAATGTTCAGATTGATAAGGGTAGGTGGATGATTTACAACCGTGATCATCACCCACAACGGCAAGTACACCTCCCCACTTTGAGGTGCCAGCTGCATTCGCATGGCGAATGGCATCGATACTGCGATCGAGTCCGGGTCCTTTTCCATACCACATACCGAATACACCATCGAATTTACTGCCTGGCATTAACCCCACTTCCTGAGAACCACGAACTGCGGTTGCGGCAAGGTCTTCATTGATGCCGGGCACAAAGGTAATATTGTGTTCGTCTAAATACTTTTTGGCTTTCCACATGGCCTGGTCGACACCTCCCAAGGGAGAACCGCGGTACCCAGAGACAAAACCTGCAGTATTTAAACCGCGTTCCTGATCTCTCTGGTGCTGTAGCATGGGTAATCTTACCAACGCTTCAATACCTGTAATGTATGCTCTGGTTGTGTTTAATTTGTATTTATCGTCGAGCGATACTTCTGCTAATTTAATTACTTGTTTAGTACCTTGTTTAGTACCTTGTTTAGAGCTTTGTTTAGTGCTTTGTTTAGTGCTTCGTTTAATGTCTTTATTATTGCTTTTAGTGTCTGTAGTTGTAGTCATATTCATCCTCCATGAACTTATCTAAAAAGTATAGGAAGAAAGTGTGGGTTTATTTATTCTTAATAGACTACAGAAACTCAATAATGGTCTATATTTACCTATATATAATCTGAAAAGGTATAAAATATCTATTATGATCGACTTAAGTGAACAGGACATTAAAATTTTAAAACTGCTGCAGTCTGATGCAGACCGTAGTTCTTCGGATATCGCCGAGATTTTGAATATGAGTCAATCTCCCTGTTGGAGACGAATCAATCAGCTTATTCAAAAAGATATTATCAATAAAAAAGTAGCCGTTTTAAATCGGGAAAAGTTAGGTATTGATCTGGTAGCTTTCAGCACAATCAATCTTAGAGAGACACGCCGAAGACATCTGGAAGCGTTTGAAGAAAGAGTTAAAGAGTTCGAAGAAGTGGTTGAATGCTACACCATGACAGGATCATGGGATTATATGTTGAAAATAGTCGTGCGTGATATACGCCAATACGAGAAATTTGTTCGTAGTAAATTATTGGAGTTGCCAATGATTGGCGAAGTGCATTCGCATCTGGCAGTGACTGAAATTAAGAATACTACCGAGCTGCCGTTAAATACGCAGCTCTAGTGGGTGAGATATCGGTTATGACGAAGGTTAAAGTGTCTTATAAATTTTCTTCATCTTTGGTTTTATACGGAAACTGGGTATGACCGTAACGGATAACTAAAATCGCTAATGCGACTACCAGCATTGCTGCGGCTAGTCCTAACATTCTATAGGTATCCAGATTCTTCATGTCCAGAATCATGTATCTCGCCATCGCCACTATGGCAATATACAGCGGCATCCGAACCGGTAACTTACCTGATTTCAGGTAGATGCCAACCATGGCCAAAACTTCAAGGTAGATGAACAATAATAAAAGATCACCCAGTGTAACTGTTTGCGCTCTGACCATAACCGCAATTTCAAAGCCTATCGCAATCACGGTGGAAATCGCGATTATGAATAATCCTAATGTTTCTACATAGACTAATAGTTTATGCGCCGAATGTTGAATCTTATGCATCCTACGTTTTCCTTTTAAGGTCTTATCTGTTTATCTAACTATTATCGGTTATTGTTGGTTTTGTTAGACAGTGTGTTGGGCGGTTACTTTCATGCTTGTTAAAAAACGTTATAAATAACTAACGTTATAAATAATTATGTAAAAGCATACCGCGAAACGTTAAAAGAAGCTTAGCAAGCTTCGATTAAAAATACAGGTAAAAAATACAGGTATAAAAGAGATAAAAAAATAGATACAAGTGAGGCTTTAGAAAAAACGCCTCAAAGTAGGGGGGTGGCTAAAGTGAATAAGAGATTTAAATAAGCTCTAAGCCTTTTTTCTCGCTAGTTTGCTTAACCAGAAATCCAATCCCTGTGCATTCAATAGACTATCAAACTTGATCACACTGTTTTGGAAATCGACATCCTGTTCACAACCCATATCCGCTAACACTTTGAGCAAATACTCTCTGATTTTCTGATCAATATGTTCGATACGATTTTCAGTCATGTCTTTGGCAGCTTCTGAAATCTCTACAAAAGCATTCACACTGGCCTTGAGTTGCTCGATGACTTTCTCTGTCGGTTTGATTTCACTAAAGTGCGTGAGATAAATCTTTGACGTATTTTTAGCCAAAATCTTATCGATACTGGCTAGTAACGCTTCAGGATTAAACTGCACAGGTGTAGTCGTACAGAAAATGAATCGACCTTCTTTGGTGGTTAGTTGTGGATAAGATAAGCCAAAGGTATCCCCGGTGAAAATACCATCGCTCTTTTTATCGTAAATACTAAAGTGATGATTGGCATGACCCGGTGTATCCAGAAATTCTAAAACACGACCTTTCATGTCGATAGTAAATAGATCGGGTGCTTCAATGACTCGATCTTCATCGACAGGTTGAATCGTACCGTAGAGCTTTTTAAAGGCTTCTTCGCCGTATACCGCTGATGCACCCGCAATTAAACGGCTTGGGTCAATCATGTGAGCCGCACCATAAGGATGAATCACCAACTTTGCATTAGGACATTTCAGCATGAGTTCACCTGCACCACCGGCGTGGTCCAGATGAACATGCGTAGGAATGATGTATTTGACATCATCAAAACTGAGTTGCTTCGATTCAAGAACTTCAAGAATATACGGGATACTGTCATTAGTACCCGTCTCGACAATCGCCACATCACCATCTTCTTCGATTAAATAAAGAGCAGCGATACCCGGTTGTGTGTATTCGGCGTCAACAACGGTGACACCATTCCCTAGATCTTGAAACGTAGCTTTCATTCTTGTTAATTATCCTTTTAGTTCTTGAATTTCGCTCAGTGAATCAGGATCATCGATGGTTGAAGGAATAATATATTCTTCACCATTAAAGATTTGACGCATGGTTTTTCTAAGAATTTTACCAGAGCGAGTTTTCGGTAAACGTGGCACAACATGTACTTCTTTGAATGATGCCACAGCACCTATCTCCTGGCGAACTAAAGTAATTAATTCTTTGGTGATTTCTTCGTCAGTCATGGTAATGCCATTTTTAAGCACCACGAAGCCTGTGGGCATTTGTCCTTTTAATGCGTCATCGCGACCAATAACTGCACATTCTGCAATAGCCGGATGCTTGCCGATAATCTCTTCCATTTCACCGGTTGAGAGACGATGACCAGCGACGTTGATTACATCATCAACTCGGCCCATGACGAATAAATAACCTTCATCATCAATATAGCCACCATCACCACTTACGTAGTAACCTGGGTAGGTTTCAAGATAACTTGCTTTAAAGCGATCCAGATCACCCCAGACTGAAGTTAAACAGCTAGGCGGCATCGGTAGTTTAATCGCGATATTACCTTGCTCGTTTGGACCTAATTCTTTGCCGTTTTCATCAAGAATTTGCACATTGAAACCTGTACAAGGAACAGTTGCAGAACCTGGTTTCACTTTCATCTTTTCGATGCCAGTCATATTAGACGCGATCGCCCAACCGGTTTCTGTCTGCCACCAGTTATCAACGATAGGTAAGCCGAATTGCTCATCCAGCCAGTCAAAGGTCGCAGGGTCAAGACGTTCGCCGGCAGAGTAAAGTGCTTCTAAACAAGACAGGTCATATTGCTTGGCTAAATCTGCATTTGGATCTTCTTTCTTAATCGCTCTATAAGCCGTAGGCGCAGTGAAAAGACCCTTAACGCCATATTCACTGATTACACGCCAGAATGCACCTGCGTCTGGCGTCATGATTGGCTTGCCTTCGTAAAGGATGGTTGTGCAACCGTGTAGTAGTGGTGCGTAAACGATATATGAATGACCAACAACCCAGCCAACATCCGAAGCCGCCCAGAACACATCACCCGGGTCGATATCGTAAACCGCTTTCATGCTGTATTTCATTGCTACGGCATGACCACCGTTTTCACGAACTACGCCTTTTGGTTTTCCTGTTGTTCCTGAAGTGTAAAGTATGTAAAGCAAGTCTGTACCCTTTACCGGAGAACATTCAGCGGGTTGTGCTTTACTGATCGCTTCGGACCAATCGACATCGCGATCATGAGATAACTCAGCAGTCGCTTCTGGACGTTGGAATACAACGACGTTTTGTGGTGTGTGTTCAGCGATTTCGATAGCATTGTCGATCAGCGGTTTGTATTCGATAACGCGTTTGATTTCGATACCACATGAAGCACTTAAAATAACTTTTGGTTTAGCATCGTCGATACGTACGGCTAATTCTGGTGCAGCAAATCCACCAAAAACCACCGAATGAATGGCACCGATTCGAGCACATGCCAACATGGCAATAGCAGCTTCCGCGATCATCGGCATATAGACGATGACGCGGTCGCCTTTTTCTACACCAAGGTCCTTCAACATACCGGCAGCGAGTGCTACTTCATCGCGTAGTTCGCGATAGGTGTATGTTTTCTTGGTGTTTGTAACGGGTGAGTCATATATCAATGCCGCCTGATCTGCACGACCATTATTGACATGATAATCAAGAGCCATATATGCCGTGTTCATTTCACCATCGGCAAACCAGTGATGAATACCATTTTCATCCTGGGTTAAAATATTTTGCGGTGGCTTAAACCATTCCAAAGCTTCTGATTTGTCTTTCCAGAAACCTTCCGGGTCATTTTTTGCAGCATTAAACTCTTGTTGGTAACTCACTTTAATCTCCTATGATTGAACTGGTATACCACCCTAAATAAAGCAAAAAAAGTGCCTTAAAGTAGGGGGGTGACTTTATTTACTGAATAACGTATTTCACCTTTCTGTCTTACTTTCTTCAAATGTCTTACTTTGGATCAATCATTTGTATCTAGCGGATTTGATCGTAGAAAGTGTTATTGAAAAACTTGTATAAAAACGTTATTTAAAAAATTGTGTAAATTCTTCTACCTCTAATCGTGATGTACGATAGCTATTTACTAATGCGCCTTTTTCCTCGTAACCCAGTGCAATGCCACAAAGCAATACAGTGTTATCATCGTAACCAAGTTCTGGTTTGATGATGTGTGGGTAATCTGCCAGAGAGGCTTGAGGACAAGTGGCTAAACCTTGTTCTTCTGCAGCTAACATGATGGATTGCAGGAACATGCCATAATCCATAAAGGAACCGCGTTCCATTATCTTATCCATAAAGAACAGCAGCATTACTGGTGCATCAAAAGAGCGGTAATTGGCAGCCCATTGATCCATTTGACGATCAGTATCTTCGCGGGTAATTCCTAATGTTGAATACATCAAAAGACCACATTCTTTACGACGGTCTTTGAAAGGTGAAACCCATTCAGTAGGGTAATAATCGTAATCAGCTTTGCCACGATCTCCGCCTCTAAAAGCAGTTTCGATTTTATCTTGAAGTGATAATTTAGAATTGCCCGTAACTACAGCGACTTGCCATGGTTGCGTATTAGTTCCTGATGGAGAATATCTTGCAGCTTCAAGAACGGCTTGAATTTTCTCATCTTCGACAGGCTTATCCATATAAGCACGAACAGATTTTCTCTGTTTTAATGCGTCACTAACATTCATTAAGTATTCTCCATATCATCAGCTGGAATATTATCAAGAACATCGCCAGGAATTCTTACAGTACCTTCCATCAAGACACGTGCACTGCGGCTCATAACTACTTTATTTACAGTCCATTCGTTATCAACTTGGATTGCCTCTGCGCCTACTTTCAAGGTACCTGAAGGATGCCCAAAAATGACTGAATCGCGATCTCCGCCTCCAGCTGCTAAATTAACCAAGGTGCCTGGAATAGTTGCAGCAGTTCCGATGGCTACAGCAGCTGTACCCATCATTGCATGATGCAATAAACCCATCGATAAAGCGCGTACATTCAAGTCAATATCATCAGCGTTAATTTCTTTACCGCTAGATGATGTGTAGCCTTGTGGTTTACCCACAAAAGCGACTTTAGGTGTATGTTGACGCGTAGCCGCTTCTTCAATGGATTCAATTAAACCCATTTTGATCGCGCCGTAAGCACGTATGGTTTCGAACATTGCCAGTGCATTTTCGTCACTGTTGATATCGGATTGTAATTCAGTGCCGTTGTAACTCACGCCAGTGAAATTGATATCTTCAGCGTTTAGGAAAATGGTCGGAATACCGGCATTGATCATGGTTGCCTTGAATGTTCCAATACCCGGGACTTCCAGATCATCCACAAGATTACCTGTGGGGAACATCGCTTCTGATGCATCGACAGGGTTCATGAATTCAACTTGAACTTCAGCGGCAGGAAAGGTCACCCCATCCAGTTCAAAATCACCGGTTTCCTGTACTTCACCGTTAGTGATAGGAACTTGTGCAATAATCGTTTTTTCGATATTCGCCTGCCAAACTCTTACGGTAGCTATACCATTTTCAGGAATGCGATCAGCATCAACCATGCCGTTACTGATGGCAAAAGAGCCAACAGCAGCAGTCAGGTTTCCACAGTTACCACTCCAATCGACAAATGGTTTGTCGATTGAAACTTGTCCGAAAAGATAATCCACGTCGTGATCGGCTTTGGTACTTTTCGCCAGAATTACCGTTTTACTGGTACTTGAGGTTGCTCCACCCATGCCATCGGTTTGTTTGCCGTATGGATCTGGACTGCCGATAACGCGCAACAGCATTGCATCGCGAGCTTTACCAGCTACCTTACATTTTTCAGGAAGGTCTTCCAGATTAAAGAAAGTGCCTTTACTGGTACCGCCGCGCATATAGGTAGCGGGGATTTTTATCTGTGGTGCAAATGCCATTCTATTGCTCCTTAAGCCGCTGTTGATTCAAGAAAATCTTGAGCAAAACGTTGTAATACACCACCTGCTTCATAGACATGTACTTCTTCAGCAGTATCAAGACGACATTTCACTGGGATATTCACTTCTTCGCCATTCTTTCGCGTCATTTTTACGGTGAGTTGAGAACCAGGTGCAATTTCACCTTCTACATCGAACGTTTCCGTACCATCGATATTGTAAGTTTTGCGGGTTTCACCATTGATAAACTCAAGAGGTAATACACCCATGCCAACTAGATTGGTACGGTGAATACGTTCGAATCCTTCTGCAACAATTGTTTCAACACCAGCAAGACGAACTCCTTTTGCTGCCCAGTCACGAGATGAGCCCTGACCGTAATCAGCACCCGCTATAATGATTAATGGTTGTGCACGATCCATATAGGTTTCAATCGCTTCCCACATACGCATTTCTTCGCCTTCTGGCTCAACACGTGCGAGTGATCCTTGTTTGATTTCACCATTATCGTCTAAACACATTTCATTCAACAACTTAGGATTCGCAAAGGTCGCGCGTTGTGCGGTTAAGTGATCACCACGATGCGTTGCGTAAGAGTTAAAGTCTTCTTCAGGTAATCCCATTTTGTGCAGATAAGCACCTGCAGCACTTTCAAGCATAATCGCGTTTGACGGTGATAAGTGATCGGTAGTGATATTGTCACCAAGCACCGCTAGAGGGCGCATACCTTTCATCGTACGCTCGCCTGCTAATGCACCTTCCCAATAAGGAGGGCGACGGATGTAGGTGCTCTTTTCATCCCAGTCATATAATGGGCTTTGTGCCTCTTCGATCACACCTAAATTGAACATCGGGTTATAGATTTGCTGGAACATTTCAGGTTTTACGCTGGATTCTACAATCGCATCGATCTCTTCATCTGAAGGCCAGATATCTTTTAATGTAATTGGGTTACCGTCCTGGTCTTTTCCTAATACATCTTTTTCGATATCAAATCGGATGGTGCCAGCAATTGCATAAGCCACAACTAATGGCGGTGACGCAAGGAATGCCTGTTTTGCATAAGGATGAATACGACCATCGAAGTTACGATTGCCCGATAAAACAGCAGTGGCATATAGGTCACGATCAATAATTTCTTTCTGGATAACTGGATCAAGTGCACCAGACATACCATTACAGGTAGTACAGGCAAATCCCACAATACCAAAACCTAGTTTTTCAAGTTCTGTTAATAGACCAGCTTCTTTTAAATACAGTTCTGCAACTTTAGAACCCGGTGCAAATGAGGTTTTTACCCAAGGCTTGCGAATTAATCCAAGCTCGTTGGCTTTACGTGCAATCAAACCAGCAGCAACCACATTACGAGGGTTAGAAGTATTGGTACATGAAGTGATTGCAGCAATGATTACCGCACCATCTGGCATTTTGCCTTCGGCTTCTTCTTCCAGTACTTTGTCCATGTCTTTAGCGATACCGCTCGATGCAAGATCAGCAGTGGCTAAACGACGATGTGGGTTTGATGGTCCTGCCAAGTTACGTTCTACAGACGACAAATCAAAGGTAAGTACACGTCCGTATTTAACGTCTTTAAGATCATCAGCCCAAAGACCTGTTTCTTTTGCGTATTGTTCAACTAATGCGACTTGCTCAGGCTCACGACCTGTTAGCTTCAAGTAATCAATGGTTTGCTCATCGATGTAGAATAAGCCCGCTGATGCACCGTATTCAGGTGTCATATTTGAGATCGTTGCACGATCGCCAATGGTCAAACTCTTAGTGCCTTCACCGAAGAACTCAAGATAAGATGAAACTACTTTCTCATTACGTAGGAATTCAGTGATTGCTAGAACTATGTCAGTAGCAGTGATGCCTTCCTGACGTTTACCGGTTAGCTCTACACCAACAATATTTGGAAGACGCATCATTGAAGGAAGACCTAACATGACTGTCTCCGCTTCCAAACCACCTACACCGATTGCCATTACACCGAGTGCATCAACGTGTGGTGTATGTGAATCTGTACCCACACAGGTGTCAGGGAATGCAATACCACCGCGAGCCTGAATCACAGGAGACATTTTCTCCAGATTGATCTGATGCATAATGCCGTTACCAGCAGGTATTACATCTACATCTTGAAATGAGGTTTTACACCATTCGATAAAATCAAAACGGTCCTTATTACGGCGATCTTCAATCGCACGATTTTTCTCGAATGCTTCAGGATCAAAACCCGGCGCTTCTACTGCTAGTGAATGGTCAACGATTAGCTGTGTTGGAACAACAGGGTTAACCTTTGATGGGTCGCCACCTTGGTCAGCAATTGCATCGCGCAAACCTGCAAGGTCAACCAGCGCCGTCTGACCTAAAATATCGTGACATACAACACGTGCCGGATACCACGGGAAATCCAGATCTTGTTTGTTTTCGATAAGTTGTTTTAGTGAGTCTGTGAGTGTTTCCGGATTACAACGACGCACTAACTGCTCTGCCAATACACGAGAAGTGTAGGGAAGTGTTGCGTATGATCCTGGTTTTATTGCTTCAACCGCTGCGCGCGTATCAAAGTAATCCAGGTCTGTGCCTTCAAGGTGTTTACGGTATTCTGTGTTCATTAAATATGTCCCGTGATAATTTTCTATGTGTTACAACTAGATTGCTTGAGCTAAGCAACAAGCAATCTATACATAATGTACTTGATATGCTTGGTTTAGCCGCGATCAGATAATGGTACAAACTGCATGTTTTCTGGTCCGACATAGTTAGCTGATGGACGAATGATCTTTCCATCCTGGCGTTGTTCGATAATATGAGCGCCCCAGCCTGTAGTTCGAGCGATTACAAACAAAGGAGTGAACATCGCTGTTGGTACACCCATCTGCTCATAAGAAACCGCCGAGAACCAATCCAGATTCGGGAACATTTTCTTTTCGTCCCACATAACCGTTTCAATGCGTTCTGCAACATCAAACATCGTAGAATTTCCGTTTGATTCAGACAGTTGTTTGGCAACACGTTTGATAACCTCATTACGTGGATCAGCAACGGTATACACAGGGTGTCCAAAACCAATAATGATTTCTTTACGTGCCATGCGTTCGCGAATATCAGCTTCAGCATCGTCTGCACTGTTGTAGCGCTTCTGAATATCAGAGGCTACTTCGTTAGCGCCACCGTGCTTAGGGCCACGTAATGCACCGATTGCACCGGTAATACATGAATGTACATCAGACTCTGTTCCTGCAATGACACGAGAAGTGAAGGTTGATGCATTGAATTCGTGTTCTGCATAGAGCGTTAACGAAATGTGCATCGCCTTAACCCATTCTTCAGGTGGCTTTTCACCATGAAGCATGTGTAAAAAGTGCCCGCCGATTGAGTCATCATCAGTTTCAGTATCGATCTTTTTGCCGTTATGACTGTAGTGATACCAGTAAAGTAGCATCGAGCCAAAGCTCGCCATTAAACGATCTAAGGCTTCACGCGTTTCAGCTTCTGGATGACTCTCTTTCTCTGTCATGCAGGTTCCCATTGCAGAACATGCAGTACGCATTACATCCATTGGGTGTGCCGATGGTGGGATATTTTCTAAAATCGTTTTAACTGCAGCCGGTAAACCACGCATACCTTTAAGCTTAGCTTTGTAAGACTTAAGTTGAGATGCTGTCGGTAAAGTGCCGTGTATAATCAAATGAGCAATTTCTTCAAATTCAGCTTGTTCAGCGAACTCAAGAATATCGTATCCACGGTAGTGTAAATCATTACCTGTAACACCTACGGTACATACCGCTGTGTTCCCTGCAGCAGTACCCGAAAGCGCTACTGATTTTTTAGGTTTGAATCCGGTTTTAGCTGCTTGGCCAGTATTCGTTTCGCTCATTCTTACTTCTCCTCACTTGCGAATAATTGATCGAGTTTTTGTTCGTATTCGTGGTATCCAAGAAAATCGTAGAGCTCCATGCGAGTTTGCATTGAATCTATAACATCTTTCTGATGACCATCTTCTTTGATGTGCTCGTAAACATTAAGTGCTGCTTTACTCATCGCGCGGAATGCACTTAAAGGATAAAGTTGTAATTTAACGCCAACAGAGGCTAATTCTTCTGATGTGAATAGTGGGGTCGCACCAAATTCTGTGATGTTTGCTAGAACGGGTACGTCTACCGCTTTTACAAATTCTTCGTATTGTTCTAGTGTATTAATTGCTTCAGGGAAGATCATGTCTGCACCCGCTTCAACACAGGCGATTGCACGATCAATTGCAGATTGCATGCCTTCAACCGCTAATGCATCTGTACGTGCCATGATAACGAAGTCAGAATCTGTTTTAGCATCTACCGCAGACTTTACACGGTCAACCATTTCACCTTGAGAGATGATGGCTTTGTTAGGACGATGTCCACAGCGCTTCTGCATTACCTGGTCTTCAAGGTGTACAGCACCAGCGCCAGCACGGGTAAATTCACGAACACAACGTGCGATGTTGAAAGCGCCACCCCAGCCTGTATCGATATCAACCAATAAAGGTAATTCAGAAGCATCAGTAATACGGTAAGTATCTTCAAGCACGTCTTTCATGGTAGTGATTCCAAGATCAGGAATACCCATTGAACATGCAGCTACTCCGCCACCAGATAAGTAGATTGCTTTGTGACCAACTTTTTCAGCCATTATCGCCATATAGGCATTAACTGCACCAACGACTTGAAGTGGATTGTTGTCATCGACAGCTTGACGGAATTTTTTACCCATACTCATAATAATTTACCTTTCTGTTAATTTGTTTATCGATATTTACTGTAGATATCGACCTTAATTTGTTTACTGATTTTCTTTGTTACCAAATGTTATTGCTTAGTAACGGTATCGTTTTGAAGTGCTCCCTCGGAGAGTTCTTCCTTTAATAAAATTTCTACGGTTTTCCACGCGCCGCTGATATGACGGCGCATCAGCATTTCTGCGAGTTCGGCATCTCTGGAGGCAATCGCCTCGACAATTTGTTTATGTTCTGTCAGGGCTTTGGTGGGTCTTGCGGGTGCCTGACTGGTACGGTGGCGACACATTCTTAATAGCTGGTAAAGTTCGCTACTTAATAAATCCATCAACCATTGGTTATTACTGGCTTGTGCAATTCGGAAATGAAAATCCAGATCACCTTCGCGCTGGAAATACTGCTTGCCATCTGACTTATCAATATTGCTAGAGTGACGTACCAGTAAATTTCTTAAATCCTCTATTTCTTCGTCTGTCATGCGTTCCGCTGCAAGTCTGGCCGACATGCCTTCGAGCGCTTCACGTACGATATAGATTTCTTCGATCATTTCAGGTGTCAGAGTCACGACTCGCATACCTGCATGTGGAATTTTGATAAGCAGACGAATGCTTTCTAGACGACGCAATGCTTCACGAAGTGGGCCACGGCTAATACCGTATTTTTTAGCTAACTCATCCTCGGTGATCTTTGCACCTTGAATCAGTTCACCCGCAATAATCGCTTCCTTGATATCGTTATAGACTTGCTCAGAAAGTGTCTGACGTTCAGATAATGTTGCGATAGGTTGCGTTGGCATTGTTAACAATGTTTCTCTATATATTGTTTTTCGTGCCTGTAATTTAGTGTTTTGACAGAAATTGTCAACAAACTAATTTTAATTTTAACTATTAGGATATTTATAATGAAGTGTTTTGTTATCGATATTTAACACAGAAAGGCTTAAAAAAGGCACTAAAAAACTGCCTTAAAGTAGGGGGGTGACTTTGTTTGAATGGCTATGAAATGAGCCGTGGTATAAGGTTTTTGTATAGAAGTTTAAGACTATTTTTTTGTTAATGTTGTCTTTTTGTTACTGTTTTTTAACGCTCTTACCTTATTGATAATACTATCGTTATCCCATTCGCGTTCGCCAGTGGCTTTGTAGACAATTTTGCCTTCGGCGTTAACAATATAGGTTGTAGGTAAACCCCGGGTATTCCAGTTTTCTAACTCTTCTGCTTCTTCATCCAGTAAGATTGTAAAGTCGACATCATGTTCTAGTTGAAACGAAGTAATCGTATCCCTATCTTCACCAACATTAATACCTAGTATTGATATATTTTCATCTTTAAGTTTGGCCGAGGCACGATTAAAAGAAGGAAGTTCTTTAATGCAGGGTGGGCACCAGGTCGCCCAAAAAGTCACAATTACAGGCTGGCCGATGTAATCTGAAAGGCTATGCGCTTTATTTTGCATGTCGGGTAACACAAATTCTGGTGCTGGTGGTTTATGTTTCAATTCGATAAGATCAATATCAGGTTGCGCAAATACTAAGGTATTTAATAGAAGAAGTAATGAAGCGAAACTAATTTTGTAGTGTTTTAGCATGATGTTTTTTACTCTGCTTAACTGATAATGAAGGGTCTATCGAAATCGATTAATTGTTTCTACCTGATAGAGTCTGAGTTAAACGCATTTTATTGATAAATACAAATACACCCCCCCACTTATAGAGGCTTTTTTTAAAGTTAAATTCAATCCAGTGACAACTATCCCCAATAAACTATTAGAACTTAAAATTCACCAGCAAGAGCTTTCTAATTGTTCGCGCTGTGAAAACATGATTCAACCTGTGATAACCGGAAATACAGTGGATGCCTCTATTATGACTGTGGGTCAGGCCCCGGGAATTCATGAAGGCAGAATCGGTAAGCCGTTTGGCTGGACGGCAGGAAAAACACTGTTTAAATGGTTTGCTTCGATTGGTGTTGAGGAAGATGAATTTCGACAGCAAGTGTATATGGCAGCAGTCTGTCGTTGTTTTCCCGGAAAGAATCCAAAAGGAAGTGGTGATCGTGTGCCAGACAAACAGGAGATTGCGACCTGCAAAAGCTGGATAGAAGAAGAGTATAAAATCTTACAACCCAAGCTGATTATTCCCATCGGTAAACTGGCTATCTCACAATATTTGCCGCATAAAAAACTCAGCGATGTGGTTGGTCAGCAATTTGTGATTGATACGCCTTTATTGCAGGCAGACTGTATTCCTTTGCCACACCCATCGGGGCTTTCCACATGGTTTAATATGGAGCCAGGCAAAACCTTATTGCAAGATGCGCTGGGTTTGATTGATTCGCATAAAGCGTGGAGCTTGATTAAGGATCAACAAAAAGACAAATAGCCGTTTTGGTAGCAAGCATCATTAGCAGCGAACATCACTGGTAACAAACAAGCACAATTGTTATTTGTTATTTTAACAGGCATGAAAAAAGTCCCCCAAAGTAGGGGGGTGACTTTATGTATAGAGTTAGTCTGGTCTCATATAGTGAAGAATCATCATCACCGCGAGTAATACCGCAACCCATAAGACCATGCTGGCACTTGGCCAGGTACGCGCTAATATACCTTGAGGACCATGCACTCTGACTAAGCGATCGAATTTTCGTTGGCCAAAGTTTTTGAAGCCAGTAATTACAGGCGCTATTAACTGAGGGATGTTCTCTTTGATCCAGATAATTAAACCAAACATGAGTTTACGGTAGAACCAGTCAAGGTCGAGACTGATCGTCAGGGTTCGTTTCATTAGTGCCAATAAAGCGAAGAATGCAAAGCCAGCAAATAACAATAACTGCATCTGTGTTACGACATGGTCCACGGTATAAGGTTTGTAATCCAACGTGTAAGGTAAAATGCCGTAGATGATGCTCGGTACAATGCCAATCAAAATACACAGGAATGACATAATCCACATGGCTAAACGCATATTCCACGGTGGATCGGGTGGTCGTAATCCGGAATCTTTCTGGAAGAATACAAACCAGGGGAATTTAATGCCCGCATGCAGGAATACTCCGGCAGAGGCTGCTACTAACATGAACCATACCCAGGGAAGTCCGGCTTCTGCAGCAGCGCTGGTTTCTAAAGATTTGGTGACAAAACCTGAGGTCAGTGGGACAGCAGAAATAGCTAGTGCACCTATAATTCCGTTGATTGCGGTGACAGGCATGGACTGGAACAAACCACCAAGATCGGTACATTTGCGTTTACCCGTCATGAGCAGCACACTGCCTGCCGACATTAACAATAAGCCTTTATAAATAATGTGTGCGAAGGCATGTGCGGTTGCTCCGTTTAAAGCCAGTTCGCTTCCTATGCCAATCGCGACCACCATGAAGCCAACCTGATTGACGATACTGTAGGCTAGAATACGACGCATATCATTTTCTAACAATGCATAGATGATTCCGTAGAACACCATGTACATGCCGACATAGATAAGTATGCTTTCGCCGGGAAAACCCATTAATAAGGCAAACACAGCCGTTTTAGTGGTAAATGCAGAAAGGAAAACGGTTCCGCTAGGACTTGCTTCCGGATAGGCATCAGCAATCCAGGCCGAGAACGGTGGAGCGCCCGCATTGATGAGGAAGCCAATCATAATCATGATGGTTGCGAAGTTGTCCGCCTTCATTGCGGTAAATTCAACACTGCCAGTATTTGCGACATGGGCTGCGATCCCAATCATCAAAATCACACCGCCAAGCAAATGCACCAGCAAGTAACGCATACTCGCACCATAGGCACGTTTATTTTGATGACAGTTCGCCCAAATGACCAAGGTTGAGCCTATTGCCATGATTTCCCAGAACACGAAAAAGCTGATTAAATCGCCACAGAAGGTTACCCCAATCGCTGAACCGGCATACACAAAGGCTGCGCTCAGTTCCAAAATGCGAGCATGTTTCAATGCATAAAGCGCACCGATGCCAGCCATCATGGCGAAAACGGTGGCAAATACACGACCTTCAGATGTGAGGTGAAGTATATCTAATTCATAATCCAGAAAAGCCAGCTTCATGCTGTGCTCAGGCGTGACCAGCCAGACCATCATTAACGTAAGTAATGGGAAGCCAATTGCTGCAAAACTTCGCAAACGTGGGGCTAACCAAGGCAGTAATAAACCACCGAGAATCAGTATCAGGCCAGGTGGTATGACTAAACTATTCATCGCAACTACTTACCATGTTATTCATCACATTACTCATCATAGTAATCATCCTTACGTTTAAGTACGTAACCCAGTAGCTTGGCCCCTAATACCATTGCCGCACAGGTAGCAAAACCATACCATGCATAAAAAGTAGGCGAGGCATCCAGATGTATTCCTTGTGCTTCAAAACTGGCGTGATGGTGCATAAAGAACTCAGGCAAAATCGCTATGAATAGAATAGCGAATTGAATAATCCATAGGGTTCGACGGTTTTCTTCACGATATAACCAGTGCTTTTGTTTTTCTGGGGATGTATTTTTACTCATCAAACAGGTACTCCAACGGCTTTGGCAAGCTCTAAAGCAAGGCCAGGGAATAAGAATAATAATAGAGTTGCTGCAGCAGTCATTGTTAATGCGACTACCATCGGTAGCGGTGCTTCTTTGTGGTCGCGTTCTTGAACAGGGTCTTCGGTTTTAAGGAAGGCTGCGTATATGACAGGAACGAAATAGGCAGCATTCAAAAGTGTAGACATGACGATAACAGCCATCGCAATGTACTGCTGTTGTTGACTAGCGCCCAATAGTAAATACCACTTAGACAAGAAGCCTGCCGCAGGAGGCAATGCAATCATTGATAAAGCCCCGATGCTGAATGCTGTCATAGTCCAGGGCATTCTCCGACCAATGCCGTTTAGCTGACTTACATTTGTTTTTTTGCTGGCGGTATAGATAGAACCAGCGGCAAAGAACAGCGTGATTTTTCCAAAGGCATGAACAGCAATATGAAGCGCAGCACCGATGAGTGAAAGCGGTGCAAGTATCATTGCTCCCATCACCACATAGGATAATTGGCTAATCGTTGAGTAAGCGAGACGTTTTTTCAGGTTGTCTTGTTGCAAAGCAACGATTGATGCCGCGACTACGGTGAAGCAGGCGATATAAAGTAACCATTCAATGCCTGGTGCAGTTGCTAGCAGGTCTAAACCGAAAATATAGGCCACAACTTTTACGACACTAAATACACCGGCTTTCACAACCGCCACAGCATGCAGTAAGGCACTGACAGGCGTCGGTGCAACCATGGCAGCAGGTAACCAGCGATGCGTAGGCATGACGGCGGCTTTACCGATACCAAAAATAAACAATGCCGCAAGTAGAGTCAGTAAAGGACCACTGATTTGACCGGTTAAAATTCCACCCGCTTTAAAATCAGTCGTACCAGCGGCATACCATACCCAGATAATAGCAGGGAGTAATAGACCTATCGATGTACTGATTAATATGCCCAGATAAACGCGACCAGCATTTCGTGCTTTTTCCGTTCCTGCATGGGTTACCAGCGGGTAGGTTGAAAGCGTTAGTACTTCATAAAATATAAATAATGTCAGCAAATTACCCGCGAATGCGATTGCCATGACTGATGATAAAGCTATGGCGAAAAAGATATAGAATCGCGTTTGTTTGCGTTCATTATTGGTACGCATATAGCCAATTGAATATAAGGAATTAATCGGCCAAAGAGTCGCTGCGACCAGTGCAAATATCATCCCGAGTGGTTCAACCGTAAAACTGATTTCAAGACCGGGTAATATTTCGATCAACTTTAAGTCAGGTCGTTCGCCATCGAGTATATGCGGTGTTAAAGCGACTATCGTAATGAATAGTAATACAGAACCAACCAGTGTGATTCCTTCACGCACATTCGGGTTTTTGTCTGCAAGAAAAATCCCCGCAGCCGTAAAAAGTGGAATGCATAAAGCAAGTACAATTAAGTCATTTGGTGTCAATCCCATCATAAGAGACTTCCTCCAAATAGTAGTAATGCGGCATCTGATGCAAGGTCAGTACTTAATGAAGAATTAATACCAAAATATAAGTTTGCCAGAATAACTACCCACGTCGGAATTAAAAGACTGAGAGGGGCTTCTTTAACTGCAGGCGCTCCCGCAGGCCTTTCTTGAAAGTAAGCCGTTTCTATGACGCGCCATGTATATACAACTGCCAATAAGGAAGAAATAATAATCAGCACAGTGAGTGGCCAGTAACCTTTTTCTAATGTGGCGAGTATCAAATACCACTTGGAGATAAAACCAACAGTGAGCGGTACGCCAATCAGGCTTAACGATCCGATAACAAATGCGGCCATGGTATAGGGCATTGCTTGGCCTATGCCAGCGATACTCTGTACTCGGGTACTGCCTATTCGATAAGCGATCGCACCCAGCGCCAGGAACAATCCACCTTTCATTAGGGCGTGATTGAACATGTGTAACAAGGCCGCGGTTAAACCTGTGACATTTACTAAAGAAATGCCTAATAAGATATAACCGATCTGTGCCACTGATGAGTAAGCCAGCAGACGTTTGATACCATCCTGAAAAATGGCGACTATCGACGCAAACATGAATGAGGCAATTGCCAAAGGCATTAATAACCAGTGAACCTGCATATAATCGAAACTAAAACTGGAACCAAATACGGTGTACAAGAAACGCAGCAAGGCATAAATGGCAACCTTAGTTGCTGTTGCACCGATAAATGCAGACACAGATGACGGCGCATAAGAGTAAGCATTAGGCAGCCACAAATGCAGAGGGAACATGGCGAGCTTTAAACCAAAGCCGAGTATCAGGAAAGCAAATGCCGCTTCCAAAGTACGAGAGCCTTCTAATGCAGGAATTCGCGATGCCAGATCTGCCATATTCAAAGTGCCGGTTAAGGCATACAATAAACCTACACCGATCAAAATGAAGGTGGCACCAATTGTTCCCATGATTAGGTATTGGAACGATGCCGTAAGTGCGCGACGATCACGTCCCAGACTGATCAAGGTGTAACTGGACAGTGATGAAATCTCTAACAGTACAAACAGGTTAAAGGCATCACCGGTTATGGTCATGCCTAATAGTCCTGCGAGACATAACAGCATTGCGGTAAAGTAAATCCGATGGTGCGTCTCAGGTATTTCTTTCTGAATACTTTTCCAGCTGTACGGAAAAACCGCGGCACCAATAGCCGTTACAATGAGTAACACATAGCTATTGAAAATATCGACTTTATATTCGATTCCCCAAGGTGGCGCCCAGCCACCAAATTCGTAGTGAAGGATGGTTCCGTCGTTGACTGCGATGACTAATAGAATAGCCATGGCAAAACTTAACCAACTAACGAGCGTCGCAAATAACCACGATAATCGTTTATTCGGTATAAGAAAACAAATTGGCGCAGCGAGTAGCGGAACGACGACCTGAAGGGCAGGCAAGTGTTCATTGATCATACTTACGATCCTTCCTCATCTGCAATACTATCGAGTTCGAGAATTTCATCTTCCTGAACAGTGTCATAGGACTCTTTTATCCGAATAACTAAGGCTAATGCCAGAGATGTTGTTGAAATACCGACAACAATAGCTGTCAGAATCAAAACGTGCGGAAGTGGATTGGAATACGTATCAATACCTTCTGCCGCAATCGGTGCGGTACCACCTGCAACTTTGCCGAGTGATATATAAAGCATGAAGACAGATGTCTGAAAGATATTTAAACCAATAATTTTTCTGATTAAATGATTGCTGGCGATTAACATATAAAAGCCAGCCATCATGAGGAAAATAACCACCCAGTAGTTATAAAGATCTAAACTCATCATGGGTTTCTGTCTCCTCGACTAATAAAGGCAAAAAATATCAGCATCATTACACAAGCCACTGTCAGGCCGACGCCAAATTCGATCACAAGAATACCGTAGTGCTGACCGTGTACAGGGTCGTGTGCGAGTACATTGTAATCAAGGAAATTGCCGCCTTTTAGCATCGAGACCAAACCAGTTCCGCCATATATGAGTACACCGAGTGAGGCTAAGCGTTTGAGTATGCGAGGAGGGGCCAGATCCATGGCGTCTTGTTGGCTAAACGTCAATGCATAAAGAATGATTGCAACGGCAAAGATGACGCCTGCCTGGAAGCCACCTCCAGGACCAAAATCTCCATGGAATTGCACGTACAGGGCAAACAAGATAATAAAAGGAATCATAAATTTGGACATGACCTGTAAAACAGGACGTGCCGGCGGTTCGAGATGCTTCGGATCACCTTTATGCTCGCGAATACCGATCAGTGATAACACCCCAATCAAAGCCGCAAAGACAACAATCACCTCGCCCATGGTGTCATAGCCACGATAGCTTGCGAGTACTGAAGTAACCATATTAGGAATGCCAACTTCGGTGGGTGATTCGTTTATATAACGTGGTGCAACATGAGTATGAATAGGTGCTTCGGGATCAGTAAAAGCAGGCATATCCAATGTGCCGTACACCAGTACAGCACCGGTTATTGTAACCACTATCAGTGGCGCCACCCAGCTTATTTTCCGCCTTCGTTTTTGTTCGTATCCTGTGATTCCGATAGTTGCCAGCATTAATACGGTTGAAATACCAGCACCTACTGCGGCTTCGGTAAAAGCCACATCAACAGCATCTAAAATGATAAAGATATTCGCTGCAAGTAAGGAGAAAACGCCCGTGAGCATCACGATAGCAAATAAGCTTTCTATTCGAACGATTGCTATTGTGGTTAAGACCAGCATCGCCAGTAAAACGACATCAATCAGTAGATTAATATTGCTCATGACTGGCCTCGCTTTGCCGCTTCTTTGCGAGTGATTGATAGCTTGGGTTTTAAACCGGTGAGGTAAGCCGAACGAACCAGCGCATGTGTTGCTAATGGTCCTGTTAACCAGAGTAAGAAAACAGCCAAAATGAGTTTTACAGAAATAAGCGTAAAGCCTGCTTGTAAGATCAAGCCCAGCATAATAAAGAAAACGCATAAAGTGTCTGTAACACTGGCAGCCTGAACTCGACTGTAGAATTCTTTAAAGCTGAAAATACCGATAGCGCCACTAATTCCTAGAAAGCTACCCAAAATAAGACAAGCCCAACTCAGGGCATCAATGATAAAAGCCATAGTAGTTTACTCGTCGCTGTGGGCAGATGATGGTGGGTAACGTTCAACAAACTTGAGTACGACAATGACGCCGACAAAGTTGATCAACGCATAAATAAGAGCAATATCCAGGAATTCTGGTCGTTCGGTGAGGAAGCCATAAACCGCGATAAATAATACCGTTTTTGTACCGAACATATTGACAGCTAAAATGCGATCGTAAATTGTAGGTCCGATGAAAGCACGTGCAAGTGCGATTCCCATGACTACTAAAATTGCAAGACAGGTTACTGCAAACATTAATTATCACCTTCTAATTTATGTACGCGTTTACCCATTTCACCGCCTTCTAAATCTTCCATCGCTTCTTCTAATAAGGCGTAGACCAGTACTTCCTGATCTCTTACCTCGACAGACACAGTGCCCGGGGTAAGTGTTATTGAATTCGCGTACAGCGTTCTGGCAATGCGTGATTGTGGTTGCATTTTAAGTTGACGAATAATGGGGGAAATTGGATAGGTTTTTGGCATCCAGATGCATTTCAAAACAGAGATGTTTGATTTGATGATTTCTGTGAATATCCACGGCCAGAATGTGTGCTGTCGCAGAAGCATGGCAACACCTTTATCTTTAAACGCGTATTTTTTTTCAATACGCATGGCCATCCATGTAGCGAGTGCCACGGAGGCAGCACCGAGTGCTAGAATCAGTGGGTTAGTCCAGTACCCGGATAGCAGTAACCAAAAAATAGTGAGTCCGATAATCAATAGATAACGGTATGGCATTGTCTTTAAATGTCTCCAGCAATTTCTAATATATTAATTTCTTTTTTTTCTTATTATTGTTTTGTTATGTTTTTTGCAGCTTTTATAAACTATCTAATTGGTCATCTTTTTCATAAGAATCCATCTAAATATAGCAATGGATTCTCATGTTTGCTTTACTGATTCTAAGTAATTATAAATTTTATAACCAGTTTTCAATAAAAAATGATGCGTTCTATAAAACTTCACCGTTTTTTTATCAAATTTCTATAAAAATTCAGATAAAAAAGATGCTTAATCCTAGCAAATTTAATCATGGTGTTAAAACTGGCAGAGGGAAAAAAAGAATTTTTCACTCATGTAAAATTAGTATCACCACAAAATATCAAACGTGATTGATATTTGTTGTATAGCAACGAATATTTATCAAGTTAAGGTCTAGATTATATGGTTATACTCGTAATTGCACCCACTAATGAATAGATTCATAGTGGAACAGAAAAAAAATATTAATTGTTGTTTTAAATAGAATTAAATATCAAGAAAGTGTCGTATCTAATACGGATTTTCAGTTACATTGATTGTACGTGTTACATGATCAAATCGAATATGGGAGTTTTACAATGAAACAAAGTTTATTAGGTGTTTCGTCATTGTCTTTACTGCTTTCCTTGTTACTTTCTTCGACTACTGTTTCGGCCGTCGAATCATTAACGACTGAAGAACTTGCTGCTCACTGTTCGCATTATGAAAAAGATCCAGAGGGTGTTGATGCGGTTTTTTGTATACGGTATATACAGGGCTTTATTGATGGCGCGGTTGCTACCGACGAGCGAGTTGTTTCAAATATCGTTACCGGCAAAGAGAAAGAAACTTTTTCAGAAAGGGCGGCACGCACCAGACTGGGTAAATTGAGATTATACGGTTCCACTTATGTTGCAGATTTTTGTTTGAATGATCCCGTTAAACTGAATCAAGTGGTAACAAAAATCGTAACTGAACTTGCCACCAGGAAGCAGCTAAAAGAACCGCCATTAGCACGAGACCTTGTTTATCACACATTAGTGACAAATTACCCCTGTGAAAAAAAACGCCTATAAGTAGGGGGGTGGCTAAAGAATTATCAAGTAGCGTTCTATCTATTATTTATAGTCATAAAAGCATTTAAGGTTTAGCATTAATCTTATGCCAGATCATCCTTTTATCAATTCTTTACGCGCTTACGATTCTTTAAGTGAGGCGTTAATTGAGTTTAAAACTCAGCAACCAGAACAAATCACTATTGATACTGCAATCGCTCGTGGGTATTTTTTGCCTGAAGAGGATGATAGTTTATGGTCTTTAGTCTCGCGTTATCTCACCATTCGTAATGGCTTTTGGGAGCTTATCAACGAGATGTCATCGCACTTTTCGGATGATACCTACAATGTTAAAACGCAGGATGACTGGCGTTATTTCTTATTAGGATATGCCTCTTCCTGTCAGGTTGTAGGGATGGCACGGTTACTCGTAAATGTATTGGCTAAGCATAAATTGGTGCAGCGAAAAATCAATGAAGGCTCACCGCAAAATAGAATTAGCAGTAAAGTATTTACCAATATTTATCAGTCATTGAGCGATGCCGACAATGCCATAAAAATGCAATACATGATGAATTTTGTGGATTCAAATCGAGACTATATTGAGCGTCTTGTATCAGATCAGTTGATCGGTTCTGTGATCAAAAATCTGGCTGAATTAGAAACCAATCTACATCCAAGTCAACGTGCGTTTATTAAATTGAGGATGAAGTATTTACTCCATGCTATCACCAGACGCTTTGCTGTAAGCAAACAGCTCTCAACGTTTTTCATTTTAGAGAAAGCAGGGCGGGTAATCGCTGATATTGGCGACAGTGAAAACAAACGCGTTACCGCCGAAATTCTGCAACAAGCTCTGTCGGTATTAAAGCCCGGAGATGTGATTATTACACGGCATGATTTTGTCGCGAGTAATTTGTTTTTACCGGGTTACTGGCCACATGCTGCATTGTATATAGGTACAGAAGCCGAACGCCAACAGTTAGGAATAACACTGGATGATCATATTGCTAAACGCTGGGTTGGTGAAATTCGTACTCTGGAAGCGAAAAAAGATGGTGTGTTATTTCGACCTTTAACCGAAACCTTGCAGGTTGATGAATTTGTTGTATTGAGACCAAGACTGGATAAAGCGGGAATGGCTAGAGCCTTACAACGAGTCAGTCGTCATGAAGGCAAAGGCTATAACTTTGACTTTGATTTTTTCCGTTCTGATCAGCTCGTCTGTACCGAAGTGATTTATCGTGCTTTCGATGGATTAGATGTGGTTGATTGTGACCGCTCAGAAAAAATTGAGTCTTCAGGAAATACAGAGCCTTTAGATAAACCAGAAAACTCAAACAAGATAGCATTCAAATTGATCGAAAGAGCAGGTCGCTTTAGTCTATCCGCAGAAGATATTCTGGATATGGCGATGCAACAACGCGGATTTGACGTCGTTGCTGCATTTGGTTTTACAGGATGTGTGAACCAATTAACCCTTAACGAACAAGCACATCAACTGGTAAAAACGAGTTACTCATCAAAAACAGTGTCTAGTACGGCTTAGTTTTTTCATTCAGTACACTCATTAAACTCGCTAATTAAACACTCTGATTAAGCACGCTCATTATACAAAAGGAATCAGCGGAGCACCTTTCCATGGGTTGGGTTGATTCCACCAGCGCTGCGCTAAGGTGCCGTAGATGGCTCTGAAATCTGCGGTATGTCTGACATTCCCATTGGCATCTAATTGCGCCATGTTAGGGTGAGTGCCATAAATTCCACCACGCACTTTTCCACCTAAAATCATTTGTGCAGAAGCGGTGCCATGATCCGTACCACCGCCGCGGTTTTCTTTGGCGCGTCGGCCAAATTCCGAATAGGTGACGACCAGTACATTGTCCCAGATTCCTGCTTTAACCATTGCCTGTCTAAATGATGCCAGACCATTCGCTACTTGGTATAAGGCGTTGTCTTGAGCGCCGCGTTGACCTGAATGTGTATCAAATCCATCTTGTGTGACTTTGTAGACGGGAGAATCAACGCCGCTGATAATCATCTCTGCAACCGATTCCAGGCTGTGGCCGAAGACGCCTTTGGAAAAGCTCACGCCAGTACGTTTTGGGTGATTTCCCATTTTAGTCGCTAACTGTTCACCCACGCCAAAGAGTTGGTGCTGTGTTTGGCTAACGTGTGCAATCGCCGGTGTTTGATTACTTGGCCTAACATCCTGAATGCGTTTAATCTGGTTTAAAAATGTTTTAGGGTTTTGCATGGTGACACTGGTTAACTGGCTACCATGCAATGGGCCTAATTTTGCCTGTCCCTTATTCAGTGCGACACCGTGTAGTCCTTTTTTGTAATTGGGTAAGACGCGAGATAGCCAGCCAGCTTCAATCACTTGATTGGCATTCGACGCTGAATCCCAGATATCCATTGATCTAAAATGTGATAACACAGGGTTTGGATAACCGACACCTTGTACCCATGCCATTTCGCCCGCATTCCATGTCGGCATCAGTGCTTTCATTCGTGGGTGAAGTCCCATGGCTTTATCCAGCGTTAGCACTTGTCGTTGTTTGATCGCAATTCTTGGTCGATATTTGTAATATAGTTCATCCGTATAAGGCACCAGTGTATTAAAACCGTCGTTGCCGCCTTCAAGTTCGACCAGTACGACAATTCTGTTTTGTCCGATAGCGGTTGCACCAAACGCTAGTTCAGGTGTTATTAACGGTACTGATGCAGATGCTGACACTAATCCTGCATATTTTAAAAAATCTCTGCGATCCATATTATTCTCTGTTTATTTATTATTTTACCTACTTTTATCAGTCTTAATTTCTTCGCTGAAAAAAGGCCTGTAAGTAGGGGGGGGGGCTTATGTATTTCGTTTGTACGTCATTTTTTAAATCTACTTAATCTATGTTGCCTAGGTAACCTGATAAGCAGGGTCGAGTACAAAAGCGCGTGCTAAACGTTGTTTGCCGGGTTGTGTCGGCATGGCTTGTAAAGGCTCGATAGCGAGCAACCATTCACGTAATACTTGCGGTGGAATATCTGGCATTTTTTGTGCAATCCCTCCGCGGTTTTTCTTTTCATTTAAGTTGCCACGAGCGAGATTGGTCATCATTGAATTTCTACGCAAAATCGATTGTGTACTAATCCAGTCTGTACCGCCTTCCCAGCCTTTGACACTAGGGTGTTCGAACACCGCTTGTCCCATAATGCTTAAGTTATGTGCGAGATCCATTCGGCCGCGGCCTAGTGAATACGGGAGTGTGCGCAAGGTGCCGATAGTCAGTTCAATGGGAGACTTAATTAAGCCACCACGATTTCTTCTATCCCAGAATGGCTCGCTTGTTAGTACAGCGCGAAGCAGGGTGGCGATGTCGTAATTAGAGGCACGAAATGTCTGCGCCCATTGTCTAGTGAATCGAGCATCGGGACGCGAGATGTTGATAAACTCTTTCCACATTTTTTCTGCGATAGTTTCTGCGGTTCTTGGGTGTTGCAGCAGAATATTGACAATGTCATCGCCCTTGAAATTACCGCGTTTGCCCAGAAAGGTTTTTACCCCAGTATCATGATCTGCAGCATTATTGATAAAACGCCCATTTCTGTCATCGATACTCCAACCTGTAAACGCTCGCGCAGCTTCACGCATATCGTTTTCTGAATAATGACCGATGCCGATGGTGAATAATTCTAGCAACTCTCGTGCAAAGTTCTCATTCGGCTCCTCTTTGATGTTTTCGTAACCATCAAGGTATAACAACATCGCGGGATCTTTAGCGATATTGTGGAGCATCTGACCAAAGTTTCCGAAAGCATGTTTGCGCAGCATTAAATTTTGCTGGTAGAGCATACTTGGTTGAGTGGTTTTTTTGATAGAAGATGGAAAGTGGTTGTGCCAGAACAAAGTCATGCGCTCTAAAAAGGGCGACGGTGTCTCTGTTAAATGCTTAACCCACCAATCTTGCAGTGATTTGCCTTCTACACGCGAAATACGTTTGATCATTTTTCTACGGCGCATATTGCCGCGTAAACTCACCATCTTGGGCCATGGGCTCATACCAGGCGGCGGTGGTGTTCGCATATTGCGATTATTTAAAAGAAATTCTATGGCTTGTTGTCGTGTCAGGTTTTGAAAACGCTGAATAGTTTCCCACTCTGCTCCTATCCCGGTGCGTGCAGCGAGATGACGTGCTTCGTCGAAATTTAGTTTGCCCATTTATTTTTATACTCTTTTCTAAATATTCTTTCTGAGGACTGATTTAAAGTCTTTGTCTGATTATTCTTTAAGGGCAATGTCATAAAAAAATTGTTAATAACATGATTACAAATCGTTTTATAAACGCTGTAATAGCAACTATGCTGATAAATCTAACGATAAGGTTTTATCTATAGTTAGATTATTGATTGATATAACATATTGTTTACGTTGTTTCTTTATCGTGATTTTATCTGTTTTTATAGTTCTAGATGCCCAATAGAAAGATAGCTCCCCAGCTATGTAATCAAGTCACAAGATACGACTTTCGTTTTAGTCGCCTCAGTTGATTATTAATATGATTCGAATGCTTATCAATAGTTCCATGTTTACTCAAAAATCATGGAATTTCTTCTGAACGGTACTCTTAAAGAACGATATTAAGTCCCCTAATTATTCAATTAAGAAATACAGAATTCAGCAGAATATTGTTAACTTAAGAATCAATACACCGAGTATACCTACCTTAGTACAAACACTAAAATACACCCCCCCACTTACAGGGCTTTTTTAAGAGTGCATTGCAGGGTGTTTTCTGATACAAAGGCGATCCTTAACGATTTGCTATAAAGTAACTGCACCATGGAAGAATCAAGATTATTTAAAATATCCTACTATAACCAAGATAAGGTTTACGAGTTGTTTGCGAAACAAGTCTATGAATCAGATCTTTATGGGTTTCTTACGATTGAAGAAATTGTCTTTGGTAGTCAGAGTGAGTTGGTTATTGATCCTTCTGAAGAAAAGTTAAAAGCTGAGTTTAATTCAGTAAAGAGAAGTTTTATTCCAATGCATGCCGTTATTCGTATAGACGAAGTTAAAGAGCAGGGCATGTGTAAAATTAAAGATCCGGGTAATACGGGGAATGTTTCTTCGTTTCCGGGTGGTAACAAAGGCGGAAGAGATAGAGTTTAAGCAGAGACTAAATTACTACTACAGAAACGTTATCCATAAAAAATCCCCAGACAACACATGTTTGTCTGGGGATTTTTTTATTTTAGAGAAAGATTACTGAGAGTTAGCTGACATATAATCAACAGCTGCTTTTACATCTTCATCAGAAAGTCCCAGGTTTCCACCTTTGGGTGGCATTACACCTTTTCCGTTAATTGCCGATGCGTACATTGCCTCACTGCCAGCCGCCAATCGTGGTTCCCATGCAGCGACATCCCCAAGTTTAGGTGAGCCCGCAACACCAGATGCGTGACAGGCAAAACAGGAACTATTGTAGACTTTTTCACCTTTGGCTAAATCAGTTTTTGGCGCCTCTTCAGTTTGCGCAACTGCCATAGGCTCTGGGGCTTTAGGTGCTTCCTTTTTAGTGACTTCTTGCTCAGGTGTTGTAGGCGCTTCAGTTTCTGCCACTGTTGGGGCTTCAGGCGCTTCCGTGGTTACCACCGGTGCTGTTGTAGGTTCTGGTGCAGCCGGCGCTGTTGGTGCAGTCGGAGTTTCAGGTTCTTTAGCCATTGTAGTTGCGGCTGCCGCAACAGGTGCAGTTGTTGCTTCCGTATCTGTAGCTGTGTCTGTATCTTCTGCTGACGTTGCTGCGGTTTCTTCTTTTGCTTCGGTATCAGCTTCTATACCTGCAGATTTGAGCATGTAAATAATTGTTTCTTTTACTTCTTCATCAGTAATTGCAGGGTTGCCACCTTTAGCCGGCATAGCACCTTTACCTGCAATAGCTGTTTTAACCAAGCCATCGACGCCATTAGTCATGCGTGTTTCCCATGCCGCTTTATCGTCAATCTTGGGTGCATTGGCAATACCTGTATTGTGACAGGTGCCACAAGTTTCTTTGTAGATTGATTCTCCTGAACGAGCCACAGCGGAGCCAGCAACTTCATCAGCTTTAGCTTCTACATTACCAATGGGGGCAAGTGTTTGTTGAGCCTTTTTAACGACAGGCTTAACTTCTGAACTTGCTTCAGCGACATGTTTAGTTGCTTCTGGTGCAAGTAGATATAAGACGCCTACTATGACTACCAGAACAATCTGCACCCAAAATAGCTTAGGTAATTTTTCGTGTGAACCCGACATAGGTCTTCTCCTTTAAAAAATATGTCATTCAGTTTTTTTAGTATTTAATCTAATAAATAAAAACAATAGTATTGCTGCCATCGCAAACCATTGTATGGCATAGGCATTATGCTTATCGATACTGCCGTAGTAGGGTTGCCATTCTCTAATAAAACCATCTTTTTCTTGTTTGTTTAACTCGATAATAATGGGCAGTAATGGGTAATCTAACTCCTTGTTTAGTTCAGATATCTGAATCGACTGAATCAGTTTAGGGTTATTACTCTTTTGTACTGCATTTTTATCATCATCGTTTAATACAATTGCTTCTGATACTTGTTTAATCTGTCCTAGTATTTCGCGAGTGTTATTCTCTATCACAATACTTGGTATGTTGTCTCTTGTGCCGTTATACGTTATCCATCCGCGATTTATTAAAACTGCGTAAGCTGGACTTTTGTTGTTTGAATCTGATGTGTTCTCAAACAAAAAAGGCGTTAAAACGTGGTATCCAGGTTTACCCAGATGTGTTCTGTTATCTAATAAAAACTGATTGTTATTGTCGTATTTGCCTTTTACGGTTGCCGGTCTATACACTTCTTTAAGAAGCTTTTGTTCAGACTCTTTGGTTCCTAGTGTTGTTTCATTTAATTTAAGTGGTGTTTTAGCTATGGCTAATTGAATACCGTTATCAATCTCTCTTTTCTCATCGGCTCTATCTAACTGCCAAAGACCCAGTGAAATTAGAACTGGAAAAAGAACGAGTGTGACAAGTGTTGGTACTAATTTTGGAGTAAAAACATAGTGTGATACTCGAACTTGCAAACCAGCCATCTTCTATGCAACACCTGTTGGTTTTATCCATCCCATCCAAAAAGCAAAAAGTAAAAATATGAAGAGGGCAATGGATATTCCAACACGCATGGTCAATGCTTTAACCATACGCTTTGAACCATCGCCATCTTTCATCATGTAATATAATGCAGAGCCGAGGCTGTAAAAAATGAAGATAAAGAAAACAAGAATTAGGTACTTCATTAGTTTGGTTCAGCTCTCACTATATTCTTAAAAAAATCTTAAATGATTATGTTGTATTTTTTGTTTACAACTTATAACCAGTAAACAACGACGAACAAACCAAGCCATACAACGTCAACGAAATGCCAGTACCAGGCGACTGCTTCAAACCCGAAATGACGTTCATTATTAAAATGACCGCGGATGCATCGCATCAATATGACAATCAGCATCAGTACACCCAATGTTACATGGAACCCATGAAACCCTGTCAACATGAAGAAAGTACTTCCATAAATACCAGAAGTTAATTTTAAGTCTAGATGCTGATAAGCTTCCATGTACTCAGAAACTTGCAATCCCAGGAAAATAACACCCAGTACGATGGTTGCTATTAAACCGCCAATTAACTGATTACGGTTTTTATTCATCAGTGCCCAATGTGCCCAGGTTAAGGTAGCGCCGCTTGTTAATAATGTTATGGTATTTAATGCAGGAAGATGCCATGCATCAATGATGCCTTTGGGCACAGAAAAATTTGATGCATCTGGCATTTGAATTAAAGGCCATACAGATTTGAATTCAGGCCAGAGAAATTGATTGGTAAAGGCATTATTCCCTTCACCACCCAGCCATGGTACGGATAGTTGGCGAGCATAAAATAGGGCGCCAAAAAATGCGGCGAAGAACATGACTTCTGAGAAAATAAACCAGGCCATTCCCATTCTAAAAGACTTATCAACTTGTAAGTTGTAATCACCTGTTTCACTTTCATGAACCACTTGGCCCATCCAGCCAAATACCATGAAAATAATGATGCCAAAGCCCAGTATCATGCCTACTGTGCCTGCCATGCTGCCATGCAAAGAGCCAGCAAATCCTCCTAATAACGCGAACATACCTATTGACCCTACAATCGGCCAGTAGCTTCCACTCGGAACGTAATACTCTTCTCTAGATTGCATGCTATTAATCTCCTCCTGTTAGAGTCCAGCCACACCTTCGGTGGCCGCATCTTTAACTTTTATAAAATTATAAGATAAAGTGATGTTATAAATATCCTTTCCGATCTCACTATCAACAAAAAATCTGACGGGCATTTCAATAGGTTGTTTGGGTTCAAATTTTTGATTGTTGAAACAAAAACATTCTAGTTTTTTAAGATGGGATGCTGCTTCACCGGGTGCTACACTAGGAACTGCCTGCCCAATAATGACGTCATTAGATCTATTTTCTGCGTAATAATTAATGGTATAAAGTTTTCCGGGAACTACCTTCATGGTGGTCGTCATTGGGTAAAATTTAACCGGGAAACCTGGAGCTGTAGCGGCTAGAAAATCAACCGTAATTGTTCTGCTTTCATCCACTGATATAGGTTGCCCTTCATAGCTGGAACTACTAGTCCGACCATTCAAGCCCGTAATGTCGCAAAATGTGTCGTATAAAGGCACCAAGGCAAAAGCAAAACCAAACATGCCTAATGGGACAAAGAAAAGTTTGACCCAAAACGCTTTACTGATTGTTTGTTTTTGTTGGCCCATATTATTTCTATAAAGTCCTATCTGCCTTGCATATAAAGAGTGAAGATAAATATGGCAAGAGCTATGACACCCACTATTGTCGCGGTGATTCTTGCTCCTGCGCGTTGTTTTGCGAGGAGTTGCTCTTCCGTTAGACCACTGTATTTATTTGAAGATGTCATGATTAGTGCTCACCAATGTGGCTTGATTCTTCAAGAATAACTTTCTTTGAAGGTGGGTTATCGAAGGTGTGGTAAGGAGCTGGTGTAGCAACCGTCCACTCAAGACCTTTAGCGCTATCCCAGACTCTATCTTCTTTTACAGGCTTGCCGTTGCGAATACAGTCAACAATGATGTAAGTAAGAAGAATGAAAGAAGCTCCGAAGGCAAAACCACCAATACTTGAAATCATATTGAAATCAGCAAACTGCAGAGAGTAATCAGGAATACGACGTGGCATGCCTGCAAGACCTAGGAAGTGTTGTGGGAAGAATAAAACGTTAACTGAAATAACAGCCCACCAGAAATGAATCTTGGCGAGTCTTTCGTTGTACATATTTCCACACCATTTTGGCAACCAGTAGAACACTGCCGCAATGATTGAGAATAGGGCGCCTGTCACTAATACATAGTGGAAATGCGCTACAACGAAGTAGGTATCGTGATATTGAATATCTGCTGGAGCGATACCCAACATCAATCCTGAGAAGCCGCCAATAGTGAAGAGTATTACAAAAGCTACAGCCCATAACATCGGTGTTTCAAATGTCATTGAGCCACGCCACATGGTGGTAACCCAGTTAAAGACTTTTACACCTGTGGGAACAGAAATCATGATCGTTGCATACATGAAGTAAAGCTGGCCTGCGATAGGCATACCCGTTAAGAACATGTGATGCGCCCAAACGACAAACGAAAGTAAAGCGATTGAAGCGGTTGCATAAACCATCGAGCTATAACCAAACAACGGTTTTCGGGCGAAGGTCGGTATGATTTGGGAGACAACACCAAATGCAGGAAGAATCATGATATAAACTTCAGGATGACCAAAGAACCAGAATATGTGCTGGAACATCACCGGGTCGCCACCACCTGCAGCATCAAAGAAACTGGTGCCGAAGTTGCGGTCTGTCAGCATCATGGTGACCGCGCCTGCAAGAACTGGCATTGCTGCGATCAATAAGAATGCTGTGATTAACCATGTCCATACGAATAAAGGCATGTCCATGTATTTCATGTCTGGTGCACGCATATTCATGATGGTTGCGATTACATTGATTGCACCCATGATTGATGAGAAACCAAGCATGTGAACGGCAAAGATAAAGAAGTCAGTACTGTCTGGAGCAAAAGTCGTCGATAGCGGTGCGTAGAATGTCCAGCCAAATGCGGGTCCGCCACCTTCCATGAATAATGTGCTAATCAGCATCATGCCTGCGAAAGGTAGAATCCAGAAACTCCAGTTATTCATTCTTGGGAGTGCCATATCCTTGGCGCCAATCATCAGTGGAATCTGCCAGTTTGCTAATCCTACGAAAGCCGGCATAATCGCACCGAATACCATAATCAAACCGTGTAAGGTGGTCATTTGATTAAAGAATTGCGGGTCAACCAGTTGGATCCCGGGCATGAATAATTCAGCCCTGATCACCATTGCCATAGCGCCGCCGATTAGCAGCATGGAGAAGGCAAACCAGATATAAAGCGTACCTATGTCTTTATGATTGGTCGTTTTAACCCAGCGCATTAAACCCTTTTCAGGTCCATGGTGATGGTCGTCATGAGATCCTTCTAATGTATCGATCTCGTCTTGTAAGTCGGTCGTTGTTGTAGACATTATAGAATCTCCTATCTTGCAGCTTTAATTGTTGAAGGTTGCACTAGGTCACCCACACTATTGCCTAAGGCATTTCTTTCATAGGTGATTACAGCTGCCAGGTCGCTATCACTCAATTGTTTTCCAAAGGCTTGCATTGCTGTACCTGCTTTACCGTTTAACACAATATCAATGTGAGCATTTATATCGCCCGTTGTTATTGGGCTTCCGGTCATTGCAGGGAATACTCCCGGAATACCGCCACCTGTTACACCGTGACAGCTGGCACAAGTCGAGCTGTATACTTTTTGGCCTTGCGCCATTAAGTCTTCTTTTGACCATACTTTACCAGAAGCGGCAGCAAGAGCTTTTTGCTTTTCTTTCTGTTCACCTAACCATGTTTGATAATCTGCTTCTGATTTGGCTTCTACTACGATAGGCATGAAGCCGTGGTCTTTACCACAAAGCTCAGCACACTGGCCTCTATAAATTCCTGGTACATCAATTTTTGCCCATGCATCATTGATGAAGCCTGGATTAGCATCCTGTTTTACACCAAGGTCTCTTACCCACCATGAATGAATAACATCATTTGATGTCATAAGAAAACGGATACGTTTGCCAACGGGTAATACGAGATGGTTATCAACTTCTAGCAAATAATTCTCCATGCCTTCTCTTGACGCTTTGTCACTTGTTGCTTTCTTTTGTTCTTCGGTCAAATTACTGAAAAAGCTAACACCCTGATCAATGTATTCGTATTGCCATTTCCATTGATAGCCGGTTATTTTTACGGTCATGTCTGCAGCATCGGTGTTTTCCAGATCGATCAATACCCGGGTGGCAGGAACTGCTACAGCAATAAGAATAGCGAGAGGTATTAAAGTCCAGGCTAATTCAACCGAGGTACTTTCATGGAAGTTGGCGGCAACCGCGCCTTTAGATTTACGATGAAAGATCATTGAGTAGATCATGACACCAAATACCAGGATTGCGATGCCAACACATACCCAGAATATCGTCATGTGAAGGCCGTAGATATTCCTACTAACCGAAGTCACTCCCTCCGGAAGATTCATACCGAATTCAGCGAAGGCAAGCTGAGGAGCAAAAAATAGGGGTAATAGATAAAAGTTAGATAGATTTTTTATTTTTCTTATATATGAAGTAACGATTGTCGAAAGTTGATTTAGGTACGAAAAATCGCTGACAGAACTCTTACTTGGCATACAGCCTCCTCTGATAAGTAAGTATTTTCATTGCAAGGTAATGAAAATGCTTAACTTCTTCTATTTAGATGTGGTGAAAATATAAGAAGTTACTAATATTCTTAAAAGTTCATTGATAAATATCAAAAAACACTAAATATTTTTGGCCAAGTCTACAGTTAAGTAAAAATTATTGCTAGTCAGGATCGTATATTTATATTTATAGGTACACACTACTCTGTAAGTGATTGTAATTTAGTGTTTTATAGGTATGCTAATATTCATTATTTGTATGATTAAATAGTTAGATGCTGAATATTTAATCTATCAAAGCGATCCATAAATAAATTGATATGCGCATCAAATATATCGATGATGAATTTTTAGAATTTATTATCCAAATTTTTTTAGAGTGTTACTATCAGACATATTTCAAGATTGAGACAGTAGATATTTGATGATTAATCCAAAGAGTTATTCAAAAGTTTTAGGTTTTGCGGTTTTGCTAACACTCATTGTAATAGTTCTTGGCGCTTATACGCGTTTAACAGATTCCGGATTGGGTTGCCCAGATTGGCCCGGATGTTATGGGCAATTGAGCGTTCCAGAAAATATATCTACTCATGAATATCAAAGGCCGCTAGAAAAACATAAAGCCTGGAATGAAATGATTCATCGATACGTTGCGGGTACTTTGGGTTTTGTCGTGTTATTTATTCTTTTCATGACGATCAGAGGAAAAAATGTTTTAAAACAGTCCGTGGGGCTACCGTTATTGTTATTAGCAACGGTGATCTTTCAAGCATTGTTAGGCATGTGGACAGTGACTTTATTGCTAAGTCCTTTAATTGTTACAGCTCATCTGTTAGGTGGTTTTACAACCCTGTCACTTTTATGGTGGTTATGGTTGAATAACAGGTCAACTACTCTTCATTCGAATAACTCAGATTCGTCTCCAGTTATCCACAAATCATCATTACTTAAGATTGCAGCCTTGTTTGGGTTGTTGTTAGTGATTATCCAGATATTTTTAGGTGGCTGGACAAGTACCAACTATGCCGCTCTTGCTTGTGGTACCCAATTTCCTTCTTGCTTTAATTCGTGGTGGCCTGATATGGATTTTGTTAAGGGTTTTGAACTCACGCATGAGTCAGGTGTTGATTATGAGTTTGGGGTATTAGAAAGCCCGGCAAGAACAGCCATACATTACACGCATCGTATGGGTGCCTTGGTTGTTTTTAGTTATATGCTGTTATTAGGAATTCGTCTTCTTAGTGTTGGCGGAACATTTTCAAAACTAGCGAAATTATTATTGGTTGTTTTGTTCTCTCAAGTCAGTTTAGGAATCATGAATGTGATGTTAGGTCTTCCTATCGCTGTAGCCACGTTACATACGCTTTTTGCCGCGTTACTTCTACTCGCCACGTTGGCAATAACTCACCGAATTATTAAATCTTAGAATATTTACTAAGATGTTGCTCAGGAAATAAAATGGATTCAGGAAAAAAATCATTCCTCTGGTTAGTCACTATATTTGTAGCGCCAATTCTACTTGGAACACTTTTGTTTTTTAATCTTGAGCGACTTGGCTTTGAGAAGGGCAGCGTTAATTACGGCAATTTAGTCCAACCTGCCCAACCAACTAAGGTTGAAGATTTGAAGCAAGCGGGTGCACCTGCCGTTTTAGAAGATGTAATAACCAAAAAATGGACTATGCTTTATATCGAAAACGGGAAGTGTGAAGAATTTTGCCAAGCTCGCTTGAGAACGATTAAAAGAGTACGCTTGTTGATGAATGAACAAATGCGTCGAGTGCGAACTGTATTAGTCAGTAGCGATGACGTTTTAAAATCTATTTCGTCAAAAGACAATCCAGATTTAGTGTTAACTGAAGCGATGCCTGATTCAGAATTCTTAAAACAGTTTCCAGAACAACAACAAGAACCTATTTATCTAATTGATCCATTTGGTAATTTAATGATGTATTACCCGCAAGAAAATCCTGATTTAAAGAAAATGATCAAGGATATACGTCGATTACTTAAATACTCACACCTGGGATAATTTATATGCCTAATGCTACATCGTTAACTTGTGATCCAACTATCTCTGATTTTTTAACCTTATGTAAAATCAAGGTAGTGGCTTTGATAATGCTGACCGCTGTAGTTGGGATGTTTTTAGCTGTTCCGGGGTTACCCCCTTTGCACCTAGTGATAATGGCGTCGATAGGTATTGCTTTTGCTTCTTCATCGGCGGCTGTGTTCAATCATATTATTGATCAGAAAATTGATAATGAAATGAGTCGAACAGAAAATAGACCGTTGCCTGAAGGGAAAATTTCACAACAAACAGCCTTGGTATTTGGGATTATCTTAGGCGTTGTTGGTATAGGTATTTTATTGATTGGAGTGAATGTGCTAACGGCCGTTTTGACCTTGCTTGCCCTGATTGGTTATGCGGTTTTTTACACCATGTATCTCAAACGAGCCACACCACAAAATATCGTTATTGGTGGTGCTGCAGGTGCTGCACCTCCATTGCTAGGTTGGGCGGCAATCACAAATTCAATAGAGCTTGGTGCATTGCTGTTGTTTGCCATAATCTTTATTTGGACACCCCCCCACTTTTGGGCCCTGGCTATTCACCGTCAAAAAGAATATGCAAAAGTGAATATTCCGATGTTGCCGGTAACGCATGGTCATCATTTCACAAGAATTCAAATTTTGCTTTACACCATCTTGCTGGTAATAGTCACTGTTATGCCGTATCTGGTAGGTATGAGTGGTTTGATTTATCTAGTAGGAGCGTTGTTACTCGGTGGAGGATTTCTTTACTACGCTATTCAGTTATTACGGCAGCCAGAAAACAAGACGCTGCCCATGAAGACGTTTGGCTATTCCATCAATTATTTGATGATTTTATTCGTCATCTTATTGATCGATCATTATTACACCATAAGTCTCTTTCATATATTGTAGGGTTTAGCGATGGAATTTTTACGAGCAATTAAAAGCGTAATGTCAGCCATGATAGGCGTGCAAAAGAAAAAGAATCTGGAAGAAGATTTCTCCAAAACAACTGCAATGCCTTTTATTGTTGCAGGAATCCTGATGACGATCGTATTCATTCTCGCTGTTTGGGCTGTGGTTAATCTGGCTTTAAATGCATAAATAGCGTTACAAACATGTAACTAATAATATTGCTAGTGAGTATCCCCTTGTTATTTTAATAGTTTATATATATTTGTAGACCGAAATAAATGCTTTTGATATAACTAACAGTGTACCAAATTTGATATTTATCAAATTTTACGCATAAACGAATTCACATTCGGGCAATTGATACTAATATATTCTTAACGTATTTTTATATTAGCAAATATATCTAGCCGTTTTTTCAAGGCTACAAGTACAAGGAAAGCGACAACAAAAACAATAATTTCATAAAGCTCTAGGAGATCACTATATGACTGCAGTTCAGCAAGACATACTTCACGAAGAAGATGAGTTTGATTACACTCAAAAAATTGAAATTAGAAAACTGGATAACGGTGCGCCAATGCGTTGGTTAAGTAAAGGCATCAGCGATTTCAAAGTATCCCCAATGCTGAGTCTAATGTATGGTGTGTTATATGCCGCGATTGGTTTGATCTTAATGTACTTTACTTACCACAATCCGATTTATACCTTTGGTATGGTTACCATCTTTTATCTGGCAGGACCGGTTATAGCAGTTGGTCTGTATTGCATGAGTCGACATATTGAAGCAGGGGTAAAACCTACCTTCAATGAGGGCTGTCGCGCAATGTGTTACAACCCTGTCGGAGTCATTGGTTTCTCAATTGTTATCGGTATGCTTATCGTCTTTTGGTCGGTAATCACTGCCGCACTGTTTGCTGTGTACTTCGGTAGTATGACGATTTCCGGTAACGTCATCGAAACCATGATGGCTAATAAGCAAATCGTACCATTTACCTTCTTGTTAACGATTATTGGTTTATTTTTTGCCGTAGTGTGTTTTTCATTGAGTGCAATATCGATTCCGCTAATGACGCATAGAAAAGCTGATGTTGTGACTGCGATGGTTACCAGCGTAAGAGCTGTTAAAAAGAATCCAGTAGTCATGCTAACTTGGGCATTCGCAATCGTTGCCCTGATAGGCTTGGGATTTGCTTTTGCCTTTGTCGGTGTAGCATTAACATTACCCATTGTTGGTCATGCAAGTTGGCATGCGTACAGAGAGTTAGTAGTTGATGATAGAGTCATGACTGCTGAAGACTGTGATTTACCGATATTTCCTTTCATGAGAGGAAAGTTAAAATAAGTGCTTGGTTTGCTGATCTTTATGGAAAAGCAAAACATTAGTTAAGTTTTAATAAAAGCCCCTGATATCAGGGGCTTTTTTTTGATCATATATTTTTACTATGTTGGAGTAATAGTAACTAGATTTTAGTCAGTTCTAATTTGTTGTTGCCGTACACAAGAAAGAATTTGTTTTTATGGGTAGATGCTTTGATTTTCTGGTTAGTGTTATGACCGGCATTGGGCGAATATAAACCGCTGTCTGATGTTGTAAGCAAAGGTAGGGATATTTTATATCATTGACATAAGCAACTAACACATCGTTTAGCGTTCTTGGCTGAATAGTGTTTATTTATGCTTTTTCTTTAATAAGTTTCGATTTGAAGCGGTCAGGTTTTTTCCAATTTTTCTTCTGTAATATTTGATACTGAATGACTAATGTTATTGATATTACAAAAAGTAGATGAACAAATATGTAAACAATGGATCTACTCTTTTTCGCAAAAATGGATTCAGCATATTCCCGGAGATATTTTTATTGGTAGTAATCCTTTGATGCAGATTCCTATTAAAAGATTTGGCATTGAAGAATCAAATAATCTTAGCGCTTCAGATGAATTTTTATATAGATTAATAATGGACAGTAAACTATATGTTTATAATTCAATCTGACAGTGTGATTCAATAACGGGTTTGCTAGAATCTGTCGTTCTACTTTAGGGAATGCCACAAGTTTAAAAAAAAGCCTCAAAGTAGGGGGGTGGCTTTCGACTTCTCAGAGTGAGATCAACCACAAACAATTATACTTTTGACTCGTTTAAGGGCTTATTTTCTCCAGTTAATCACTGTATCATTGCCATTTTTTAGCATAAATGAATTTCTATGGAACTCAATCCTCTCTACACGCAGATAAAAGATTTACAGCAACGCATTGAAGCGTTGAGGGGGTACCTTTGACTACGAAACCAAGAAAGAACTATTAGAAGAAACGTCCCGCGAGCTAGAAGACCCTGAAGTCTGGAATGATCCGGAAAAAGCCCGCAAGCTAGGTAAAGATAAATCAACCTACGAGAATGTTGTACTCGTCATTGATGAGTTAACAGTGCAACTGGATGATGCCAATGATTTACTCGAAATGGCTGAAATGGAAGACGACGCAGAAACCGTAGAAGCAGTCACTCAAGACCTTGATGCTGCAACTAAGGGTGTAGAACGTTTGGAATTTCGCAGGATGTTCTCCGGTGAAATGGATCCGAACAATGCCTTCCTCGATATTCAATCAGGTTCTGGTGGTACAGAGGCCCAAGACTGGGCTGAAATGGTACTGCGCATGTATCTGCGTTGGGGTGAAGCAAAAGGTTTCAAAGTCGAATTGATGGAAGCATCTCCGGGTGATGTTGCGGGTATCAAGTCTGCCACTATTCGCTTTGAAGGCGAATATGCTTTTGGTTGGTTGCGTACTGAAATTGGTGTACATCGCCTGGTGCGTAAGTCGCCATTCGACTCCGGCGGACGTCGTCATACATCATTCTGTGCGGTATTTGTTTCTCCTGAAATTGACGACGATATCGAAATTGAAATCGATCCATCTGATGTTCGTGTTGATGTTTATCGTGCCTCAGGCGCGGGTGGACAACACGTAAATAAAACAGAATCTGCGGTACGTTTGACGCATTTGCCGACAAATACCGTCGTGCAATGTCAAAATGGTCGTTCGCAGCATCAGAACAAAGCAACAGCAATGAAGCAATTAAAAGCGAAATTGTATGAGCAGGAAATGCAAGCACGTAACGCAGAAAATCAGGAATTAGAAGATAACAAATCAGATATTGGCTGGGGCAGCCAGATACGTTCTTATGTATTAGATGCTTCACGAATCAAAGATCTACGAACCGGTGTGGAAACGGGTAATACTCAAGCCGTACTTGATGGTTCACTCGATCAATTTATCACTGCCAGCTTAAAATCTGGTCTTTAAATTAACCATTATACGAAAATAGCAGCAGTAAACTGCAGAAGTAAATAACAGAGAAGTCACATGAGCGAAGAGCAAAAAACAGCAGCCCCAGAACAAGATGAAAACCAGTTAGTCGCATTGCGTCGTGAAAAACTGGGCCAGATGCGTGAAGCTGGAGTAGCATTTCCGAATGCATTCCAACGTGATCATTATGCGCAGAATCTTCAGGATGAATATGGGGATAAAGAGAAACCGTGGTTCGATGAGAACGAAGTGCGTGTATCTGTAGCTGGTCGTATCATGCTAAAGCGTGTGATGGGTAAGGCGAGCTTTATCACGATTTCAGATATGTCTGGTCGTATTCAGGTGTATGCGCAAATTAAATTATTGGGTGATGACTTATACGAATCGTTCAAAGGTTGGGATAGCGGAGATATCGTCGGCGTTGAAGGTCTATTATTTATGACCCAAAAAGGTGAGTTAACGGTTAAGGCAGATAAGCTGCAATTACTAACTAAATCTTTACGTCCACTACCAGAAAAATTCCATGGTTTAAGCGATCAGGAACAACGTTACCGTCAACGCTATCTTGACTTAATCATGAGCGAAGAAACGCGTGATACCTTTAAAATTCGTTCTAAAGTGATTAGCTATATTCGTAACTACTTCGAATCAAATGATTTCATGGAAGTAGAAACACCGATGCTACAAGTGATCCCGGGTGGTGCTACGGCAAGACCTTTTGAGACTCACCATAATGCCTTAGATATTGATATGTACATGCGTATTGCGCCAGAGCTGTACCTGAAGCGTTTGGTTGTGGGTGGTTTTGAGCGTGTATTTGAGATTAACCGTAACTTCCGTAACGAAGGGTTATCAACGCGTCATAATCCTGAATTCACTATGATCGAATTCTATCAGGCTTATGCGACGTTCCATGATTTGATGGATATTACCGAAGAATTATTACGTGGTTTAGCCGAGCATATTCTGGGCAAAACTGAAGTAACCTATCAAGGTGAAACGTTCGACTTCGGCAAGACCTTTGATCGCATCTCGGTAAAAGATTCAATCCTCAAATACAACCCTGATTTAACCGAAGCGGATATTAGTACAGAATCTGGCGCGCAAAAAATCGCTAAAGACTTAGGCCTTCATGTTGAAGACTATTGGGGTCTGGGAAAGATTCAAATGGAAATCTTTGACGAGACCGTAGAGAAGAAGCTTCTCAATCCTACCTTCATTACTGAATACCCTGCTGAAGTGTCACCTTTGGCGCGTCGTAATGATGACAACGATTTTATTACGGATCGTTTTGAATTATTTATTGGTGGGCGTGAAATTGGTAACGGCTTTTCAGAGCTTAATGATGCTGAAGATCAGGCAGAGAGATTCCAGAAGCAAGTTGCTGAGAAAGATGCGGGTGATAATGAAGCGATGCATTACGATGCTGACTATATTCGCGCTTTGGAATACGGCATGCCGCCAACAGCTGGTGAAGGAATTGGTATAGATCGTTTGGTTATGTTATTGACTGACTCGCCATCGATTCGTGATGTTATCTTGTTCCCGCACATGCGTCCGGAATAAGAACATAGAGCATTATGCTTTCAACTCTGCGTGCTCAGCACGTTGAGTTGAAACGCATTTAAATATTTTAAATTACTTTAAGTGGCTATTGCAGTGGCTACTTATATAAACTCACAAAAATATGCCTCAAAGTAGGGGGGTGGCTTTCTATTTTAAAGAAAAGCCACCCCTCTAATCCCCCTCTACTTATAAGCATTTTTTCTAATCGGCTGATTAGTGCGACATCACTAATGGTGTAATCATCGTTTTCAGCATTGTTTCTGTCACACCACCAAATACCTTTTGTTTAAGCCCGGGGGTTCCGTAGCCACCCATCACTAACATATCGATACTGTGATCAGCGATTTCATTGAGCAAGACTGTCGCTACATCAAAGGTGCCTGCATTGATTCGGTTTACCGTTGCATTAACGTCATGTCTTTTTAGGTGTGCAACTAGATCATCGGCGAGCAATTCACCTTTGGCTGTTTTGCTGTTGCCTTCTCTAACAACGGTGATGATGACTTTATCAATAACTTTTAATAACGGTAATGCATCGTGAACTGCACGAGTAGCTGCAGGTGTTCCGTCCCATGCGATCATCGCGTTTTTACAAGGGATACGATGCGCGCCAATATAAGGCATGAAAAAAACGGGTCGGCCGCAGAGCACGACTATTTTGCTGGCAATTTTTTCTACTAACTCAAAGTTCTTATTTTCAGGGTTGGCTTGTCTAAAGATAACAAGATCAAAGTTTCGTGCGAATTGAGAGAGCCTTAAGCGAGCTTCTTTTTTATCACCAGTAATGATTTTACTTGCGTATTCAAGACCTGTTTTAGCTGCTAATGCATTGAATTCTTCGATTCTTTTTTCAGCTTCTTGCATGCGGATTGTGCGTTGCATTTTTTTATCTGATGCGCGCATGTGGTATGGTTTTAAGGCAGATAACGTAACTGCAGTTAAACGGGCATTCTGTGATTCTGCGATTGAAAAAGCGGTAGTAATACGTTCTGCATTAGATTTACCATCATCAAGGTAAACAAGAATATCTTTATATTGCATATTATTTTTCCATTTATATTTTCCCAAAGATTCTATCATTTTCTTTTATAAAATAATGAAATATGTAAATTTCAGACCGTATCATCCACTTTAATTTGATATCAATCATTAAACGATAGGCTTGTAACCCGTTTCATTTAGGCTATTTTACTAACCTTCCATTTGTCGGATAGATTTCCCTCAGAATCAATAAATGCATAAAATAGCTGGTATAAAAATAAATATATTGGTTTGTCGATTTAATCTGTGATGTTCAGTTTATGCAGACTAGGCAGACAAACTAAGTAATAAAGTACATAAATAAATCAACAAAAAAAACGGGAAATATTATGTTTAAGACTTTCACTCTAACAAGAAAAGAAGAAGAACAACTTTCTGAAACAGAAGGAAAAATGACATTTCATTTGACCGATGAAAGCGGTTTTCAAAGAAAAGTATCGGGTTTTACACAGTTAGATGAAAACTTGAATGCAGTAAGTATTTCAACACCGAGAAAGAGAGAGCATCCGTTAATTCAATGTTTGTTTATTACCAATGTCGATGAAACGATAAATATCGAATTCACTCAATACAACGATGTGTTTGAGCGAAATGATCAGGATACAGCTGAGAAAAGTATCGAAGAATTAGCACGTGAAATGCAGAATAAGCCAGTACGTTTGGGGCCTTTATTAAAATCCATTGAAATAAAGAGCACTGAATCAATACATTAAATCAGCACCACAATTAAACATAAAAAAAGCGCTCAAAAGAGCGCTTTTTTTATGTTCGTAAAATACGTTTAATAGAAACATAAGTTAATTGAAGCCAGTTAACAAAGCACGTACTATCGCGACATGAATCCTATAGTATCGATACAGAATCTTTCAAAAGTTTATCAAGGCGGTCATCAGGCGCTTAAAGAAATTAACCTGGAGATCAAAGAGGGTGAAATACTTGCTTTGCTGGGTCCTAACGGGGCGGGTAAAACAACGTTGATTTCAACAATTTGTGGAATTGTTTCTCCCAGCAGTGGAACGGTTACTGTCAATAATCACGACATCATTAAAAATTATCGTGAATCCAGAGAACTGATTGGTTTGGTTCCTCAAGAATTAACCTTGGGAGCGTTTGAAACTGTCTGGAATACGATCAATTTTAGTCGTGGCTTGTTTGGTAAAAAGAAAGACGATGCTTATCTCGAAGAATTATTGAGAGAACTCACCCTTTGGGATAAGAAGGACAATGAGCTAAGAACGTTGTCTGGCGGTATGAAAAGACGAGTTCTGATTGCCAAAGCGTTATCGCACCAGCCTAAAATTCTGTTCCTTGATGAACCAACAGCCGGGGTAGATGTAGAGCTGCGTAAAGATATGTGGAATATTGTTCGTCGCTTAAAAGAGTCTGGTGTAACGATTATTCTGACTACACATTACATCGAAGAGGCAGAGGAAATAGCCGATCGTATAGGTGTGATCAATAACGGTGAATTGTTGTTGATCGAAGACAAAAAAGAATTGATGCAAAAGCTGGGGCAAAAACAGTTAATTGTTGAGATAAAAGAGCCTATAGAGACGTTACCAACACAACTTTCAAAATATAGTGTTAGCTTGTCTGAGGACGGTTCTAAAATAACCTATACCTACGATACAAGAGGTGATGGTACTGGCATTACATCATTACTTCAGGCCATTAATGAGTCCGGTCTGAGTTTGAAAGATATGCAGACCACGCAAAGTTCATTAGAGGATATTTTTGTGAATTTAGTCCACGATGATGGTGGTGATCAAAATCAGCATAAAAACTCAAAAGTGGAGAAGCCTCATGCGCATTAATTTCCAAGCGATTAAAGTTATCTATAAATATGAAATGCTGCGTGCCTGGAAAACCTTATTTCAAAGTTTGGCGTCTCCTGTGATTTCAACCGCGCTTTATTTCGTAGTGTTTGGTTCTGCGATAGGCTCTAGAATAGATACCATAGAAGGTGTTTCATACGGCCTGTTTATAGTGCCTGGTTTAACCATGCTGTCTTTATTAACCCAGAGCATAGCAAATGCCTCATTCGGTATTTTCTTCCCTAAATTTACCGGTAGTATTTATGAAGTACTGTCGGCGCCTGTTTCCTTTTTTGAAATAATGGTGGGTTATGTCGGTGCAGCGGCGAGTAAATCATTTGTGCTAGGGGTAGTGATTTTAATCACAGCGAGTTTCTTTGTGGATTTAAAAATTGCTCATCCTGTCTGGATGGCTACATTTTTAATTTTGACGTGTATTTCGTTTAGTTTATTCGGCTTTATTATTGGTTTATGGGCGAATAACTTCGAAAAGCTGCAAATCATTCCGTTGCTAATTATTACGCCTTTAGTATTTCTCGGTGGGAGTTTTTATTCCGTCAGCATGTTGCCACCATTCTGGCAAACAGTGACTTTATTCAACCCTGTATTGTATTTGGTGAGCGGTTTCCGTTGGAGCTTTTTTGAAGTGTCAGATGTTAATGTCGGTCTCAGTCTGGGGATGATTGTATTCTTTCTGGTTGCCTGTCTAGCCGTAATTAGCTGGATGTTTAAAACGGGTTATCGTTTAAAAGAATAATCTTAAGCACGCATAATGACTTATCTAATAGCCATTATGCTGCTAGTTGTAAGTAAGATATTTTATTTCCGGGTAATGGTCGGTGATAATAAAACCCCTGGGCGATATCGCAGGAATACTTTTTCAAAAATGCGAATTGCTCATAGGTTTCTACGCCCTCTGCAACCACATCCAGATTCAGTGAGTGACCTAGTGTGATAATAGCTTTCACTAGGGCATGATCTGCCTTATCGTCAGGTAAACCCACAATGAATTCCTTATCTATTTTTAACGTCGTAATAGGAAGCTTCTTCAGATAACTCAATGATGAATAGCCCGTTCCAAAGTCATCAATAGAAATCTTTACGCCTTTCTCTCTCATTTGTTCAAGATCTTTGATCGTATCTTTCGACACTTCATGGATGGTTCTTTCCGTTAATTCGATACCAAACAAATTAGGGTTTAGATTGTAGTGGTTAACGTTCTCAATAAATCGTTTTAGCAACTTGGAAAATATAATCTTATTGCCTGATAAGTTAATATTGATGCGCATGTTTATATTCTTCGATTGTTGCCATATGCTTTGTTGCTTGCAGGCTTCATCAATTACAAACAGATTGAGTTTTTCGATTAGATTTGTTTTCTCGGCTAACGGAATAAACTCATCAGCCGCGATGCTCTCACCTTTATGGTTTTTCCAACGTAACAAGGCTTCACATTCTGTTGTATCACCGCTTTTGATGTTTAATAGCGGTTGGTACTGTAGGCATAACTGGTTGTCCTTATTGCCATTTTTAAGCACAGAATGTAAGGCATGGCACATCGCATGCTCTTTTTCCAGGCGGTCGCTGGTTTGCTTGGAGAAAAACTGAAAACAATTTCTACCTAATTGTTTCGCCGAATACATCGCGATATCTGCATTGGTCAGTAATGTTTTTGCATCATTACCATCCTGAGGGTAAAGACTTGCGCCGATACTTGCAGACATGAAAATCTCATTTTCATTGATGGTAATAGCGGTGTCTAATTCATTGGATAGTTTAGTCACCAGATCAATCGCTTCCTGTTCACTCCTGATGCTGCGCAATAGTAAGACGAACTCATCTCCACCAAATCGCGATAAAACATCCTGTGGCTTGATGAACCAGTTTATTTTATTGGCAAATTCCTTGAGTATTTCGTCGCCAACCTCATGTCCATAGTTGTCATTGATACTCTTGAAGTAATCAATATCAAAGAAGATGACAGCAAATGGTCTAACAGGATTATTAGTAATATGATGAGTAATATTACTGATCAGATTCGAACGGTTTGGTAATTCTGTAAGAATATCCGTAGAGGCAAGATAAGCGAGTTTTTTATCTTGTTCTTTTTGTTTTCTCAGTATGAATCTGGTTAAAAAGATACTAATTATGATACTGGTAATATCAAAAATGATGACATTGGTAAGTACTTGATGATTGTTGTTTTTAGATTCCAGATTCGCTTCGGTTTCAATATCGTATTGAAAATCTGCCATGTCTTTAAATAGATCAAGCACTGCTTTTTGTCGTGGTAAAATTTGTTGAATGATGAGATCAGATGCAGGGATTTTCTTCTTATCTAGCAATAGGCTGTAGATTTCATTCAACAATGGTTCGTATATCAGAGATAGTTTGCGCTGTTGTTCTAGCATCTCTTTTAATGTGCTGTTCATTTCCTGCATCATTAAAATTTCACGTGCTGCATTAAACTTTGTTGTTTGAGCATTCAAATCAAAAAATAATTCATCAAGCAGGAATGAGTCATTAGTCTCTACCATGCTGACTAAAATAGTCGATCTTGATGTCTCGGCATGAGACATGTTTCTCAGTTGTTTATTGTTAATTGAATGTTGTTGAATAGAGCTAAGCATGGTGTCTGCTCTTTGTTTTATTTGCGACACAGCAACCAATGACGTCAAGATCATCAAGCTGATGATCATTGCAAAGCCTAAAGGTAAAATACCTTTGAATCTTTTGGATAAGAGTTTATGCATCAATGTTATGTTTATTGTTAGAATTTTGTCATATGAAGATGTATAAATAGTAACACACAATAATTGCATGCAAAATAAATTAATGATGTACGGTATACCGTGCTCTACACAATAAATGACGTGTATTTACTATAAAAATATTTAATAGAAATATGGTGTAATAAATATAGATTTTTGAGGTAAATCTGGGTGTATGATTTTTTTAGTTATACTAAGAAAACAATTTAAAATAGCCAATAAAAAAAAGCCCTCAAAGTAGGGGGGTGCCTAATATCTAATCTCAATGCAAAAGTTTACTGAAATGAATGGATTGTTTGTCATTCGTAGTACGTAAACGTAAAAAAGGTTGCCATTGTGGCAACCTTTTCTATTATCGATCTATATCAATACAGATCGATTTAATCCTTTTTGTTTTTATTCGCTCAGCTTTTTTCGAATGTTAAGGGGCTGATTAATCTATCAATCTAATAAAAACGTATTCTTACAAAAAGGATTATGATGATACGCCAGCCATACAGATGTATTTGGTTTCGAGGTATTCATCAAGTCCAAATTTAGAACCTTCACGGCCCAAGCCAGACTCTTTAACACCACCGAATGGAGCCACTTCTGTTGAAATCAGACCAGAGTTCACTCCAACCATGCCATATTCTAAGGCTTCAGATACTCGCCAAGAACGTCCGATATCGCGTGAGAAAAAGTAAGCTGCCAATCCAAATTCAGTATCATTAGCCATTTGAATCGCTTCTGCTTCTGTTTTAAAGCTAAACAGTGGAGCAACAGGTCCGAATGTTTCTTCGTAGGTGACTTTCATATCAGTGGTCACATTGGCAAGCAGAGTGGGCTCAAAGAAGGTCTTGCCTAATTCGTGGCGTTTGCCACCCACAAGTACTTTAGCGCCTTTTTCTACAGCATCACTAATGTGGTCTTCGACTTTTTCTACCGCTGCCATATTGATTAATGGACCTTGATTAACGCCTTCTTCAAAGCCATCTCCAACTTTAAGTTCACCAACTTTAGCCGCTAGTTTTGCAGCAAATTCATCGTAAACACTTTCATGAACGATGGTGCGATTCGTGCAGACACAGGTCTGTCCACTGTTACGATATTTAGAAACCATCAAACCTTCTACAGCGGCCTCTAAGTCTGCATCTTCAAAAACAATAAATGGGGCATTACCACCCAGCTCTAAAGACATTTTCTTCAGAGTACTTGAACATTGTTTCATCAGTATTTTTCCAACTGCTGTAGAGCCGGTAAACGTTACTTTTCTTACGATAGGATTAGTCGTCATTTCCTCGCCAACATCTTTACCTTGAGAGGCTGTCACGACACTAAAAATACCTGCTGGTATTCCTGCACGTTCAGCTAATTCTGCTAGTGCAAGCGCAGAAAAAGGTGTGGCTTCGGCGGGTTTTACTACCATCGGACAACCGGCACCAAATGCAGGCGCGGCTTTACGGGTGATCATTGCATTTGGGAAGTTCCAGGGCGTAATAGCCGCACAAACACCAATAGGTTCTTTAGTTACAACAATGCGCTGGTCGGTGTTTTTTGAAGGGATAGTATCACCGTAAACACGTTTACATTCTTCTGCGAACCATTTGATGAATGATGCGCCATAAGCGACTTCACCGGTTGATTCTGCAATTGATTTGCCTTGTTCCAAGGTCATTAAAGCAGCCAAATCAGCCTGGTTTTCCATAATGAGATTAAACCAGGTTTCTAAAATAGCAGATCTTTCTGCGGCAGTTTTAGCTCGCCATGCTGGCCATGCTTCATTAGCGGCTTCAATCGCACGTTTAGTTTCTGCAGCTCCTAAGTCAGGAACAGTGCCGATTACTTCATTGGTGGCAGGATTTGTTACTTCAAAAGTTTTACCGTCATCAGCATCAATCCAGTTTCCGTTTACATAGGCTTGTTGGCGAAATAAGCTGTTATCGTTTAATTTCATAGTGATCTCGTGGTTGGGTTTATGCTTAAGTGAATGGTTGTTTTTATGTATAAAGTTTAACTGTATTTATCCATAAAAAGGCGCAATAAATTACTAAACAATAAGCGTAGTATTGCTATTAATATTAGTCAAACGAATGTTTTTTAAACATATAATTAAAAATATTTACTATAATGGTATTTTAATTCATTGTTTACAGCAGGAATCCATGGAAATTCGTCAACTTAAAACATTAGTTAATATTCTAGATTTTGGTGGATTTGCAGCCGCTGGTGATGCCCTGGGACTTACTCAATCAGCAATCAGTCTTCAAATAAAAGCCTTGGAAGCGGAGTTTGGAGAAGTCTTATTTGATCGTAGTAAAAGACCTCCTTTACCTACGGCAAAAGCAATTGCCCTGGCGCAAAAATCCCGAGAAATATTACGTCTCTGTAATGATTTGGGAGAAATGAGTAAAGAGCAACTATCAGGGTCTCTTCAGTTAGGCGCTCATGCATCGGTTCAAAGAACACTGGTTCCAGTCGCTTTAAAGCAATTATTATCAGAACATCCTAATTTATTTGTGAGTGTCACAACGGGCTTATCCGATGAATTATCCCGGAGCGTTTATCGCGGCGTATTAGATGCAGCCATCGTCAGTGAACCGACAAAATTACCGACTGGTATGAGTTGGAATCCGTTTGCTTCAGAAGAGTTAGTGGTGATAGCGCAAAAGAAAGCGAAGGGAAAAACCGCTATAGAAGTATTAGAGAATAATCCCTACATACGTTTCAAACGAACAAGTTGGTTGGGTGAACTAATCAATACCGAGATCAAAGATTTAGGCATTAAAGTTAAAACGGCAGTTGAAACGGATCATATTGGTTCGATCTGGGAAATGGTTTCTTGTGGTTTAGGTGTAGCCATTGTTCCATCTAATATTGTGGAACATGAAATTAAAGGTGCAGTCGGTGGCAAGAAAAAAATCACCAATAGTCTTTCGATCCAGAGCCCGCACGAAAATCTTAGGCCACGTAATATTCGAACATTTACATTAGGCACCAATCCAATGCGGTTAACGACAGGTTTAATAGAGCGAACAGCTGATCCCAAGGCGCATTTGATTGCTGCATTATATGGCGCATTACAGGACTAAGTAAGAGATTACGTTGGCTAGAAACGAAAGTAGACATCGGCATTCGTATAACTAAAATAGTAACAATAAAGAAGATTGTTAAACCAAAAATCAAGGTTGAGTTTGATGGAAGTAAAGTATAAACAAAGCAGCGAATTGTCCGCTATTCCCCGAGTTAAACACGGCTTTTTCACTAAAAGTGGGGGGGTGTCATCGGGTATTTATGATTCACTTAATTGTGGCCCTGCATCTGCTGATTCTCTGGATAATGTCATAGAAAACCGTTGGCGAGCGATAGCAGCACTTGGATTGCAAGAGTCTCAACTATTTGGGCTTAATCAGATACACAGTACCAAAGTGTATACCATCGATAAGAAAAGCTCAGATGACTACCATCCGGGTGATGGGCTTGTAACCAGAGAAAAAGGCATGGCACTGAGTGTCTTGGGTGCCGATTGTGCCCCCGTATTGTTTGCCGATAAATCAGCGGGTGTTATCGGTGCAGCGCATTCAGGTTGGAAAGGCTCAGTTTCTGGAATCATCGAAAGTATGGTTGAAAGTATGTGTGCTATCGGCGCAAACAGAGAAAATATTCACGCCTGCATCGGACCTACTATCCATCAGAAATCTTATGAAGTTCGTGACGACTTTCTTCTGCAACTTCAATCACTCAGTGGCTTTGCTACAGATCAGTTTATCAAAGAAGAGCAGGATAAATTTTACTTTGATTTACCTTCATATTTGTTAGAACAATGCAAACGTAGCCAAATACAGGGTGAAAATTTAGGCTTAGATACTTACGAGTTAGAAGACGAGTTTTTTAGTTTTCGTCGAAATACGCATCAAGGTTTAAAAGAATATGGTCGACAAATTTCGCTCATTTGTTTGACTTGAGGCGTTATCGCTTACATCCATTGCTTAAATAAATAGATGGTTTTTCAGTCTCTGAATAACCATTTAATTCACAAGCGCATCGTTTACATGACAAGGATTAGTCAGTTTTCATCATAGCTATGATCTCTTAAGAAATATGCCGATGAGATTAATGTTCACTAAAATATTCTGTTTTTGATTAGTCTGGCGAAATTATATTCTGATTAGGGCGTTTAATTGACTGTAAAACACAAGATGATTCTGCAAATATTTTACTAATATTTGGAGAGATAAAACGATAACTTCAATCAAGCCTCTTCTTGGGCACCATGTGCCTCAAAATACCAATGTGTATTTAGTTGTCGAGATACGTAGTTAATACACTTAAACGATTATAATGAGATTCAAACTATGCATATACAAACCCCTTACTTATTATTTCTTGGTGATGCTGCAGACCCACTTGCTGCCAAAGTAGCTCAAGGCATTTGTGACTGGCGCCCTGAAAATGCCATAGGGCAATTCAGAATGGAAGGCTGTAATGCTGACCTTGGTTTGACCGATATGAGTATTGATGATGCCATAGAAGCAGGTGTTAAAACTCTGGTCATTGGTGTTGCTAATCGTGGTGGTGTTATTTCTGACTTATGGATTGAAGTGTTACGCGAAGCCTTATCAAAAGGTTTGGATGTTGCCGCTGGCTTGCACAATAAGCTTAATGACATTCCAGTGTTAGTCAGTGATGCAGAAAAGTATGGTCGTACATTATTCGATGTTCGTCATCCAACGGCAACCTATCCTGTAGCAGTTGGGGTTAAACGAACCGGTAAAAGACTATTGCCTGTAGGAACAGATTGTTCTTGTGGAAAAATGTATACCGCATTGGCGATAGAAAAAGAATTACGAGCTCAAGGCGCTAAAGCAGACTTTAGAGCAACAGGTCAGACTGGTATTTTAATTACTGGAGAAGGTGTATCTATCGATGCGGTTATTGCTGATTTTATAGCGGGTGCTGTTGAAACATTGGCACCAGAGAATGATGCAGACCATTGGGATGTTATCGAAGGGCAGGGATCATTATTCCATGCGTCTTATTCTGGTGTAACGATGGGACTGATTCATGGTTCTCAACCAGATGCGTTGGTCTTATGTCATGAGCCCACACGCACTCATATGCGCGGCCTTCCGACTTTCGGCTTACCAGAATTAGATGAATGCATGGATGCGTGTTTACGCGCGGCAAAACTGACCAATAAAGACGCCAGGTTTGTGGGTATCTCAGTGAACACATCTAAATTATCTGATGAAGAAGCCACAGAGTATCTGGCTAAAATTGAAAAAGAGCATGGTTTGGTTGCGGTTGACCCTGTACGTCACGGAGTTTCACGTATTGTTGAGCAGTTAGTGTAATGATTTCTCTATCTGCTAGATCTGAGTCCTTTCCTATCGAAGGCAGTTTTACTATCTCCCGAGGCAGTAAAACAAAAGTGGATGTGGTTGTCGTTGAGTTAAGCGATGGCAAGCATACGGGTCGTGGAGAGTGCGTACCTTATGCACGCTATGGCGAGTCGATTGATTCTGTTATCGAACTCATTATGTCATTAGAAGATGAACTAAAGAATGGTTTAGACAGAGCTGCACTGCAAAGCAAATTAGCCTCAGGCGCAGCAAGAAATGCGCTGGATTGTGCTTTTTGGGATTTGGAAGCGAAGCAGAAAAATACGCGTGCCTGGAATATTGCAGGTATCGCGGATATGCAAAACCTGACAACGGCCTACACTTTATCACTAGAAACACCTGAGAAAATGCGGGAATCAGCAGCGAAGAATGCTGATCGACCCTTGTTGAAGCTCAAACTTGGTGGCGAAGGAGATATTCAGCGTGTTCAGGCAGTTCGTCTTGGTGCGCCTAATTCTCGTTTAATCGTCGATGCAAATGAAGGTTGGACAGCAGAAACCTATCAGGAGCTTGTGCCTAAGCTGCATGAAATGGGTGTTGAAATGATCGAACAACCATTCCCTGCGGGTGATGATGAGATTCTGAAAACACTGGATAGACCGATTGCTCTGTGTGCTGATGAGTCCTGTCATGATAGAGAGTCGTTAAAAGATATTATCGGCAAATACGACATGATCAATATCAAGCTTGATAAAACCGGTGGTTTAACAGAAGCATTTGCCTTGAAAGAGGAAGCTGAAGCAAACGGTTTAACTATCATGGTCGGTTGTATGTTGGCGACTTCTCTTGCGATGGCGCCTGCGATTTTAGTAGCACAAAATACCGCTATTGTAGATCTCGATGGACCGTTGCTTTTAGCAAAAGATAGAGAAAATCCATTACGCTTTGATAAGAGCGAATTATATCCACCAGTGCCTGAGCTCTGGGGTTAGAGAATACATACTGGTCTCTCATGGCTAGTTAATTAGGAAGAATAAAATGAGTAGAATTGTTTATGTAAACGGTGAATTCCTGCCTGAAGAAGACGCTAAAATTTCAGTATTTGACAGGGGATTTCTATTTGCCGATGCCGTATACGAAGTATCTTCGGTATTAAATGGCAAGCTAATTGATAATGAAGGTCACATGGGGCGTTTAAAGCGCTCATTGGATGAATTGGAAATGCAGCACCCAGCATCTGCCGAAGAGATCGAAACCATTCAAAAAACATTGATTGAAAAAAATGGCATTGAAGAAGGTTTGGTTTATTTGCAAGTTACTCGCGGTGCAGCAGATCGCGACTTTACCTATCCAGCCAATACAAAACCCTCTTTAGTGATGTTTACCCAGAAGAAGAATTTACTGGAGAGCCCGCAGGCTAAAGTGGGTATAACCGTTATTACTTCGCCCGATATACGTTGGCAGCGTCGTGATATTAAAACCGTTTCATTACTAGCCGCGAGCATGGCAAAAATGCAGGCTAAAGCAGCAGGTGCTGATGATGCATGGCTAGTAGAAGATGGCTTTGTAACCGAAGGCAGTTCAAGCAATGCGTATATTGTGACACAAGAAGGAACGGTTGTTACGCGTCATTTAGGCAATGAAATTCTTGCTGGTATTACACGTAAAGCAGCACTAAGACTGGCAGAAGAAGAAGGCATAAAAATCGAGGAAAGATCATTCACAGTAGATGAAGCCTTGGCTGCTGCTGAAGCATTCGTGACCTCAGCAACGACTTTTGTAACGCCTGTAGTATCAATCGATGAACAGAAAATCGGTGATGGTACACCAGGGCCGATTGCACAGAAGTTGCGTGGAATCTATATGGAAGAAGCACTCAAAGCTTCTTAATAGCCAGATTAGAAATTTATCTGATCAGAAAAAAGCCACTTTTAAACAAGTGGCTTTTTTATTGGGTGTTGCAGTTATTCAACTACCACCAAGGTATATCCCAGTTCCTGGTATTGTCTGATTTGCGTTGGGCCTTGTGGAGTAGGGGTAATGTACTCTGGAAAATCCTCTGGTGTAACGCCGCGCCAACTAGCGTGGGTTTCGCAAATATAAACAGGCACATCTGCCGCTACCAATCGTTGAACCAGTGTATGTGATTTCTTTGATTTACTGGCTTTGTTTTTGGTCAATTTAAATTGTTCTGCGCCATGTGAAACAACCGCAATATCAAGCTCAGGAAACTTGGCTTGAAGCTGTTTTTTGTAGTCCTCAATTTTTTCTAATGCATTCGGAAGATAGTCATTATTTTCACTTCCAATCAATTCAAAGACTATGCCGTCTGGTGATTTTGTATGGCTGAGTATTTCAGCAATTTGCAAGCTATCCTGAGTAACACTCGTTGTCTTATCATTGTTAGCAAAAACATTCGTAGATGCGATAAAAAGTGCGCTTAACAATGAGAACGTAAATAAGAAAATAACTTTAAGTTTATGAGTTTTTAGCATTATACCTTCCTGAGTTTTTCTGAAATTTATCAGAATATACTTGAATAAAGAAACCGTTAGATTATTACTTTATGAGTTTTTAGTAGATAACAATCAACAATAGCATTGAAGTCTGTACGCATGAATGAGTGTTTTAGATGTTTTTTCTCTAATTTGTTATAAGCCATTGTGATTTTTTAGTATCCAGTAAAATTAATACACCCCCCCCACTTATAGGGGGTTTTTAGATATTTTTAGTTAATTGAGGTATTTCAATAAGTTAACTGAATTAAGAGTTACTATTTATTTAATAAAGAGATAGAGTAAAACGTACATGTAATCTATCAAATTTTATAAGTTGATTGTAAAGGTACTAAATGACCCACGAAGACAAAAAGTTAGATTTTATAGAAAATATTTCAACAGATACAAATTACTTTTTCACCAATCAAAAAGAGAGTTTATACAAGGTGCTTCTTGTTACTAAGCCACAGAAATATAGGTCACAGAAACAGGAATCACATAAACAAAACAAAGAAAGTTATACAGTAACGTTGATACCCAATGTGCCTTTCCAGGTATCACCTCTGAACTTCGAAAAAATCACTCCCATTAATTTAATAAAATCAGCTTCTAAAGAGCAGCTTTATAATGAGCTAGATAAGTTTGTTGAAACTGCCTTTTCAACCGGGTACTCGGAGATTTTCTTAGGGACTGATGAGTATTACTATGAAGAAGATCAATATATATCAGAGATAACCGCAGGTGTTCCTTATGTAGATTATTACCCCGATAGTGCAAAAGCAATTTATACGGTTGAAACAGGAAAAAACCAGTCCTTGCGTTATGAAGTTTATGAAACAGCGATTAAGGTCAGTAAAGATCAGATAAAAAATAATACTTTTATCTATGAAGACTTTTATACCTTGTGGTATCCCAATCAAGAAACCTCAGAACAAGCAATAAGCTCTGTGTTAGAGGTAAAAGAAACTAAATCATATACTTTTGAATCGTTTGCCAGCGAAGTCAAAAAAATTGATGAGCATGAAGAGATTAGACCCAATCCAGAAGGCATTATCTTTGAACATTTAGTCAAAACAGAATCATACCTCTCTCAAGACATTTCAGAGCTTAAGCTTCCGATACCTCAAAGTGAATTTAAACCGTTTGATGAAACGGATATTGAAGAAGGGCGGCTATATTTCTGGATTAAAAAGAGCGCGGAATCAATTTCAAAATCAAAAATTAATTACTTCGTATTACAGAATCGTAAAATAAACGGTTACATTGTTGGTTCTTGCAAACTTGGTGGGTTTAGAAGTCATTATCGGGACAACAGTGTGATGACATATTCTATGTCTGATGAATTTCAACATTTAAGAAATAGAGTGAGCAAAGGCTTTGTAGAAATATCTCAAGATGAAATCATTGAAATTTTGACAGCAAAAAAAACAAGCGAAATTTATGCTCAGTCTATCGATAATACGGTTTATATTGACCAGCATATTTATGATTTATATGAAAATATGGTGCAACATTGGGCAGAAGGTCCAGATAAAGAAGACTTTACTTATCACACACTTTTCTTTGAGTCGAAAGAAAAACGAGACAGCTGGTTTAAGGAAGAACTAGCAAAACAGAAAAGCTATGATCTTGATGTTAGCAATAAAAAAAATCGTTCTGCGCTTTTACAGCATTATAAATCTGTAGATGCATTAAATAAAAAATATAAAGAACAAAAATGTGAAAAAGAAGCGATGTTAAAACAGCACCCAGGTTTAAAACAAAAATTCAACGATAACAACTACAAAGCATTTATGAAGTATTCACCCTTAAAAGTGATAGAGGGTGATTTAATTGTTGATGAATCTTTGCGCTTAAACGCCGACGAAACATCGCTATTTATTACGGGTGATTTAATCGTCAGTGGAACTTTGATGGCAGAAACTGAAACGTTTTTTCAAAGCAATACTTTTCTAATTGTTGCTGGAAATGTACGTGTAGATAATTATGTTCAAAATAAAGGTTTTGCACTCATACTGTTCGCACAGGATTTTCTGGTTAAGAATTTTACCTATTTACCGGCTGCTTCGAGATCATGGTTTATAGAGGTAGCAGGTAATCTGCAGACTGATGTACTGATTCATGCAAAAGATCATAGTGTAAAGGTCCTGGATGAAAAAATTATATTTAATCATGAATACAGTACAACGAATAAAAGTGTATTCGTTGACGGTGTTTTAAATGAAAAAAATAGGGTTAATGAAGATTCTCTTTTTAATCTATTGAAGCAGGACAAAAGTCTTCTAATAGATAACCTCAATCAAGATCAGATTGATGATGACTTACTCTTAACTGCCTTTAAGGGATATTTACGAAGCTGGCATTCACTTTACTATAACTTTGCGGGTTTTGAATTGCAGGAACTTGAGTTCGGAGAACACTTTGGTCATTACATTGAGAGTGATCAGATAGTCGAAGACAAACGTCATGGCACTGGAATGTATCTTATGAGCCATGATGACTATTCATTGGAGTTAGTAAAAGCGGATAAACCCTTAAAGGAAGATCATGTATCTTCTAAAGACCTTGCCTATCGTTTCTTCTGGATAATGTGGACTTTTTCAAACTGGAAGCACAGAAGTGATGGTCCCATGGATTATTGGAAAAACGTTGAAGCCATTGATACCCGCTATAACAATGGTAAACCGTATTTCAAAGACGATCCGCATTTAGCCTTGTATTGGATTATGCATTTTGGGTTGCTCGAAGATGCGCGGTTTGAAGAGATACAATCATTGATGAAGGATAGTGATCATCCCTTAATCAAGGGTGCGCTGCTATTCTTTGCTGAACTCCAAAAAACAAAATCCTATCCAATTAAAATTGATAATAAGAACAACACGACACTGTTTAATCAAAGAATAATCCATCATAAAGAACAGATAAAAAAAGCGATGTTGCCAGAAGATGATCACGTCGAATATACGATGTCACAATTTGAAAAGCAGCCGGATAGAGTGCTTGAGTTCATCAATGATCTTCACAAAAACAAGGAATGGGATAAGGTAAATGACTATCTAAATAATCACCCTTATCAGCCTGGATTCTCATTTCTTCGTATATTAACGACAAAAGAAAATGATAAAAGTAAGTGGCAGTCACTTTTTGTGAAAGAAGCTGAAATGAATAAAAATACTTGGAAGAAGAGTTATTTACTGGTGCCCATGTTCGATATGTTTTACGAATACTTAGGGTATGAAGACTTAAATACAGCAATTTCAATTGTATTAGAAAGAGCGTCAAATATTAGTAATGAAAAAATATACGTAAAAATGGCACAACGTTTACAACAGATGCCGAAGCCTGAGAATTCTGAAACAACTTTCGAAGATCGTCTTGAAGGCTATACAAAGGATAATTTTGATTTTCAGACGTTTATAAATAAAAGCAGTGATATTGAAGCAGTCGATAAAATACTGTTTATACGAGCGTGTATTGCAAAAGACTTATTTAGCGAAGAATTTAAACAAACTACCGTGACACCATATTTATTAGTTTGGTATATGGCGGATAAAGATTTTTACGACATTGATCAAGGGCAAAAACAGATACAGATTGAAGAAGTTATTATGCATTACAATCTGAGTGAAGCTGACTTTCATGAAAAATATAAAACGTTAGCTGAGAATGAAAGACTTTCATTCTTTTTAGCGATTAAACAATATTTTAAAGCATAAGTTATATTATAAAATTGAAGTCGCTTTTTGTGTGACGAGTTAGAAAGAAACGCTAAGAAAAACAAAATCACAATGCATGTTAGTTAGAAAATGACACCCCCCTACTTACAGGCCGTTTTTTGGTAATTGCCAATCAATTGGTGTTTCACCAAACTCTTCTAAATATGCATTGGTTCTAGAAAAAGGCTTGCTCTCAAAAAATCCACGATACGCGGATAACGGAGAAGGGTGAGCAGACTTAATCACAAGGTGTTTTGAGGTGTCGATAAATACGCCTTTTTTCTGTGCGTAAGCGCCCCAGAGTATAAAAACCACGTGTTCTTTTTCTTCATTAATGGTTTGTATGATGGAGTCGGTAAACCTTTCCCAGCCTTTGCCTTGATGTGCATTTGCATTGCCTTCTTCAACGGTTAGTACCGCATTGAGTAATAACACGCCTTGATTTGCCCAGGGTTGTAAATAACCGCTATGGCTATTATCAATACCAAGATCACTTTGTAACTCTTTGTTTATATTCAATAACGATTTAGGAAGCGGCTTAACATCAGGTAAAACAGAAAAGCAAAGTCCATGCGCATGGCCAGCTGTAGGATAGGGATCCTGACCCAGAATCACTACTTTGAGCTTTTCAAATGGCATGCTATTTAATGCGTTAAACCATAATGAAGCAGGTGGAAGAATGTTTTTCCCCTGGGCTTTCTCATTGTGCAGAAATTGTTTTAATTCTTGCATATAGGGTTTATCAAATTCTCCACCGATTTTGTCTAACCAGCTTTTTTCTAGTTTATTATTTGTATTCATCGTCAGGATTTGTATTTAGCTTATTAAGGGTTTAGTAGTCTATGTAAGTTATCTTTATTACTAGCTTGATGATTCATTTAGCATTTCCAAAGATCGTTTTATATATGGCCATGAAACAGTATCCGGCATTACCATTTCAAAATGACCAATATCGGGAATCACTTGAAGCGTGTATTGGTCTTGTTGCTGGTTTAGGGCAGTTTTTAGATAATCGAGTGGAACAATAGGATCAAGTTCACCCAGTAAATGAATTTGCGGGAAATTGTCTCTCATTCCTTTTTTACTTAATGATAAATGATGCGGAGATCCTTGTTGATAACGTTCGGGATATTCTTCCGGTAATCCGCCCATTAACTCCTGGCAGGCACCACGACAGATGTTTTCCGTTACTCCGCTCTCTAAGTCAGGTATTCCAGCTAATGAAATCACCGCAGAGACGTTTAAAGGATTATGAGTGTATAACTCGCTATCAGTCGTTAACTTCGTTCTATTCGCTAACCATAAGGCCAGATGTCCACCTGCTGAATGACCCATGGTAATGACTTGTGTTAAATCCAGTGAGTATTCTGTGGCGATGCTTGTTAGGTAATCCGTGCCTTTGGCTACATCTGTAAAGGTTGTTGGCCAGCCGCCTCCATTGCCTAGACGTCGGTATTCTAAATTCCATACCGCGTAACCCAAACCAGTTATTGAGCGGCAGAGTTCGCCTAATTGCAACAGACTATGCGCAGCACGCCAACAACCACCGTGAAGTAATACAATCACAGGAACAGGTTTTTCCGACTGTTTAGGTAAATACAAATCGCCAAATTGTTCGGGATCATCACCATAAGTTAGACGCTTGTCTGCAGCAACTGGTTTGAGGTTGATGTATTCATCGACTGTTTTAAGTGTAGGCATTGTTACTATGGTTTCTCTTCTTGTATTAACTGATGTATTGACTAATGTATTGGTTGATTAATCTATGGGGCAGACTAAAAAAACGACCCTAAAGTAGGGGGGTGACTAAACAATTATTCAGTTTTTCTCAGCGATGGTTTCTGAAGCGTATTCGGATATCAGATCAGCGGCATCTTCAGACTGGGCGTTTTGCTGTAGTACGTGTTGCGCAAAACCGGTGCCAATCTCAGCATAAATATTAAAGGTGATATCCACACCGTTCTGATGAAGTTCTTGTTCTTCATCTTTATATTTCGTTACCGCTGCTATTTCGCCTTTGTAGCCCCATTCGCGTAAAGCAATGGCAGCATTTACATTACTTTTATAGTTTGGCATGCATAGCATTACCAGCGACAAATCCACGTTTTCGATTTTAACTCTACGCCAAAAGTCAGGGCTGGTGGCATCCCCGCGGATGGTATTGCGTAAACCCGCTTTATCATGTTCTTCGCACGCATCATCAAAATCAATACCAATAATATTTCCATCGTACTTCAAATGCATTTGATCATAAGCGCCGACACCGATACGACCCATGCCGCAAATGAGCACACGGGTGTTTTTAAGGACGATCAAATCTTCTCCGGGAAGGCGCTGTTTGTGTTCGAATTTCTGTAGAAATTCAGGCATCAAATCATAAATATTGGTGTTGAATACATTCAGCGGTGAGGCAATCACAAAGGATCCAACCACGGCCATAGCCATAATTGCCAACCATTGAGGGTCTAACCATTGATTATTAACCGAAATCGCAGTAACAATCAGACCAAACTCACTAAAGTTACCGAGTGAAAAAGAAGCCAAAGTAGATGGTCTGGCGCGCACTTTAAAACGCATGAACAGGGTGTTAAATAGAATGACTTTTATCGGAATTATCAGTAATAAAAACAGTGTGATAAGCAACGTTTCTTGAGTAATAACTACCGATATGCCGATGCTGAGGAAGAAGCCAACCAGAAATAACTCTTTCAAACTTAGCAGTGATTTTGCCAACTCACCAGACTTTGGGTGTTGCGCCAATAACAAGCCAAAGAAGAGTGCGCCAAGATCGCCTTTCAAACTGACTAACTCAAATAACGATGATCCGCCTAGCGCTAACACCAGTCCATATAAAATCAGTAATTCACCATGACCCGCGCGCTTTAATAAGAAAATAAGTATCGGTTTTGACAGTACCAACACGCCGATCATGACTGCGGCCCATACAGAAGGAATCTTCGCTGTAGATATTGATAGAAAGATCACTGCAGCAATGTCCTGCATGATCAATACGCCAATAGCGATACGTCCATATTGGGATGCCATGCCGCCTTTGTCTTCAAAAACTTTAACGGCAAACACGGTGCTGGAAAAAGAAAGAGCAAAGCTGACAATCAAGATTGATTGCGTGCTCATTTGCGAAAATATAGGGATTTTAACGGCAGCCAGTAATACCAGTACGAAAGCGGTAATCACGGTTATAAGTGCCATGTGGATGGTGGTTACAGCCCATATCTCAGGCCGTAATAGCTGTTTGATGTTGAGTTTTAAACCGATGGTAAACAATAATAGCGTGACGCCTAGGTCTGCCATCTCATCGAGAAATTCTCCGCCTGTAGCACCGGACACACTCAGAATGAAACCTGCTAATAGGTAACCTACCATAGACGGAAGTTTTATTTGCCAGATCAAAAAACCACACAAATAGGCAACCGCAATCCATACTGGATCGCGGTAATTAATTGATGCAAATAATGTATTAAGTGTATCCATACGATTTATTATTTTTATAAAAAGTGCCCCTAAGTAGGGGGGTGTACTTACTATTAATCAGATAGCATTAAGGATTTAAAACAGGAGCTTATGTGTGTAATCTAGATTAAATAATAGCCAGATTACCTTTTTCCTCTAACCATGCTTTTCTATCAGGCGCGCGTTTCTTGGCTAATAATAAATCCATCACTGCACGTGTTTCTTCAGGATTGTGCATGGTCAGTTGAACCAGACGACGGGTATCAGGATCCATACTGGTTTCACGAAGTTGCAGTGGATTCATCTCACCCAGACCTTTGAAGCGGGTGACACTGATTTTGCCCGTCATTTTTTCTGCTTCGATGCGATCCAGTGTGGCCTTTAACTCTTCTTCATCGAGTGCGTATTCTACTTTTTTGCCGATATCAATTCGGTACAAAGGTGGCATTGCGATATACACATGACCTGCTGCTACCAGCGTAGAAAAATGTTGCACGAACAAGGCGCAGATCAGGGTGGCGATATGCGCACCATCCGAGTCCGCATCGGCGAGAATACAAATTTTACCGTAACGTAATTCGCTTAAGTCCTGACTATCTGGCTCGACGCCAATTGCTACTGAAATATCGTGTATTTCGTTAGAAGCTAAAACCTGTGAAGAATCGACTTCCCAGGTATTTAGAATCTTACCGCGCAATGGCATGATTGCCTGAAACTCACGACTTCGTGCCTGTTTCGCAGAACCACCCGCTGAGTCACCCTCTACCAGAAAGATTTCAGTCTGATTAAGGTCTTGCGAACTACAGTCGGCTAACTTGCCGGGAAGTGCCGGGCCAGTTGCTATTTTCTTACGAACAACTTTTTTCGATGCTTTTGCTCGCTTTTGTGCGTTATTGATAACGTGCTCGGCGATCAAGTCCCCAACCGTTGGGTTTTGATTTAGGTATAAACTAAACGCATCTTTCACCACGCCCGAAACAAAGCCTGCTGCCGCACGCGAAGATAAACGTTCTTTGGTTTGACCGGAAAATTGGGGATCGAGCATTTTGTAAGACAGGATAAAGCACAGCTTATCCCAGATATCATCAGGAGCCAGTTTGAGCCCACGTGGTAATAGATTTCTAAATTCTGCGAAGTCACGCAAGGCATCAGTCAGGCCTGTTCTGAGGCCATTGGTATGGGTGCCACCTTGCGAAGTAGGAATCAGGTTTACATAGCTTTCCTGAACCAGTTCGCCACCTTCGGGTAACCAGCATAATGCCCAATCGACAGCTTCGCCTTTGCTTTTAAATTCACCTAGAAAAGGCTCAAGCGGTAATCTTTCAAAACCGTCAATGGCTTCTAGTAGGTAATCCTGAATACCATCTTCGTAATACCATTCTACGGTTTCATTTTTGGCTTCTTCAGTGAATGCAATGTGTAAGCCAGGGCACAATACGGCTTTCGCGCGTAGGTTGTGTTTAAGGCGTCTAACCGAAAACTTAACGGTGTCGAAGTATTGTCCATTGGGCCAGAAGTGCAGCGATGTTCCGGTATTCTTTTTGCCAACAGTATTGATGACTTCAAGTTCGGATGCTTTATGGCCGTTTTCGAATACCATTTCGTATTCTTTACCATCGCGTTTGATTCGGACTTCAAGGATAAGTGATAGCGCATTTACCACAGAGATGCCGACACCGTGCAAACCGCCAGAGAACTCGTAATTTTTGTCTGAGAACTTACCACCTGCGTGTAAGGTACTTAAGATTACTTCAACGCCAGAAACACCTTTTTCCGGGTGAATATCAACCGGCATACCACGGCCATTATCGGTTACTGAGAGTGAGCCATCGGCGTGCAGAGTGACGTGTATTTTATTGGCAAAACCAGCGAGTGCCTCATCGACACTATTATCAATAACTTCCTGAGCAAGATGATTAGGACGGGTCGTTTCGGTGTACATGCCCGGTCTTTTTCGTACAGGGTCAAGCCCGCTTAAAACTTTTATCGATTCAGCGTTATAGTCATTACTCATTATTTATACAAACCCTTTTAAACATCTCTTGCAGAGATGGATTTTTATAGTGTTTAAGCCCTATGTTAAGAAAGATATTTCTGATGTGTCAGGCTTTCTTACGGTAACTGACAAAGTACCTTTAATCGACTGAAAGGTAAAGAACAAAAAGGAAACAGAGCTGTCTAAAATCACCCTTTTCAGCAATGCTGTTTAACAGGTTTTAACCCTTTTTTGCGGATAGTGAAATAGATTCCTCGCTTGTGGCTATGATATTCTCAAGATATCCACTTTTACAGGCAAATGAAATAACTCCTGTGAAGGTCATAACAAGTCATGAGTATTGAGGAGAAACAATGAGAAGAAAGATTATAAGTACACTATTAATCAGCATGTTATTAGTGTTATCTAGTATGTCTTTTAATGTTTTTGCTAAAGCCATTGTCGCTAAAGCCGATCTAGAACGCGAAAAGCGCATGGCGGTTGAAGTTGAAGATGCAGTCCTCGACGGAGAGGTAATCTTCCTTGAGGATACAGCCAATGAAGGCCATGCATTCATGGCGATAGATATGGAGGCTGAAGCTGAGGAATCTGATAAATCTGATAAAGGCGAGAAAGGTGCGGTAATCATTCTTCATGGTCGTGGCTTTCATCCTAATTGGGAAGATGCCATATACCCGCTACGAACCCAGCTTCCAGCGAGTGGCTGGCGCACCTTATCTTTACAAATGCCCGTATTAGAAAAATCAGCTAAGTACTATGATTACGTTCCTTTATTTTCGCAAGCAGCAGCGCGAATTGATATGGGCATCACCTATTTAAAACAACAGGGTGTAAAGAAAATAGTGATTCTTGCTCACAGTTGTGGCGCGCACATGGCGATGGATTGGGTTCGCAATCAAAAAGGGTTACTGGATGAGTCTGTGATTGGCTATATCGGTGCAGGTATGGGTGCCACTGATTATAAGCAAAAGATGGCAGAACCTTTTCCATTGGCTGAAATGAAAGTTCCTGTGCTCGATATATACGGTGATAAAGATTATCCGGCAGTGCTTAGAATGGCGGAAGGTCGTCTTACTGATATTAAAATGGCAGGAAATCCAAAGTCAGCTCATGTGATTGTGCCGGGTGCGGATCATTATTTTAAAGGTAAAGGAGATGAAGTCACCACTGCTGTTGCAACGTGGTTGAATAGTCTTTGATTTTGGTGTCATCTAATCAGGATGGGTATACGTACAGTATTACTCTAGAAATAGACTAAGCTGTATTGTTACATTGCTACTTTATAAATATTTTTATAAATAACTATCATCTTTAAACAATAAACAGAACACAAAAAGGATTAATTATGCCCGCTAGCTCAAAGAAAAGTATCGCTTTTGATGTATACGGAACACTCATAAATACGCACGGCGTTGTGAGTAAATTAGAAGAAATTGTTGGTGGTATTGAAGGCGTTAGTGCTCAGGGATTCTCAAACACCTGGAGAGAGAAACAACTGGAATACTCTTTTAGACGTGGTCTAATGCAGGAATACCAGAACTTCTCAGTTTGTACAGCGCAGGCACTTGAATACACCTGTGCATTTTATGGACTGAATTTGCCTGAATCAGATAAACAGGCATTGCTAGAAAGCTATAAAACCTTACCAGCTTTTGATGATGTCACCGATGGTTTGACTGCAATGAAAGATTCAGGACACAAACTATATGCCTTCTCTAATGGCAGTGCCGAAGCCGTAGAAATGTTATTGGTGACAGCAGGGATAAGAGACTTTTTCGATGGTGTTGTGAGTGTCGATGATCTAAAAACATTTAAACCTAATCCTTCGGTTTATCATCACTTTATGAAGCAATCTGAATCCACTACTGATAACGCCTGGTTAGTCTCTAGTAATCCGTTTGACGTGATTGGTGCTGTAAATATAGGGATGAGTGCGGCATGGGTGAAACGTACTGAACAGGCAATTTTTGACCCATGGGGAATCGATCCTACTATAGTTATTCAAAGCCTGACTGAACTGGATGGAAAACTGGATGAATAGCCATAAGTTAAAACTTATTATTTTCTGTTAAAAAATCTCGCTCAAAGTAGGGGGGTGCCTGATATAAGCAATAAGTAAATATAGAAAACAGATTAAATTCACTAACCACTTGTCTGATCGAAGTGAACATGGCTAAGTTGTATGTAATCATTAGATATACTTATGATTGATTTAGCTTATGTGTCTGGTTTGTGAGGTTGATCAATAATAAAAATAATGATGGAGTTTTCTATGGGCAAGCTACTTCCTATTCTATTTGCTTCGGTACTGGTACTCAGTGGGTGTGGCGGTGGAGGATCCGGTTCTGATACTAACGAACATTTAGACTCCGATTCCTCCGAAACCCTGGACGATCCAAATACTCCTGATACTCCTGATACTCCAAATATTCCTGATACACCTGATGTAAGTCAGATAGCTCTGCTAAAGATAAGTCAGTATGCCCAAACTGCAGGGTCATCAGCAACACCACAAGTACAAGATTATATCGATGCGGGTTTACAAGGTGTCAATAATTCAAATCTGGCAAAAATTAATGAAAAAGTCGCTGAATTAAACGAAGGTGACGTTGATTCAGTAGCAAAAATTCAGAGTTTATTAGATCAATTAGATGTGACTGTCACTGACCAGGATTATGATCAGGATGGTATTGCAGATAACTTAGATAATTGCCCGAGTATTGCGAACCCTGATCAACAAGATATAGATAATGATGGCAGTGGTGATGTTTGCGATTTGAGTAATGATCGTGATGATGATGCCGATGGTCACCCCAATGAAACAGATAATTGTCCGGCTAAATCAAACCCCAACCAAAGTGACATTGACAATGATGGTAAGGGCGATGCTTGTGATACAACAGACAATCGCGACAATGATAGCGACGGTATTTTAAACAGTAATGATAATTGCCCTGCAATATCAAATACAGATCAGAGTGACCTAGACAATAACGGTGTCGGTGATGCCTGTGATACTACGGATATCAGTGATGATGATTACGATGGAATAATAAATTCAGTTGATAATTGCCCTGCAGCACCCAATAAAAATCAACAAGATACTGATAATGATGGCAAGGGCGATGTATGTGATAGTACGGATGAATCTGATTCAGATGCTGATGGGGTCATCAATAGTAAAGACGAATACCCTGAAGACTCATCACGGGCAGCATCAGTTAATAGCGCTTATCGTTTATTAAGTCAGGCTACTTTTGGCGCTACAGAAGAAGATATCGACACGGTTGTTAAGATAGGAGTAGACGCATGGATTGAGAACCAGCTTGATATGTCATCAGCCTATGACAATCCATCTGATTCCCATAAAACACATCTACAAAGAACCGCAGAAGTCGCACAATTAGCTGAACCTTCCATAGACTGGGTACAATCCGGGTATACCTTTAACTCAGGTGTAGATTTACCTAACTGGAATGTAAAATATTATCAAATGTCGACCTGGTTTGAGAATGCATTGGGTCATCCGGATAATGTCCGACATGGTAGTGATCAATTAAGACAACGTATCGCTTATGCCTTAAGCCAGTTAATTGTTGTCTCTGCAAAAGATCCGCGTTTAGATCAACGCGGTGATAGTCTTGCTTACTTTTATGACATATTAGCTAAAAATGCATTTGGCAATTATCGAACGCTTTTAGGCGAAGTTTCACGAAGTGCCACAATGGGCGTTTATCTGACTTATCAGGGTAACCAAAAAGCGAACCCCGAAACATCGACACGCCCTGATGAGAACTATGCACGTGAATTGATTCAATTATTCACAATTGGTTTGTCCGAACTTAATTTAGATGGTTCACCAAATCGCGATGGCAATGTGAATAGCTACCCAGATTCTGGTTCTCTTCAAGTACCAACCTATGGGCAAGAAGATATCGTCGAACTAGCCAAAGTAATGACTGGTTGGGATACCAAAGGAAATACTTACTATGGTGGGACTAATCTGGGAAGGGCAGATTATGCTGCTCCCATGGTATTTCATCCTGAACATCACGAAGATGAAGTTGCCGAAGGTGGTGATGGTGATGTAACGGTCTTAGGTAAAACATTTGCATTAAATTCTGGCACTGACGGCAGTGGATTAGATGCTGCTTTAGATGTGATATTCCAACATCCTAATATTGGTCCATTTGTCAGTAAAAATCTGATTATGAATCTGGTTACGTCAAACCCTTCATCAGCGTATGTCGCCAGAGTAGCTAGTGTTTTTAATGATAATGGCGCAGGCGTAAAAGGTGATTTAAAAGCAGTTGTTAACGCTATTCTTACTGATTCTGAAGCAAGAGATTCAAGCAACCAAAGCGCCTATTTTGGCAAACTCAAAGAACCGATATTAGTCTTTACTCAATTACTTAGAAGTTTTAATGCAACGCCATTAAATGGCTGGAAAGGCAGAGCGGATAGCGATAGAGGTGACGGTAGAAGTGCAACGGTAAATGGCGTTTATACCTATAGTTTCCCTAGTAATGATTTTGGGCAAGCCCCGTTGAGATCAAGTTCAGTATTTAACTTTTATCAACCTGATTACATCCCTAGTAACACGGAGTTTTCTGTTAACAAACTGGTTTCACCAGAATCTCAAATACAAACAGACGGCAATATATTGAGTGCGCATAATAAAATAGCCAGTCATATGCAACGATATGAAAAGAACTGGATAAATAATATAAATGAGGAAACACTGGCTGAATTTGCAGCAAATAAAACGACCTGGAGTACCAATATTATTGTTAATTACGATCGTGAGTTTGAGCTATTCGAACAAGCTTTAGATGGTGATACAAATGGTGACTTTAGTAATATGAGAAATATTGAAGACCGTGAAATAGCAGTAAATGCGTTATTAGACCATCTTGATAAAATCATGTTAGGTAACACCATGGACGCTACCTTTAGACAGGCCTTAACCAACTTTATGTTAACGTCGGGTACTTATAATAATTCTAATACAGTACGAGCGGCACATTATTTAGTCTCTGAAACTATACGCTACATCGCTACATCTAGTGCTTATATGGTGCAAAAGTAACGACAACTTTTAAAATTATTTAAAGTATTCGTTCTAAAAGTAAAAGTAAAAGTAAAAGAATAAAAAAATTAAAACAATCAGGAAATATTTCCATGACTAGTAAAATGAATCGTCGAAAATTTATGCAGCTACTTGCCGCGGGTGGTGCTTCTAGTACCTTAGGTACTGTAGGTCAACTAGCGCTGATGAATCAAGCAGTCGCGGCAACGCCGGATTTTTCAGATTACAAAGCACTGGTTTGTGTCTTTATGCTGGGCGGAAATGACGGTTTTAATATGCTGGTACCTAGCGATGCAACACATGCTGATTATGCCGCTATTCGTGCTGCGCTTGCCGTACAAAAAAATGATCTTGGTTTATCATCGATAAGCTCAGCCATGCATAACGGTACAATGGGTGGAGGTAGTTCGAATCTATACAATGTTAACCTATCTCAAGAATCAGCTTATACCAAAGGTTTTTATGATCTTGGCGCTAAAGGAATTCCATTAGGGGTAAACGCTGTAATGCCTGAGTTCGCGCAACTTGTTACCGATGATAAATTGTCTATTATTGCTAATTCGGGAAATATGGTAGCACCCGTAACGCGAGAACAGATTCAAAATAAAACCGCTAATTTACCGCTATTTTTATTTGCGCATAATCATCAACAACGAGCGCTTCAAACAGGGCAAGCTGACAATCTGGATGCAATTGGCTGGGCAGGTAAGATTGCAGATAGCTGGGCAGGCGTTAACAATAATTCATCACTGGGCTTAAATATTTCATATTCAGGAAATAATCGCTTATTGATAGGAGATACAACAAGTCCGTTGATTTTAAATCCGGGCAATCCTTCTTCGTTTAACGACATGAAATTAAATGCAGGTTCATGGAGCGATGAGAGACGTGATTTATTTAGAGAGTTAATTGCAGTTGGTAAAAATAAAGATCCTTTTCAAAAACTCAGTGCAGGATTACTCGAACGTTCAATGAATAATTTTGACCTGTTAACCGCTACATGGGAACGCAAAGACATAACGTATAGTACTAAAGGACCTTATGGCGAGAGCTTGTTCGATGTGCCTTCAACCGATGATTTAGGTTTTCAACAAGGCATTGATACGGGTTTTATACCACGCATGGAAAATGTCGCTAAGATGATTGATTTAGGCGTTAACGATGATTTTAATACGGGGAATTATAAGCGCCAAATATTTTTCGTGGGCTTAGGTGGTTACGATACCCACGCGAGACAGGCTGACGGACACGCAAAACTATTACGTGAACTGAGTCTGGGTTTGTGGAAATTCCAGAAAGCGATGGAAGAATTAGGTCATGCAGATAAAGTCACTACTTTCTCCATGTCTGACTTTGGTCGTACATTGAGTATCAATGCCGGTGGAGGTACTGATCATGCCTGGGGTTCACATCACTTTGTTATGGGTGGTTCAGGAAATCCAGCTTCAGGTACGCTTAATGGTGGCACTATGATAGGTACATTGCCTGATCTTAATCCAGATGGTCCTGATGATTACAGTGATAAAGGCCGTATTATTCCAACCACTTCACAAGATCAAGTGAATGCGAGTATCTGTCAGTGGTTTGGTTTAGAGCAATCATTGATACCAGAAATATTCCCCAATGTGTCTAATTTCGCTAGCAATCCCACAGATATCAGTAGTGCTTATTTAAACGATTTGTTTATCAGTTAATCCAGAGCTTAAATCAGTAATCTACCAATACCCGAATATGCTTAAAAAAAACTGCCTCAAAGTAGGGGGGTGGCATACTGTTTATTGTTGTATTCTATGCGCATTAGATATTCTAAATCTATAAAATAGTCATGGGATGATTTAAGTTAGTGTGTAATAAGCCTGTTATAGCATCGTATCGTGTTCCCAAAAGCAAAGTCATTGAAGAATACGAAATCAAAAAAAGCCGATTTATTTGCTGGATTGCGCCCGCTACCTCCAGAGAAGAAGCGATTCAATTAGTCCGTCAAGCCAAAGCGGAATACCCCGATGCGAGGCATCATTGCTGGGCATACATTCTAGGTAATCCTGATAATGCGGCGAGCGCAGCCGCCAATGATGATGGTGAACCAAGCGGCACTGCCGGTAAGCCTATTCTTAATGTGTTACAACATAAGCATATCGGTGATGTGGTAGCTGTCGTGATACGCTATTTTGGTGGCATCAAGTTAGGTGCAGGTGGCCTGGTTCGGGCTTATGGCACTGCCACGCAACAGGCGTCAGAATTACTCACACTGATTGAACAAGTACCGCATCAAGACGTTAAAATTGAATGTGATTATGCCGATGAACCGACGTTAAGGCGCTGGATTGAAAGTCAAAAAGGGATTCTTTTAGCCAGCGTATATTCTGATAAAGCTTCACTTAACGTTAGTTTGCCTGTTGATTGTGTCGATGATTTATACACGCTAACGGCTGGTTGGAAAGGTACTGAGATAGATTCAGAATAGCGTTTCAATATTCTTAATAGTAAATAATATCAATCTCATAAGTAACAAACTTACGGATTAATGTAATCCGTAAGCATCAGTATCTGACATCACATCCTGGATGACTTTGATATTTCTTCGTAACCAGGCTTTTACCGTACCTAAAGGAACATTCATCTCATCTGCAATTTGAGAATGTGATCGTCCATAAACAATAGAATGAGTGATACATTCGCGTTGGTTTGCGGGTAACTCGTCCAGCATATCTTTGAATTTAGCTATTTGCTGTCTGTAAAGAAGCTTCTGTTCTGGTTGTAAATCGTTGGCCGTGTATTCGATGGTTTCGTATTCTGTTTCTTCTACCAATTCAGGGCGTGATTTATAGCTGCGTAAACGGTCAAATGTTTGATTACGAACAATGGTACTCATCCAAGCCATTGCATTACCTTTTTCTACGTCAAACTTATCGGCTTTATTCCATATTTTGATAAAAGCTTCTTGAAGAATTTCTTCCGCCGCTTCATTATCGTAATTGACTAAGCGTAAGCACAACGCAAATAATTTAGGTGACACTTCAGTATAGAGTTGTTGAAAGGCAGCTTGATTCTGTGTTGCTGCTTTTTGTAGTAATGTATTTAGTGGATTCATTTTGAGTTCCTTATAATCTGTCTATGATTGTATTTTAGGGATTTGCTCAATTTGCAACTACGTCCAGGAATCTCGCTAATATGTCTGATCGTCTTTTTGTTTATTTTTATTGTGAATAACGATTCAGTATTCAATTAAGGCACCCCCCCACTTTAAGCGACTTTTTCATTTTGCTGTTAAAGTGAACTAAGGAATTTATGCTTTGCGGTGTGAGATTTTTTTAAAAAAATCGAACCTATGAAGAACTGGGGCTTTTTTTAGAATAAGGAGTAATCATGATTAATGCAGATGTTCTCAGTAGTGTATTGCGATTATTACGATTTAAAGCCAGCGTGTTTTTTCATGCCAGTTATTGTGGGTCGTGGGTGATAGACACATCCGGTTCAGGGCGCAGTACCTTCCATTTAATTGCAGGGGGCAATTGTTTTCTACATTTACCTGATCAAGAAAAATCCATTCCACTGCATACAGGGGACTTGATTGTATTTCCCCGAGACTCGAAACATAGCATCACGGATGTTGAGATTTATAACGAAGATGAACACGTTTCAAATCCTATTGAAGTAGATTCATGTGATGTCGATGGCGCTACCGCTTTAATCTGTGGTTACTTTGATTTTGATGATCCTAGACGCAACCCTGTAATCAATGCATTACCCGACACGGTGATAGTAAAAGGCAGTGGCAATGTTATTGAGCCGCGTTTACAAATATTGATTGATTTGATGAAGTCCGAAACGGATAACTCCGTCACGGGTTCAGATGTGGTGATTGATAAACTGTCTGAAATTCTATTTATCTATGCGGTGCGTTCCCATATCAATGACAGTGCGCCGCAATCAGGAATATTAGCGGCTTTAACCGATACTCAAGTTAGTCGTGCGCTGACTGCGATTCATGATAATCCTGCCGAAGCGTGGACGGTTGAAAAACTGGCGATGGAAGCGGGCATATCCCGAGCGCCATTTTCTGCACGATTCTCTGAGTTATTAGGTAAACCGCCGATGACCTATGTGGGTGAATGGCGTATGCAACTCGCCAATGCCGAATTAAAAGAAGGTAAAAAATCGATGTTGGAAATTGCAGAACTGGTTGGCTATAGCAGCGAAGTCGCATTCAGAAAGGCATTTAAACAGATTACGGGTATCACCCCGGGAGTTGCGCGTAATACGCTTCTTTAGCTTTTAAACTTACTGTGACGTCTTGTTGTTAATGCGGTTGCGTAATACACTCCGCCTGACAAAAATAACCTGAGAATTTGAATGAGTCGAATGCTCCGCTCGGGCGCTATCGTAAGCGCTATGACAATGATATCCCGTGTGCTTGGGCTAGCACGTGATGCGATTATCTTTCATTTTTTCCCTGCTGGTGGTGCGCTTGATGCCTTCTTTGTTGCATTTCGCATCCCCAATCTTTTACGCAGAATGGTTGCCGAAGGTGCATTTTCGCTGGCATTTATTCCGGTTTTAGCAGAATACAAAGAAAGTAAAAGTCAGGAAGATTTACAGAAGTTACTCAATCATGTGGCTGGCACATTAACGCTAGTGCTCTTTATTATTACCATCATTGGGATGATTGCAGCACCTTTGTTAGCGATCATTTTTGCACCCGGTTTTTTATTTGGTGATGAGGCTAATGTTAAAGACAGCTCACAAGCTGATTTAACCGCACACCTGTTATTGATCACCTTCCCGTACATCTTCTTTATCGCATTATCTGCGTTTGTCAGCGCAATATTAAACACGTTCCAGAAGTTTGCCGTACCTGCATTTACGCCTGTACTGTTAAATGTCGCGTTAATTTCATCGGTAATCTGGTGGGCGCCACATTTTGAACAACCTGTTGAAGCGTTGGCCTGGGGTGTGATCATTGGCGGTATTTTACAACTCGCTTTTCAACTACCTACCTTAATCAAATTAGGGTTAATGCCAAAACCCAGTTTTAAAAGAGGGCACGAAGGCGTTAAACGCATCATGAAACTGATGGTGCCGGCATTATTGGGTTCGTCAGTCGCACAAATCAATATACTCATTAATACCGCAATCGCCTCAATGCTAGCGGTGGGCAGCATCAGTTGGCTATACGCCTCAGATCGTTTTGTAGAACTGCCTTTAGCGATCATCGGTGTGGCGATTGGCATTGTAATTCTGCCCAAGCTTTCGGGGGACCACATCAATGCAAAAGGCAAAGCATTTAGTCAAACACTGGATTGGGGTATCCGATTGGGTTTACTGATTGCATTACCCGCAATGCTTGGGTTAATGCTACTAGCAAAACCTATTTTGGCAACGGTACTAGCCAACGGTGTCAATGACTGGACACTGGTTGAAATGGCGAGTATGAGTTTAATGACTTATTCGTTTGGTTTGCCGGCATTTATTTTAGTGAAGGTTTTAGCACCTGGTTTTTATTCACGCCAAGATACCAAGACACCTGTAAAAATCGGTATTTTTTCGATGGCTAGCAATATTGTGTTGAGCGCCTTAATCGTCTATCCGTGGTATCAATCAGGTATTCTCGGGCCACACGCCGGTTTAGCACTGGCAACAGCATTATCGGGTTATATCAACGCTGGCTTGCTGTTTTATCAATTACGTAAGCAACAAATCTATCAACCCCAACAAGCGTTTAAAAAAGTATGGGTTAAAGACTTTCTTCGTATTGCGGTTGGTCTAATCGCAATGGCGGTGATTGTTACTTACTTTAATCCTGCCGAAAGTTGGTGGCAGGCTGCTGGTTTAGGCAGTAAAGCACTGACTTTGTTAGGCTTGGTGGTTGCCGCAATGGCGAGTTATTTCGGTACACTTTTCGTATTAGGTGTTAGAAAAAACACCATAATGATGTAATTTAATCAGGCGTAATTTTTATAAAAAGTGCCTGAAAGTAGGGGGGTGACTAATAGCGGTTACTATCGATATACTTATTTTACTCTTACTCTACTCTTACTCTAAACAGTAGTTGAAATGAAGGATCACCCGCTACAGTCGTTCCCAGAAATTGACCGGTTGTAGATACACGAATATGGGTGACATTGGCATCTACGCCATCTGCATCTGGTGTTGGTGTATAGGTATAATTGCTGCCCCCATTATTGGAAAAGCTAAGATTGTCCGATGCACTTGATAAACCTGCATAGTTGTAACTGAGTCCACTGGGTGGAGATCCATCAACAAAGCGGATTGGACCTGTACTAACCCCGGAAATGTCATCGACGTATAAAGCGGTATTGGCGGGTATGGCATCAGTTACCACAATTGAATTGAGATCAGCGACGCCGATACCAGCATTTGTTGCTTCTATTGCGTATTGTTTTAAGGCACCTGGAATGGTTTTTGGGTTGCTTGTACCATTTATGGGGTCAGATATTGTCAGGGCACTTTTTCGTAAGCTGATGCTTGGATCTGACAACACAGCACAATTTGCAGCATCTGACAGATTGCTGTAATTAAAACTACCAGACTGAATATTTGTTCTAAATATCTCATTAGCAGCGTTGTTTGTAGACCCAGGCGTATCGGCAATCGCAGATATCTTTGAAAAATTTGAGCCAATATACCAACTGCCACAAGAAAATAGAAATGTGCTTACTGAACCACTACCCGTTGACACATTAAAAGAGTTTGTTGGGTAGGGACTTGGTATGTCTCCATAGGTAAAACCATGAAACAAATTGCCACTCGCATCTCTGGATTGTGCGGAATCTCCACCATTTCGCATGGCAATTGTAGAATAATTCGGCGTAGCCGCAGTGCTGCAACTAGAATAGCCTGCATCGGACGAGCTTGGAGGCCCTGCACAGGTTTTTAAGCAGCTTCCTTCAGCAGGAAATATATAAACACCATCTCCATTTGAATCAGTGGCGTCGTCACTTGGTATATTTGCATTGGTATCATCACCATTATAGACAACGATAATAGACCCCGGGGTTATTGCGTTTAAGCCAGAACAATTGGCGGGATCAGTTTGCGAATCAAATCGAATGTATCCGGATGAGATACCAACGCCAGTAATGCTTCCTCCCCAATCACCATTGTTATCATCTACTATCCATTGATCAATATTGACCGGAGAAGTAGGGTTTGCAGAGTCACCAACAACCATAAATTCATAGAATTCTTTTGCGCCACTTATCCCATTTGAAGCTTCATTCACAATCAGCCCAGCAGCCATTAACTCATTTGCGAGAATGCTAAACAGTATGCCTAGTAATGTGGGGATAAAGCGTAAAAAAGTTTTTAACATCAGCGGTATGAATCTTTAAATGTAAATACTATGTAGCCATAGAGTTGTTATTATGTTGGCGATAATACTTTCGTGGTAATGTTGATTATTTCTCTTGTATGCAATTATTTTATATTAATTGCACACGCTTTGTTGGTTTTTCTGGATACTTGGTACAGACTTATTGACAGTTTTATCATTGTTTTACCCGTTTTTATTAACTCTACGTCGTAAATAAAAAAAGGGCTTAAAGGTGGGGGGTGCCTAGATGTTTTTTCCAATGAATCAGGGTATGGATTACTCAGCTTCTAGCATGATTTCTTTGTTTGCTTTTTGATCTGCTTGTTTTTCATCTTTTCTGTGAGAACGTGGTTTATTGAGATTGAGTGAATCTTGATTAAATTTATATCTAAAGTCGACATAGGGGCCTTTTCGTTTGAAGTTACTTTCGTCAAAATCTTCATCATCAAAACCTTCGAAATTGTAACCTGCTTCAATCCAGGTATTTTTTGCAGGAGTGACACCGACTGATACACCGGCTACTGTTTCCATGGTATTGCTTTTCCAGTCATGCAAGTAACCTGCATGGGCTCCGATATCCCAGCGTTTGTTGATGTCTTTACGTAATTCAACTGTAGCTGTATCAACCGTTGTGCTGTATTTAACTCCGCTGTTTTCATCTTTTACATGTTTGATGCCATGATGAATGCTGAATTGCAGTTTTCTTTTCGCATCCTTATTAAGAATTTTATTGAAATGCATATTGTGCACGATCTTTCGTGTATCGGTATCTGATGATGAAAACTCACTGCTTTCATCTATAGAATTTTCCTTTTCACTAATTAAATCTAAGCGACTGAAGAATACAAAACTCTCATCTTTCGGATGCCATGCAGACCCTAAGCTGAGTTTGATATTTTGCTCTGCATCTCCTTCGGTACTGTCTTGATCGTAGTAGGAGAATTTAGCACTGAGGTGTTTGCCATCATCAAGGTGACGAATAACACTGGCCAGTAAATTCACCTTGTCGTAAACCTTACCATTACGGTATTCAGCACGAGATGTCCAACTCCAGACTTCTTCGTTTGCACCTAAACCTACAGAGAACGCTGTATAGTCATCACTGTCTGTTCCTTGAATGGTCGTTTCATCGGTATTGAAGAATTTTTGATCACCTACTGTAACTGCACGATCAATACTAAAATCAGCGCTGATTTTATCCGTCAGTTTAAGTTTTTGACTAAGCCCTAAGGTAGCGTAATTACGTTGGCCTTCTGCCGTACGTTCTTGTGTGTAAGTTGTTTTACCTTTGGCATCTTTCCACAGGTCTTTATACACCCCTACGCGGTTGTTATGCGTTGTAACAATGCCATTGTCTGTGGTTTCATTCTCAGCAAAGACGGTGAATCCCTGTTGCAGTTTCACATCCACACCAACAACAAAACGGTCAGGGCTTAATTCGCTACCATCATCAGAAGAGAAGTTCTTTTCCAAGTCAGTACGAAGCGTAATTTTATCATTTTTGGTTGTGTATCTGCCGCCTAAGATAATGGTATTCGTGGTGATTTTTTCATGGGTACTGACGTCAGAAGTAGTCGTGATATCATCACTAACATCACTACTGCCAAGATTTTCTTGTGTATGGCGCAAACCGGCATTTAATTCGATATTTTTATATCGATGCTCTATACCTACTTGCGCTAATTTGCGTTTGTTATCGTTCTCAATATTGTTTTCATACAATAGCTGAGAGGTTAATCTTGTCTTGTCATTCAAACGATAAGTGACTTCTGCGCCTATTTTTTCAGTGCCACTTTCACTGGTTTGTGAGCTTATGCCAAAATCTTCATCATGCTTTTTTGCATAAAGACGGGCTTCCATTTGCTCCACTTCTTTTTCCAGTTCGATAATCATCGCCTGTCTTTTTTCGAAGTCGCTTTCAGTCGTTTTCGATTCAGCCACTTCGATATGTAATTTAGTATCTTTAGTGATGTTGTAGGTAGCATCAGCCGCAACTAACTGATCAGCTTTTCCATTGGTATTTTCTTCATAAATAATACTTGCGCCTGTTTCAAGCTTATCGTTGAAAGACTTCATGGATGCGCGTCCACCAGCCACTATGGTTTTGTTGGTGTCTTCTTCGGAATCATAATCAATGACGATAATGTTAGGATTGAAATTACTGTCTCTGCTTGCAATAGGAGATTTAAAGAATAGGGTGCCAGCATCGTAGTCAATACTATAGTCTTGATAACGAGTCAGTTGTTTCGTCTCAACGATACGGTCTGAGTGAAAACGATCTCGCGTTTCAATTTTAATCGACTCACTGTTTGGGATGATGTTTTCACTTAAGCGGTAAAGACCAGAAGTTCCATCACCTTGAATTTCATCTTGTTGATGGTTGTTGCTGGTTTCACTGATAAAGCCTTTAACATTGAAGCGCTGCCCACGGTATTCTGTTTTGATACCATTTAATACGCGTTCATAGCTGGCTAATTCGGTCACAGTCATGGCTGTTTGATAGTCACCAAAAAGCGCATAGAAGTTATCTTTTTCTATCTTAAGATATAGTTTACGTGAGCTTGGAGCATCGTATTGACTGCTGCTATTGTCAGCATAAATTGAATACCATTCATCAGGGTCGATATTACCCGCTAATTGACTGCCAACTTCATTCTCTGCTTTATGCGAATCGTACGCTGCGGTTAATAAGTATTTTCCTTTAATCTGACCTTTAGCAAAGAAAGCAAAGCGTCCACGCTTATAGAACTCATCTGATTTACCCAGACTATCGAGTGTTTGCATATTTCCGGTGATTGTTTTGTGTGCCAGCGTGCCTTCAGCGATACCGACTAAAATCCAGTCACGTAACTGTGGTTTCAACCAGGCACTAATGGTTTTAGATTGAGACTCTGTAAAGTTGACAGTAAATCTCACTTCACCTGATTGAGTCGTCGGGTTGAGCTCTACTCTTGCAATCCCATCTTCTTCAACAATGTATTTATAACTACCCGATAATGACTCATTGATATTCAGTCTATCTTGGTCAGCTTCGTTTAACGTCTTAATTTGGTAGTTACTGTTGTCTAGTGTTAAATAGCCATGCGTATTTGCGCGCATAGGGTAGCCATCTTCATCTTTTATGCGTAAAGCGATGACAGGTGTGGTTTTACCATCAGCTACTAATATAGACTCTTCTGGTAAGTATTCGGCAGAAGCAGGTATGCCAGAAAAGTGAATGTTTCTTGATTCTTTGGCAACGACTTTTCCTGACTTGTCCTTGGCAATCACAAGTAATGCATTGTTTTTTATGCGTGTATCAATATCGATACCTAACCAGCGACTAATTTTGACGGTGCGCGCTTTATTGCTGTCACTGCCATCATAGTTGAGTGCACTAATTTTCTTTCCATTTAGGAACACTTCAATTTTTTCCTGAGGTGAGCTTTTGATGAAAACTTTAATAGATGCAACATCTGGTACATGGTTGTTTCTAGGCCAGAGGATTTCAAAACCAGGTTCTGCTGATTTTAAGTAATTAGCACCAAAAAGCGTTATTGGATTTGCGCCTTTCTTTTTAGCTTTAGGCGATACAGGGCTGCCAACTTCAGTAGATTCTTTTGCATCAAGACCTTCTTTAACATGAAAATTAACCTGCCATAATGACCCAGCAGTTAAATCAACAAATTGTGATTTTGCATCTCCCGCATGACGCGTATTGTCTTCACACAGTAGAGGAGTGTAACCCTTTGGTAATGAATCTGTGTCTAGTTGTAATACATGACTACCAGGAAGAACCCCTTCCATGTGCCAAAAGCCGTCTTTATCGGTAAGGACGCTGCGTCCTGTTTCTAAGTAAATTCTGGCATCTTTCAAAACTTTTGGTACATATTTGTTTTTCGATGAATGCGTATCACAACCGATATAGACTCGTCCGGTCAAAATGTTTTTAATACGCATCAAGTCGTCATCAATTTCAATACTTGCGTATGCCGTATTTGATGTTAAGCCTCCACTGGAAAGGACTGCGGTATTGGTTGCTTTTCCGGTTTGTACGCCTGCGGTGATTTTTGTTATGTATTCAATCGTTGCAGTACTGCCAGCTGTTAAATTATTAACGCTAAATAATAATTTACGTCCGTTTGCGCTCACTCCCTCTGTTATTTTTTCTCCATTCAGGTATGCCGTGTTTGAAACGTAGCGAAATCCAAGTGGCAGTAAGTCATTCACTTTTATATTAGATAAATTGAATCCAGTGGTGTTTTGGAAATCCAGAGTATATTTGACTAATTCACCAATTGACGCGGAGCTTTTATCTACAGTCTTAGACAGTGAAAGCTTTGTATCAGGGACCACTAAAGCCGCAGTTGCACTTGTGTCTGTTTTATCATCCTGATCCAGATAAGAAACGCTGATCTTAACGCCATCTGCAATTGTTAAAACGCCATTTTGTTTTTGAGTAGATGCTGCCGTGGTTAAAACAGCCCCTCTGAAAATTCCAGAGTCGGTGCTTGTTTCCGTGAGTAATAGAATTTCAGTATCGTTGGTACCGGGAATAGTTACTGTGACTATAATGGTTTCGAGCTTATCCGGATCAACATTTTGGTCTTTATCGATTACTTCAATGATAACCGGTTCTGAAACAGAATAATCTTTCGCATCAATTATAGGCTGCGGATTTGGTAGACTGATAACTGTTCCATTAGGCAACGTAATCTGACTGATTGCTTGCCAGTTTTTACCACCATTTTGATCAGCGTTATACGCACTCGAGGGGATATTTTCGATATTGCCCGCTTCATTAATTTTTAAGAAATTTATGGTTGATGGAGTACGTACTTTGACACTAGCAGTCGCTATATCTGAAGTCCCAAAAGTACTGTTTGCCTGAACCTGATTGACTACATCACCACTCTCAGAAGCATCACTGATTAACACTTTATAACTCAGTGTCATAGTGCTACCTATAGCAAGTGAATCAACATTGATGGATAAATTATTACCACTATAAGAAATCTCAGAATCTGAGAGTGCTTGACCATCTAATGTAAAACTATTTGATTGATAAATGAAACCATTAGGGAGGGTATCTTTTACAATCAAATTGCTTAAATCGTGCAGTGCTGGGTTTCTCACAACAACGTCGTAAGTGACAATATCTCCAACGTATACATTTTCTTCGCTGCTTGTTTTCGTGATTTGTATAGAATCATTAACAACAGTCACTAATGCTTTACTGGTATTAGAGTTAGCATCTGTATCAGATGAAGTCGCTGTCACTGAGTTTTCCAAATCTCTAGAAGTGACTTCATCAGTAACAGTGGTTTCATAGGTAACTGTCCATTCACTATTAGATGACATGCTCCCTAAATTAAAATGTAAACCTTCTGAAGTATCTGCTGTTATAGCGTTATTGTTTAATGTTGCAGACCCGACTTTATACGCCAAACCGACAGGCAAGATATCTGTGAGTGTGACACTGGGTATGTTTTTGGAATTTGGATTTTTTATGTTTATTGCGTAGACAATACTATCACCGACCTTAGCGGTGTTAATGTTCGCTTTCTTCTCTATCTCTAAAGGCACGGTGGGTATTACTGGTACTACGATAACTTGCTCATAAATAGTAACTGTGGCCTGTGCAGGCGAAGATTCAGTGGTGTCTGAGCTTGCAATTGCCTGATTTATCGCTGAACCCAAAGGAGCAGTCGTTGTGACCTTAGCTTTATAGGTGATAGTCCAGACTGCGTTTGCAGGCATATCCCCCAAACTAAAAGTAATATCATTATCGTTTAGTGATATGTCACTAGTATTTATGCTTGAGTTGTTAAGTTTAGCGCTAGCTTGCTGGTATTCTAAACCTGTTGGTAATAAATCCTCAATGGATAGATTGGCCTGAATTGCATTAGCATTATTAGTAACAATTAAACTGTAATCTATGATTTGACCAACAATGGCTCGACTGATATTGGATTTTTTCTGTAGTGTAATTCCGGTAGCAACAACAATATTATCGGTTGTAAATTGCACGCTACTCGATTTGTTTTTATCGATACCGTTTATAGAATAATTAGCCGTGGCTGTATTAGTAATTAACGTTTCAGCAGTCGCGGATGAATGAAATGTTATCGATATCAATAACAGGAAGATTGAGAATATAGTGCCCACAGAGCTACCCAAGGAAGACTTAGAAGTAATTCTGTTTCTCTGAAGCTTGCGCTTGAAGCTAGACGCTATATTGCTGATGTGCCGCATATTTTTTACTTATTTTTATTAGAATGACCACACTAATCTGTGATGAGATTAGTGTGGTTTCTATAAAATAGGCTGGCTTATTTTACAGTTGCAATAATGGTAAGTGTTTGAACAGACGCTGAGCCCGATCCACCCGGTAAAGTGAAGGCACTTGTAGTAACTGTTCCGCCTGATTCGCTACACGTTACTGCTGCAGTTGCATCACCCGTTGAAGAGCAACTTACGAATTGAAGCCCATTGGTAGAAGCGGTTGCACCACCTACAGCACCAGTACCAACAGGTAAAATATCAGAAATGATAAGTCCTGCGGCATCTGCAGCACCATCAGCGTTTGTTACTTCAATAGTGTACTCAATCGTAGCACCAGGAATACGCTTTGGGTTTGTTGTTCCATTAAATGGGTCTTCGGTTACTTCCGATGTTTTCTTAACAGTAATATCTGCAGTGTTAACGACGTAAGTATTAATCGCAGAGTGCGCAGCGTTTCTGTTTCCCGCTGCTCCTGTTCCAGCTATAGCCTCGTCAGTTGCGGTACCAATGTCATCTGCAAATACTGTATCAACTTGATCAGCTGTATCTGCAACTGTTGTTTCTGTGACACCATCAACTACTGCAAGTAAGTCAATATCCGAGGTTGCACCATTAACGACTACACCACCACTGGCGGGGATATCACAGTTTACCGTCACACTTGCTGTACCGTCCGCAGCAATTGAAACTGGTAGTGATGCAGGAGCAGCAACGGAACAAGCTGAAGTATCAAAGATATCACCTGTTACTTGTGAAGGAGTTAAGTTGAAATTTTCTGTACTGTTGCCTTCATTAGTTACGGTGAAAGTAATAGATTGTGCAGATGTGCCTGGAACCACATTGACATTAGAGCCAGGTGTTACAGACAAGTCGATTTTTTTATCCACTTTGAACGTTGTCGCTGTTCCAGCACCAACACCCGCAATGCTATTACCAGTTTCTGAGCTTTCAATCGGTGTTTGAGCGGTGCCACCGACGTTATAACTAATAGAAGCAGTATTATTGATGTCTGTATCTGCCGCAGTACCTGCTGCATAAATGGGGTGTGTAACAGCGGATAAAACTGCCACACTAATTAAACTTGAGATTATTTTCATTTTCATTGTATTTCTCTATTAAGGTTTGTGGTTTGTATTTAAAAGATCACATATTTTTTTTAATATTTGTCTATGTAAGATCAGGGTTTATAGCAGGCGAACTCTGAATGCTACTGCCTGTTGAACATTAGGCGCTAAATTTCCATTGTATCGCCATTGGATATGGGTGTAGTCCGAAGGTCTTGCTGGAACAATCTTTCCCGTTTTATCGCGAACTTTTAGCGTGCCTGCTTTCCCATAGTGTTTTCCACCATCAACAGAAAATACGATGTTTGTATTTTTGCCCTGGGCAGAATTTGGAAGGTAAACCGTGTGTTTCGGAATCGGGTTTACGATATTGATGTTATTAGCTGGTTGATTGCCAATATTTTGAAAATACGTATTGTATTGCACTAATTCTCCAGGAAGAATTTTAGTGGCAGGAACAAATTTATAGGCTTTTTGCCCATTATTATTCACAACAATCATTTTTTGCGCTTTAGACGTAACTTTGAGATGTCCTTGCTGTGCGGCAAATGATTGAGTCGACAGTAATAAAAGAGAAGCAATAACGCCTACTGCTATTTTTTTTATTTTTATATACCTATTCATTGTGTATTCCTTTAATTAATGGTGTAAGTAAGTTGAATTTCCTGGGTGCTACCCGCAGTAATATTTCCGAGTTTAATGGTCGCGGTATTCGCAATTGAAATACCAAAATCTGTATTGTCGGCAACATCATTAGCGTCACTCTGACTTGTACTATTCAAAATTATGCTTGAAGGCTTATACGTCATATTCGCTGGAGTAGGGTCAGTAATCTCTACATTATTGATAGAGCCCGTACCGCTAGAAGTAACAAGTATTTTGTACGTCACTTCTGTGCCAGATGTTTTCGTTGTGCCGCCATTGGTATCTAAAAAGTTAACGATACTTTTATCGATAGATAGAGTAGGAGGCGTAGCAGAGACTGAAACGAGATACGTTCTGCGGGCTGAATGACTTGCATCGCGATTTGCATCATCGGTTCCCTGGTCATCAGCAAAAACGGTTTCTATATTTTCAGCTGTATCTACACCGCTGGTTTCAGTAGTTACGGAATCATCAGAATTTTTAACAGCCTGAGCTGTAAGTGATATTAATGAGGTATCTCCAGAGCTTAATAGAGAGCCTCCAGAAACCACCGGAATATCACAAGTTACCGCAATGCTTGCCTGTTGGTCAGGACCTAAAAGGATGTTACCCGTCGTTGGTATTACAACGCCCGGTAAGGGTGTGCCGCTTATTGCAGTCACTTCATAACTACAGTTTGCTGGATCAAAATCATCGCTGACAACTGCAGCTTCAGGCGTTAATGCGAACTCCTGAGAATCGTTACCTTCGTTGGTTAAGGTAAACGTAACTTCTGATTGAGTTTCACCAGGTACGACATTTGCGTCGTTATTTCCTGTTACAGTGAGATCTATTTTACGGTCTACTCTGAACATCGTGGGTGAGCCGTTGCCTACACCGGGATTACTGTTTCCAACAGGGGTACTCTCTATGGGAGATTGGTCTTCCCCAGCTATTTCATAGGTTACAGTGGCGATGTTTTGTATTTCTGTGCCAGCGTTAACACCTTGCGCTATTGCCATACTAGGAGAGCCTAGATAAAGCAGGCACACAGCAGCAGCTATGACAGTTTTAGTGTGTATAACTGTATGAGCTATTTTCTCTATGATGCTATTAGAGGCAAATGTATGTGGTGTTTGTGGCATAATTTTTATTTTTATTACTGTTGATCTTTTACATCGATCTTTAACTATGTTTTTATCCTGATTTTGTTTCTAAATTATTTTTATTATTTAAAGTAATACTCTAATGACTCAAAATAAAAGTATTGTATCTTTCCAATACTAACAAATTGCGGATGAATCTAAACTTAATAGAGTTATGTAAAAATAGAATTAAATCATTTTAATACAGTAACTTAAGTGGGATAAAATGACGCATTTTTGTCAGTTTGTGACACTTTTTTATCGTAACTTAATTATTTCATAACAAAACATAAGAGTAGAAATATCTATCAATGAGAAAACTATTATCCATTTTGGTGATGATCTGCTTATCAACTTTTTTACTATGGGCAGTGATGAGTTGGTACCTGGGAGTTCAGGCAGAAAAAGACTTTCGTCAGGTACTGGAAATTCAAACGGATAAGTTAGGCGAAAAGCCCTTTCGTTTAGAGTTGCTCGACTATAAAAAACACCTTCTCGGGTCATCAGCTTCAGTACGTGTAAGTTCCGATATACCGTTGCTGGACGATTGGTTGGGTGATTTTGTGCTAACGCTGAAATCCCTGAATGGACCGTTATTCATAACCAAGAAGGGGGTCGATTACGGCGTCTCTCGTTGGTATATTCGAATCGACCCAAAAAGTTTTTCTGCAGAGTCTAAGGAAAATATTCAGAATATTTTCCCCAATGATTTGCCCACTGGTGTTGTGATAATAGGGTTTGATAAGGAATCAAGTTTCGAATCCTTGTTTAACGCTGAGTGGTTAGATGCAAAGTTAACGGCTATTTATAATCTGAGTACCTTGTCTTATCGCGGCTCATTGGAACTTTCCCGATTAGATTACGCTTCACCTATTATTCAGTTAAGTGCTGATAATGGTTTGATGAATTTTCAATATCTAGATAAGTTATCAGATTCAAATGTGAATGATACAAATAATCTGTCAATTAAAACGTCAATAGAATCAGTAGATGCGGGTGTATCGTATAAAAACGCATCGATACAGATACCCCAATTGCGCATTAATTCTCAACGTTTATCTGAATCCATCCTTACTGATTTTAAAGGTCATAGCCAAATAACCTTTAAAGACGATGTGATCGATACTTTTCTTACATTGAATTTCACACGCTTAAATAAAACAAGCACAGAAAATAGTGATGATTTACCTATTGATCAGTTACAGATAACGGCTCAGAGTTCCGGAATTCAGCAAGCAAGCTTTCTACAGGTGATGGAATCCAAAGCAGAATTAGATAACCTGCAAATGCAAACGCAATGGGAACTGCAGGAAAATGGCGAACTGCCTGAAGGTCAGGATAAAATCTGGCAATTACAAAATCAGATACATCGCCTACAACAACAATACCCTGTGAGTTTTTATAAGGCTCTTTTCTCATCCAAAAATGAGCTAAATATGAATAACCCAAAGATTGAAATTCAGGCCTCGAATTCTAGTGGAGTATCCACACTAATTGGGCATTTAAAACCTTCAGAAAATTCGGGTGAATCTACGCGTTTTTCATATTTGCTGGAAGCAGAGTCGAAAGTCACGCTAGACGATCTACTTTATACGTATATTTCTAAACGCACCGCTATACGAAAAAAACAGTTTTCATTAATGTACAAACAGAACAAGTTATTGATGCAGTAGAGCTTTCTACTCAATATTGCTATACTGCCGTTTGCAATTTAATACCGTCTTTTAAAGCCGAATAATAAAAAAGCCTCTGTAAGTGGGGGGGTGTAAAAAAGAATTTTTTTAACGGTAAAAAAGAGAATTAAATTGCTTTGTTTTAAAGCTGGGCTGTTTATTTATTAGGGGATAAAAATGCGCTTTTTTCAGTTTACTTTTTTAAAGTACACGCTTGTTTTGTTAATGCTATTAATGGCTAAATCGGCTTCTGCAGAAGTATGGAAGTCCGGAAACAATTACTGGAATGATAGTTGGGAATTGAAGTATCAGGAATGGGTGAGCACTCAATGGAAACCTGATTTCTTTATGAGCAAGATCAGACCACAATACGATCGTATTCCTCACGATTGTGCTGATGCCATCTATTTAATGCGTGCGGTATTTGCCTACGAAAATAAACTGCCATTCAAAATCCATTATCTGGGTAAGAAGAATAAGTACATCAGCAATACCATGACAAACTGGGATAAATTACCAGAAGATCAACGCTTCAGAGCGTTTGCACAATTTATGAATGATCGTGTAGGTACGCGTAGTCTGCCACATGATTCTTTCCCGATTGAATTAGCACAGATCAAAGCAGGGGATTTATACGTAGAACCGGGCACGCATTCTTATGCCATGACGGGTATTACCGATACAGGCGTAACAGCGATCATGAGCTCAACCACACCTGCCTCTCCGAAGAATATGATTCAGTTGTATTCATTTCCCTTCTTCATTCCACATGATGCGGTTGGTATGAGCGATGGGTACCGTCGATTTAAATGGCCAAGAAATATCGCTAAACCTATTCAGCAACAACCCGGTTATAGTAATGAGCAGTATCAAATTGCTCAGAAAGTTGGGCTTGAGTACATCCCTTTTACTGATGTGATCTCTAAAAAATTACAACGTAGAGAAGAGCCACTCGAAGAGAAAACCATGCGTTTAATGCATAGCCTGTGTTCTTTTGCGAAAGAGCGCGTGAATTATGTCAATGATGGTATTGCATATATTCAGCGACTGAAAGATCAAGGAAAGCGCAGTTGTATGACAGCGTCTGAATATGATTATTATTCAACGCCTTCTAGAGATAAACGTTTGTATCGTTTCTTCACCGAGATTCATAAAATTGCCTATTCAGGTGGAGAACTTGAAGAAGATAAGGTTAATGCACAGGTATTGGCCCGATCAATTTTTCACCCCGAACTGCCTGATGGACTGTTAGAGGAATTGGACGAGTTTTGTGGTCTGGCGATTTATCCCAATGATTCAGTAAAACATATTAATCTGCGTCAACTTTGGGAAGCGATGGAAGCAGGCAAGGTTTCGTCAGATCCTCATGCGCCTTTTGATAACCGTTGGGGTTTATCTGATAGCAACTTTGTGGGATCATGCCCGACTTTTTAATCCGAACTATAATTCCGAACCTAAATTCCGAGCTATAATTAAGCTATACAGTAATTAACGGTTCCTAAATCAATAAAATGCCACCCCCCCACTTATGGGCACTTTTTTTGTTGCTATCTGTTTATTTGAAATAGTTAGTAATCAAAAAAGCCTCTAAAGTGGGGGGGTGTCGTTTGGACAATCACAAATGGCACGCAGACGCACTAGAAAACAACGCTTACCTCAAGATCCTGTAGAAGCAGAAATCGAATCACTCAGTCACGAAGGACGTGGCGTCGCACATATCGACGGAAAAGCCGTATTTGTTAGTGGTGCGTTGCCGGGTGAAAAGGTCACGTTTATTTATACCTCGAAAAATCGTAGTCATGATGAAGGTAAAATAGAAGAAGTCTTAACGGCTTCACCCGATCGTGTCGAGCCTAAATGTGAACACTATGAAATTTGTGGGGGGTGTTCGTTACAGCACCTTAGTTCAGAAGCTCAAATAAAATACAAACAGCAATCCATGCTTGATGGTCTTAAGCACCTCGGTAAAGTAGAGCCTGCAGAAGTCTTTGAACCGATGACGGGAGACTCATGGGGGTATCGACGTAAAGCACGTTTGGGCGTCAAGTTCGTCTACAAAAAAGATAAAGTACTGGTTGGCTTTCGCGAAAGACATGGTGGCTTCTTAGCAGATATAAACAGCTGTGTGGTATTGCATGAATCGGTTGGCTTGAAGCTAGAAGATTTCCAGAAGTTGATCTATCAGATGGATTCGCGTGATTCAACGCCACAGATTGAAGTAGCTGTGGGTGATGAAGATACGGCATTGATCATCCGTCATCTAAAACCTTTATCGGATCAAGACACACAACTTTGGATTGGTTTTGCTCAAGAGCATAATTTCCAGCTCTATCTTCAGCCTAAAGGCCCGGATACCGTGCATTTAATCTGGCCTGAAGCAGGGCAGAATCCAGGTTTGTATTACGAGCATAAGGCATTTGATACCAAAGTAGCCTTTGGTCCTCAGGACTTTTTTCAGGTCAATAGCAGCATCAACACACAAATGGTGCCGCGTGCGGTTGAACTATTGAAACTCACAGGCTCAGAACGTGTTCTGGATCTTTTCTGTGGTTTGGGTAACTTTACTCTGCCTATTGCAAGAAATGCGGCGCAGGTGACGGGTGTAGAAGGTGATTTGGTCATGGTTAAGCGTGCGCGTGAAACAGCTAAGGCTAATGGCATCGATAATACCGAGTATTTTGCCTGTAATTTAATGGGTACAGAATTAGAGTTAAAAAGTGAGCCATGGCTGAAAAAACAATACGATTGCATTCTGCTGGATCCACCGCGTTCTGGCGCTAAAGAAATTATTGAGTACTTTGGTAAGTTAAAAGCGAAACGTATTGTCTATGTATCTTGTCATCCTGCAACTTTGGCACGCGATGCCGGCGAATTGGTGCATACGCATGGCTACAAGCTCGTGGGGGCAGGTGTGATGGATATGTTCCCGCAGACTGCCCATGTAGAATCTATAGCGGTGTTTGAGCGATAAACACCGTTTTTATATACATTTAACGCTGAAAAAAAAGCCCCTTATCTGAAATTATTAGGCACTAAATAGTATTCTGCTAATCTCAAGTTTATGACTTACACACAACGAATTCGTTATCGCTTGAAACAACAGAAGTTTAAAGAAGTTTCTTCAGGCAAAGGTGTAGTTGAGTATTTCCTGATTGATGAGTACGGCAATGAACGTTCGGTTTCTGCTATGGCTAAACTCAATTGGCGTAAGCAACTACATTCTGTGAAACCCATTCATCACCGTGAGTTACCCTTGGTGCAGGCGTTAGCAAAAGCATCCATTAATGAGACTATCGAAGTAGACTTTACTGAATTCAATAAAAAGTTTAAGCGTGGTTCTATTCGTAGCAAAAAAATGTCGGTGCCAACTGTAAAAGTCGCGAGTAAGAATCAAATTACCAATATGGGATCTGTCATTGATCACAAAGGTCGATTGATGCAGCTAGTGGCATATTCGGTTGCTGCTTTTGTGGTAATACTGATGTTGTCTCAAATGCTTTAATGTTTTTTAATTAATCATTAGTTAAGCACAAGCTAAGCACATGCCAAACAACACTAAATAATCCATCTGTTTGCCAGATTCATAACATTTAATAAATCCATAAAGATAGCAAAAAAAGCCTCCAAAGTAGGGGGGTGGGTTTTAGTTTAGGCATTTATCATACATGTCTAATTTATCATCCTTGTCTAATTCATACTTAAGCTAAAAACGATATGATTCCCTTATAACGTACCGCTACTTTTTATCGATAAATACGCATTAATTAAATCCACTGTGAGCTTATCAGGACTGACGTCCATGGCTCGAATGCCGTTGTTTACTAATTCTTCAAAGGTACTCTTGCGTTGCTGCAAATAATGGTGCGCCGCTGAGTTGTCCAGCGCGTCGTTTAAATCTTCAATCGGTTTATCTAACATATCGGCAATACTCGATTCACGAAGGCTGGCGAGTAATACCAGATGGCGCTTTTTCAAAATGCTTATCGCGGGCAGCAGATCATCGCCATCTTCATCTCGGGTGTTGGTTAAAATAATCACCAAGGCACGTTTTTTATGACGAATTAATAAGTCCGTTGCCGCTTTACTGTAATCAGGGGATGAAGTGCTGGGTTGAAGATCATACACCGTGTTAAGGATTTGCTGCACATTGTGTTGTCCTTTGCGTGGACTAAACCAGCGTTGATCTTCTCCCGAAAATGTCATTAAACCGACAGCATCACCTTGTCGCAGAGCCACATAGGAAAGCAGTAATAAAGCGTTTAAGGTGTGATCGAAATGCGAAAGATCATCATCTTTAGCCATCATGCGGTGACCACAATCCAGCATGAAAATAATCTCCTGATCTTTCTCATCCTGATATTCACGCGAGATGAGTTTTTGCACTCTGGAAGTAGCTTTCCAGTCAATTTGACGCATCGCGTCGCCTTCACGATATTCTCTTAGCTGATGAAAATCCTGACCTTCACCACGCCTTCTTTTTTTGATGATGCCCATCTGACTTAAATTATTGTCAGTGGCTAATAGCGCATAATGAGAAATAGCCGCAAAGTTTGGATACACATTGGTTTCACTGCTGACTGGTAAGTACTGATTTATACGCCAAAACTTAAACACCGATTGCAGTTTGATTTGCACCTTGGGAAAAATTAATTTTCCTCTTTGATTGGCAATTATTTTGTACTGTATTTCTGCGTGCTGTTCTCCCGGAATACTGACATTTACGGGTAAGCCTTCTGCATGGACTTCATTCGGAAAATGATCAAATATATCGAGGTTTTGCGGTTTGCTACTTTTATTATGGATGATTAATTCAATATGACGGCTGACTCCCAGTGGTATCGATCCGGGTAAGTGGCGTTCTACCGTGATGATATCTTTGGGGTTTGAAATGAAGGTAATAATCAAATCAGCAATAAGAATAACAGCAATTATGGCTGCTGAAATCTTCCACAACATGGTTAACGCAGGGATGAATATTGCAATCAAACCGATAGCAGCAAGCGCCGCTATCAAGTAGAAGGTTTGTCGATCCGGGATTGGGAGTTTAGAAAGCATGTTTTTATTATCTATGGATTTAAAAAGTGCTTTATTGTCTAGGTGCTTCGATTTTATCGAGGATACCCTGCAATATCTGATCCGTTGAATAGCCTTCTAATTCCATCTCGGGAGCAAGAGCTACACGGTGACGTAAGGCCGGCAATGCAATTGCTTTAATATCATCAGGTGTAATGTAATCGCGAGCATGTAACATCGCCTGAGCGCGTGCAGCGCTGATTAATGCAATGCTTCCTCTGGGACCAGAGCCAATACTAAGACCGTGCCAATCACGTGTTGCCTGAACGATTCTTACCGCGTATTCAATAACACTTTTATCGACTTCAATATCCGCTGCCAAAGCTTGCATGGCTTGTATCGTCGCCGGAGTGGCTACTGCTGATACATTTGAAATATTCAGTTGATTACCAGTTTGCTTATTCGTCACAGCGGCAACCATTAAACTTTCTTCGTTATCTCGTGGGTAATTGATGTAGATTTTTAGTAGAAAACGATCAAGTTGTGCTTCGGGTAAAGGGTAGGTGCCTTCCTGTTCTAGCGGGTTTTGTGTTGCTAATGTCATGAATGGTAGTGGCACAGGATGCGCTTCACCTTCAATGGTCACCTGACGTTCCTGCATTACTTCTAATAGAGCAGATTGGGTTTTGGCTGGCGCACGATTGATTTCATCTGCAAGTAGTAAATTGGTAAATACAGGACCTTTACGAACGCTGAAAGATTTATTGTCCAGATCATAGAGTGTATGTCCTGTTACATCAGCAGGCATCAGATCCGGGGTGAACTGAATACGGTTAAATTGACCTGAAAACGTTGCTGCCAGAGCCCGCACTAATAAGGTTTTGCCAAGACCAGGAACGCCTTCAATTAATACATTGCCACCCGCAATCAATGCAATTAGCGTTTCATGTATTACCTGTTTTTGGCCAATAACAGCTTTGCCAATTTCTGTTTTTAATTGTTGAGCTAATTCACTAGCTTGTTCAAGCGTCATATTTGTCATTTCGGTCATACTGTGGCCTTTCATTAATTCGTTTGTATCGTATTGATAAGTATTTATATTTTCAGTTTTAGTTGTCTGTTTCTGTTTCTGTTTCTATTTCGTACTTCTAATGATTTCAAGGGTGCGAATGGTCTGCGTAAATTCATCAGGCTTTTCAATGGATGTTGAAAAAAGTGCGCGATGAATATCTTTAGGGTCTACCTTAATTGCTTTACTCAATTCCAGGTCTTTAACCACAAGAGTTACTTGCTGCTCTTCGTTTAAATGATTCCAGTTAGGGTGTGATAGCACTAACTTTTGATTGATAGCATCCCGGGTGCTTTCAAGAAGTTCTTGTTTATGGTTGTATTTCCAATAGAAAGAACCACTGCTACTGATGTGTTCAGTCAAGCTACGACGATCTTCTGCGTGCTTAGGGATTGCAGGACCAAAGCGGCGAGTTGCCAGTAATAACCATGCAATAAATAGTACCAGTAAAGAGATAATAAACATCCAGGCATTTCGCCAGATCAAATCCCATAACGGTGGCATTTTGTCACTATGGATCAACCAGACTTTTGAAGGTTGGTCGATAGGTTGATTGATGCCATGTATCAGGTGCCAGAAAATTTCTGCATGATCAGCTTTCTCAATTTGCTTATTCTCTACGAAGTCTAATGAAGAAACTAAAGTAACTAATCCGTTTTCTATTTTTTGTCTCACGATGAAATTAGAAGAACGTAGTTTTACGATTTCTGTTTTATCCTGATAATAAGGGTCTACAAGAATAGGGTGAAACCAATTGTTTTGTATGGCTAGTGCTTTTGGAGCATCCTGTAATTTGATTTTGAATAGGTGTTCAGTGGAGTCATCTGCACTATCGTTTTCTTCTTGGTGTTCTTCAATTTGATCAAGCTGCTTTTTATCAGCAGCTGATAAGTCTTCATACTGAATTTTGTTACCGGTACTGATTCCCATGTAATTTTGCAGAGGATCGGGACTGTACATATTATCTGTCAATCGACTGTCGATAGAGGTACTTTGGTAACCCTCTATGGAGTCAATTGATTCAGCATCATCCGATTCCAGGCTTTTATCTGATCGGTGAAAGCGCCACTTATTCGTAGCGAGTGCAATCACATGACCGCCTCTTTTAACCCAGTTGATGAGTTGCTGAGTTTGATAAGCGGATAGTGTTGTGCGTTTAGAATTGATGACGATAACGGTGTCGGTACTTGGATAGCCAGTAAAACCCTGAACGCTGGTTTTGGTTTCTGTTGGGATACCCATACGTTTAAGGAAGACGCGTCCGGCATATAATGGGTTGCTTCTAGCTTCGCCAAATAAACCCGTGTGGATGATTTTTTCTTTTTTCTCATGCGTTTCTAAAAACACATAGATAGCGCCACCGAGTAATAACGCGAATAAAGCAGTGATAGTGATTCCGAGTGGTTTACTCATCTTTGCTACCATCTTTTTTTGAAGTGTTTGATTCTAAATCTGATAACACTTTTTCAATGGCAAAATCACTAACCCATGTATTGAATAACTGTTCCATCGCTTCATTTGTAGGATGTCTGTGCGCATAAGCGATCATCTTCCAGTTACTGGTTAGATTATCCAGAAATAGGTGCTTAGCCTCACTTATTTTCTTTTGTGAATGTTTCAGTACATCGCCTTCTGTAAAGCTGTCTTTAAGTTGAACCTGCTCAATATTAATGAGTCTAATTAATGCGCCACGGTACAATAAACTCAACGACTCTCTGTGTTGTTTATTGTCCCAGAGTTTCCTGGATTCACTGATGATGTCATCAGGTAACGAATCGGGTCTAACATCCATACCGAACATAACTTCAGGTGCTTGGTAGCTTTCTTTCTTGGCTTTTCGTTCGATATTGAAGAGGTGTAACCAACTATCACGAAAATAGAATAACAGGAATAAAACAATAGCGACCAATATCCATAAGGCAAACTCAATGATGAAACCCATTATTTTTGCAAAGGGTTCGAAGAAGTCTGCAAATGAAAATTTGTCAGGATCATTTTTAGGTTTTTTGGCGGTATCTTTTCTAACCCAGTAAGTGACGGTTTGCTTGTCATTTAACTCTTTGGTCAGCATTGTTTCTTTGATGACTTGCTTTGACGATTCTGCGGGAAGTCTCTCATCAGATAGAAACTCAGTGACTTCTATTTCAGAATTCGCATCAACATTAGTTGCTTCATCTGCTGCGACAGGTGATGACGTAGATAATAGAGATAAGGTAAATACACAAAGAAGGGCGGGTATTAGATTTCTAGCGAGCGTTTCAAAACGCAATGCTAGCTTTTTAAAGTCCAGTTCAATATCCCATGCTTCGAGTTGCGTTCTTCTATTGATATACAGGGCAAAACTCGCACCTATATAAAACGGATGAATCAGTGTGACCGCAAAAACATAAAATAAATAATTCAGTAGATCGATCCATCTTTCGTATTCTACTTTGTTTGAAAACATCCCCACAAAAAAATCATTGGCTGTTTTCTCTGGAAGGAAAAGCATGAATAAGCCAAATAATGAAATGACAATGACTATTTCGATATTGACCATCACAATGGTTAACCAGGCGGCGTAAGTGTGTGCGATTTGATGCAATACCGATTGTCGTTCGGACCTGCGAGATCCTCTTAACTGTTCTAATTGCCAGATAGGTAAGTTAAAACCTCTGGATAATGAGAATCGTCTAAATGTCAGGCTCTGAAATAGCCCGGTATTCCAGATTAATGAAGGCAGTGCTTTAAGCACTTGCCAGGTACTGAGTTCATCATTAAATAGTTTATGACTTAAAATATGTAATATGACTCGGTCATAGAGAGGTTTTAACCACCAGAAAATCAGGCTGGCAATCCAGACATTTCCTTTTGGAAAAATAAGGTATAAAACGGATGCAATGCCAAAGGTTAAAAGTGCGAGTGGCAGGTATATGGATAGCCACCACTTTTGCACCATCGAAAACCCAAGATCAATAGCTTCCCAAGGGTTTCTCAAACGGATATTGGCTGTTATTTCATTGAGATTCATGAGTGTATTGAAGCCCGACTCGTGCGACCAAGAAAATAGAAATACATACCAACCACAGTCCAGAGTATCGCGCCGGCAACATATTTAATCATCACAGGCATGACTGTTGATGACCAGAAGGCTTCCAGAAATGCAGCTATTACACTCATCACGACCACGCCGTACATTATCAATACAGCGATTTTTCCATTGTCTATCAGTGCTCGACCTCGGGTTTTTCTACCTGGGCGGATTAGCGCCTCAGCAAGTTTTAAACCCGCAGCACCTGATAAAACCATGGCATTTAACTCAAATGCGCCATGCCCAACAACAAAGCCCCAGAAGCTATCGATATAACCGATATGGGTCATATGACCAAATGCCGCACCAAGAAAGATACCGTTAAAAACCAGGAAGAAGATGGCGCCAATACCAAATAACAGGCCACCTGCAAACATCTTAAAATCAATGCCAATATTGTGTTTTATATAATAACCGAACATGTATAAATCGGTATCTGACTCTCGTTCACGGCCAAATCGCTGATTACGTTCTGGTTCGTACATATCTTCCAGATTATTAACCATGCTTCCATCCATGACACTGTATATAAGGTCAGGAAAAAACTGGATGGCAATAATAATAGCGATAAAAGGAACATAAAAAAGGGCTGCAGCAATGCTGACTATTTTCCATTCTTTTCTGACTAAGCGAGGGAAATCGACTGCAAAATATTTCATTATATTGCCGATGAAATTAGTTCTGCTGCTGTATAGCTTATGATGTCCACGAACCACTAGCTTGTTCAATTTGTCGACAAGAACCGGGTTATACATTCGAGAATTTGCCAAGGCAAAGTGATGGCAAATCTGGCGATAGACTTTTGGTAAATCTATTTCTTCTGGTGCTTCAATTTTGTTCTTTTTGCTTCTTTTTTTCCAGAATGACAGGTCTTGATAGTCTAACCAGTTTTCAAAAGAGTCCCAAAGAGCGGTGTTTTTTTCGATGAATTGCGATTGTCTGACTGAACTCATTAGTGCTTAGCTCCCATGATCCAGTTTGCAATACCTAATAATCGGGAGCTGGCTTGCTTGTTTTCAATGCTATTTTCAGTTGAATTCTTTAATAACAATGGGGTGGCAATTTGAGCGAGTTCTTCTGCACGTTCAGCGGTTAAGTAAGGAATACGTTGTTGAAACCGAATAAGTGCCTGTTGCTCGCTTAGATTTAATGCAACAGGAGGAGAAATTGCTTTGGTTTTATCTTCTTCAATGGTTGGGTAGTTAAGCGATTTATGCAGAACTACGGTACCCGCTACAAGGTCTCCAAGACGTTGAAAACGTTTAGTAAGCAACATGCTGATAAAACCAAAGCCGTATAAGAAGGGAAGAAAATCGACAAATCTTAATAGGTTTCTGATAATTGATGCGCCTGGGCTGATAGGGCTAGCATCTTCCATCGACACATATAAATTAAACATCTTTTTACCCGGTGTTTGACCTTTTTTATAAAGTTCAAAGTAAACGGGGTAAAACCATTCGAGTAGAAATGATAAAATAAGTGCGATACCTAAACCTGTTTTGCCAAAAAAAGCCAACGCCGTAAAAAAGACGGCATTAATCCCCAGACGGATTAGAATATCGATGGTCCAGGCAAGCATTCTGACAACAGGCCCAGCTGGTGAAAGTCTTAAGCTTATGCCTTCAGGCGTATTAACTTGATAAAGGGTGTCGAGCGTCATTGATCATTTCTATTTATAGATAATTGATGATTTTATTGTATCTCGAACATATCCAGATTGATAAAGATAAATCCCAGTGTATGAAAAGTAATTTACTAGAAATAACAGGCAAAAAAAAGCAGTTCAAGATGAACTGCTTTTTCTATGATTGCAAATGAATGCAAACAGATACAAATTAATGATTAAAAAGAAATTATTTCTTCTCGATTCCACCATCTAATTCGTCTTGTAATGTTTTCAGCTCATCCCACTTTCCATCGGCTGCAAGCTTTGCTTGTTTTGGCCAAGTATCAGGCTTCATTGCGCCGAATTTTCCGTCAGCTTCATCAAGAATAGTCTGAATTGCAGGTACTTTAGCTTTAGCAACATCAGCGAAAGTCACAAGACCAGCTGCTACTAATGCTTCTGCAGCTTTAGGTCCTACACCTTCGATTTTAGTTAGGTCATCTTTAGCTGTAGACTTCTTTGGTGCTGCTTTTTTAGCGGCTGGCTTCTTTTCTGCAGTTTCTTTCTTTGCAGCAGGTTTAGCAGCGGCTTTCTTAGCTGGTTTTTCTGTAGTTTCAGCATCAGTATCTTTAGTTGCCGCTTTTGCTTTCTTTGCAGGAGCGCCTTTACCATTAATGTTCTGAATTTGGATTTGTGTAAAGTTCTGGCGGTGACCAGTACGTTTTTGGTGATGCTTACGACGTCTAAATTTAACGATCTCAACTTTCTTTGCACGACCATGTGCAATTACTTCAGCAACTACTTTTGCACTTGCAATTGTAGGTGTTCCAACAGTGACATCATCACCATCAGCGATCATTAATACTTCTTCGAAATTAACTGTAGCGCCAACTTCTGCGTCTAAAGATTCTACTTTAAGAACGTTTCCAGGCTCAACACGGTATTGTTTACCACCTGTTTTGATTACTGCGTACATTTTATTCTTCCTTCGATACGAGTGTTAAAAAAGCAGCGACAGCACCATATAGATTGTACTTTCGCCGTGGCGCGCGATTACACGTGAAAGTGCCCGTGTTGTCAAGGTATCTAGGGAAATAAATCAATTTTTATTGAATATGTTTTTCGTGTGTTAATCCGGTTATTTAGTTAACTCAGCACTTTGCTTTTTAAGCTAAGATTATCAAGTTAATTATAAGGGCTAATTTAGGGTGTTTGTGTGAGTAAATTTTTTCAATTTAATACTATTAAATTTGTAGAAAAATATTTTGGCTTTCTTTCTGAAGAAAAGCAATTGGAGTGGTGGCCTGCGTGGTGGATGATGCGGATTAAAGTTACATCGTTGTCTGATAATTGGCGTAAAGTCAGGATTACTTTGCCATTGACATGGATTTCCAAAAATCATGGTGGCGGCATGTTTGGCGGCTTTCAAGCATCTCTGGCAGACCCAATTGCACCATTAGCCTGTGCTAAAGTCTTTAGTGATTATCAGGTATGGACGCGTAAACTGACGGTAGATTTTCAACGTCCAGGCACTACTGATTTGGAGCTACGTTTTGATTTCCCCAGAGAACAAGAAGAACAGATTTTTAAAGAACTAGAAGAACGTGGTCGTAGTAATCCTGTATTTGAATATGGTCTGTATCTTAGTACTGGTGAGTTATGCACCTTGGTTGAATGTGTGGTTGCGATAAGAAAAGCAGGATATGTAAAAAGAAATCTAACTAATTAAAATAATTAAGATTTAAAAAAAGTGCCTGAAAGTAGGGGGGTGGCTTAAAGTAATCGCCAATAAACAGAAGTCTGGGACGTTCTTTTTTTAATCATATTGAAAACAATTTCTTCAATATCTCCATATTACATTTAATACATGGTTTGAATAGTAACTCTCCATAAACGTTTTATTCATTTAAATTGATACTGTAAATAAATTGGTTATTTCAAGATAAATAGAGTAATGTAATTTGCATGCAAACAATATGTGTTTGTGTAAATGGTTTTTTACCAAACATCTTGGAGAAAAATATGTATAGATTTATATCCTTAATGGCAACCCTCACATTTTATTTTGTTTCGACTTCAGTGAATGCATTTGAAGTAGATTATAACGTTGGAATAAATAATGTAGATTTGAATGGTTCTTCAACTCCAAGGCTAGTAATGAGTGCTAATTTTGAAAATTCAGGTCTTGCAGGATTAGGTAATTTTACCATTTTTTATAACGTTGTTGAGACTTACTCTGGCATCACCGTTTTTTCTGACAGTCTTACTATAAGCTCCGAAGAAACTGAAATAACAGTCGGAAGCGCTAAAGTAGGTAAAATTACAATGACTTACGATCAAGTTACTGATGGATTAAAGACACGCTTTGTCATGAAATTGCCACCAGTATCACAGTATTCTGTTTCTGCAAGTGATGGATTTTGGTTCGGTAGTTCGGAAATTTCTAATAATTTCCTTTTTAATTAATTTGTGAATACTTAAATATAATAAAAATAAGAGATTCATCTAAAGACTTAGCACATTAAAAATGTGCCCATAAGGTGGGGGGTGGCTTCAAAATTGAATCACCTCTTTAAGTCACCGTTTTTGACTAACTATTAATTTTCTGTCCAACAATACTACTACGAACATGTTTATAAAAAATGTAAATGATTAATATCCTTAGATTTTACGATAAGTGTTCATTCCTGATTAAGGTATAGCTTGTTAGTATCAGAGTATACGTGAATAAATATATTTTGCATAAAAAGTATATTTATAACAAGCACTTAAGGGGATTTTCGTGATATTTACCTGAGGCAAGCTCGCTGTATTACGGAACTAGGCAAATTTAACCTAGATAAAAAATAAAAATAATAGGCATAAACAATGAATTTTCAGTTTTTAAATAACTATAAGTTATTTACTACCATATTTGATAATGCGATTAATTATCAAAAATCTACTTCAAGGTATTCTAAAAAATCTATTCAATGGATTCTTGGTTTTCTGAAAATATCAGTGTTATTCATTGCTTTTTTTCTAGGGTCGACATCAGTCAACGCACTCAGTATCGCGCTTGATGGCACTAGAACAGTGTTATCTGGTACAGACTGTGGTTCTGCTCCAACTACTTATCGTTTTGGTACTACTGCATCATGGCAAGGTACACCTTTAGATATTATCGTAACGGTTAATTCTGAAGATAATGACTATGTTTTAGGTGCAACCACAGGTGGTGGAAGCTGTGTGTATGCCAGTGGTGGAATTCTTAGTGTTAACCTGCGTGATAAAGACGCTGGTGATGATGTTGCATTTGTCGATACAACGATAACTATTGTTGCTCAGGGTACAACGACACCTGTGTTTATAGACAGAGTGACAGCAACAGGGTTTGATTTGGACCATAACGGTGTTGCTTCTCCTAATACAAGTTCCACTGACACAGATGATATTTATCTTACGGGTCCTGGTGCTGCTTATGTATCGAGCAATACTAATGTTACCTATAGCACAGGTTCATTTGCTGGTGGTCATAATGTTAAATTTAAAGGTCAGGGTTTAACTAACGGTAACTGTGCAGATACACCAACTACACCTGTTATCTCTTGTCGTTCAGCGGCTAGTTGGACTGGTGGAACAGGAATAAACAGTATAAGTACAATAAACGCTCGTTTTCAAAATGATAATGCTTATGGGTATTATGATACCGCTAATAATGGAGCCTATCGTTTATTACAATTATCATTAGTTGATGCGCATGCTGAAGAAATTTTAGGTCCTAACACTGATTATGGTGATGCGCCAGCTAGTTACGGAGCAGCGAGTCATAATTCTATATCATTAGATACTATCCTGGGTAATGGTCTGGGAGCAGACCATGATTCTGCAAACCAACCTTCTACTAATGCATTAGGTGATGATAACGATGGCAGTTCGGGCGATCCTTATTACGATGATGAAGATGCGGTTAGAAGAAACGGTGTTTTACTGGATGGTCAACATGTAGCAGCTTCAGAAAATGTATCCATTGATGTGACAACGTTCGGTACAGGCTATTTAAGTGCCTGGATGGATTTGAATATTAATGATAATTTTGCTGATCCAGGGGAAAAATTACTGAGTGATGTTTTCATCAACAGTACAACTGTTGAAAATACAAGCTTGATTTTACCTGTACCGTATACAGCAACCGGTGGAGATACCTATCTAAGATTCAGATTTAGTAGTTCTACAGGTGTTAGTTACAGTGGTTCTATAACCGGCGGTGAAGTTGAAGATTACCGTGTAGTCGTAGATCCGATGTCACCATCATATAATATGGTAAAAACATCTAATGGCCCTATTACAGCAGCAGGACCACTGACCTATACTTTTACATTTAATAATACAGGTAATGTTGCTTTAAATGATTTAACAGTCACAGATCCAGATATTGATACCGGAACGCTTTCTGGTTGTCCAATAGCTACACTTGCCGTAGGTGCCAGTGTAAGTTGTACTGGCATAAGAACTATTACACAGGCTCAAGTAGATGCTGGTACAGATATTAGTAACACGGCTACTCCTTCTGCTGAAGACCCAGCCAACGATCCAGTAACAGAAGATGACACAGCAGATAATACTGTAGCTACTCCTATTACTCAGAGTCCAAACTACACCATGGCGAAGAGCTCCGATACACCGAGCATGAGTGCGCCAGGAACGATTACTTATACCTTTGACTTTGTAAACACAGGTAATGTCGCATTAACCAACCTAACAGTTGCCGATACCAATATCGACAGTGGCACACTCACAGGTTGTCCAATTGCGACCTTAGCGGTTGGTGCAAGTGCGTCTTGTACGGCCACACGTGCGATCGACCAAACGCAGATTGATGCGGGTGCGGATCTAACCAATACGGCCATTCCAAGTGCGACCGGTCCGGATGGCACCACGCCAGTGACCGAAGATGATACGGCAAACGATAACTCTACATCGACCAGCGTTTCTCAAACGGCTAACTACACGATGGCAAAGAGCTCCGATACACCGAGCATGAGTGCGCC
>NZ_JAPFBV010000007.1:0-139500 GCF_035798195.1 Cocleimonas sp. KMM 6892 | reverse complement strand
TCCTCAGCCACCATGGCTTGAGTAATACCCGGTTTTTCGGAGCGCTTTACGGCTTCCTTACGGAATTCTTCAGTGTAAGCGTGGTTCTTTTTTCTTCCCATCATAATTGTCCTCTATTTCAGTGAGTATAACTAATTTAGAGTGGCTACTTTTCGTGGGGAACACGGGGAGTTTTTAAGTAAACTATGCTTTAAAGAGAGCCGAGAAAACTCTGTAACTTGAAGAACGTAAAAATGGAGATTAAGTTATATACTCGCTGTATTTAAAATTGCACAGAAATAAAAGAGTAACTGACATTAGGTCTCGCAGTTGTTTTAACGCTTTTAGTATTACTTTTCGCTAGTATCTAATACGTTAACTTTCTCTTAATCTTTTTTGCCACTTAAGTAACTGTATATTATTTATTCAGTTAGAACTTCCAGATTATGTTGTTTCATTTAATATAGTATGAAGTCAGCACTGGGATCAAATTATTAATTCTGGTTAGTGTTTGAGGTAATTTTTTGATTTAGAAGGGTCTATATTCATAATCCCCACAGGTTTAGCTGTTTTTTTATCGAATGCCCAAATCATAGGTTTTTGGTTATTACCCATTAAAGGAAAAAACGCATAATCTTTTAATGTGCCGTTATGCTTATTTGCGATTAAATCCAATTGTTTTTTTGTTTTTGTATCAAATACTAATTCTTCTAATTGAAGGCTTTTTTTGAAAAATAAGTCTATATGATTTTTAAGAGGTTCAAAGTATTTGGTTCGACTATTTATATCTGGTTGTCCGCCGAAAACTATTTCCATTGCTAAAAATTTCTTTTCATCATCATCCTTGGGGAAATTAATCATTACAAGATCAGGTTTAGAAAAGAAATAGTTTTTAAAGTGTTCAGAAAAAGATGGCTTAGGGTATATGTTACTTACGTTGGTAATTATAAATCTATCATTATTAAAAACAGCATAAGCGGGATGTTTTAAATATAATGAATAAGCACCAAATATGAAAGCTATGAGTTGAATGGCTAAAAGAACATTGATATCAAATTTTAAGTATTTTTTATTATCTTTATAAATGAAAAATACAAGAAATGGACCTAAAATAAGATCTACAAAAATTAACATCCATGCAGTTTTAAAGAATCCACCAAGTTCAGAAAATGAATATGGAAACCAAATATAATAGGCAAATATTAAAAATAATATTATTATTGACTGGCTTATGTATAGATTACGTAAAGCAATTTTATATCTCAATTTTGAATTAACTCAAGTTTTGTAAAGTTTTGAAAATTATTTCAAAGAGAGTAATCCAATTAAAAATTTTATTTTGAGCTAGTCAGATGAAGTGTAGAAATTAACTGAAGAGTAAGATGAGAATTTAATCTATACGGTTTTTGATATTTAATAAGACAAAATTTTTATTTTTTTACGTACTTCCAAGGGTCAATATTAATTGTTGTTACATATTTAGCAGATTTTTTATCTAAAACTATGATTGCGTCATTTGTCGTTCCTTCTAATGGAAGGTATGCAAAATCACTTAGTTCTTCACCATATTTATAAACAAATTTATTAGTTTCATGCGATGTTTTGAGATCTGGAAAAAGCATGACTGTGTCTAAACTGGTTTCTATAATATTATCTATATTTAGGTCGTAAGGCTTATATAGATCCGTTCTTTCTTCTAGATCAGGGCCACCACTCATAGACTCATCTAGCAATTGGTTCTTTAATAATGTGTCTTTGGGTAATTCAGCATAGGCTAACTTAGGTTTTGAGATTTTACTAATTTGATATTCTGGATATTTTGAGTTTTCTGGTTTAGCTAGTTGAGCGTTTACTAAGGAAAAACTACCTTTTGCATATGTTATATACACAGGGTGCCCTTGATATAAGTAGTAAATTCCATAACTCAGTGCAGATATTTGTAGCATGGCAATAACAGCTAGATCAAAACGTAAGTTTTTCTTATTTGTGTTAAATACGACAAAGGTAAGTATTGGTCCAATTATTAAATCTATTGTTACTATTAATATTGCCATCTCTTTGAAGCTAGTGATTTCTATAAGCTCTAAGGGGTACCAAAAATAGATAATACCTGTTACAAGTGTAGTTATAATAATAAGACTTATAACTAAGTGAATTAACATGGCTTTTAACTTGCTGTGGATCATAGTGTTATCTTTAATTATTTATGTTTATGTCTTATTTTAAATCTAAGTAAATTAATCTAAGCTTAAAATTAATATTTAACGACATGTTTTAGGTCTGTATTTTGCAGAAACATTTGATGCAATTCCACAATCCCAGGTTATTATTCCTGAGGCCGCTAAAGTAGGAGTCATGGTCAGAGTCCCATTTGCTATTCCAGCGCTTACTGCTCCAGCTGAATTCATTGTAGCGGTCATCACTCCATCCGTAATGGCGATATTATTAGTATATTTTCCAGCTAACTCATTTGCTGCAGGAATCCCGTTACTATTACTATCTGCGTTTGCAAAACTCCCACTTTGAGAACTTATTTCAGTAATTGTAACTTTTTGTGTGTTCATAAGTACAACCGCTTCTGTCATTTGTGAGCGAGCTATATAGTCTTGATATGCAGGTATAGCAATTGAAGATAATACTCCAATAATTGCGACTACAATCATTAATTCTATTAAAGTAAATCCTTTTTGAAATTGCATTTAATATTCTCCGGGTTATTGAATATATTTGTTAATTTACTTAATTATTTCCTAAAAAAATGGCCCGCATAATATGCGAGCCATTTACTAAAAAAATTTAACTATTAACGACAAGCTTTAGGACGGTATTTTGCAGCAACATCTGCAGCTACACCACAATCCCAGCTGATGATTCCTGATGCATTTAGCGTTGGTGTCATTGTTAAACTACCTGCAGCTATACCAGCACTTACTGTTCCTGCTGCTCCCATTGTAGCAGTCATTACACCATCAGTAATAGCTACAGAAGCAGTGTATTTTCCAGCAATATCCGTTGCTGCTGGTAAACCTTGTACACCGTTATCAGCATTAGTGAAAACACCTTCATCAGCTGCTATTTCAGCGATAGTTGCTTTTTGCGCACTCATAAGAGTAACAGCTTCTGTCATTTGTGAACGTGCAATGTAATCCTGGTAAGCAGGTAGAGCGATAGATGCTAGGATACCGATAATCGCTACAACGATCATTAATTCGATAAGTGTAAAACCTTTTTGTAATTGTTTTTTCATTTTTAAATCTCCAAATTATTTTTATGATTAATACATTAATTAATGTAAGTAAGTTTAATTGTTACTGTTTAGTTCTTATCTTACCCTTTCAATGTTACTCAATTAGGTCTTAACAAAAACTTAACAGGTTGAACAATATGTTCGCTGGTAATATTGCATTTGCCGTGCCAAAAAAATTAATTATCACTTAAGATATTGATTTATAAGTTAAAATAAGTTTTTCTCGTGTTTTGGCATGGTCTTTTATAAGTGTCAATTGTCAGTAATATGTGTCACTTTATGACGGTAAACTGTTAAAACTGACAGGTCATGTCAGTTTATTGACCATTCATCCCTTCGTTTATCCATTCCTTGGTATGGAAGATAGAAATATTACCTTGATATAATTCCCTGATACTTATTTATCTGGGAGGAGATAGTATGGAAATACTTACGGTGGTGCTGTTATGGGCATTTGGTTTAGCGGTCGTGCTAGGCTTCTTTGCAACTAAAACTAACTTTTGTACCATGGGTGCGGTATCTGACGTTGTTAATATTGGAGATACTGGCCGTATGCGCTCCTGGGTGTTCGCTATAGGCTTGGCAATCCTTGGTGTGATGGGCTTATCTTTATTAGGTCTCACCGATACCTCTTTAATTGCGAATAACGATACAGCGAACCCTCCTTATCTTACTGCTAACTTTGCGTGGCCTAGGCATATTCTCGGTGGTTTGATTTTTGGTATTGGCATGACTTTAGGTTCTGGGTGTGGGAATAAAACCCTGGTTAGATTAGGTGGGGGCAATATCAAGTCCATATTTGTGTTTTTCGCTATGGGAGTTACCACCTACTTAATGATTTTCACTAATTTTAGTTACACGGCTTTTTTATCATGGATGGAGCCTGCCTTTATTGATCTCTCATTGAATGATATTGAAAACCAGGGCTTGGGGACGGTGATTGCACATTTCATCGGCACTGATATTGAAAGCACGACCACCATAGTAGCTGTACTACTTGGTGGACTCCTTATTCTTTGGGCTTTTCTTTCGAATGACTTCAGAGATAGCCTAGATAATATCCTAGGTGGTTTTATTGTCGCGTTGGTTGTGGTTACTGCCTGGTGGGTAACAACGGGTGAATTAGGGCAAACGTTACTCGAAGAAGCAGAAATGATGGATGAACAGCCTTTTGCACTTGGCGCGCAATCATTTACTTTTTCACAGCCATCTGGTCATTTCTTGCGTTGGGTTGAAACTGGCTTTTCTTCTTCTTTATATACCTTCGCGTTAATGGCAGCGTTTGGTGTGGTGGTCGGTTCTTTTCTTTATTCTATATTGGCACGAAAGTTTAGATTCGAGTGGTTTGCTAACTGGAAGGACTTTGTCGTTCATATTATTGGTGGACTATTAATGGGAATTGGAGGCGTTCTTGCGATGGGTTGCACTATAGGCCAAGGCGTAACTGGTGCTTCTACATTGGCAATGGGGTCATTCCTGACTTTTTTTGCGATAGTTCTCGGAAGTGCATTAACGATGAAGATTCAATTTTATAAAATGGTATACGAGGAAGAAGCTAGCTTTGGCAAGGCTTTAGTGGCTGGATTGGCAGATATGAAACTGTTGCCGAATAGTTTTCGCAAGCTTGATAAAGTATAGTTTTAAAAAAAATTAAACTTCTTTCAAAAAGCGCTTGAAAGCGGAATTCGGTAGTGTATACTAGCCGCCTTCTTGCAGTGGAGCGATAAACTATATAACGCTTTAAAGTAAGGATACGCTAGATATGGGGCGTTAGCTCAGTCGGTAGAGCAGTTGACTTTTAATCAATTGGTCGAGCGTTCGAATCGCTCACGCCCCACCATATTCTAAAAAGCCCGCAATGTATTAGCGGGCTTTTTTGTGCCTGAAATAACTCTATTTCTCCGATCGTTCTAAAAAAATGCCCTCAAAGTAGGGGGGGTGTACTACTATCAGTCTATTAATGAGTTAATCAATCATAGAAACCTTAATAAAGTTGTTTAGGAGTTGGCATGGCGAAAAAGCGAATGGTTGTAGAGATGGGTATGGGTACCGATCTGCAAGGGCAGGATTACACAAAAGCCGCGGTGCGCGCGCTAAAGGATGCGTTGTGGCATAACTCTTTGACGATTGCACCTGCGTTTGGCTTTGATCGTGAGAAAATGATTATCGAAGTGTCTATTGGGGTAGCCAAGCCAGATCAGGTAGATAAAGACGTAGTGAAAGCGGTTTTACCTTACGGGCAAGCTTCGGTTGACGTTGTTGAAGGTGGTCTGGATATTTTGAGTGATTGTAAAACCAAAACAACGGTAATCGCTAATGCTGGGGTCGTTGTGTACTTGGATTTTGCGGAGGATGCGGCATGAGCCTTCAACGTATTATTTTAGAAATGGGTACAGGTAACGACTTATACGGTGAAGATTACACCAAAGCGGCTATAAGAGCGGTACAGGATGCGCTTCATCATAGTTCTATTACATTGTTTCGGTCGATGGATTTTGACCGAGATGAGATGCAGGTAGAAGTCACAATTGGTACGCAAAATCCTGACTTGGTTAATGTGGACGATGTTGCGGCTCAAATACCTTTTGGAAGCGTCAAGGTTAATACTGTAAAAGGTGGTTTAAATATCGAAGATCCCGTTCAGGAAACCGTTACTGTGATTGCCACGGCTGCAATTGCTGCACGTATCGATATACCGGAAGGTAAATATTCGCTGGTTTAGTATTTATATGGCGTGAGTTCTTCAGGCTATATAAACGGCGTGAGTAAATGAAAACAAATGAATGTGCTCAAGCTAATGAGCTCAATAAAAAAAAGTGCTCCAAAGTAGGGGGGTGTAAAATAAAATTGATTAGATATTCTAAATAGTGCTATTTATATTGTCCTATTTAAACCACGCCTTCAAACGGTAAGATTTCAACGGTATCCCCCTGATTTACTCCACTTGAATCAGCATCAAAGTGTATAAAACAATTCGCAAGGCTCATCGACATTAAAATTCCTGAGCCTTGTTTGCCGGTGCGCTTAACACTGAACTCACCATCAGGAGTTTGTTCAAAGACTCCACGAATATATTCCGTGCGACCTGGGCGTTTTTTGATGTTTTCTTCCGAGGTGGCTTTTAAGAAGATTGGTTTTTGCTGTTTTCCACTAGCAAGATAATTGATCGCAGGCTGCACAAATTGTAAAAAAGTCACCATTACCGCAACTGGATTCCCCGGGAGGCCGAAAAATTTGGCTGATACGTTGTTATGATGAACCGTGCCATACGTCAAAGGTCGGCCAGGTTTCATTGCCAATTTCCAGAAGTGCGTTTCACCCAGTAGTTTCAAGGTGGGTTTAATATAGTCAGCTTCACCGACAGATACGCCACCTGTACTGATGAATATATCAGATTCTTCTGCGGCTTTTTTAAATGCGTCTTGAATGTCTTTTTCGGTATCAGGGATCACACCTAAATCGATGATTTCGGCATCCAGATTTTTTAACATTGCAAACAAGGTGTAACGATTGCTGTCGTAAATCTCACCTTCTTTTAATTCTTCACCTATTGAGCGTAATTCATCTCCAGTTGAGAAAAAGGCGACTTTGGGTCGAACTAAAACATCTATTTCACCAAAGCCAAGCGATGCGAGTATGCCAATGTCAGCGGCACTGAGTTTTCGGCCTTTATCAAAGATCTTTTTTCCTTGTGCTAAATCTTCGCCAGGGTGACGTACATTTTGTCCTGCTTTATGCTCCGCTTCTAAGCGAATAGTATTGTCATCCAGAGTCTCTACTAATTCTTGAGGAATTACAGTATCCGTTCCAGTTGGCATAACACCGCCCGTCATAATGCGCACAACGGTTCCACTCTGATAAGATTCCGTACTAGGAACGCCTGCAAATGATGCACCTGACACCTTGTAATCTACTGGCGTAGTAGTGGGTAAGTCACTGCCAGCTAATGCGTAACCATCCATCGCAGAATTTGTATGCGGTGGCACATTAATCGGAGAGATAATATCTGTTGCTAGATAACGCTTTAAGCCCTCTCTGACAGGAACTGTTTCGCTTGCACTAATTGGGGTGATTTCGTTCGCGATAATCTGACGAGCTTCATCAACACTAATCGCGTCAACTTCGAAGGCATCTAAACAACTGGCTGGTCTATCTTTCATAGTGTTATCAATTAATTTGTAAGCGGGTTTTCATTTAGCTGAGTAATGTTTTTACAATATAGTCTGCAATTTGCTCAGGATTATTCAAGTCTAAACTATCTATTGGAAAGTCTTTCGATTCTTTATCTTCCACAGCGATAGCAATAATGTTGGGGTCATTAGGGTGCAAATAAGGTTTACCCAATGCTTGTCTATGCAGCTCTATTTTGTTGATTTTAGCTAGTTTGAATCCTTCTACCAATACTAAATCTAAAGAATCCGTTTGTAGATTATCCAGCACATCTTGTAGTTCAGGTTCTTTGGTAGAGTCCGCTTTTTCGATGATTAAAGCTGTTCGGTATCGAGAGGCCAAAATCATCTGATCTGCGCCAGATTTACGCAGTACGTAGCTGTCTTTGCCGGGCTTATCAATATCAATATTATGATGAGTATGCTTGATAACACCAATGCGGTGTCCCTTTGCCCTTAATAAAGGAATGATCTGGCTAAGTAATGTTGTTTTACCTGTTCCGCTAAACGCCGCAAAACCAAGCATAGGTAAGTGAAACTCAACCATTTTGAGGTTTACCTTGCTGTTGCTGATGTTGTTGTTGACGCTGTTCTTCAGTATTTACATTAAAGAAAACTTCCGGTTTGTCTGAAAAATCGGCAGTGGCCATCGGGTGTTGTGCATACCACAAGTCTATTTTACGGTCACCGTTTGCAAGAAAACCTTCAAGACTTTCAATCAATGAAGTGGGGATAAGTGCATGCACAGGTTGTAATCTTTTGCCGTCGTGAGCTACTACAATATTATTATTCTGTACTTCGCTGATAAGTCTTGAGACTAAATCATCCGGTAAATCTGGTCCGTCGCATGGTAGCGTTAGTATGTAATCTGTGTTGCAGGTTTTCATCCCCGTTAAAAAGCCCGCTAAAGGACCTTGGAAATCACTTAATTCATCAGAAATTACGGGGTGCTTGAATTTCGCGTATTCATCCTGATTACGATTCGCATTAATGATGATTTGGCCTACTTGAGGCTCTATTTTTTCTAAAACATGCTCAATCAATGGTTTGTTTTGGTAGTCAACTAAGCCTTTGTCTTGTCCACCTAAGCGACTCCCTTTTCCACCAGCTAGAATTACAGCAGTTATTTGATTTTTATTTATCGTCATTGTTTACTATCTTATTTGTTATCTTGTGATGAAAAGTTTGTGCTTTTATTGTTGGGGAATAAAGTCACGTTCTTGTTAGATTGTAGTAGGGAATCATTAAATAAAGTATCGTCATTTTGATCGTTTACTGTATCTGTGGATTTCGTTTCTTCAAACTCAGACACATATCCATCTTCAATGAGCAATCGGTGATTCATGATTCGATGAAAATGATTTGGGTCATGGCTGGCAATATAAAGCGCGGTGCCAGAATCAATAAACGTCGACAGGAAGGTCTCGGTTCTAAGTCGGTGTTCTGTGTCCATGTTTGCCGTTGGCTCATCAAGCAGTAATACCGCAGGCTGTTTAATCCAAGCTTGTGCCAAAGCTACGCGTTGTCTTTCTCCGCCAGATAAGCATTTTGCTTGGGTGTCGCTGCGGTGTTCTAGTTCAGCCCACTTAAGTGCATTATCTATGATGTCTTTATTTTGTTTTTTATCTAAGGCGTAAGTCAGATTTTGCCTAACGGTTCCGTCAAACATATAGGGCTCTTGATAAAAGTACATCACATCATTGCCCAGTGCTTTGCGGTACTTGTTCCAGTTAAGGTTATGCAGCCCTGTATTGATCAAACCAGAGTCAGGTTTCAATAGTCCGCCCATAATCCGGAGCAGGGTAGATTTTCCGCAACCATTTTTACCTGTGATTAGCGTGCACTCGCCACCTTTTAAACTCAAACTAATATCATTGAGGATCGCTTTGGTGTTTTTGCCTTTACCGTATGTTTTTACGATATTCGTATATTCAAGACGAACAGGTCTAGAGATCTTGTTCATTGATGTTTTTTGCCATGGCTTTTTGAGTCATTGATAGTTTAGTCGCGGATATTTTAATCACGAACGACAGTTCCTTTTCCTTGCATATAATGCAAACCAATTGTTAAGAAGAAGGCTAGCGAGATTAATATGATACCTAAAGCAATACCTTGTGCAAATTCACCTTTACTGGTTTCAAGAGCAATGGCAGTTGGTATGTTACGAGTATAATGCAGTATGTTTCCACCAAGCATCATTGAAGCGCCAACTTCCGCAATAATTCTGCCATAACCTGCCAGTAAAGCACCAAATAAAGCGAAGCGTACTTCGCGCATTACGATAAAAAATGCATTGAAAGGATTTGCGGCGAGTGTTTTTGCCGTATCCCACGCGCGTTTTTCAATCGATTGAAAGGCACTATGACTCATCGCGACTAAAATAGGAAAGCATAAAGCAATCTGTCCCAGAACCATGGCGGTTTGGGTGAAGAGTAAGCGCCACTCTCCTAATGGCCCCTGACGCGATAAAAGGATATATAGAGTAAGTCCAACGACAACCGCAGGCACTGCCAGCATAGTGTTGAATATTGAGACTAAAAGTCGCCGACCAGGGAAATTATAGTAAGCCAGTATAAATCCGATCAGAATTGCTGGCACCATTGCTATAAGTATCGCTATGGTGGATATTTGAAAGGAGATGCCGATAATATTCCAAATATCGGCATCTCCAGATAGCAAGAGTTTTACAGCATCAACTGTGGTACTTGCTAGTGATTGCATGTGATCTTATTTTTTAACGGTTTCATTTTTTGCCATGGTATCTGCATTTGGAACAAACAGAACCTCGTCGGCTACTTTAAAATCACCAATAAGCTTTTGTCCTTTCTCTGAAGTGATCCATTTTATCAGAGCATCGTCGCCCGCAATATTAACATCAGGGTATTTTTCTGGGTTAATCGCAATAATGCCGTAAGGGTTAAATAAAGTCTCATCGCCTTCAAATACAATTTTAGATGCGAGCTTGTCTTTATATGCCAGCCAAGTGCCGCGGTCAGTCATTGTATAAGCGCCCATTTCATCGGCCATTTGCAATACTTTTCCCATACCTTGGCCTGCTTCTACGTACCAGGTATCAGTTTTAGAGTTTGGTTGGTATTTGCTGCTTTTCCATAGTGATAGTTCTTTCTTGTTTGTTCCAGAATCATCACCACGAGAAACGAAGCGCATTTTGTTGCTAGCAACATTGTTTAGTACATCGCCTACGTTCTTTGCGTCTTTATATAATTCCTGATCTGTTGCAGGACCAACAATAACAAAGTCGTTGTACATCACAGGGTAACGTTTTACACCGTAACCTTCTTCAACAAATTTTTTCTCTGCGTTTAAAGCATGTACCAAAAGAATATCAACATCGCCGTCACGTCCCATTCTTAATGCTTTACCTGTGCCAACAGAGATTACATGAACTTTATAACCTGTATCTTTTTCGAACTCAGGAAGTAAATAACGAAGTAGTCCGGAATTTTCAGTACTCGTCGTTGTGGCTAAACGAATAAGCTTTGAATCTCCCTCTGTCTTAGAGTAGGCAGTAGATGAGAAAGTTAATGCTGAGAAAATTACCGCTGATAGCAGTAAAAATCGGGTGAACGTTTTCATTAGTTTCGTTAAAAACATCATTAAATTTACCTGGTTAATTGAAAGGAAATAGAATGTTAAAATTTAGCAACATCCATTATGATCATTTAGCAAAATCAGTGCCAAATCTAAAAGGAATGCTGAAAATAATGACTAAATAGGCTAAATATAAGATACATAAAGACTTTTAGATTGCGGTTGTCGAACATAGGCGGCAAATTCACCGTAATTTATATAAGTAAGGCATAAAAATAGGTAAAAAATGTCCCATATTCATTTTAAGAGTGGATTATTTGGGCGTATATTCTCGAGGACGCAATGAGCTCTACATTAGAAGTTATAGATAACCCAGAAAGTCAGGCAATAGAAAGCAATGAGAAACCTTTAAGTTTTAAGCGGAATTCAGTACTGATACTGGATGACGAGCAGGGTATACGAAACTTTCTGCAAAAAGGCCTGGAAAAAGTATTTGGCTTGGTAGAAGTTGCAGAGGATGTTGAGGAAGCCGAAGCACTAAGACAGCGTTGTAACTTTGATTTGATCATCTCTGATATTCGCCTACCCGGAAAGTCAGGCGTTGACTGGGTAACCGAAATTCGAAGTCAGGGCAGTACCACGTCGGTCATTTTTATTACGGCGCATGCCAGTCTCGAAACTGCTATAGCTGCATTACGGGTGGGCGCGAGTGATTTTATTATGAAGCCATTTCGCATGGACCAAATGATGGCATCAATAGAAAGTTGCATGGCACACCAGCAGATGCAAAGAGAAAATATCGTGTTGAAACGCCAGGTAGATCAACTCTACGATAGCGGCATGATTGGTGATTGCGACACGATGAAAAGCGTCTGCGAGGTCATTAAAAGAATAGCGCCGATGCCAACCACCGTGTTAATTGGAGGCGAATCGGGTACAGGTAAAGAATTGGCCGCCAGAGCTCTGCATCGTTGGAGTGGTCGAAAAGGCAGTTTTGTTCCTGTTAACTGTGGTGCAATCACAGAAGAGTTAATGGAGAGCGAATTCTTCGGCCATACCAAAGGTGCATTTACGGGGGCGCAAAAAACCCGCGAAGGTTTATTCACCTATGCCAATAACGGCACCTTATTTTTAGATGAAATCGGTGAGATGCCGATGTCGATGCAAGTGCATCTATTAAGGGTTTTAGAAGAAAAAGTCATTCGGCCTGTGGGTTCTAATCGTCAAATTCCTGTGGACGTTCGAATCATCGCTGCGAGCAACAGAGATTTAGAAGAAGAAGTCGAAAAAGGTAATTTCCGACAAGACCTGTATTACCGATTAAATGTGGTTAACGTTCGCATGCCACCGTTGCGTGAGAGAATGGATGATATACCTGCGCTGGTTCAACACTTTTCTCAAACCTTATCTTCAGATTTAGGGGTGGATGCTCAAACAATATCCGGTGAAGACTTACATCAGATGCGCGATTACCACTGGCCAGGAAATATTCGCGAATTGCGAAACGTTATAGAGCGCTGTTTGTTACTAAACCTGAAGCCAGGGCAATGCATTTCTGCTGAAGCAGGAGAGAGCTCTCCAGCCGGTTCTGTAAGTAACAGTGCACTTTTGGAAGATATTGAAAAAAATCACATTCTTAAAGTGCTTGAAAGCGAAGACGGAAATAAATCTGCAGCGGCCAGAATTTTAGGGGTTTCTAGAAAAACGCTGGAGCGTAAAGTAAAAGCCTGGAACGAACTTTGATTTATGGGCTTTATCGGTAACATTCAACGGGCTGTTCGCCATAAAGTAAGATACAAATTATTACTGCTCGTTTTGTTCCCAATATTATTGATCATGCCAGTCGCATTAGGGCTGGCTATTTATTGGGGTAAGAACTTTACCTACGAACAATTATTTCTCAAAGTCAGCACTGACCTTGCTGTTTCTCATGATGCGTTTAACCGCATCCAAGGGGATTATTTAAACCACTTAACCAGTCTGGCCGAATCTCATCAATTTCGCACAGCCTTAGAATCGGGAAATCAGTCATCTGTTTTCGAACAGGTTAAGGCGTTAAAAGATAAGCAAAATTTTTCTTTCCTCAAGGTTATTTCAACAGAAAATGATCAGCAAAATATTTTAAAAAGCAGGAGAAACTCTTCTAGCTTATTAAACGCATTAAAAGGCCATGAAAGTGTGGGGGTGGAAATTTATTCACCAGAAGAGTTACAGGCAGAAGATCCAGAACTTCAAAAACGCGTTGAACTTCCCATTTTACAAACCCCAAGAGCGAGACCAAGCAATCGGACTCAAGAACAGCGGGCAATGGTGATTCGCGCGCTTTACCCCGTTAAAGATTCACGAGGTGAAGTGGTAGCACTGTTAGATGGTGGTGTGTTACTCAACGGTAATTTCCAATTTGTTGATGCTATACGTGATCTCGCCTATGGACCCAATAGCTTACCCAAAGGCAGTATCGGAACGGTTACCGTTTTTATCGATGACGTAAGAATTTCAACCAATGTGCCTCTGAATGAAGGTGAGCGTGCGCTTGGTACGCGCGTATCCAATGAAGTGAGAACCAAAGTATTAGATAACGGCTCAACCTGGATAGACCGCGCCTTTGTAGTAAACGATTGGTACGTCTCTTCCTATGAGCCGATTGTAGATGTAGATGGCAAAAGAGTCGGAATGCTCTACGCAGGCTTTCTGGAAAAACCCTTTCGTGATGAACTCTGGAATGCATTGCTAGCCCTTGTCTTGATGTTTCTTGCCCTGATGTTAGTGTCCGCGTGGGCTGCTATTCGTGGTGCCCGCAGAATTTTCAAACCCATCGAAAAAATGAGTAATGTGGTGCATGCGACCCAAGAGGGAAGCGCTAAGCGTGTGGGGTTGATTACGTCAAAAGACGAGCTTGGGACACTCTCGCGAGAATTTGACGATATGCTCGATCAATTGCAGCTGCGCAATCAAGAAATACAGGAATGGGCAGATTCACTGGAAGATAAAGTAGAAAGTCGCACGGCAGAATTGAAGCAAAAGAATCAGGATTTGGAAAACAGCATCCAGTTACTGCGACAAACACGTCAACAATTAGTGGTTGCAGAAAAACTGGCCGCTCTGGGTGAGTTGACCGCAGGTGTAGCCCATGAAATTAATAATCCGACGGCTGTCATGCTGGGTAATCTGGATCTTATGGTGGTTGAATTAGGCGATAACGCTAAACCGGTGCAGAAAGAAATAGACTTGGTTATCGACCAAATCTACCGGATTAAAGACATTATCAATCGATTGCTGCAGTACGCACACCCAGATGAGTATTCTGGCTACATCAATATGATCGATGTTAATTCCTTGATAAAAGATACGCTGAAGTTGGTTAATCACTTGAATCAGGGCAAGTCGATTGAATTTAAGATGGACTTTGAGGCGACTCAGCTGATAGAAATAAACTCTCAAGAGTTGCAGCAAGTGTTGGTGAATTTGCTGGTAAATGCAATTCACGCCTTAGACAGAGACGACGCGCAAATTACCCTTGCTTCCCGTAACTGGAAGGACAAAGGGGTCGTTATTAGTGTTACCGATAATGGTAAGGGGATCGATAAAGAACATCTTGCGCAGATTTTTAACCCATTCTTTAGTACTAAAGAACAAGGCGAAGGGACCGGGTTAGGTTTATCCATTAGTTATGGATTAGTGCGTCGTTTTGGTGGAAATATCACCGCAGAATCTGAGCTGGGTAAAGGTTCTACGTTTTCCGTTTGGTTGCTAACTGAACCTCAAATCATGGAAGATGAAGAGGCAATCGCAGAGCAATTAAGCATCATCGAAGAAGCAACAATCTAGATCTGTATTTACTGTACTCACTGCTTGCTGTATTTGCTGATCAATTCAGAAATTAAGGCATTATGAGTTTCATCGGCGAATGTCTTTGGTGTTAAGCCTTCTTTATTTGCGATGCTCAACTGTTTTTTACTGCCTTTCTCTAACAGTGTTTTGACAACTGCTGGGTGCTCATTATAAATCGCCAACATCAATGCAGTATTTCCGTGGTTGTTTTGTAATGTCGTATCAGCGCCAAATGCAATAAGTTGGCGCACTACGAGATTGTGATTACGAGAAGCAGCAATCATCAATGGGTCATAACCGTTGTAATCTCGCACTGAGATATCAGCTCCCAGTTCGATTAGCATCGCTGTTATCGCAGTGTGGCCATACTGTGCAGCAATGATTAAAGGTGTTGATTTTTGAAAGTTTCGCGCTTCAATATCAGCATCATACGACAATAACAATGCTGTCATATCTACTTTTCCTGAGTTTACTGCTGCCAGTAATGGTGTTTCATCGTTATAGCCTTTGGCATTAACATCGACACCTTTGGCGAGTAAGTCTTTAACCTTCTCGATATCCCCTTCATAGGCGCTGATTAACAGCATTTCCTCGCTTTCTGAATTATCAATTGCGTTAACACTTACCGCGGTAAATAGCAGTAAGAAAGCCACAAGAGCAAATCTGGCGTTGAGATGTTTGGAAAGTTTGAGAGACGTTGACATAATAATAATCCTTTTATTGGCTGTTACTTTTTTTCGTAACATTTGCCGGAACACTCACAAAATCACCATGAAAATCGGGGTTCTGCCAGTCAGCGCTATCCGCTAGCTTGTTTTTATCGGGTTTAATTCTAGAGATGTAATCAGAGACTGCGCGAATATCAGCATCTGAGAAAGCGGCAATTCTCTTTTCCATTTTTTTATCACCATTCTTACGCAATCCGTCCTTTATCCATAACGTTTGGCGAAATAAATATTCGTAATGCTGACCCTGCAATAGAGGATAACCCTTTTCATTATTACCTTCTGCGTGTTTGCCATGGCAACTTTCGCATTGGCTGGTATAGAGCTTTTTGCCTTTATCCAAATCATCGCCTTGTCCCACTGAGTTCTTCGGTGTCATGGGGAGCGTCGCGATATAACTTACAACATCAGCTACATGTTGATGGCCTTTATCAAAAATCTCATCGGAAAACGGAATCATCGTAGGTACCGCTCGATTACCCGACTTGATATCGATTAACTGTTTAATGAGAACGTTGGGGTGTTGTCCTGACAATTGTGGGTAATTGCCTTCCTCTGATCCCCAGCCTTCGGGTGTATGGCACAAGGCACAGGTATGAAAAGCGTCTTTGCCTTTTTTAGCGTCGCCTTTTAGTGCCCCTACTGATGCTACGGACGGTTTAGCAATTAATGGAGCCGCAACTGCAAAACTGATAAAGAATTGACTGATAAGACCCGTCAATATAATGCGAACAAGCAAATGCTTAATGTGAATGTTTGATTTCATGTATGCCCCGTTTTTTGCTTTTTATTTTTTTAAGCCAATTGTTTAATCATTCATTAAGTCAAAAAATAAACTCAATGGATAAACTGGTAGCTAGGTTAATAGTATAGATAACCTATCAACAAGTAGTGTGAGATTAACAAGTGGTTGATCTAACGCAAGTAAATATACGCATTCGCGTTATCAAGAGGATGATAAATGATTTGCCCTGATCTGGGTAGTTGAAAAAAAACGCCTCAAAGTAGGGGGGTGGCTTAGGTTGTTGTGTAAATCAGATTTGGGTGGTGTAAATACCACCCAAATCATTAAAGCAAATGTAACTCTCTAAAACAGGCTATTAAACACGCTCAGAAAATAAAGCGACCAGCTTATCCTGATCGGCAGCAAATCCGCGAATACCTTGCGCGAGTTTTTCAGTTGCCATCGCATCTTCATTCATCATCCAGCGGAACGTTGTTTCATCCAGTTCGACTTTTTCTTGGGCTTCGCCAGTATTCTCTGGGTCTAGTTGCTTAACTAGCGTTCCTTGATCTTCGCGTAATTCTTCAAGGAAATTTGGGCCGATGGTTAAATAATCACAACCTGCTAACGCTTCGATTTCTCCGCTGTTACGGAAACTCGCGCCCATCACAATCGTGTTGTAGTCATGTTGTTTGTAATAGTTATATATTTTAGTGACAGACACTACGCCCGGGTCTTCACTCGGTACGAATTCCTGTTGCTCACCGTTGGCTTTATACCAATCAAGAATACGGCCGACAAAAGGTGAGATTAAGAATACCTTTGCCTCCGCACAGGCAACGGCCTGAGCAAAACCAAATAACAAGGTTAGGTTGCAGTTAATACCTTCCTGTTCCAGTTGGCGCGCCGCTTGAATGCCTTCCCAAGTCGATGCGATTTTGATCAATACACGATCTTTAGCCACACCTTGTGCTTCGTATAAGCTAATCAACTTTTTCGCTTTAGCAATTGTTGCTTCAGTATCAAAAGAAAGACGTGCATCAACTTCTGTGGATACACGACCAGGAATCACTTTCAAAATCTCACAACCAATAGCGACACCAAACTTGTCCATAGCATCGTCTATTTTGCTGTCACTGGCAGAACCTTCCGCGGTGCTCAATGCCTGATCGATATAACTCGAATAGTCCGCATCTTGTGCAACTTTCAACAATAACGAAGGATTTGTCGTCGCATCCTGTGGTTTGTATTCTTTTATCGCCGCCAGGTCGCCAGTATCAGCAACAACGACAGTCATTTCTCTTAATTGGTCGAGTTTATTCACTTCTTCTCCTTTGTATCTTAAACGCAATGTAAGGCTGATTGCATTGTGATGGTTGATTTTATTATTCGCTGTAATTGTAATCGATTAATACTTTATTGTTACATAAGCCTCACAGTCTGGCGAATATCTAATACTAATTATTCGAAGCATCAACAATCTGGATGTCCGCACACTATGCATTAGTACCTACAGCACGTTTAAAATCCCTAATTACCTAGGTTTATTAAACGGATGTTTCGTGAAGTTATCTAAAGTATGAATAAAAAAGTGCCTGAAAGTAGGGGGGTGTACAATAGACACACACCAAACAACAAACGGCTACTGTAATGACCCCAACCCAATTGAACAATTTCAAACAAAGATTACTTAAACTGCAGCAAGGTCTGCATGAATTAGAAGAAGAATTTGCTCAATCTGGCGAGACTGTCATTCTTGATCAAAACAGTGTGGGTCGGCTTTCGCGGATGGATGCAATGCAAAGCCAGCAAATGTCATTGGAAGCCTCGCGTCGTCGGGAAATGCAGGCGGATAACATTGAAGGTGGTTTACGCCGCATTGAATCGGGACAATACGGCTTTTGTTTCTATTGTGAAGAAGCCATCGATATCAAACGCTTAGATGTTGACCCGACCTATACACGCTGCTTAAAATGCGCCGATTAGAGAAAGGTTTGGGATGAGGGTTAAGCAATAAATTAGCCGCTTTTATTTCAATCTTTCGTTTGGTTTTTTATTGGCTTTCATCAAGATTATGTCTTACATCAAGATTATGTCTCTCATCAAGTTAATGACTTTCAACTAATCCACATCTCAACTCTCATGCTAAAGTATTGTTATTAACTAAACTTAGTAACTAAGCTTAGTAACATTAACGAACTCAGACAATTTCCAATAGAGTATTTGAGCATGAAACAGAATAAAACCAGAACCGTTACCGATAGCATGGGTGAAATAGAAATCCCCGTTGATGCACTCTATGGTGCTCAAACACAACGGGCGATTCAGAATTTCCCACTCAGTGGCATTCCGATGCCGAAAGAATTTATTCAGGCGCTTGGGTTGATAAAAAGCGCGTGCGCGCATGCCAATCATAAGCTGGGTTTACTCGATGTAAACACCGCGCAAGCCATAGAAAAAGCCGCTTTGGAAATTGCATTAGGGCAACACTATGATCAATTCCCTATCGATGTATTTCAAACAGGTTCTGGAACCAGCACCAATATGAATGCCAATGAGGTGATCGCAAATCTCGCGAGCAGTTATTCTGATCAGAAAATTCACCCTAACGATCACGTCAATAAAAGCCAAAGCTCCAACGATGTTATTCCGACCTGCATACATCTCAGTATTGCGCTATCGGTCCATAATAAGCTGTTGCCAGCGCTTGAAATATTGTTACAAAGCATCGATTCAATCGCCACAAAACAAGGCGAATTGATTAAAACTGGGCGTACTCATTTGATGGATGCAATGCCGATAACCGTTGCTCAAGAACTCAGCGCGTGGACATCTCAAATTAACGCACACAAACAGCGTATAACGAATATCGCAGAAGAAATGCAAAGCAATCTAGCTATCGGCGGCACTGCCGTAGGCACAGGTATCAATGCGCACCCTGATTTCGGGAAACTGGTTGCTAACTACTTATCAGAATTTACATCGCGCCAATTTCAACAAGCTGAAAATACTTTTCGAGGTTTAAACTCACAAGATACCGCGGTAAGTCTTAGCGGAGAATTCAAATCACTCGCTACCAGCCTGATGAAAATCAGCAATGATCTGCGCTGGATGAATAGTGGCCCATACGCAGGTTTGGGTGAAATTCAATTAGCTGCCATTCAACCGGGCAGTAGCATCATGCCGGGTAAAGTAAACCCAGTGATACCTGAAGCGGTTTGTATGATCGCGGCCCAAGTCATAGGTAACGATGCTGCACTAACTATCGCAGGGCAATCCGGTAATTTTCAGTTGAATGTTATGTTGCCACTGGTTGGCTACAATCTTCAGCAAAGTGTCGATATTCTCGCATCGGGTTCGAAGGAGCTTGGCCAGACCAGTATTGCTAATATGCACTACAAGCAAGAAAAGTTAGCGCAAACACTGGCGCAAAATCCTATCCTGATAACCGCTTTAAATTCTGTTATTGGTTACGAAAAAGGTGCGGCAATCGTCAAGCGCACCAATGCCGAACAACGCCCGTTAATTGACGTCGCATTAGAGATGACGGATTTAGACAGAGAAACCTTAGAGCGTTTACTCGATCCATCCCAGCTAACCAAGCCAACAGAATAAAAATAAATAAAACGCTGGTTAAGTATTGATAACTTACATTATTTATTCGAAAAAATAGGATAAACTCCACCGAAACTCGCTGTTCAATCATTTTAAGTGAAGCTATATGTTCCCTAGATTTTTATTATTACTACCATTATTTGCCACACACTCACTTTTCGCTTCACCTGATTTTTGTAGTGAGCAACAAGAGCCAAAACCCATCTTCTGTCAGGACTTCGAGCACCGCGAAACCGGTTTATATACCGAAGAAGACCTCGTCGAAGACTGGCCAAATCTGCAAAGTTTAAGCACTAAAGTTCACTTCTTAAACCTTGGGGTAAGTCAAAATCGCGTGAATGTGGTTGATAGAAAAATCGATGAAAACGACAATCACATACTAAAAATAAAATATCCTGAAAACTTATTCGGTTCAGCGCTTACGGGCGCAACCTGGGTGATGAAATTTCCTGAAAAATACGAACAACTCTCGCTCGAATATAAAGTCATGTTCAAAGAAGGCTTTTTATATGACCGCGAAGGACTCTTTGGTGGCAAGCTTCCGGGTCTAATGGGCGGAGAAACCATCAGTGGCGGCGCAACAGCAAACGGAAAAAACGGCTGGACATCTCGCATCATGTGGGGTCAATTAGGTCGCGGACTTGGCTATCTTTACTATCCGGATATGCGCGATGACAAATACAATCAAGACGCTTGCCCACGTTATGGTTTAGATCATGAACTCTGTGTCATCAAACGCAATAAGTACTTCACTTTCGATGACGACAGCAGCAAAAAATGTCTATCCGAATGGGCCGCAGACGAATTCGAATTCCGTTTTAAAACAGAGCGTTTTTATAAAATAAAACAGTTTATTAAAATGAATACCTTGCCTGAGAAAAACACAGATAGCGTTACTACTGAAGATAAAGTTGCTGCCACCGATAAAATTGCAGAGGGTAATCGTGACGGACAACTAAAAATCTGGCTTGACGACAAACTCGTTGTCGATTGCAACAATATACGTTTTCGTGATGTGCCCGAACTCGCTATAGATTCCTTACTCTTCAGTACGTTTTTTGGCGGAAATACGCCAGAAAGCTCATCGCATCCACACGATGAATATATTTACTTTGATGATTTTGTCGTCAGGGAAAATTAGTAACAACAGTTATTATTTGTGTTATTCAGATAGCTATATTAAGCCGCTAATTAAGGGCTTGGCCAAGTCTAATAGCGAATGAAGCCTAGTGCAGGCTTCCCAGCTTTTCTTTGCCACGGCGTGCAGTAATCGACTCACCATAAACACTGACATGTACTGCTTTTATTAATTCCTGAATATCTTCGTCAGTCACAAGCTCCAACTCAACACCTGCCTGCATAAAACCTTCACAGCGATGCTTATCCGCATCAGCGATTTTACCGCCAGCTCTCGCTACAGTCATCGACTCACGCAGCTGTGCTTCAAGGTTTTTAAGGAATTTTTCTTTTATATTGGTCACGTGTTTGTCTCTTGATGTGTTAATTGCTTATCTGATATTTAATTTCAACTAAACGTGAAAAAGTTAGGTCGAAAAGCGTGTTGCAGAAGTGTATAGCAACACGCTGTATTAAGAAACCAAGATAAGAAATCAAGATAAGAAACTCAATCCCGCATCTTTGCTATTCATATTCCCACATAACGCTCTTCTGTTGCTTGATAGATAATCGTAACAGCTCCATCAATGGAAAGGCTCTGGCTTTAGCGCTGACAATCTGTCTTTCGATGGCTTTGCGTTCATCATCAAAAACCTCATCGCCAAACTCCATTGGTTTTTCTGTTTTCGCTTCAGCTTCTATAGAGGCTTCGAGGTGGTCTAGTGCCGCCTGAAGATCTTCAGGATTAATTGCTCCGGGAATATTTCCGGTCATATCCATCGCACGTAGCATTTTTTTCGCCTGATCTTCAAACATGGAAAGCGTTTGACCCGATGTACTACTGAATTTTACTAACATAATAACTTTCTCAAAATAACAAATCGACTAGGTCGGAAAAGTATGGCCTGACAAGATGTGCCATCCGTATTGGCAATCCCAAAAGGCCAGCATACTTTTAAGGTATTAAAACAGTTGGGCTTCCATCCAGAACCGTTTGCATTGCCTGTGTTCCTGCCGTTTTACTGCCTAAACGCGCAGCGGGTTTATTCCCATTATTCATTTTAATCATCGACCCTTTTAAATTTAAGGTGCCTGATGTATTCATATTTAAGATGCCTGATGCCTTAAAATTAATATTGGTTGCCTTAAACTCAATAGTGCCTTGTGTTTCAAAAGTTATATTAGGGCCAATAACCTTTATCTTTTTCGTAAGCGGTTCCAGAGCCTTAATTGTTTTTTGTAACTCTTGAACCTGTTGTTGTAACTTTTGAATAATTTGTGCGTCATTCATTATCAATCTCCCTAATTATCGGTTATTAAACCTACTAAAAATTTCACCTGTTTACGTTGTGTTTTTTAGACAGAATCATTGGGGGGAAGTCATTTGACAGCGGTTTTGATGGGCGCTTTTAATGTCTTTTAAGAGTATAGACTATTTACTTTTGAATGTTTCTTAGATTAGTTTTTAGAGTAGTTCTTAGAATAGACATTAAGCCACCCCCCACCTTTGGGGCACTTTTTTAAAAGAAAGGCTTTAAAGTAGGGGGGTGACATAAACCTATCCAATCGTATCTATTCAATAAAACAACGCTTCAAATTGAGTGATTAAATTTTTACGTTGAAAATTATATATGCTATGTAAATAACTCTCGCTCAAATGATTTATGTGTCGATAAATCATTGATACTTAATCTGATTTTCTCTGCACTAAACTCCCTTAATCTAAACTTAACAAGGACTTAGCGAAATCGATGCCCAAATTTGTATATTTTTCGATTTATACACAAGCAAAAAAGCAAGTATTAAAATGTCATAAAAATGTAACATCCGCTCTTTTTTTGCTTTTCTTGCTTAATTAGTCTCTGTAAGCTATTGAATAATAAGGGCTAATGATGATTGGTTAAAAATTAAGCAATTAGTAAAAATCCTATTTGTGCCGCCCTCCTTAGGATTAATTCATAGTGATATGCACAGACTTATCCACAGATATTGTGGACAAGTTGACGTAAAAAAATAATCAAGTTTTTTATTTTAGGATTGAAGAAAGTTTTCTGAATGCTAATGATCTATTTTAGGATGAGTGGTCTTTTAATCTTGCAATAACGTCCGTGAGTTTTTGTATCAAACGTCTATTCATTTTCTGAAAGCCATTTCAATATATAAGAATATTCTAATAGACTTTCTTTGCGGATGGGTATAAATTTTGTCTGTGGACAGTAAACAGGTGTTTGCTGTTAATAAGGCGAGTTCCCCGAAAAACGAACCTTAGTTTCTTATCTATTCTCATCGCTTAAGGTGAGTGTTTAAATTACGAGAGGTTGATTCAAATGAATATTAATATCGGTAAATATGAACGTGTTATAAGAGTGGTCGCAGGCTTGGTTATTTTAGCCTGGGGTGTTTATGCGAAAAACTGGTGGGGTCTGATTGGTGCTGTTCCGTTATTAACGGGATTAGTTGGCTGGTGTCCACCGTATGCGATGTTTGGTATTAATACCTGTTCAGTGAAAAAGGATAAGTCATCGTCTTAGATTTTTTCTTTCCTAAAGTATTCATAGACCCACCCCCCTACTTATAGGCACTTTTTTAAATAAGTGCCTATAAGTAGGGGGGTGGGTCTACTCTTCTGTTTTAATCTTTTTCTCGTATAACGTATTTAAAACCTACCTTTTTTCATCCGAACGCAAGGTCTTGTAGTATCATTCTTTCAAATGTACACTGCGCGCCGTTAGACGCTATTCAGCGTTCTGTATTTACTCTTAAATTATTTGTTAGCTTTAGTTTCTGGCTAATGAGTGACTCATCCCATTAGGATTCCAATGAAAAAGACTTTTAAGCTAGAACACCCGAAAATCAAAACACCTCGTATCGTCGATTCGATTAAACACGAGATCAAAAAATTCCTGAAAAAAGAACGCAGCAAAAACTTACCGGCTGATGCCAAGTATTGGAGCTTCGATTGCAAAGTTGGCCAAACAGAAGAAACGGCAAACAAAGTACCGTTGTTAGCACTCACCGATAGCATTGATGATTTAGTCGTCAATAATGCGAAAACCATCTACGTGGAGTTAACGGCTAAAGGCGTTGCAACCATTGATGAGAATGATTAAGGAATAGTTTGCTGATGACTGTCTTAAGTCATTTTGTGCTATTTATTTCCGGTAATACTTTGTGGATGACAAGATTGTATTGTCATCTCTGGTTTGGGCGCATAATAATGTTTCCCAAACACCTGCAAACGCTTTCTGCTTTTGCTCTATGTAAAAAAACGCCCCCAAAGTAGGGGGGTGACTTTCTGTTTTTTCTTCAAAAAATAACCCTTCCTAATTTAATAATTGTCAATTACTCCCCTTATCTAAAGCCTTATGCTTTTTTCATGAAAGGTTGCATTTAGCCCTGTGTGGCTTGATTTTTCTATTCTCATTAATCTTGGGGCTTGGGAGTTTTATATGAAAAGTGTTAAACAGATATTGATGGTTTTCGCGCTGGTTTTTGTGGCATTTTCACAAGGCGTGTATGCAGGTTCTGATGGTAAAAAGTTATTCGTAAATATAACCAGTGATGACATTAACAAAGCAGCAATGGCGATTGGCTTTAGCATGAAGGTGCGTATGGAGAAGAAAATTCCGGTGACAATTTTCCTGAATGTTGAAGGCGTAAGAATCGCGGATAAGAATATTCCTGAGCATAAACATTCGACGGGTAAATCATTAAAAGGAATGTTAGCTGATTTTATGCAAGCGGGTGGCAAGGTCATTGTATGCCCTATGTGCATGAAGAATGTTGGCGGTTTGAGTAAAGAAGATCTTATTGACGGCGTGGTTGTAGGCGGTTCGGATGTTACCTGGCCTGCGTTGTTTGCCGATGATACAGTGGTTTTGAGTTACTAATCTAATCTACTCTAATCTAAATTCGAGATATAAAAAAAGCGCTCTTACTCAGCGCTTTTTTTTGGAGAGTTGTTTTTTAACTTGGGCTAACTTATTTTGCGGTACTGAATTTTCTAATTATGATTTAGTTTCCAGCGCTGTATATATTGCTTGCTGGTACTTGTTTATTTTCTATTTCTATTTCTATTTTTTAACTTCTAACTTCTAATTTTTCATTCATCAGGTGGCTGCGTTTAACTTAATAAAAAAGGCAAGTTGAAAGCGACCAAGAAAGTGATAACGACTAAATAAGGGATCATCTCTTCAAGTGTTTCCATGATTTTATTCCTATGTTTTCCTATAAAAGATTCATGTAATACGTTTAATCAAACGAGTGTTAATTGTTATGCAGAGGGTAAATTAAATCAAACGATAGTTATTTTTGGATAGATTAAGCTATACTTAATCTATGGAGATAAGACATTTACAAGCGTTAATCACGGTGGCGGAAGCCGATTCTTTTGCAGATGCGGCGGAGCTATTATTTATTACACCCGCAGCGGTTAGCCAGCAAATCCGACAATTGGAGGAAGAGTTAGACCTGCAATTGTTTGATCGATCCTTGCGACCACCTCGTTTAAATACAATGGGCGAGTCATTACTAGAGCGTGCGCGTAAACTGGTTGAGGAGTTTGATGATTTTAAATCTACCGCGACCGAGAGTACCATTCGCGGACGGCTATCCATTGGTTCCATCAACGGTATTACGCCATCACTATTGCCAGAAACATTACGTTCGCTGGTTAGGCGTTATCCTCAAGTTAGGGTGCGTATCGAAGAAGGTCAATCGCAAATTCTTATGCGACGAGTAATGCGTAAAGAACTGGATGCAGCCATCGTTAGTGATGTCACTGAGCTGCCTGAGTCTATGGAGCGAATTCCTATTTTCAGCGAGCCTCTGGTGGTAATTTCAGATTTAACCAAAAACCCGCAATCGTGGCGAGAAGCGCTCGAAGCTGATCATTTTATTCGGCTCAATCGAAATGCAGGTTTAGGTATTCAGATTGATAAAGCGTTGAAGCAGTTTCATCTAAATGTAGACGAAGCGATGGAGCTAGACTCAACAGATTCCATCGTGCAAATGACTCTGGCTGGACTTGGTAGCGGAATTGTTCCCATGGGCAGAGTGTCGCCAGAAGTCGCGAGAAATCTAAGAATATTCCCTTTTGGTGAACCGCAAGTGCATCGCCATGTAGTGCTGGTGCAAAGAAAAGGCACATCATCGTCTGAGCTTTCACAACTGTTGTATCAGGAATTGCAATCGCAGTTAGCCGAACGAACGTGACAGCAGTGAATTAGCCTACATAAAGGAATCTAAATGATTGCCTGAGATGCGTTGAAAAAAGTCCCTCAAAGTAGGGGGGTGGCTTTGTTTGTTTATTCTTTGACCAACTCTCTCTTTTAGCTTTTTTTAATCGGTGTAAACATACCGTTGGTATGTATCTCCCCAATAAAAATGAACTGCTGTGAGACATTGATTTTCTTGCCCCTTATTGATGTCTATTGTGATGTCCACTGTTGATTGATGCATGCAGAAAATAGTTGCCAATTCTTTCGCGAATTCACTCGCTAAAAAGCTAGCTAGCAAACTGACGGATTGGCTGATCGCATTATTTGTGGCAAGCGTGTTGATCTGGTTTACGGTGACGCAACCAATTTTTTCTTTCGCTCAACAAGATTCAGCCCCCGAGATCGATGTGAAACGTCTGGAAAGACATGTCAGTCTGCTGACGAATAAATATGCACCGCGTACCCTCGACAGCGCACAATTAAAGAAAACTGCCAAATACATTGCGAATGAATTTATCGGTTTGGGTCGGGTTGAATATCAAACGATCGAAACGCTGGCGGGTAATTATCAAAATGTATTACTCAATTTAGGCGCAGATTCCAAAGATATTTTTGTGATTGGCGCCCATTATGATGCGGAAAATAGTTCGCATGAAACCGAAGGCAATGCATCGGGTGTATCAGCTTTAATAGAGCTGGCGCGACACTTATCAAAGAATGCAGAAAAGTTACCGTTACGAGTGGTGTTAGTCGCGTATCCCTTATCCAGTAATCAATCGAATCACATTGAAACTACCGGTAGCTATATTCATGCGAAGTCCTTAAAAGATTCCGGAAAAGAAGTGCGTTTGATGGTGTCGCTAGACAGCGTAGGTATCTATAACTCGGATAAGCAAAGCCAGAAACATCCGTATAATTTTATGAAACTGTTTTATCCAGAGCAGGGGAATTACATCAATCTCACCGGACGTTTAACGGATTTTACCGAGGTAAGGCAGTTGAAGCGCAGTTTTAAACGGGTATCGAAATTACCGCTTTATTCTCAAAGTATTCCGCAAAATCTATTGCAATCAAAATCGGTAGATCACCAAAATTATTGGAAAATGGGTTATCCCGCCGTGTTGATGAGCGATACCGCAGAGCTGAGAACAAAGGGTGAGCCAAAAACGGGAAGGGGACGCAGTCTATCTAAATCAACCGCCAAGCTCGAGCCTGAAAAAATGATCGATTATGAAAAGATCGCAATGCTGGTACAGGGTTTATATCAGGTGGTGATGGATTCTGGAGAGCCAGCGAATAAGCCTTTGATTGCCGAGCAACGCAAGGGCTTATCCGCTGAATTGTAGCTTAAAGATCTCTTTAAAAAGTGAGTTCTTATCCAGCGTTTTTAATCACATTCATTGGACCACCTCTAAACGGGGCAAAACCTGTTCCAAAAATCACGCCAGCATCGAGTAAATCAACGTCTTCTACCAGTCCTTCATCGAGACATTTCTGTGACTCGTTTAAAAACTTATCGATGAGACGCTTTTCTAATTGATCAAGATCACCCCCCCACTTTGAGGCGTTTTTTTCCTTAACTTTCTTATCTGCTTTCCAATTATAGAAACCTTGTCCTGATTTTTTACCTAATCGACCGGATTCTACTTCACTATCCAGAGTGGTTGGCAAGGTCACACCGACCTTATCTGCAAGAATTTTCCCCACGTGCAAACAGATATCCAGACCGACAGTATCAGCCAGCTCTAACGGTCCCATTGGCATGCCGTAATCGACAGCGACTTTGTCGACAACAGCGGCCGGAACACCTTCCTGATGAATCGTTACGCCTTCAAGAATATAAGGCATCAATATACGATTGATTAAAAAGCCCGGTGAGCTTTTGACGGGTAACGGCAGTTTGCCAATATGCGCGCCGAACGATTGGGCCAATTCTATGACTTTAGGATCGGTTTTGTCAGGGGTATAGATGATCTCCAGCAACGGCATTTTAAATACGGGATTAAAGAAGTGCAGGCCAACTAAACGCTCTGGGTTTTTCATTACTCCGGCAATTTCATTTAGCGTAATACTGGAGGTATTGGTCGCGATGATTGCATCTGGTTTGGCTTTGGCTTCGACGTCTTTGAATATCGTTTGCTTGGCTTCCAGGTTCTCTAAAATGGCTTCAATAATGACATCTGCTTTGCTAATGCCGTGACCATGCATATCAGGGATTAGATTGTCTTGGGCGCTCATAATGCGGAATTTATCTTTGCGGTAGCGTCGTTTGAAGCCTTTGACCGCACGACCTACGACGCGACCTAATGCTTCTTGGCTAAGGTCTTGAATGGTGACTTTGAAACCTTGCATTGCACACCATGCTGCAATGTCGCCACCCATCACGCCACCACCAATCACATGTACATGCTTCGGTGAAAACAGTGATTTATCACCCAATGCTTTCAAACGATTTTGTAAGAAGAACACACGTACCAGATTCTGTGCAGTTTCAGTCATCGCTAACTGCGCAACAGACTCTGCCTCGGCAGCATACATGTCATCGCTTTTGCTACCGTGCATTTCCCAAATATTGATTAAGGCGTAAGGGGCAGGGTAGTGCTCTTGCTTGGCTTTTGAGGCAACCTGTTTGCGCATTTGCATTGCGACTAGTTTTCTCATCGGTCCAGCTTCTAGCAACATTGCTGATTTGGGCGCTTGTTGTTTCGGTGGTTTGCGTAAAGCCGTTTGAATCGCAGAGGCTTTTAGCTGGCGTAATGGCACGCACAAATCCGTGAGTCCCATTTTCTTAGCCTGACGAGGTAATACATTTCTACCCGTTAGCATCAATGGCATAGCAGCGAATACACCCATGCGGCGTATCGAACGAACTGTGCCACCAAAACCAGGGTGAATACCCAGTTTGACTTCGGGTAGTGAGAGTTTGGTCGATGGTGAATCGTCAGTGACTATATAGTCACAAGATAATGCAATTTCTAAACCGCCTCCCATGCAAAAACCTTGAACCATCGCCACAGTCGGAAATGGCAAGTCTTCAATTTTTTGACAGGCAGCCTGACCTGCGTGGATAAACCCCAAGGCTTGTGTTGTGTCGGTGACTTCGGTGAATTTCTTTACATCGGCACCGGCGATAAAGCCGCTGGATTTGCCCGAATGAATAATCATGCCTTTTATGCCAGACATGGCTTTAACTTCATCGCAGGCCATTGATAGTTCTGCAACAACATCTGGGTTAATCACATTAGCTGCTTCGTCTTTAACATCAAGTGTTAACCATGCGAGTTCATTTTCAACAGAGAGTGAAAGGTTTTCGTAAGTGTGTTTGTTATTTTCTATACTGTTGCTCATACCGCCTCCACCAACATTGATCCACCTTGACCACCACCAATACAAAGTGATGCGATGCCTTTCTTGGCATTTTCCCGTTTAAGCACATGCGCCAAATGAAGCACAATGCGGGCACCACTCGAACCTACTGGATGGCCGAGTGCAATTGCACCCCCATCAACATTGAGTTTATCCATCGGAATTTTTCCTGCTTCCTTGAGTAAGCCTAATTCATTCTTACAGTATTCTGTGTCGTTCAGTGCCAGCACGCAGGCTTGTACTTGCGCGGCGAAGGCTTCGTTGATTTCCCAGTAATCTATATTTTCCATAATCAAATGGTGGAATTTCAGTGTTTCTACAATCGCATGCGCCGGACCTAATCCCATTTGAGCGGGATCTAAACCAGCCCATTGGGCAGGGCTTAATTGGGCGATAGGTGATAGCTTGTATTTTTTGACGGCGTCTTCGCTGGCAACGATTAAACTGGTTGCACCGTCTGTGATTTGTGAGCTATTTGCTGGTGTCACTTTTCCATAAGGTTTATCAAAGAAAGGTTTGAGTTTGGCAATTTTTTCTACCGAACTATCAGGTCGAACGCCATCATCTGCATCAAACATCTTTCCTGAATCATCATAAATCGCTTCGATTTCTTCAAGCGAACCTGCTTCCATCGCGGCGACTAAGCGCAAGTGACTTTGTACCGCGTATTCGTCCATTTGCGCACGGCTAATATTGAATTTATACGCCAGATTTTCGGCAGTTTGACCCATATTCAAACCCACTACAGGATCAGTTAAACCACGCAGAAGCGCAATAATTGGCGCGAAATAACGGCCTTTTAATTTACCTAGTGCTTTGATTTTTGCGCCTGCAGATTTTGCTTTATTCCAGTTGGCTAACCAGTGCACCATGTCTTGTCGCAGTAATAATGGCGCTCTACTCATGGCGTCAACACCACCTGCCATAATCATGTCGGCGTATCCGTGCGAGATATTTCTCACTGCATTATCGATAGCTTGCATGCCTGAGGCACAGTTGCGTTGCACGGTGAAGGCCGTGAGTTTATCGCCACCACCCATGCGTAATGCGATTACACGTGCGATATTTGCCTCGTCTTCACTGGGCATCATGCAGCCATAAATAACCTCATCCAGATCAGATGCTTCGAAAGGTTGTCTTAACATAAGTGGTTTAGTGGCGCCGAGTGCAAGTTGCGTCGCACTGAATAATCCGGGTGCACCCGGTGCTTTTAAAAATGGCGTGCGCGCACCATCGACAAGATAAACAGGTCTTGCGATTTGCGTGCTGGTTTTCGATCTAGAGGTTTTAGGCACGGTTTAATTCCTTGGTGGTAAAGTGGTCAACGCGGATAGCTTCTCTGGTTGCTAGCCACAATTCATGTAATTGTTTGCCCTCAGCTTCGGTCAATAATTCTTTGTCGACAGCTTCTTGCATGCGCTCTTCATGTGTTCTGCTACTCAGTTTGTCTTCTTTCATCAGCTTCTTGAACTTGCTTTCCAGAGCTTCAGCTTTAATCGCCAGATTAAATGCATGCTCGATTCTGCCGGCAGGATCATTTGGGTCATCGGTAAGATAACAACCTTCGGTTAAACGATCACGAGTTGCAGAAGGGCTTAAAGCCAGTTGAGCTACTTCATGAATTAATTTATCTGAAGGTGGTGAGTAGGGCTTGCCGAATGGGAACATTAATGCGCGCAGTGTTTTGGCAATAGGTGAAATGGGTAAGTTGTAAAAAACCGCTAACATCGCCTGTTGTGCATCGTGCATGGTTGACTGACAGGCGTAATGCAATAGCGGTAGATCAGCTTCAGGCTCGCCCTGATCTTCAAAGTGCTTTAATGCCGCTGAACACAAGTACATATTGGCCAGGATATCGGCAAATCGACCCGAGAGTCTTTCTTTGCGTTTAAGACTTCCGCCGAGAGTTAATAATGCATAGTCAGACAATAATGCGAAGCCTGCACTTAAACGTGTGAGTCGACGATAATATTGGCGCGTTAATGGCGTACCGGGTACTTCAAAAATAGCATTGGTTAAACCGAACCAGACACTACGAGAGAGGTTACTTACAACAAAGCCAATGTGTGAGAATAATTTTTCATCAAGAGTTTTAAGATCATCTTCCTGTGTTGCTTTCATGATATCTAATAGATAAGGATGGCAACGAATAGCGCCCTGACCAAACACAATGAGTGTGCGCGTAAGGATATTGGCACCTTCAACCGTAATCGCAATAGGAACCGCCTGATAACCACGACCAAGTAGATTCGATGGGCCAAGGCAGATACCTGATCCACCTTGAATATCCATTGCGTTATTAATCACAACTCGCATTCTTTCGGTAAGTTGGTATTTTAGTAATGCGGTTACCACAGCCGGTCTTTGACCTTGGTCTAACGCAGTTGTAGTGAGTTTTCTCGCGCCATCCATGATGTAGGTATTGCCAAGAATCTCTGCGAGTGGTTCTTCAACACCTTCGAACAAGCCGATAGGTAGACCAAACTGTCTGCGCACTCTGGCGTAAGCACCGGTGTAACGTGAGACTAATTTAGCTGCGCCAGTTGATTGTGCAGGCAGTGAAATACCGCGACCTTCGCCCAGGCATTCAACCAGCATGCGCCAGCCTTTACCAACATTTTCGACGCCACCGATGAGCCAATCCATAGGGATAAATACATCTTTGCCCCAGTTAGGACCATTCATAAATGGACTGTTAAGAGGGAAGTGACGTTTGCCGATATCGATGCCTGGTGTGTTGGTTGGAATCAACGCAACGGTTATGCCAATGTGATCACCATCTCTTTCAATATCATCACTCAATAATTCATCAGGATCGTAAAGCTGAAAAGCTAAACCGAGTAATGTAGCCACTGGCGAGAGAGTGATATAGCGCTTTTCCCAATTCAATCGAATACCGAGGACGTCTTTCTCTCCATTGAATTCTTGTTTGCAGACGATACCGATATCCGGGATTGAGCCTGCGTCACTGCCTGCTTCTGGCCCAGTTAAGGCGAAACACGGGATGTCTTTACCGACAGCGAGTCGCGGCAGGTAAAAATCTTTCTGGTCTTTATTTCCATATTTCATCAGCAACTCACCGGGGCCAAGTGAGTTCGGCACCATGATGGTTACAGCTGCAGTTATGCTTCGACCTGAAACTTTCATTACCACTTGTGAGTGAGCGTGCGCAGAAAATCCTAAACCTCCATATTCTTTAGGGATAATCATGCCAAAGAAACGGTTTTCTTTTATATAGTCCCAAACTTCGGTAGGTAAATCTTGAAGTTCGTGGGTGATTTTCCAGTCATCCAGCATGCCGCATAGCGTTTCTACCGGACCATCAAGAAATTCTTGTTCTTCTTTGCTTAATACGCTTGAAGATAAATCGCGCAAACGCGTCCAGTCTGGTTTTCCTGAAAATAGTTCAGCATCCCACCAGACATTTCCGCCATCGAGTGCTTCCTGTTCGGTCTTCGAGATAGTTGGAAGATTGGCTTTAAGCAACTTCATTGCAGGTTTGCTTATCAGCGATTGACGTAAACTCGGGATATTAATCAGGGTGATGATCAGCAGTACAGGAACCCAGATTACCAAAAGCCAACTGAATAAAGCACCTGAAAACGCAGTGACTACAAGCCAGGCACCGATTGCCCAGCTTGCGTGGTTTAAGGATGAACGCAAATAGCCGACGACCCCTATAATAATTAGTAGTGCTAACAACCAAAGCATGGCTTTTCTCCTAGGTAGGTAATTTAGTTTCTGGTTTCGACCTTGTTTTTTTAATTAAAGTTTCTAGAAAGCTGGCAGTCGAATTTTTGTTTTCTGTTTGGTTTTCTTCAATTGTAACTGTTGCAGTATTTGATACACCAACTAAATCATTTTTCTGATCATCAGTATCAGCACCATTATCGATTTCATCATTGCTGGTATTGTCATTATTGTCATCAGAGGGAATAACCTGAGGCTTTAATGCGGTCTCTATGTGTTCTTCGTGCCAAGGCAAATCCCGGTAGCTTTGACTCAAGGAGATGGGCCAGGCCGGAAACTTAAGTACATCGAAATAGGGTGAGTAATCAAAATCTGATGGCACAAATAAACGGAAGTTGCGTTTATGGAATTTAAGCTGATCCTTATGATCGCCTTCTATGGTAGGTAATATGGGGTAGTGAACACTATGAAAGCATCGCGCAATCATACTGGAGCACACAATATTAGTTGGCCTTCCGGCATTATGCTGGAATAGGGAAGAGCGCCATTGTCTGGGTAAAACAGCATAAGGGAACATAAAACGCGCTAAATCGAGCAATTGCCGCACATCGTATTCAATCCCCAAATGTTCGGCGGCGAATCCTACAACCTCATTCTGGTCTTCAGCACTCAAGCCTTCAGGTCGGCAAACTCTTAGGTTATCGTTTTTATAGTCGGAGAGTTTATTAACAACGGTACCAAACCCTAATAGTGATTCAGCGATAAGGGGTTCATCTGGATCACCATCGAAATGTTGTTTTACTATTGATTTTGTTTCAGGATTGGTAATTTCGTTGAGACTGCCTATATAAAGTGCGGCATGCGTCCATGGTGAAAGAGTGATGATTTTAATAACTTCGCTAACGCGGGCTTTTCCCTCAAATAGGATGACGTCAGCAGGGCGTAAATTACGAAGCATATCCTCATAATTATTTATTGCCTGCATGTTTTGATTGCTTTTGGGGATATCGTTAAGCCAGCCAACAATATTTTCCCAGAGTGCGTTGCGTAAGCTATTAAACATGAATCTATTCCTCATATTTCATGTTATGTCTTTAATTATACAGCCTTTTTAGTTTAGCTTATAAGAGAAGATATAACTGTATTAGATTATAAATAGAAACGTTTAATAAGAATATTTAGACCCATGATTAAGTTATTTTTTTATTTTTAGCCTTAATTGACATTAGTATATAAGTGTATTATTATATAAGAGTATTCAGTTTAGATACTGATTCCCTCATCCATCCTCCTTTGGTGGTATTTAGCAGCTCAAATTTGAGCTGCTTTTTTTTGCTGAGAAAAGACTAAAAAGCAATAATCTATTCTGCTTTAGTTGGTTTAAACCCTTAGTTTTACTAAGTAAACTCCATTTATTCTAATAAAATTTGTTATTACTGAAAAAGTGATAATTATTATTATATATTTGTGAATGCCTTGGGAGCCTTATTAAATAAGGAATTTCGGCTAATCAGACTCTTTTTTCAATCCCACTATTCAAGTAATGAATGGAAAAGAGCGATTCTTGCCTTTACTATTACGTCAACTATTAAATAAACCGTCGTATAAAAATAATTATGATTAAAGAAGTTGATATTCTACTGGTAGGAGCAGGAGCAATGAGTGCCACTTTGGGCTCTATGCTGAAGCAATTGGATCCTGATTTATCTGTTGTTATTGTTGAGCGTCTTGATAAACCATTACAGGAAAGTAGTGATGGTTGGAATAACGCAGGTACAGGGCACGCCGCTTATTGTGAACTTAATTATACCCCTCAACAGCCAGACGGCAGTGTGAATGTTGAAAGGGCTTACGGGATTAATGCAAGGTACGAAGTAAGTCTTCAATACTGGTCGTATCTAGTTAAATTGGGTGCATTGCCTGAACCTACAAAATTCATTAACCCTGTGCCTCATGTGAGCTTTGTCTGGGGTGAAGATAATGTTGAATTCTTGCGCAAGCGTCATGCAGCGCTAATAGGTCACCCTATGTTTGCAGCGATGGAATTCTCGGAAGATCCTGAAGAAATAAAAGAATGGATGCCTTTGGTCATGGAGGGAAGAGATCCTTCTCAAAAAGTTGCAGCAACGCGAGTTCCGTATGGCACAGATGTGAATTTTGCCGCTGTAAGTTTAGGTATGATCGAGCACATGAAGACGCAGGATCATTTCGACTTACTGCTGAATACGTCAGTAAAAGATTTAAAACAAGATGCTGATAAGCGTTGGGCGGTTTCATTGAAAGATGAAGTAACTGCTGAAAATTACGATATCAAAGCTGGTTTCGTTTTTATTGGTGCAGGTGGAGCATCTCTACCTTTATTGCAGAAATCAGGCATTCCAGAAGGAAATGGTTATGGTGGTTTCCCAGTGAGTGGTCAATTTCTGGTCTGTAAAAATCCGGAAATTGTTAAACGCCACATGGCCAAAGTCTATGGTAAAGCTTCTGTAGGCGCACCACCAATGTCGGTGCCGCATTTAGATGCCAGAATCATTGGTGATGAAAAGGCATTATTATTTGGACCATTTGCGGGTTCTACCACAAAGTTTTTAAAGAAAGGTTCAGTGTTGGATTTATTTAAATCGATTCGTTTAAATAATATTTGGCCAATGATGAGAGTTGGTATGAAAAGCTTTGATTTGATCAAGTATTTGATCAAAGAGACTTTCCAGTCATCAGGCACGCGCATGAAAGCCTTACGTGAGTATTACCCGGAAGCTAAAGAAGAAGACTGGACTTTATTAACCGCAGGTCAGCGTGTTCAAATCATTAAGAAATGTGAAGAGGATGGCGGTAAGATCGAATTTGGTACCGAAGTCGTGCATTCTTCTGATGGAACCTTGGCTGCGCTTTTAGGTGCATCTCCGGGCGCTTCATTACTTGTTCCCATAATATTAGAAACGATTGAAGAATGTTTTGCCGATCGACTTGCCACAGAAGAATGGCAAACCAGAGTTAAAGAAATTATTCCGTCTTACGGTATATCGATTGTATCTCATGAAAATTTATTTATGAGTATTCGCGAAGATACATTATCTACCCTGAAACTTGATGTAGTGAAATAATCGAGAGTAAAAAAACGATATTGTTTAGGTTTTAAATCCATATTTGAAGCAGATGTGCCTTTTATTAGTAAAAAAAAGGATTTAATTGAAAGTACTGCTTGAATACTGGGTGGGATTCTCCTAAAATGTCGCGTTCTTTGAATCTGAGTGCTCAACAGAATCTTTTGTGTATTTTATACACCTAGATAGAGAGTAATCAGTTCATTCATAATTTATTAGTTGATGAGTGTGTCGAGCGGTCATTGGCTTTTGCAAGAATAGACCTTCATTTCTGGAGAATTGAAATGGGAATTACAGTTAGTACTAAACCTGCTGAAGTAAAACGTGACTGGTTTGTCATCGATGCTGAAGGTAAAACACTTGGACGTTTGGCAAGTGAAGTAGCTTTACGTTTACGTGGTAAGCACAAGCCGACATACACACCACACGTTGATACAGGTGACTACATTGTTATCGTTAACGCTGAGAAAATCTACGTGACTGGTAACAAGCTTAAGAACAAGATGTATTACAGACATACTGGTTATGTTGGTAATCTGAAAGAAGCATCTTTAAGTAAGATGTTAGATGACAAGCCTGAGCGTGTTATCGAGCTTGCAGTTAAAGGAATGCTTCCAAAAGGTCCTTTAGGTCGTGAGATGTACAGAAAATTAAAAGTTTACGCAGGTCCTGAGCACAATCATCACGCTCAGCAACCACTAGCATTAGAGATTTAAAAACATGGCAACTACACAATACTACGGAACCGGACGTCGCAAATCTTCTTCAGCGCGTGTTTTCATGAGCAAAGGAACGGGCAACATCGTAATCAACAAGCTTCCACTTGAAGAGTACTTTGGACGTGAAACAGCTCACATGATTCTTAAGCAACCATTGGTTACTACAGAGAACAGTGAAAGTTTTGACCTTATGGTTACAGTAAAAGGTGGTGGCGACAGTGGTCAAGCTGGCGCGATTCGTTTAGGTATTGCACGTGCATTACTTAAGTACGATGAAAGCCTACGCGGTACACTAAAGAAAGCGGGTTACTTAACTCGTGATGCAAGAAAAGTTGAGCGTAAGAAGGTTGGTCTTCGTAAAGCACGTAGAGCGACTCAGTTCTCTAAACGTTAATTTACAGCGTTTACTGTTTCTTACAGAAACACACCAAAAAAGCCATCGTATCTACGATGGCTTTTTTGTTTGTAGCTAATAATAATTAGATATAAATTGCTTACCCATAAGCTATATAGCTTATAATTCATCTCTCACGTACAGTTTTCCTCTTAATAAACATTGAGATGGTGAATCTATGAGTAAGTTAGAAGCGTTGATCTTTGATGTTGATGGAACATTGGCTGATACCGAGCGCGATGGTCATCGAATTGCTTTCAATCAAGCGTTTACCGAAGCAGGGCTGGATTGGGATTGGACGCCAGAGCTTTATGGCGAACTATTGCAAGTGACTGGCGGAAAAGAACGTATTCGCTTTTACCTTGAAAAATACTTGAATGATTTCAAGCTTGAACAAGACATTACGACTTTTATTGCAAATTTACATAAGCGTAAAACGTATTTTTATCTAGAGTTACTCAAATCTGGCGCTATTCCTTTACGATCAGGAGTGGAAAGATTGATCCTGTCTGCACGAGAAGCAGGATTGCGTTTGGCAATTGCTACGACTACCACGCCTGAAAATGTGACCTATCTACTTTCGTCAAACTTAGGTAAAGAATCCATCGATTGGTTTGAAGTAATCGCAGCAGGGGATATCGTACCCGAGAAAAAACCAGCTCCTGATATATACACATGGGCAATGCAGCAAATGAGTATCAAAGCAGAAGCTTGTCTGGCATTTGAGGATTCCATGAATGGGATTAAATCTTCGTTAGGCGCAAAGCTTAAAACCATTATTACCATTAACGATTACACCAAAGACGATGATTTCACTGGGGCCAGTCTGGTATTAGATCAATTTGGTGAGCCTAATTCACCTTTTACAGTGATAGAGGGTGACGCAATGGGCTATGATTACGTTGATATAGAATTACTCAAACAGATACATGGAAAAACTAGAACAAAACTTTAACCAAGGTCTTGATCAAGACCTTAAAAATAACTCCCGCGCGATCACTGATGCACAACAAGGTATTCACGAAAATCTCGAAAAAGTCGTGCGTAAGCATTGTGGGAATACTTATAGAAAACCCATTGCAGAACACACCTTAGACGCTTTTAGTAAAATTCAACAGCAAGTAGAAGATGCATTAGCTAAAGGCACCCCCCTACTTATGGACTCTTTTTGTGGGACTGCTGTAAGTACCCGAATAATCGCCAAACAGAATCCAGATGCATTAGTTATTGGCATAGATCGTTCGGCAGTCAGATTATCGAAACAATATGACGATGCTATTCCTGAGAATGCGATTTTAGTTCAGGCAGATTGTGCTGACTTCTGGATGTTGGCGCAAAGAGCAGGCTGGAAAACAGTAAAGCACACCATTTTGTATCCTAATCCGTATCCTAAATCCAAACATTTGAAACGTCGCTGGCACGCGCACCCTGCTTATCCGTCTTTATTGGCGTTAGGCGGGGAGGTCGAGCTGCGAACCAATTGGAAAGTTTATGCAGATGAGTTTTGTCAGGCCCTTGCATACAGCGGTTTAGAGGGTGTGAAAAGTTCTGGCGTTGAGGTGATTGATGTTGGTGAGTCTTTTAAGCCTTTGACTTTATTTGAGAAAAAATACAAGGAGGCTGGTCAGGAGCTATATCGTTGTAAATATGTCCTATAATCTTATTCGAGTTTTATGAACAAAGCTAAGCGAGTTTATTACTCACTAAATAAGCTGGTTAAAAGCTTACAAAAATAATCATATATTACACTGGAGACCTACATGCGACTATTGTCACTTTCATTCCTTTCTTTTATCTTATTGATACTACCTTATTCAGTTACTTCTGCAGCTGATATGCCAAAGACGTTGTCAGCGGGCGGACAACAACTCGTTTTGAATGGTGTTGGAACCCGAACCAAATTTGTAATTTCTGTTTACCGTGCAGGACTTTATCTACAGAAAAAAAGTGGCGATGCCAAACAAATCGTTGCGGCAAACGCGCCGATGGCAATTCGCATGAAAGTGCTTTCTGGTTTTGCGAGTGCAGATAAAATGAAAAAAGCACTAATTACTGGCTTCAATAATTCTACAGGTGGAAATACTGCACCGATTCAGCCACAAATAGATCAGCTGTTGAAGGCTGCTTTTACAGAAAAAGTGAATAAAGGTGATGTTTTCGACTTGGTTTATACGCCGGGCGGTGGAACACAAGTGTTAAAGAATAAAAAACAAACTACTGTTGTTCGTGGATTACCGATTAAACAGGCTTTATTTGGAATCTGGTTGTCTGGTAAGCCAGCGCAAACTAGCCTTAAAGAAGAAATGCTGGGTAAAGATTTCTAAAAAACGCCTTCAAAGTAGGGAGGTGGCTATTCAAGGCTCACCTCCTGCTTTAAACTATATTTCTAAGCGAGTAATTTCTTAAGCATCGCGTAATAGATATTCTCTAACTGCTCTAATTCATCTTCTCCGACACATTCATTGATTTGGTGAATGGTTGCATTGGTTGGCCCAAGCTCCAGCACCTGAGCACCTGTAGGTGCAATAAAACGTCCATCCGATGTTCCACCGCTGGTTGAAAGCTCGGTATCAATTCCACGTACTTCTTTGATCGCAGAGACTGCAGCATCAACCAAATTTCCTTCCGCTGTTAAAAATGGCATGCCGGATAAAACCCATTTGATTTCATAATTGAGCTTATGCTTATCGAGAAGAGCTTCAACGCGTTGTTGTAATTCTTCTGGTGTAATTTCCGTAGAAAAGCGGAAATTGAAAATCATTTTCAAGGTCCCAGGAATAACATTTGTCACGCCAGTACCCGAATTTAAGTTCGATACCTGAAAAGTTGTAGGCGGGAAAAAATCATTACCCTTGTCCCACTCCATTGCCGTTAGTTCTTCTAGCATTGGCGCAGTTAGATGGATGGGGTTTTCAGCTAAATGCGGATACGCCACATGACCTTGTTTGCCGTTAATTTGTAACCAGCAGCCGAGAGATCCGCGGCGACCATTTTTGATGACATCACCCACTTCGTTAGTAGATGACGGTTCGCCGACTAAACACCAGTCAATTTTTTCGTTGCGTTCTTCCAGTGTTTTTATGACTTTGACCGTACCGTCTGTGGCAGGTCCTTCTTCATCACTGGTAATCAAATAGGCGATTGAGCCTTTATGATTGGGGTAGTCTGCGACAAAGCGTTGGCAGGCGACAGTGAATGCGGCGATGCTACCTTTCATATCTGCGGTGCCACGCCCGAACAACTTCCCATCACGTATCTCAGCAGAAAAAGGATCACTATCCCAGCTTTCTAAAGGGCCGGTCGGTACAACGTCAGTATGACCTGCAAAGCAAAAAACAGGTGCTTCTGTGCCTTTGCGTAGCCAGATATTTTCGACTTCGCCAAAGTTGAGTTTCTCGGCTACAAAGCCAATAGGTTCAAGTTGTTCGATGAGTAAATCCTGACAGCCTTCATCTTTCGGTGTTACGGATTTGCGGGAGATCAGTTCTTTTGTGAGATTTAAGGTATTAGACATGTGAATATTTTACAGCAAAGTGGCATAGGTTTTTTCAGAAAAACCAACCATTACCTGATCAGGAAGTTCTAAAACAGGTCGCTTAATAATCGTTGGTTGGTCTTCTGCAACGACTAAAGCCAGAGTTTCATTCATGTTTTCTTTGGTTTCGTCTGGGAGGTTGCGCCAGGTTGTGCTGCGCTTATTGATGATTTTTTCCCAGCCTAGTTCTTTCATCCATGCGCGTAATTGCACTGGGTTTAAACCATCTTCGCGAAAATCTATAAACTCATAAGGGATGTTATTTTTTTCCAGATAATTGCGCGCTTTTTTGATTGTGTCGCAATTTTTGATGCCGTACATAATGATCATTTTTGATGTGCTTCGTATTCAGTCAAAAGGCGTACTATAAACGGAATAAGTGCCTAAATACACGCTAAAATCTAGTATCGCCTATCGGCGAGCTAGTTTTAAGCTCTGGCATACATGAGTTGTCCATTTCAAAAAAACGAAATGGCTAGCTCATGGTAACTAGAGGGGTGAATTAAAAAAAGTACCCCCCCCTACTTATAGGCCTTTTTTTACAAGGTTTAGAAAAATCGTTGTAAACCTCTATATTTAGGTGCTTTTTCAGGTGGTTGATTAAGGTGCTCTTTTACTCCCCAGCAACCATAAAACTGACAGGTCCGTGGTGCGGAAAACGCAACGAATAATCCACCTTCGGTAATTCTGTCCCAGTTTTGTAAAAATTCAATATAGAATTTTTCCATTGGGTGCGCGCGGTTTGCTCCAATAAGGAATGGGTTGGGATGATCTCGTGTGGATTTAGTCCCAGGAGCGGTAAGGTGCTGTCCCCCTTCATAAGCCGCGAGTTTGACGCCGTATTTTTTTGCTAAATCCATTTGTACTTGAATCATCTTGTAGACGTTATTCATCGAATATGGGTTTTTCTGATCGTCTTTTAGCAGGGCAAAAACACTCGGTACGCTATTCACACCTGAAAGCGCTTTTTGGTGTACAAAGAAATAGGGCGCTATCGCCATCACATCGACATGTTTATAAGCGCCTTTATGTTCCATCACCACAGGCGTCATATAACGATTTGCCGACCACGCTCCCATGACTCTGACAATACGATTACTGCTCGAATTACCAAACACCTGCTGGAATATTTTGAAGATTTCTACAGAGCGTTGTGAATAGAATTTTTGTCCGGCGACATTAGGATCAGGATCGAGTCGAAGTTTAGTCCCCATATCTTTCGCATAATGCATTTGTAAAAATCCGGGGTTCCAGGCTTCGTTGGTGTATTCAATATATGCTTTCAGGTTAGGTCGCAGGTGTTTCTTTACATAAGACGCATACTTCCTGACGAGCTTGTCATCGGCAGCGTGGGGGATATTGAACCAGGGGTCTCGGTTGAGCACATTCGCCAGCTTAACCATCACCGATAATGGCGCGCCACGTGTGCCTTCGTAACCTGCCCATGTTGCTTTGCTCATGTGGGGCATTTGCTTCCAGTGTTTGATCGGGTTACGAGTGATACCGGACATATTCATCATTCTGATCACTTTAAAGTCTTTCATGAATCTCAAGTAATCAGGGTTGAAGATAATTTTTTTGTGATGCTTTTCAAACGATAGGAAATTTCCACGGCATTGGTTTGCGCTGTTAACCCTTGTGAATGGATCGTTTGCGCAAATGCCGCCTGGCATGATTACTCGAATATTGCGTACATAGTTATTAGGTTCGGAGCGCTTTATTAAAAGCGCGACCTGCATGAATTTGTCATGCCCAGAACGAAATTCAACAATGTCTTTGCCGGGCGAAGAGTGAACAATTTTAGCATCGCCTTCGTATGCCAGTTGGCCTTCACCATCATAAAGAACCGTATAATTACCTTCGGGAAGGGTGCCTGCTGGAAGCCAGTGAATCATGTAACTGCCTGCCTTTCCGCCTTTTAAGTCAACAGGCCAACCATCACGATCGTATTGAATATGTCCATGGGTGAGTTTTTTAGCGTCTTTAAACGGCATCGCCATTTTGAACACATTGACAAACGGAGCGCTCGAATCAACGTGCTGAATTTCATTGGTGTTCATGCCGACGGGCAATTTGGCAAGCGTTGCGGTGCACAGCAAAATAGATAATGTCGCTAGCAGTGTGTTAATCAATCCTTTGATATTCACGCTTTCCCCTTTTTGTTGGTGTATTTTTTATCAGTATTTTTAACAGTATAGTGTTTAGTTTTGTTTTTAATAAAAAGGTTCTATTTCTCGCCAAAATAAAAACCCGCCGTATCAGGATTAATTGATAGGCGGGTTATTGGTCTTTCTATTTTTTCTTTTTACTGGTTTTATTTATTTTTGCAGCATGTGGGCTTTTCTTCCTTTTACGGAACATCTGAGAAGGAGAGAGCTTGGCGCGCTTATCGTCTTTTCCTTCGAAGGGGTTCTCGCCCGTTTTGAATTCTATTTTTACCTGAGTACCTTTAAGCTTCAGCGTCTCGCGGAAATAATTCATCAAATAACGTTTGTATGAACCGGGAACACGATTGGTCTGATTGCCATGAATAATAACGGTGAACGGGTTGCTGCCACCTTGGTGTGCATAACGAAGTTTGATACGACGCGTCGCAACAATTGGAAGTTGGTGGGCTTCAGTCGCAGTTTGTAGAATTCGTGTCATACGAGCAGTAGGTACATCAAGCATGGCAGAATCGTAGGCTTCGTGGACAGATTTGTATAAATGTCCGACACCTGTGCCGTGCAGTGCAGAAATAAAGTGTTTATCAGCAAAGTCGAGGAAGGGTAGTTTAACTTCTAATTTAACTTTGATTTGGTCTTTCGCATATTCGTCCAGACCATCCCATTTATTAATCGCAACAACCAAAGATCTGCCAGCATCTAATATTAATCCCAGTAAATGCGCATCTTGATCCGTAATTGTTTCATGCGCGTCTAGCAGCATAATTACGACATGTGCCTGCTTGATCGCTTCTAGCGTTTTGATGATGCTAAAGGTTTCAATCGCCTCTTTTACTTTGCCACGACGACGAACGCCCGCAGTATCAATCAGCGTGTATTTTTTACCATCACGTTCATAAGGAACGTAAATACTGTCGCGTGTGGTACCAGGCTTATCAAACGCGACTACGCGTTCTTCACCCATAATACGATTGATGAGTGTCGATTTCCCCACATTTGGGCGACCAACAAAGGCAATGCGAATGCTATCCGCGTGCTCTTCAGGAATCGTCTCTTCTTCTTCAACCGGGAATTTTTCGAGCAGCTTTTCGATCATCGACGTAACACCGCGACCATGTGCTGCAGCTATGGCGAATACGTCTTTAAAACCTAGTTGATAGAACTCTGCTTTGGCTTGTTCCGGGTCAACTGCATCGGTTTTATTGACGACCAGATAAACTGTTTTACCCGCTTTGCGTAATCGATCTGCGACTAAATGATCTGCAGGGGTAAGTCCTTCTCTACCATCCACCATAAATAAAACGGTATTCGCTTCATCCACTGCCAACCATGTCTGGTTTGCCATGTATTCGTCGATACCCGCATCATCACCGCTTAAGCCGCCGGTATCGATAACCAGATAGTCACGTTCGATTTCGGTGTTATCAGTACCTAGAACGCCTTGACCGTATTTGCGATCACGGGTTAAGCCAGGAAAATCAGCCACCAATGCATCTCGCGATTTGGTTAAGCGATTAAATAAAGTGGATTTACCGACATTAGGTCGGCCGACAAGGGCGAATACAGGTTTCATAGCGATATTTGTAACAGATTTATAGCAAAGTAGTGCGTAAGTTTAAAGCATCAATGCTGTAATCAAAACTCAATAGTTATAGCCGCGCAAGGATAACAAATTGCGCTGTAATAAGGTATTTATTCAGCGTTTATTCGTCATTATTTACTATTTAATTCATTATTTATTGGGTAAAAATTGGGTATTGAGAATGATAGCTACAAAAAAAGGCCTAAAAGTAGGGGGGTGTATTTAAGTTATCTCTAAATCGTGCATAATCCCACCATGACTTCTACTCCATCCCTTAAAAAAACCTTACAACTCAATAATCAACAATTGCAGCAGCAATTTGAAGATGGAGTTGAAATTCAGGACATTCTCAAGCAACGCAGCCAGACTATTGATGGTTTATTGCAATCGATGTGGTCCCAGCAAAATAGTGGTAATGCTAATGATTCACTCTCCGCCGCCTTAGTTGCCGTGGGTGGTTATGGCAGAGAGGAAATGCATCCTGCTTCTGATGTTGATCTATTGATTTTGTTAGCAACAGAGCCGAGCGCAGAAGAAGAAGCCAAGCTATCGGATTTTGTTACCCAGCTATGGGATTTAGGTCTGGAAATAGGGCACAGTGTACGAACTCTGGATGAGTGCGTAACAGAAGCGACGGATGATTTAACCGTGATTACGAATCTGATTGAGTCACGTTTTCTGTGTGGTAATGAAGACGTTTATCATCAGCTTAAAAATCTCATCTCCGTAGATAAAATCTGGAACAGTCAGGATTTTTTCAAAGCGAAAATCAAAGAACAGGAAGACCGTTATCTGCGCTATGGCGACACTGCTTACCGCGTGGAACCCAATTTGAAAGATGGCCCGGGTGGATTGCGTGATTTGCAAATGATCGGCTGGATTACATTGCGTGAATACGGTATCGGCTCGTTAAAAACGCTGAGTGATGCAAAAGATAATGACTTGCTCAACCCCAAAGAATACGAATCGCTCATCGAAGCACGAGATTTTCTCTGGAAAGTACGTTTTGCCTTACACCAGATAACGGGACGCAAAGAAGACAGACTGCTATTCGATCATCAGCGAGATCTCGCGCATGCATTCGGTTATACCAATGATGAGCACAATGAGTCGATTGAAGCGTTCATGCAGAGTTATTACAAAACCATTACGCAATTAGAACGACTTAATGAAATTCTACTGGGTTTACTCAGACAACGTATTTTATTGGAGAATCAGGCTGAGCCAATATCCATCAATAACTTTTACTGTAATCAGGGCGGCTATCTGGATTTGGCGCAAAAAGACTTATTCAGTAAGCAACCGCATACGATTCTTGAAGTTTTTCATATATTGCAAACAGTGCCTAATCTTAAAGGCTTAACGCCAGCAACTATTCGAGAATTGCGCCGTAATTTACATCTGGTAGATCAGGGTTTTCGCGATAATCCTCATAATAAACATATGTTTATTAATATTGTATCCGCTAATCACAGAGTGAATTTTGTCTTAAGACGAATGAATCGCTACGGGGTTCTGGCTGCGTATATTCCAGCTTTCGGTAATATTGTTGGTCGTATGCAGTATGACCTTTTTCATGCGTATACCGTGGATGATCACACCTTAAATGTGGTGCGTAACATCCGTGTCTTGAGTATCGAAAAGGGCGCCAAAGAACTCCCTTTCTGTCATGAGCTTTTCAAGCATATCGAGAAACCAATGCTGCTTGTTCTGGCGGGTATATTCCATGATATTGCAAAGGGTAGAGGCGGTAGCCATTCCGAATTAGGTGCTGTCGATGCGCTTGAATTCTGTCGCTCTCACGCGCTTAGCGAAGAAGATTCTCAGCTGGTTAGCTGGCTGGTAGAAAATCATCTGTTGATCAGTAGTATCGCGCAACGCAAAGATATTAATGACCCCGAAGTGATAAAAGATTTTGTGGAAGTTGTTGGTACTTTGGAACGGCTAGAATACTTACATATCTTAACTATTAGTGATATTAAGGGCACGAACCCAACGCTTCTAACCAGTTGGAAGCATTCATTGCTGATTGAATTATTTAAAAATACGCGAAAATATCTACAGAACGAAGTGGCTAAAACGGATAGTAACGAAGACATTATTGAGCGAGAAATACAGAGTAAGAAACAGGCTGTATTAGCCATGATTGCAGAAAATGGCATGGATCAGGCAGTCAGCGAACGATTCTGGAAGCGATTTGATGATGATTATTTTGTGCAATTTTCTGCTGAGAGACTTTTCTGGCATATCAAAGAAATTGCCGAAAATAAAAGTCTGCTAACTACTCAGAATACCTTGGTAGAAGATACAGAAGAAGCAATCATAAAAATTGCCGACAGCAGTGTTACCAAAAGCTCGGTATTGTTAATTTACACCAGAGATCGGTATGGACTGTTTGTAAAAATAACATCTGCGATAGAACAGCAATGTCTCAATACAGTTGGGGCGAGCATCACATCGACAAATGACGATTATGATTTGTTTACATTTTATTTGTTAGATAACGATGGCAAACCATTGAGTAGCTATGATGATAAACAACAGCTGTTAGATACGATTAAGAAAAATTTATCTCAAGAGCAACCTTCGTATAATTTCGATCATCATAGAATGCCAAGACAGTTAAAGCATTTTGACACTAAAACATCGGTTGAATTTAGCTTGAATACGCAGCATCAACAAACTGAAATATTGATCAATACTGCTGATGGTGCAGGCATTTTAACCAGAATTGGTGAGGTATTTACCCAGTATGGGATCAATATTCATAATGCGCGAATTGCGACATTAGGTGAAATTGCCGAAGATATTTTCCTTGTAACCACAAACAGCGGAAAGCCTGTTACTTCAGAAGAAAAACAGGCGGAGTTGGAAGCAGCATTGATTCAGAAACTAGATTCCTGAACCAAGGGTCATGAATCAAAGGTTATGAATCAAAGGTTATGAATCAAAGGTCTGTTAAATACTCGTTGGCGTAGTGTTCAAGCTGTAAATAGAATCATTGAGTGGCATCGCTTCTAATTCTAGTTGCTGATGGAATTCAGATCCTAGGGGAGCGCCAAGCAAAGAAGCTTCTAAATCCTGTCTCGCACTTTCTTCAACAGCCGATTCAAGACTAGAAGTATCTAAATCTGTCCAGAAGTCATTTGCAGTCACATCGTAATTAAACGAAACGCGATTTAAGCCACCCATATTTTGTGGCTGTTCAACTTCAACCGATTGCGGCTGATTTTGAATTTGATTCTTATCTGTTCTGTAGTCTTTGTTTTTAAAAGACTGTTCCAGAGAATATAAATTATTGCGGGGACTGCTTCGAACAGGGCTGCTTATATGAACCTTGTTATGTACAGCATTAGCAACGGCTTTAAGTTTTAATGGATTTTGTAGAAAGCCAAATATAGATGCGATTCCCAAAACCAGGGCCACAGCCGCCACAGAATAAAAGAGTGGTGATGCTAATGTGTCCTTAAAGCCTGTTGTGCTATATACCTTTGGCTCACGAAAGCCTTCGTTAACGGTATGCTTTTGATTATTCATTGCTCATTCTCTCAAATCATTTTATTTTTATTTTTAAGAGCGTAAAACGGGTTTTGTCTTTAACTAAGAATTATCTAAACCGGAATGCTCTTTCACTTAAAAATAGACAATTATCTATCTTATTTCAATGATTTTACGCCTAACGGCTGAGCCTAAGCTGAATGAGAGTGATTTTAAGCAATTATTTATGTCCTTATTTGATGTAATTATTTAACATTTTTTCTTTTGAATAGCGGCGAGAAATCCGCGTTGAATATTGAGTTCGCTTCGTGTCATGCCAGATCGGGAATAGAGGCGTCTTAAACGGGTCATCAAGTGTTTGGGGTTTTCCGGGTCTAAAAATTCAACGTCTTCCATGACTTGTTTTAAATGCTGATAAAAACCATCAAGTTCTTCTGATGTAACCCATTCATCTTCCTGCTCTTTTTCTGATTTTTCTTTGGCGATAAGGGGGGCTGTAGGGCTGTCTTTTAATGCAGCGACTCGGCATTCATAAGCCAGTAACTGAACCGCAGATGCGACATTCAAAGAACTGTAATCAGGATTAGTAGGAATGTGTACCAAATGCTGGCAAACCGCGAGTTCATCGTTTGTAAGTCCAGAACTCTCGCGACCAAATAACAACGCGACTTTAGCTTTGACGGCGTGTTGCGCAAGGGTTTCTCCACATTCCCGAGAATCTTGAATATCCCAGCTCAAGGTTCGCTCATGTCTGGCACTGCTCCCTACCACTAATTGGCAATCGGCTATCGCTTCGGCTAAGGTTGATACGACGGTGGCATTGTCTAGAATATCAGTGGCATTAGCAGACATTGCATTGGCTTGTTCATCAGGAAAAGACTTGGGATTTACCAAATAGAGATCAGATAACCCCATTACTTTCATGGCACGTGCTGCAGCGCCAATATTTCCTGGATGAGACGTGTGAATCATAACAATTCTGATGTTATCTAATGGCTTGTCGTTCATCTTAAATTCCTCAATAGAACAGCACACTTTATGCTGTAGTATGACTAAGTCAGGAACAATATAGCAATAGATCGCATTTTGATAATTTAATTAGCAATAGAAGGCGATCAACTGGGGAATTTAGGATCGTTTTCTGTTAGACTCTCGCGGCTGAAATAATCTCAGTAATTATCTATTAAGATAATACCGAGATAACTATAAAATTGTTTGATCTGATGAACTACTATTTACGGAAATTGTTATGAATCCTATGTTAAATATGGCTATTAAAGCCGCCCACGAAGCTGGCGACATCATTGCGCGCAGTGCCGATAGGATCGACCAGTTACAGATCGAAAACAAAGACAAAAATGATTTTGTTTCTGAAATAGATCGCGCTGCAGAAGATACTATTATCGGTATTTTGAAAAAAGCGTATCCGGATCATAGCTTTATCGGCGAAGAGAGCGGAAAAATAGAAGGTACTTCTAAAGAATACGAATGGATTATTGATCCTCTCGATGGAACTACAAATTTCCTTTACGGTGTACCACATTACGCGGTTTCAATCGCACTTAAGAAAAATGGAAAAATCGATCAAGGTGTTGTTTACGACCCGATGAGAGATGATTTATTCCATGCATCACGAGGTGGTGGCGCATTTTTAAATAATCGTCGCATTCGTGTTTCTAAACGTTTGTCGTTAGAAAATGCATTGCTGGGAACCGGAATTCCATACCGTCCAGATCAAGCTGAAATCGTTGATACTTACCAGCTAACAATGAAAGCGTTGATGCTGAATACAGCTGGCGTTAGACGAGCAGGTTCTGCTTCGCTAGACCTGGCGTATGTTGCAGCAGGTCGATACGATGGTTTCTGGGAATTCGGATTACAAGAATGGGATATCGCTGCAGGTGTGCTATTAGTGCAAGAAGCAGGTGGTCTTGTTGGTGATATGCAAGGTGGCGAAACGCATTTGAAGTCGGGTGATATTGTTGCGGCAAACCCAAAAGTATTCAAAGATATGATCAAACGCCTACATGGCGTGCTTAAATAAGCTGTTCTTAGCTTAAAAGCGCGCTTATCTAAAAAGTGCGCTTAGCTAAAAAGTGCTCGGCGAATAAGAATACTTAAATAATATTTAACTTAAAAAATACTATTATTCGCGGGCAAAATTTAAATATCCAACTACAATAGATGAATTAAAACCCACCCCCCTACTTAGGGGGCGTTTTTATTTTCAGAATTTATATGGTGTTTGTATAAGCCATTCTTTAGTAGCTATTTATTATGTTCGAAACTTACATTCTAGCGCTAACAACATTCTTCGCCACTGTCGGACCTATCGACGTGGCTGCTGTATTTGCGGGGTTAACGTCCCAGAGAAGTGCGCGCACTAAAAGTAAAATAGCTTTAAAAGGCGTGTTGATTGCTACCTGTATTCTTCTAGCGTTTGCTTTTCTTGGCGAAGCTATATTGAGTTCCCTGGGTATTACGCTGCCTGCATTACGCGTGGCTGGTGGTATCTTATTATTATTGATCGGCATTGATATGGTCTTTGCCCGACATTCTGGCGGTACTTCTGCAACAGAAGATGAGGTTGAAGAAGCCGAGACCAGTCACGATATCAGTGTGTTTCCCGTCGCTACTCCGCTTATAGCCGGTCCTGGTGCAATGGGTGCAGTTATTCTATTGATGGCCAATGTTCAGGGTGATATTGCACAACAAAGTATGGTTGTTTTAGGTCTGCTAAGCATCATGCTAATTACCTATATTTCACTGATTGGTGCGAGCCAGTTACATCGCTTTATTGGTGTTACCGGTTTGCAAGTAATCACTCGTGTTTTCGGCGTTATTCTTTGCGCATTAGCCGTTCAGTTCATGTTTGATGGCATCAAAAATAGTGGTTTGATCTCATAACTGAAAACCCTGATTTGTTCACTTTGATTAGTTTTATCTACATATAACTAAGCATAAATAAGAAGCAGGTACCTTAATCAAAGAGAAGTAATCGCTCTATGCAATCCCATAACATCGCCCTTGGTGCCTTTTTAATCATTCTGGCAGAACTGGCAATTCTGGCCACAGGGATGATAATTAAAACCATATCTACTGAAGTATCCATAGAGCAAATCGTATTCATCCGAAATTTTGTTGGCCTATTAATATTAGTGCCATGGCTAATGAGGAAGGGTATTTCAAGACTTCATACCAAGCATATCGGTCTGCACATCGCTAGAAGTGTGGTTGGTTTGTCGGCAATGGTTTGTTTGTTTTACTCGTGGGGGCATTTGCCGCTGGCGCAAGCATCCTTATTGAAACAGACGTCGCCGATTTTTATTCCGATTTTTGCCTTTTTCTGGATCAAAGAAAGTATTGGTTTGAAAACGATTATCGCCATCATAGTTGGATTTCTTGGTGTTGTATTAATCATTAATCCAGGCGCGGGAGAATTCAATCTGGTCGTTTTATTGGCATTAGTTGGGGCGATGCTGGCAGGACTTGCTAAGGTTATTATTCGTAAAATGACCGCCACAGAAACACCGGGACGAATCGTGTTTTACTTCGCACTGATTGGGACCTTGGTCTCAGCAATTCCAGCGCTGCTAAACTGGGTGAGTTTAAGCTGGATTCAACTAGCTTCGTTAGCGGGTATTGCAATCTTCTCAACCATAGGACAATTAGCGTTGAGCAAAGCTTACAGTCATGCGCCTGCTGGCCAACTTGGTCCTTATACTTATACCGCAGTTGCTTTTGCCGCTTTATTTGGTTGGATAATCTGGGATGAGGTTCTGGATTATAAAACCATCATTGGCATCATAATTATTGTATTTGCAGGTGTTTTGGCGATGACTGATAGACGAATCAGTCGGATTAAAGCAGAACAAAAACAGATAGTATTCGATAAAAACAAATAAACCCACCTCCCCACTTACGGGCAGTTTTTTTTAAAAAAGTGCCCGTAAGTGGGGAGGTGGGTTTCTATTCAATTAGTCTGTTTATTTAATCTGTTTATTTAGGGCACTATCACTCTAGTTCTAATGACAGATAAACCTGAAATGCATTGCGTCTATTAGCGGCTTCGAACGCAGGTAATTCTGCGTACTTTGACCAATCTACTTCTTCGTAGGCTTCATCAAAATCAATCATCTCTTCCACGGCAATCGCCATTTTTTCACGCATATAGGCTAAATACTCTCGCGTCAATGTAATTGCTTTTTGCGGATCTTTTGCGGCAGGGCCATGGCCGGGAACCAAGGCTGTTACCTGATTGGTTTCCAGACTTTGTAATGTTTCTAGCCAGTGTTTTGTATGGTTTCCTATAAAGGGCACACGACCTTCGAACAGGATATCACCAGTAAAAAGCACCTTGTCGTTTTCAACAAATAGCGTTAAATCAGCATCAGAGTGGGCTTTGCCAATGATATTGATGGTGAAATCAATATTGCCGACAGTGAATTTTTCCGTATCATCAAGAATCTTATCGGGTTTAACGATGTAGGTGTTTTCATTCACCCAGGGGTCCAGTGAAAACTGTCTTTCTTCCAGACGGCTACTGGCAACTTCCGAGTCGATGTATTCATAAATACCATCTGGCGCAATAATTTCTGCGCCTTGTTCCTTAAATACCTGCAAGCCATAAATATGATCAGCGTGATAATGGCTGACAACCACTTTAACGATAGGTTGATCCGTTATTTCACGTATTTTCTGCAGTAGCTTATTCGCTAAAGAAGGTGTTCCCAGCGCATCAAATAACACCACGCCAGCATCTGTGATTACTACGCCTGCATTTGAGATAAAACCTGCATTATCAGTAGCGATCCCCGCTTTACCTTGGACGTAATAGCTGTGTTCGCCAACTTTGACTAACTCCATTGCAACATCTACATCGGCATATTTAGATTTGTTATCTGCAGTTGTAGAAGAAGTAGTTGTAGAAGCAGCCGAAGACGTTGCCGCATTGGCATTGCTCACCGGCATAAATTTGGTTTTACAATAACTGCCAATGACAACACTACTAATCACCATTGCGGTAAATAGGTAAAAAACCGAACGTGAATGCTTTAGTTTCATGCGTTGTCCTTTGGCTAGTTTAATTTATGCTGTTGTCTGACTCATGGTAAATTCAAGCAGATGGCGTTCACCATCGACGAAAGGGACCTCCATCGAATGCAATTGCGTTAAAGTATATTTTTTCGGAATATACTGTAATTCACCTGTTGGGTATTGTCCCTTCATGGCATACAACGTTCCGCCTGAGGCTAACTGATCTGATGAGCCTTCTAGGAAGTCAAATACCGAGGCAAAGGCACGGCTAATAATCGCATCGTATTTAATCTCAGAATCTAAACTTTCAATACGCGCTTGAGAAACCTTGGCATTTTTCAAACCCAGCTCAATAATCGCCTGTTGAATAAATCGCGTTTTTTTACCGTTGGTATCGACAGCCATAAATTCACGATCCGGCTGCATAATCGCTAGCGGAATAGTAGGCAAACCTGCGCCACTACCGACATCCAAACAGTTATCGCCTTTAATGAAATCAGCGACCACAAGGCTATCGAAAATATGCAATGGAATCATATCCTGAATCTCACGCACTGCTGTGAGGTTGTAGGTTTTATTCCAACGATTGAGTAACTCAACGTATTGCTTTAACTGAGCTAATTGAGACTCATCAGGCTGGCAACCGAGTTGCTCTAGCCCTTGTTCCCAGAGTTGATCGTGCGACATTTTTTATAAATTCTCTTCTAAGATCGAGTATCAGCTAGCTTTCTGGTAACGGTGTTTCTTCAGATGTACCATCAAAATCGAAATAGTCGCTGGTGTAATGCCAGGGATACGCGAAGCTTGTCCAATCGTCGTAGGCTTTTGATCTTGTAGCTTTTGTAATGCTTCATTTGAAAGGCCGCCTTTGATCGTTGAATAATCAAAATCATCGGGTAGAACCGTCTCTTCATGATTTTTCTGTTTATCAATTTCAAGCTGTTGGCGATCGATATAACCCGCGTATTTAAACTGTACTTCGACTTGTTCCGCAACTTTTGGGTCTTCAACCGCTGGACCAAACTTGTCGATAGACATTAAGTCAGCATAGCTAACATTTGGGCGTCGTAGTAGTTCGTTTAGGCGGTATTCGCGACTTAAAGAGCCTTTGAAAATGCGCTCGTTTTGTTCTGTATTGACATCAGCAGGGTGCATAACGGTGTCGCGCAAACGTTGCATTTCGATTTCAACTTGCTCGCGTTTGATGTTGAATGCGCGCCAGCGTTCTTCGTCAACAAGGCCAATCTTGTAACCAATTTCAGTTAAACGTAAATCTGCATTGTCTTCACGCAATAACAGACGATGCTCAGCACGGCTGGTAAACATACGGTAAGGCTCTTGCGTACCGTGGGTGATTAAGTCATCAACCATTACGCCGATATAGGCTTCACTGCGTTTCGGGAACCATGAATCTTTGCCCTGAACTTGGAGTGCTGCGTTAGTCGCTGCAAGCAAGCCCTGAGCGCCAGCTTCTTCATAGCCGGTTGTGCCATTGATTTGACCTGCAAAAAACAAGCCATCAATAAATTTGGTTTCAAGCGTTGGCTTAAGATCACGTGGATCAAAAAAGTCGTATTCAATCGCGTAACCCGGTCGAGTGATATGAGCGTTTTGAAAGCCTTCTATAGAGCGAATAAATTCAAACTGCACATCAAACGGCATACTCGTTGAAATACCATTAGGGTAGATTTCGTAGGTATTTAAACCTTCAGGCTCGATGAATATCTGGTGACTGTCTTTATCTGCAAAGCGCACGATCTTGTCTTCGATAGAAGGACAATAGCGCGGCCCAACCCCATCGATTACACCGGAATATAGGGGCGAACGATCAAGGCTCGCACGAATGATGTCGTGCGTGCGCGAATTGGTGTATGTGATATGACAAGAAATTTGCTCTGGATGATCTTCCTTTTTTCCCATGTATGAAAATGTAGGAATAGGGGTATCGCCTGGCTGCTCTTGTAGTTTGCTGTAATCGATACTGCGCGAATCAATACGTGCAGGTGTTCCGGTTTTTAAACGGTCTACTCTAAACGGCATTTCGCGTAAACGATCAGCTAAAGCAATCGATGGTGGATCACCCATGCGTCCGCCAGAATGATTTTCCATACCGATGTGAATTTTACCACCAAGGAAAGTTCCTACTGTTAAAACCACTGCTTTGGCTTTGAACTTCAGCCCCATTTCGGTACTCACGCCAACCACTCGATCATTTTCAATAATTAAGTCGTCAACACCTTGCATAAAGATTTGCAGGTTTTCTTCGGCTTCGACCATTTTACGAATCGCCGCTTTGTACAAAGAGCGATCAGCTTGTGCACGTGTTGCACGAACCGCTGGGCCTTTACTGGCATTTAGTGTGCGAAACTGGATGCCGCCTTTATCAGCTGCATGTGCCATTGCACCACCCAGTGCATCGATTTCTTTTACGATATGGCCTTTACCGATACCGCCGATGGCAGGGTTACAACTCATCTGTCCAATGGTTTCAATATTATGGGTGAGTAATAATGTTTTCAGTCCCATGCGCGCAGGCGCAAGAGCAGCTTCAGTGCCGGCGTGACCGCCGCCGATGATAATGACATCGAAAGATTCTGTATAGAACATAGTAGGAGCAGATGTTAAAGTTAATTAGCAGAGCATTATATAGTAAACACTCTTGTTTTGAAAAATACCTTATACTCTCTAATACCTAATCTAGCGCGATTTACGTAAATTCATGAAGCAAAAGGATAATAAGAAAATACCAGCAGCGCTGATTGAAACATTACCGAATGAAATAGCGGCTGAAAATGCCGAATTTATTCCACAACGTTTTGCAGACAGTACCCATGATTTATGGCGTTTGAAATCTACACAGGGTAATTATTTTCTGAAAGTGTGCAGCAATACTGAATCGCCTTTCTGGCAGATTATGCAGCAGCTTTTTGGAGTTGATTTACGGAACGATATTGCAAGCTTCAACACCTTATATGGGCATATTTCATCACTGTCCTCACTAAAAATACCTGAACTGATTCAATCCCAAAGCAGCAGGCAACATGGGTCGTATATTTTAACGCCTGAAGTAGATGGTTTAGTCCCGGATAATTCAAAAATCAGCGTTGGAATGGTTGAGCAACTGGCTCAGCATCTAGCGAATCTCCATCAAGATCGACAGAATAATTGGGGGTCAATACATCAACCAATATATAACAGTGGTCATTGGAAACAACGTCTGAGAGATACTCTAGAAAAAAGTGCTCATAAGTGGGGGGGGGACAAAACTACAGACAATGCATATCTGAATGCTGCGTTAGACGCATGTGAGCAGTTAAATGTTAATGAATTTGTTCCTGTGATGCCAGATTTGCGCTGGGATCAATTTTTAATCACAAAGAACAATTTAGAATTGATTCTGCTAGATCTAGACGCGTTTGTATTGGCTCCGCGAGAACTGGATTTTGTGTTGCTGGAGTATTTGCTAGATCAACAACAATTTGAGTGTTTTGTTGAAGTCTATTCCAGACATCACACTATTCCTGAGCTGAAATATGCGCGTTCTGCTTATCGTTTATTGTTGTTTTATATGGAAGTGCTGGGCGAGCAGGATATTGATAAATGGATGAATCTCGAGCATCGCTTTTAAAAAAAGTGGTTTAAAGTAGGGGGGTGACTTAGCGAAATGCCAATAAAAAATTGGCTATTTAGTTCCCCATATTTTCGCAACCGCACGGTCAGTGCCTAAAGTGCCTATCACTAAACACAGTAAACCACCCAAAAAGAAAACTAAAAAAGGGATGATTGCACCCATTAATGAGCTAGCCAATCCGCCAGCAACCGTAACCAATGACAAGAGTATAAACAGGCAACCCACAACATTTAATATAGTTCTATGGGATTTTTTGTAGTTATAGGGGCCTTCTCCCGACTCAAATAATTTAAGAATAGGGGAAAGTAGTGTTCTAAACGATGATTTCATAAATAGTTTCAGTGATGCAATTGTAAGCCGAATAATACCTAGCGACTTGCAATATTGCGAATGCTAACTGATCGTTTCTTTAGGCAAAATGCAAATTGATTATTTACGAATCTGGAGTCAGTCTAAGCAAGCGTCCATTTCTTCCATCTTCCAGAACCCATATTGCGCCTTTAGGCCCTTGTTCAACTTCGCGAATGCGATTGTTCATGTCGAAGCGTTCGACTTCCTGAGCTTGGTCAGCGTCTATTTTAATACGAAGCAGCGACCTTGATCTTAGTCCGCCGATAAATGCATTGCCCTGCCATTCAGGAAATACCGAACCTGAATATATGATCAGTCCAGAAGGTGCAATCGTAGGCACCCAATATGCTTCGGGTGCATTGAATTCTGGGCGCGTGTCATGATCAGGGATGGGAATGCCGGAATAATTATCGCCCCAGGAAACAATCGGCCAACCATAGTTATCGCCACGAGTCGTCAGGTTTAATTCATCTCCGTCTCTTGGACCCATTTCGTGCGTCCACAGTTTGCCCTGTTTATCGAAAGATATACCCAGCATGTTTCGATGACCTAATGACCAAAAAGATTTTGCGAGATCGCCTTTGTTTTGAAAAGGGTTGTCTTTGGGTACCGAGCCGTCATCGTTTAATCGAATAACTTTGCCTAAATTTTGATTCCAGTCTTGTGCGGGTGTTTGTTTTTGTCGATCCCCCGAAGTGATGAATAGATATCCATTTGGGCTGAATGCCATTCGATGCGAATAATGACCACTGCCAGTAACTTTTGGAGTCTGTCGCCAAATAACCTCAAGGTTTTCCAGCTTAGGTTTGGTTGCAGGAAGTTGTAGCTTTGCTTTGGCAACAACAGCTCCTTTTTTCCCTGCTGAATCTTGCTCAGCATAGGATAAGTATACCCAATGGTTTTGCTGGTATTGAGGGTGAAGAATAATGTCACCCAAGCCACCTTGACCGCCATAAGCGACTTCGGGTAACCCTGCCACTTTAGTTTTAGAACCATTTTTGAGATTCACTAACAGTAACTTTCCTGCTTTTTCAGTGATTAATAGATTTTCATCAGATAGAAAAGTCATCGCCCAGGGTTGATTGAATTCTCCAAAGCTCTCGGCTTCGAGGCTAGAACTTTTATCACTTTTGAAAATATCATCAACAGCGTTGGCGAAACTACTCAATGAAAACAGAGCGAGTAACAGCGTTAAATTAGTCAGTAAACGAGGTGGTTGCATAATTCTCTCAAGGTTGAAATAGGTTTTTAAGTCCTGAAGACTCTATGTTCTCAGTAAAAATAGACTTCCAAGAAGTCTGTCAGTTCACTTTGGAGATGTTTAAATGTTGTACATGGACAATCTGCATTAGTGAAATTTAGGTCAGTGCGAAACGCATAAGAAGGTTTTTTTGGTTTTAAGAAAAGATCCCTAAACATGCCCAAAAGCTACATTCACTGCCAATACATAAGTAATGATCGTTGTTTTTAGTGCTTTTCTTTTTATCTGTGTCATCTATATTTACTGCCTCTTCTTTTTTCTTCTCAGCAGTTAAATGTAAATGCGCGTTTTTACATGCTTTAAACTGGGCAGAAATTTCGGGAAGTAAATTGCTTGGAGGTGAGTTTTGAATGATGGAATACACTCTGCTGGAACAAGAACCATTCTGATGAAGTACACCGTAGGCACAATTGAAACGTTTATGAGGCGAAACATATCTTTGGTAGAACGTAATTAAGCTTAAGAAAATTCTTCTCATGATTGCAGTCCTCTCTTTTTATTTATTTCTCTTTATTTATTTCACTTAATTATTGAATCCAGTGGGATTATTTTTAATGAGCACTTTTAGTTCTTTTAACTCATTCCGTATTAATTGAAGCTCATGCTTGGTTGAATCGTCTGTGATTTGTAGCTCACCAATAATATTCTCTTCTTCGGCTTCTTTCATTTCATTCATGGCATCAACAACGATGGCAATAATTAAATTAACGATAATAAATGTGGCCAGAAAGATAAAGGGCACAAAAAATACCCAGGCTAAAGGATAGGTTTCCATTACAGGGCGAACGATTCCCATCGACCAGGATTCGAGGGTCATGATCTGGAATAGGGTATAAAAGGATTCGCCTAATGTGCCGAACCACTGAGGAAATGTATCGCCAAAAAGCTGCGTTGACATAATCGCGAATATATAGAAAAACAGCGTTAGCAAGCCACCAATGGAGGCAATTCCGGGAATCACAGTGACTAAAGCGGTAGTGATTTTGCGCATTTGCGGTACTACTGATACCAAACGCAATAGTCTTAATACTCTTAAAATTCTCAGAATTTCAAATCCAGCACTGGCAGGCACTAAGGAGATAGCGACGATGAAAAAGTCGAATAAGGACCATGCGTCTTTGAAAAATGCTGATCTGTGAATATAGATTCTCAGTGAAACTTCGATGGTGAAAATGCTGATGACAAAGATGTTAAACCATTTAAAAAAACTGCCGTAATTTGCAGCCATTTGCTTCGATGTTTCAAGCCCCATGGTTATACCATTAAGGATAATCAGGCTGATAATGAAGTTCTGAAAGGTGGAGCTTTCGATGAATTTTTTAATAGAGTGATACATGTCTGCAGCGAGCTAAATGTTTAGGTGGGATTGGAACCTTACAACCTTATGTCGCTATAAGGTTCCAGAATCTAAAAGTTTCGAGGGTGCGGGTCTACTAAACTCAAAAGAGTAAGACGAAACCGATTAGAAGAGTTACTTCTCTACGATTTCTGTAGCGAGAATTTCTTCAAAACCAAGCCCAGTAAGACCATTAATAGTGCGCCATAGGTAATATAAAATCGCCATCATCATAATCATCGATGGGATCGCAATCATCGGGTAACTGTATAAAGTCAGTTGTCCGAGTTCTTCGTTAAAAGCGGTACTGCCAGAAGGGCTGGTGACGATCCATTTAGCCAGAACGTAATTCATGATTGCAGAAAAGACAAACGTTCCAGCAAACAGATAGTTAGCCTTCATCAAACGGTTTTCAAAAGCTGGCGTGCTGTTGCGTTCTTCGAGGTGTTGTTCAATTTTTTCCACATTCATTATTTTAGGATTGAACAACAGCGTTTTCACTAATGGGTAGCGCGTAAAGGTCGACGCTAATACAGCTATACCAATCACACTGGGCACAGCCGCTTCTTTAATCGCGAGCCATTTGTTATCTAATTCTAATAAACCAATGCCGCCGGTAAGAAGCACGCTGACTAAACCGAGTAGAGCGATAAAGTTAAATTTTCTGTATTTTACTAATTCGAAAATACCCCAGCCAAGTGGAAAGGCTAATGCAATGATGAGTGCGCCAGCTGCACCTAAATCGTTATCGCCACTGAATTTCATCAAAATTACAGAGGGTAAGATGATACTAACTAATAGATCAATTAAGGGGCGAGGCTTATGCTCGGGGGTATTACTCATAGTGGTTACTTTAAATTAGATTGATTATTGGTCTTATTATATAAAAATAAGGAACAGGATTAATAGTACATCCATTTATTATGGGTATAAATACGGAAAATAACAGTGAGATTATTGATTTTCTACTATTCAACGAATACTAGAAAAAGTGCCTAGCTCTTCATAAATTCCAAAATCGTTTTTTAAACAGCAAAATGAAAAGTCACTTAAAGTAGGGGGGTGACCTAAAGATTGATCTAATGACTTGAACTACATATAAGGATTTTCAGTGTTTGTTAAATCAGTTTCATCCAACGATTCTTTTAATGAATCTCGCCATTCTTTATACCCATAAATCGCCAGTATCAGATAAATACCAAACATTATAATCGTGACGTAAAAGCCCGTTTGCCAATACAGATAAATAGCTGCGGCATCTATGATTATCCAGTACAGCCAATTTTCCAGAATTTTTTGCGCCATCAACCAGGTATTGATCACAGAAAATACCATCACGGCAGAATCTAAAAAGGGGAGTCGGGTTCCGCTGCTGAGGTCGAGATAGTAACCAATGCCAATACTTAAGACACTGGCGATGACAATATACGCGATATGTTTTTGCCACCCCCATGTTTTAACTTTGAGAGTATCGTTATTATTACTGTGTTTAGTCCACAGCATAAAGCCGTAGATAGCCATCGCCATATAATAGAAATTAAGGATGGCCTGCATGGGAAGTTGGCCTTCCCAAAAGAGTACTGTATAAATCAGTGTACTGACAAATGCCGTTGGCCAGCACCAGATGGACTCTTTCGCTGCCAAAATCACATAGGCGATACCGAGAGTCGTGGCAAAAACTTCCCAGCCAGATAAGGCCAGGAAAGCTTCAACGATTGCATCTGTTGTCATAGCGATCTTCTTTTCAAGGAAACGCTATTACCAATCAACTTCTACATCCGCACGGTTAGTGCCAACAAATTTCATTACCATAGCCGAATGAGGCATCGCCGCAAAAACGTCCTTCATCTCTGCAGTAATCAATGCCATCACCGCGTCGTATTCACCATAAATCTGAGTGCTGAGTTGATTCTTTTTTACAGTGATCTTCGGGTTTGATTCTAGACCTTTAATAAACGCCAGAATAGGCTCAACGTATTCTTCTTTAAGCGGGTAAAGGCTGATATCTACTGAAATTTCCATAATGTATTCTCTTCAAGTATGAGGTTAAGTCTAGCTTAAAAGTCTAATGAAACGGTTAATCCAACAGTGCGTGGCTCGCCTTTTTGGGTGTACGTTTCAGTAATGTAACCATTGCCTGGATTGTTACCAAAGCTACCAAAACCTCTCACATCATAGTCTTTATCGGTTAGATTTCTACCCCATAATGTTGCTGTCCAATCACCTTTTTTATAACTCAAGTTAGCGTTTATCAGGCTGTAAGCTTTTGCTCTGGCGTTGTGACGATCAGAGAAGTAGAAGCCATCTTTGCCTTCAAGTGTTACACCAGCGGTTAATTTTGGCGTGATCGAGTATTCAGCACCCAGAGAATATTGGTAGTTAGGCGCGTGCGCCTGATCTCTTCCTGCCAAATCCAAGCCGTTTGCGGTACTTTGCGGGTCTGTGTATTCATCAAACTTGGCTTGTAACAGGCCTAGTGATGTCTTCAAGCGCCATTTGTCGTTCACTTTCCAGTCAAGTTCTGCTTCGATACCGTAGTTGCTGCCTTTTGCTGCATTACCAATATAGTCGGTGAAGTCGGTACTACCATCTTCACGAAGTTCAACAATAGAGCTTCTTACCTGCTGGTCTTTGCGTTTAGCGTAGAAAGCAGTAACGCGAGTGGTTAGGGCATCATCTAAGTAAGATGAGTTAACCCCGACTTCGAAATTCCACAGGTATTCTGTATCAAAATCGAGTAGATTCTCAGGCAACGTACCATCGGTATTTACACCGCCGGCTTTGTAACCACGAGAGATACTGGTGCTGGCCAAATGGTTGTCGTTGAGTTCATATTCCAGACCGAGTTTGCCGCCATGCAATGTTTCATCGACATTGATTTTGTTGTCGTTAGAATCGGTGTAATCGGCTTTCCATTTTTCTACACGCAAACCAGTGATGAGCTTAAGCTTGTCATTGATTTCAGTGTCTAATTGACCATAAAGCGCGGTGTTTTCAGTATCATACTGGCTTAGGAAATCGCTTTCTAAATAGGTGTACTTACGCGTTAGTCCTTCCTCTTTTTTGGCATGATATAAGCCTACAACCCAGTCCGTTTTATCATTGAATATACGTCCATCTTCATTAGAAAGTAGGCGTCCTTCTAGGCTGGTATTTTTGCGGTTACGTAGGTATTCATCGAAAGAACTATATGGATAAAGGTCTTCAGAGAACTGTCCAACATATCCCCAGTCTTCATCATAGCTATAACCAAGGTCTGAATCTGAGTAGCTTGCGCTGGCTTCAAGAGCCACTGAAGAGTTGATATCCAGCAATGCTTTTAAAGAGATAGCATCCGTTTTTTGCGTGTCTTTTCCTGGCTCATCACTCAATGTGGTGCGGCTATTATCAAATGTGAATGCGTCATAGCCGTTATCGATATCAAGGTGTAATACTTTTAGGTCGACGGTTAGGTCGTCATTTGCCAGCCATTTAAGGTGTCCGCGTCCGGTAAATTCATCACGGTTAGCCGTATCATCACGATCGAGGAAATCATTTTCCATGAAGCCATCTGATTGGTTGGTGTGTAATGAAAAACGCCCCAATAACTTATCTTTAATCAACGGTCCGCCAGCAGCTATTCCAAGGCTTTGCTTACCGTAGTTGCCTAAGGTTGCTTCAATCTTTCCTGAGCGTTCGTTGGTAGGTTCGGTAGAGTGAATATTGATAATACCAGCCAATGCATTTGCGCCGTATTTAGTGCCTTGTGGGCCACGAATTACTTCTATTTGATCGACATCAAACAGCGTTGCAGAACCACCACTGCGGCTGAAGTCCATACCGTCTATATACAAACCCACAGAAGGGTTGATCGGAGAAATAAACTGGCTGCGTTCACCAATACCACGAATCTGGAAATAACGAGAACGAGATGCGCCACTTGCCATATTGACGTTGGGTGCAGCATTCAAGGTGTCTTCAATATGCTGAGCGCCACGTTTGGTCAATTTTTCCTCAGTAACAACTGAAATACTCGCTGTGCTTTCTTCTAAAGTAGTAGGGCGGAAATCCGCTGTGACGGTCACTTCTTCGAGAACATCAGCGGCGTTTGCGCTAACGCCAGATAATAACGGTGCGAGAACTAGAATTGATGCGGATATGCTCGTTAATGCAAAAGAAAAACGTGCGGGCAGTTTGGCTTGTGATGGCACTTGAAATGGCATGCTGTACTCCTAAAAATAAAAATGGGGATAGGAGACATGCTTAGTAGATTCATAGCTTTAAATGACAAAGCTAGATCGAGAAAGACATTACCTATCCCTACGCTGGTATTATCCAGATCAGGTTCTTAGGGTCTTCCTCACGGAATCTCAGGTTACGTTGAATTTATTGAATTATATGATAATAAATACAACAACCACCCCCAGGCGATGGCGGTTAGTATAGTAGAGAACCTTGAAAGTGCAAGATTAAAGCTCAGGAAGCCGATATATTCATCAATATAGTCTAAAATCGCAGGGTTAAATCCATCAAAAGCCACCCCCCTACTTATAGGCGTTTTTTTGATATGCGTTTTTTTAGCTCTCGCCTAGATATTGTTTTATTACCTTATCTGCCGAATCCCCTAGCACATCCGCAGTATTTCCGATTTGGTGAATCTTTCCCTGATTGATAAATGCCGTACGCTTGGAGGCACGAAAAGCATCTGTGGGTTGATGGCTAATAAGTAGGGCGGCCATATTTTGTTCTTCAACCATCGCTTTGAGTAAATCAATGATTTCGTCTTTCATCGCTGGGCCCAGCGCCGCTAATGGCTCATCGAGCAGGAGAACGGATTGCTTTCTGACTAATGCTCTGGCTAAAGCAATACGCTGTCGCTGACCACCTGATAACTCTTTTGGACGGCGCTTATGGAAATCAGATAAGCCAACATTTTCCAGTGCATGATGAATATGCTGCTTTTCATCTTGACTGAGTTTCAATGAAGGCTGAATGCCAATAGCCACATTGGTGAACACATCAAGATGAGGGAAAAGATTGTTGTCCTGAAAAACGGTTGTGACAGGTCTTTGGTGAATTTTTAGTGGGGTGATATCCACATCATCAACAATAATGCTGCCCGAGCTTGGCGAATTAAAACCAGCAATTAAATTGAGCAAGGTCGTCTTGCCAGAACCACTCGGGCCGATAATGCTTAGAATTTCTCCCCCCTGAACATCAAGGTTGAATTGCATCTCAGCAGTATTCGCACCTTTTTCATCGTCATCGGCTGAGTGTTTTGGATAGCTGAATTTCAGATTGTCTACGGTTAACATTACATGTCCTTCTGCGTTTTACCGCTAATTATTTTTTCTAAAAGCCAGAAAGTTATGAGGCTGATAATCAGTAAAAAAGCGGCGGTCACTGCTGCTTGAGGTATCTGGTAAGCACCAAGGCGCTGGTAAAGTAATAGCGGCAGTGTGGCTGTTTCCGGGCTGCCAAATAAAGCAATAATACCTAAATCCCCCATGGTGAAAACAGTCACAAGTGCTGCAGATAAGCCCAGCGGTTTTCTTAAAAGAGGAAAGTCTAGATGTTTGAAACGCTGCCAGCCTTTTAAATTCAAGCTGTCGCAAAGTCGTTGATATTTCATTGTGTTTTGTCTGATTTCTGGCCCTAGCGTGCGAATGATAAAGGGAATGCCGAGTAAGCCATTAAGAAGAATGACGATCAAAATCGCCCAATCAAAAACATTGATAAAGTCAGCCAATAGAATAAACAGACCCGTACCGATCACTAATGGTGGCACCACGAAAATAATAGAACCAGAAAGCAATAACCGTTGTGAAAGTTTGTTTTTATTTTGATAGCTTGCTCGAGCACTAGCATTAAGTAAAAACCAGGATAGCACCAGTGAAATAGTTGCTGCACTCAAACCAATTAATAAACTGAATGCAGTCGCCTTCCACAGATTTCTTTCACTGAGTACGCTGATGATTGGGCCTCTTGCTGCATCGATAAAAATAGCGAGAAGAGGGGTACTGACAAACAATATTGCGAATACGATAAACGTGATTTGTAGTATTTTATCTAACTTGCCAGTTTCGGATTGGTGCTTGGCATTTTTGATATTTAGGTCGGGTTCTACATCCGGTATTTTGTTGAAACGAGAAGCAATGGTGGCTACTAGAATCGAAAGCCCGAGTTGTAATAATGCTAAAACAATAGCTTGGGCAGGATCAAAATCAAATCGTAAAGACTGGTAAATGGCGACTTCTAAGGTGGTGCTCTTAGGACCACCACCGAGGGTTAACACGACGGCAAAACTTGTTAAGCACAACATGAAAACTAATAGCGCAACACTGGGTAAACTCTCGCGTAACGCAGGCCATTCGATATGTTTCCATTGCTGGAAGCTATTAAATTTTAATTGTGAAGCGATACGCCAATGCTGTTCAGGAATTTGATTCCAGACAGGCAAGAATAAACGTACAGCGAGCGGTAAATTGAAAAACACATGAGCCAGTAAAATCCCCAAAAGTCCATATAGGTTTGAGCCAATAGGTAGCCAGCCGGATTTTCCGTAAACTGTAATGATTCCAATGACTGCAACAACGGCTGGAACGATTAAAGGCAGCCCAAATAAACTAAGAAAGAAAGAGCGTAAGGGGAAGTTTGGATAACGCGCAAAAGCTCGGGATACGATGATCGCCAAAGCGATGCTTAGCAGTGTCGAGAGGAGTGCTTGCCATAAGCTGAAAAATAAAACTCGGCGAATATAGCTGCTGTTCCATATCTCACTCAAGCTCGCTGTTTGCTCGCCGGAAAGCGTGCCGCTAGCCAAAAACAGACTAAATAAAGGCACCGTGATAAAAGCAATGACCAACAGCGCAACAAAGATTCCGGCTTTCATGGTTTGTATCGATTATCTAACTGGATAATTTATTGAGCTAAAGCATTCAACCATTCACTAACCCATGCTTTACGGTTTTTATTCACCTCATCGCTTGAGAAAATAAGGGCTGGTTCTGGATCAATAAGGGTATTAAATGCTTCTGGTAATTCAGATTTGGCCAGTGCAGCGGGATACATCCAATTCGTTGTTGGAATGATTTTCTGGAATGTTTCGCCTTGAATAAAGCTCAGGAACTTCTTTGCCAGTAATTTGTTTTTACTCGCAGCGATCATTCCGGCTACTTCAATTTGCTGGTAATGACCTTCTGAAAATTTAGCGGCGGCAAAGTTGTTCTTTTCTTCAGCAATCATGTGATATGCAGGTGAGGTGGTGTAGCTTAAAACCAATGGTGCTTCGTCTTTTAAGAATAAACCGTATGCTTCGCTCCATCCTTTACTGACAGTCACAATACGCGGCGCTAGTTTTTCCCATGCTTCTGCGGCTTTATCGCCGTAGACTTTTTTTACCCACAATAATAAGCCTAAACCCGGGGTGCTGGTTCTTGGGTCTTGAATCAAAATCTTCGGTGAGTCTGGGTTTTCAATCAGTGCTTTAAGACTGGTAGGTGGATTCTTTAACTTGTCTTTGTCATAAACAAAAGCAAAGTAGCCGAAGTCGTAAGGGATAAAATGTGAATTTGTCCATTTTTCAGGCAGTGTCGAATTTTCAAGCGCCATTTCGTGTGGGGCAAAGTATCCAGTTGCTTCTGCATTCGCCATTAAATTGGTATCTAAACCCAAAACAATATCGGCTTTGGTGTGTCTGCCTTCGAGCTTCAATCGGCTCAGCAAGGAAACACCGTCTTCTAAAGCAACATAATTTAATGTGCAGTTACAAACTTCTTCAAAAGCTTTTTTGACTTTGGGACCTGGTCCCCAGTCACTGGTAAATGAATCGTAGGTGTAAACATTGAGTGTCGGTTTATCTGCTGATTCGGCTGAAATAGCAGGAATAGATATTGATAACAGCGTGAAACAAATTAAAGAATAGAAAAATCGCACGAAAGGGTCTCCAATAAAAACGGAGAGATGCAGAAGTTTTAAACTGGGTAAACAGCTTCAACTCACATCCCTACGCCGGTACTAACCGGTTCAGGTTCATCGGATCGGTTTTGAAACCTCTCAGCCGTTTGAATGTTGCGCGGCACTCCGTTGAGTTGTTGTAACTATATGTCTAAGTCGTTGATCGAGCAAGTATCCCTATACTATGACAATAAAAAATTGTGCCCATAAAAAAAGCCTTCGATATCGAAGGCTTTTCTAAACTTAAACGAGTTTCGTTATTTTGTTGTATCAACAACTTGAGCTGTTTCCTGCCCAGAATTCTGGGTAATAAACTTCTCTAATGAAGAAATAGCAACAATACCTGGTTGGGCTGCGACTAGTTTTCCTTCTGGATCAAATAGAATAAAAGTTGGAGTGCCTTGAAGTGATTCACCAATGCTTTGCTCCATCCAGATATTCATTTCTACGTAGTTAGTTACCAGGTTGGTGAATTTCATGTCGTATTCTGCGATGAAATCTTCAGCATCTTCAATGCCTCTTACGCCATCAAGAGTGACACCTATGATACGTGCATTTTTAAGCTTTCCATCAAATTCAACCATTTCTGGCATATGACTGCGACATGCAGAACAGCTTGATTCCCAAATCTCTAGGATCGTCCACTTATCTTTTCCAATGTGGTTGTTGATTGAATCTTGCTTACCATTCATATCGGTGAATGCAAATGCATTACTACCAATGATTAGAGCTCCCAACAGCACACTCTTTAATGCTGTCCCAAATATTTTATTTGCTAATGAAAGTCGTATCACAGACAATTTCCTCGTTATATAAATATGTTAACAATACATATTCAATTTTAAATTAAACTTAATTAAAGATGATTTGTGAATTAGATGGCTAAATTAGACAACAGTTCAAAAATATCCAGTGTGCTATTCGATTTAGATGGAACGCTATTGGATACCGCTCCAGACATGACAAATGCCCTAAACCTTCTTTTAGCAGAAGAGGATAAAGCACCTCTAACTACTGCGTTTTGTAGAGATTTCGTATCGCATGGATCGGTTGCGATGGTCACTCTAGGTTTTGGAGAACAACAAAATCCAGATGAATTCGAACGTCGTCGTCTCCGTTTCCTGCATTTATACGAGAGAAACCTGTGTTTGGATACAAAACTTTTCGAAGGGATGGATGAAGTGTTGCTTTTTCTCGAAGAAAACTACATTCGATGGGGTATTGTGACAAATAAACCGGCGTTCTTAACGAATCCATTATTAGAACAGTTGAAGTTATCTCAACGAGCCTGTAGCGTTATTTCGGGTGATACGATTCCTGAAAGAAAGCCAGACCCGGCACCGCTTTATTTAGCAGCCAGTCAATGCGGTAGTCTCGCGACTGAATGTATTTATGTCGGTGATGCCGAACGTGATATTCAAGCGGGCAATCGCGCTAATATGCAAACATTGATTGCGAGTTATGGCTATATCGATGATTCGCAAACACCGGTTAACTGGGGAGCAAACGGCGTAATTGAATATCCTGATGAAATTCTACCCTGGCTTAACTAACTGGGCTTAGGTTTTCTCTGATTAAATACTTTTTTAATAAAGAGTTTTTAGTTAGAGAAAAAATAACAACTATGCACTTAAGTGTTTGATAATTCATTTTTATTTTTATCTGTTGTTTTCTTTGTTGAAGAAAATCCGCTAAAAAGATAATGACTAATATTTGAGCAAATTGTCATGGCGTGTCATTATAGCCGCCAGTCAAATGCTGTGATCCTGGGGGAAGGGCAAACAATGAATATTGGTAAAAGCAGTGCAAAGAGTACATTAATTCAGGTTGTCATTTTTTTAATCGCTTTCGCGTTATTGATTCTTTATAAAAAAGACACAATCGTCGGCATGTACGCATCTGGCGAAATTAGTAAAATCGGCATGATTATCAACGGCATTATCTTTGCCTTGTTCTTTGTCGGTATGTTAAGGATAGTCTTAGTGCTATTTCGCTACATTAACGAGCAAAGAGTGCTCTTTCAGCTGACTGAATACCTAAAAGAAAATGCTCAAGACCCAACCGCAAGACTGCAACAAAATTCTTTGGCTGTTAATCGTTATAAGGCGATTCGCTGGTTAGCCAAGCAAGGCTCACCGATCAATCAGGAAGCGTTGGCATCAAGTTCTAATGCGCACGAGAATTCACGTTTAACCTTAATCCGCTTTGTCCACAGCACATTAATTTTAGCGGGTGTTTTTGGTACCGTTGTTTCGTTATCGATGGCGCTAATCGGCGCGGCTGGTTTGCTTAATTCGCCTGAAGGTGTGAAAGAAATGGGCGCTATTATCAGTGGCATGTCATCTGCACTAAGCTCTACCATTACGGCAATTGTGTGCTTCTTTGTGTTTGCCTATTTTTATCTTCGTTTAAATGATGCGCGCATTCAGTTGTTAACTCAGATTGAAGACATGACCAGCATGTATCTGATCCCAAGTGTTTCTCACACTCAAGAGGGGATGATCAATAAAGTCGCAGAGCTAACCAATGCATTGAATAAAGCGGCAGAAAAGCTCTTGATGGTTGAAGATAGGTTTATGCTCGCTGGAGACCGTTTACAATTAGCTGTTAATGACTTACATGGACAAGTAAAAGGTTCGAGTCTTGATGATATTAAAGATTTGATACGAAAAGGTTTTCACTTGTCCGAGCCTGAATATGATTCTGATAAATCAACAGACCTAAATAAACCTGCAGTAGAATTGGCGAAACAAGCCGAAAGTGATATTAAAGTCGCAGACCTTAAATAGGGAGACTTAGATGAACTACGGTTATCCAGGGTCGAATACCCATTTAGAAAATCACAATGTCAATGAAGAGAGCTTCTGGCCTTCATTTACCGACATCATGATGGTTATTGTGATGGTTTTTCTTTTGGTTACAGTCGCGGTTATTCTCAATAACTGGACGCTTATATCAGAACTAAAGACCAGTATTAATGCACAACACATAGCATCTGATTTAGCAGAAAATCGACAGGAACAAAATCAGACACTTTCAGCCAGACTCAAATCCTTAGAGAAACAACTGGTTACTTTAAATCAAAAATATGAAGTTGAAAAAGCAAGTCTTGCAGATACTCAACAAAAACTTTCCAGTACCACTGAAAATTTAACAGCTAAATCCACCTTACTTACTTCAATTGAAGAGCAGTTAAAGGCGCTAAATACAAGATACGAGACTGAAAAAGCGAATTTACTGAGTACCAGTGAAAAGCTCACCGATACCGATAAGCGTTTACTGGAAACGAATCAGCAATTGGCAACAGCAAAGCAGCAATTGACCGAAAAGTCTGATGCGATCACTGCGTTAAATACCAAACTCACTGCATTAACCACTAAAAATACAAGTACAGAAAATACACTGGCAGAGACGCAATCGAGTCTTAAAGAAACACGGGAAAGTTTAAAAGAAACGCAAGCAAAACTGTTGGCAAGTGAAGAAATCAACACAAAGAATGCGGCACTACTTGCAAGCTTGAAAACAGATTTAGCGTCTGTTACTGCTGAAAAAACGGCACTTTCTGAAGAGGTTGCGGTTCAAAAATCAAACCTTGCTGAAAAAGAGTCGCTGATTAAAGAAAGCACCGCATCCATTGCCGCGTTAAAAACAGATCTATCTCAATCGAGTCAGGAAAATCAAAAGCTTGTTGAGGTGAATGCATCTCAGAAAGAACAGATTGCTACTGTTCTTAATCAGGAAAAGACCTTGAGTGAAAAGCTGGTCGCGAGTGAAACGGCATTAAAAACCTTAGAGCAGTCTAAACAGTCAAAATTAGCTGAAATTGAAAAGCTCAAGACATCTGCGTCGAATAGTGTTGCGATGTTGAAATCCTTACAAAGTGATCGTAGCAGTCTTGATAGTAAATACGGTTCTTTAACCTCGGAACTTGAAAAGACAAATAAGGCGTTAGAACAAGAGCGCGAAACTTCCCAGAATTTGCAACAGCAATTAGCCGCACTTCAAAGCCGTTTAGAAGAAACGCAAAGCGATAAAGAGCAACAGGGCACAGTAGAGCAAACACTGACACAACAACTGGAAGAGAAAGCAAAAGAGCTGGCTAAACTTACGGCCAGTGTTGAAGAGTCACAGGAGCTGTTAAAGGCTAAAGAAGAGCAAATCGCAGCACTTAAAGTAGATCAGGAAGAAGGGAATAGCCAGCTTAGAAGCCTTCAGGGTGAGTACGATACGCTGGATAGCAAATATCAAAAGTTGTTGCGACCTGCGCGTTCATCAAAAGGTAAGTATATTGCCAGTGTGACCTATAAAAAGAGGGGCGGTAAAAAGGTTATCAGATTGAAAACCAGCCCGAATGGTAGCTATAAAACGGTAACGGCAAAACAGTTAGCCAGCGGTTTAGAGGCATTAAAAAAGAAGCACAAAGAGAATCTATACATCAAAGTTGTGATTCCTGAGAACAGTGGTTTGTCTTATAACGAAGCGTGGAAGTTTACGAGCAACTTACAACGTAAATACGATTATTACTTCCAGAACTAATTAATCATTATGCATCTGACCAAACGGCATATTCATTGCCGTTTGGATCGGTAAAGTGAAAACGTCTGCCGCCAGGAAATGAGAAAATTGCTTCGCTGATTTCCCCGGTAGATTGTTCAATCTTTTCCTGAGTACTTTCTAGATCATTACTGTAAAACACCACTAAAGCGCTTCCGTTTTTAGTGCAAACATTAAGTTCTGATTTATAGAATCCCCCATCAATACCCGCATTATGGATGGCTGTGTACTCTGGTCCAAAATCTTCAAATGTCCATGCAAACACATCGCTGAAAAATGATTTGGCTTTTTCGATATCTTTCGCTGGTAGTTCAATGTAGTTGATCTTTTCGTGTTGCTTACTGGTATTACTGGTGTTACTGGTGTTTTGGGACATATTCAACCTCACTTAACTCTATTGTTTTATTTTATGAGAACCGCATGGATGTTAATGCTTGGTTCTATTAAACACGATTAATTACTATAAAACACGGGCAAAAAAATACACCCCCCTACTTACAGGCCTTTTTTTAAATAAAGGCCTGTAAGTAGGGGGGTGTATTAGGTTTATTTTATTTGTTAACGTTTATTACAGTTTATTGAGTCACGTTAACTTCGACAATCGCAGACCCGTTATGACCATGATTATCATGCACACCGTAGTAGAAAGAATCAGTGCCGATATAACCAGCGTCTGGCGTATAAAACACTCCGCCATCTTGTTTAACGATGGTGCCATGCTGTGGGGTATCAACTTGATCGAGCACAAGTACGTCGCCATCAGCATCTGAATCATTACCCAATAAATCGATAAATACTGTTGCCCCTTGTGAGGTCGTAGCCGTATCTGGGACTACATTGGGCCAGTTATCATTATTATCGTCGGGGTCAACACTCGCTACCGTTACGCCTTCTGTGCTTAAGCCACCGTGCTGATCTGAAACGGTGTAGATAAATGAATGACTGCCGACATTGCCTTGTGGGTCATAGCTCACTGTATTGTCGCTATTCACATACGCTTCGCCCAAAGCAGGCTGGGAAACAGAAACAACCGTTAATTGATCACATTCTGCATCGCTATCATTAGACAATACATCAATAGTGACGACGTCATAATTATTTGTTGAAACGGCGTCTTGAAGAACATCCGGAGCAGTATTCGGCGAATGTCTTTGTGCATCTGTACCGACAAACACCGTTCTTGATTCAGCACTGCTATTACCCGCAGAATCTGTTACAAAGAAACTCTGTGTGTAACAACCTGCAATATTGGTATTAATATCGTTTGATTCTAAAACCTGATCGCTGATGTCGCCGTCAACATCATCGATAGCTAATGCGCCCGGATCATTAAACGATTCGCCTAATGCTAGCAATAAAGGTGTCGAACCGCGCATGTATAGCGTTGGGGAAGTGGTGTCATTTGGTTGGTTTGCGGTATTAACAGGGTTATTAACACTGTTGTTTGAACTGCTGCTACTGCCGCCTCCACCACAAGCCTGAAGTTGCAATAAAGCAACAGGGATGAGTGTGTATGACAGTAGTTTACGTAATTTCATTATATCTTCCATTGTGTTTTTGGGGGTCTTAATAGGTATAGAAATAGGGATAAACGGTTCATTTGTCTGTACTTAATAATCATGCAAGCCTTGCATCTGCAGCGGTGAAAACCTAGACTCCATGCTTTAAAAAATACAACGAGGGGAAGACTATGCCTAAGGCAAATGAACTAAAACGTGGAATGATTATAGAATTCGATGGCGTTCCACATGCCGTAAAGAGCGTAGACTGCAAAAGCCCATCTTCTCGTGGTGCATCAACTTATTACAAGATCCGTTATAACAATCTACAGACAGGCATGAAGCGTGATGAATCGCATAAAGCGGAAGAGATGCTCAAAGAAGCCGATTGCCAGCGCGTTAAAGTTTCATTTTCATATATGGATGGCGATAATTATGTGTTTATGGATAACGAAGATTATTCGCAACACTCCTTGAATAAAGATGATCTGGGTGACCAAGTAGGTTATATCACCGAGGGTATGGAAGAAATCACAGCATTATTGCTCGAAGGCAATATCATCGGTGTTGTTCTGCCATCTACGGTATCTTTAGAAGTGACGGATACCGCGCCAAGACTTAAAGGCGCAAGCGCAACAAACCGAAATAAGCCGGCTACTTTAAGCACGGGTATTGAAGTGCAAGTGCCAGAATATCTGGAGACCGGTGAAATTATCAAAGTGAATACCGGAACAGGTAAGTTCATGTCTAGAGACAATGAGTGATTTGTCTCTGATTTTATATTCCGTATTTTAAGCTAATGTCCTAAATATAGGACCATCAATAATGGCTCTATAAAAAAGTATCAATAAAAAAACGCCCCTAGCTCTGCATAAATTCTATTTACGTTTTCAAAGAACGAAAACGTAATATCATTCAAAGTAGGGGGGACTTTAGGTTATCTTTCTACTTAACATACTTAAGTGGTAATGCCCCCGTATCCACCACGCGCCGCATTACAAAGCTTGATGTTACACTGCTTACACCTGGAATAGTGGTAATGTGATTGAGTAAAAATTCCTGATACGCCTCCATGTCGGGCACCACAACTTTGATGGTGTAGTCCGCGTCCTGGCCGGTAATAAGATAACATTCGATCACTTCTTCGTAAGTTTTGAGTTGGGCTTCAAACACTTCGAATTTTTTAGGCGTATGACGATCCATTCCAATTTGAATGATTGCAGTGATATCCAGCCCTAGCTTCTTACGATCCAGTAATGTCACTCTTTTTTCGATAATGCCATTCTCTTCAAGAATCTTTACCCGACGTAAACAGGGTGAAGCAGATAGTCCGATTTTTTCTGCGAGTTCCTGATTGCTTAAGCCTCCATCAATTTGTAATTCCTGAAGGATTTTAACGTCAAAAGCATCTAATTGGATTTTGGATGTCATGATTTATCTAGTATCTAGTTTAATATTGCTAGAAAATAACAAAATTTGATAATAAATGCCAATTTAAGATAAATTAATGAATTATTCGCAAAGTAATTGCGTGGTTTTTTGCTTATCATTCCACTTATAGAATCTAATCAATATTAATCAGGATTAAACTGGAAATTGTTATGAAAGCTGGCTTCGACCATAAAAAATATAAACCATTCGCTCCGATCGAGATGCCTAATCGTGCATGGCCTAATCGTTCGATAACACAAGCACCAAACTGGTGTAGTGTGGACCTGCGCGATGGCAATCAGGCTTTGCCGAATCCGATGAATGTCGAGCAGAAAACTCGCATGTTCAAGCTATTGCTTGAATTGGGTTTCAAAGAGATTGAAGTGGGTTTCCCGTCGGCTTCGCAGGCAGATTTTGATTTTGTAAGAGTCCTAATCGAAGAGAATATGATTCCTGATGATGTAACCATTCAGGTACTAACCCAGGCACGTGAAGATTTGATTTCGCGCAGCTACGAGTCATTGGTAGGCGTTAAACAAGCGATTGTGCACGTTTATAACTCGACTTCGTTTGTACAGCGCGAGCAAGTGTTCAGACGCGACAAGCAAGGCATTACTGATATCGCGTTGAATGGTGCGAGCTTGGTGAAATCGTATGCTGAAAAATACCCTGAAACACAATGGAGCTTTCAGTATTCTCCTGAAAGTTTCAGTCAGACAGAATTAGATTATGCGGTTGATGTGTGTAGTCAGGTAATTGATGTCTGGCAAAAGGATAATAAAGACCAACGTGTGATTATTAATCTACCTGCAACGGTCGAGTCTGCAATGCCGAATGTGTTTGCCGATCAAATCGAGTGGTTTTGCAACAATATTCCACAACGTGACAGTATTGAAATCAGTTTGCATACGCATAACGATCGTGGTTGTGGAATCGCTGCTGCAGAAATGGGTATTTTGGCGGGCGCGGATCGTATCGAAGGGACATTGCTAGGTAATGGTGAGCGTACCGGCAATATGGATATCGTGACTATGGCGATGAATTTGTATTCGCAAGGCATCGACCCCGAATTAGATTTAAGTAATATGGCTGAAATAGTGGAGTGCGTAGAATATTGTACGCAGTTGCCGGTTCATCCGCGACATGCATGGGCAGGAGAGTTAGTTTACACGGCATTTTCAGGCAGTCATCAAGACGCGATTCGTAAGTCTATCGACTTCCATAATGAAAATGGACGCGAACATTGGAATGTCGCCTACTTGCCGATTGATCCTCGCGATATTGGCCGCGAATACGAAGAAGTGGTGCGTATCAATAGCCAGTCAGGCAAAGGTGGTGTGGCATTAGTATTAGAACGTGACTTTGGTATCACATTGCCTAAATGGATGCATGGTGAATTGAGTGTGTTGGTACAAGCGCATGTGGATAAAAGCGGTGAAGAAATTACACCAGCGAAAATTCATGAGATTTTCCAGAGCAACTTTATTCAGGTGTCAGATTTATGGACACTAAGAGACTATTCAATCAAGACTAAAGAAGATTATGTCGAACTTGAATTTAACATCGGTCAATCTCCCGCCTTTAAAGGTGCAGGCAAAGGCGCATTCGAAGCAATGGTCGATGCAGTGAAAAGGCGTTCCAGTATGAATATACGCGTACTTCACTTTGATGAATTCGCATTAACCGAAGGAACACGCTCTGATGCAATTGCGGCTGTAGCAATAGAAGTAGAAGATAAAATATACAGTGCCTGCGCGATTGATGAAGATATTACTAAAGCGGGTTTACAGGCTTTGTTATCGGCAATGGATTCTGCGGTTAAATTAGAACAACTTGCGAAAGCCGTGTAAAACTTAACTGATCTTTAGTTTGAAGTGAGTTTGAACTTTAAAAAGTACAGACGAAAAAAAACCACCCAGTAGGGTGGTTTTTTTATTCTTCTTATTATTCGAATTATCTTCCGAATAATTTACCAGCAAGGCCGATAGCGCCGCTGATACCACCGATAGAATCGAGAAGTGATCCGCCGCTACTTGCCTGATCCATCATCTGTGGCATCGCATCGCGTAATCCGCCGACAGCTTCTGTCTCGCTCATACCTAACTGTGATGCAAATTCAGAGATTTTGTCAGCACCGAAAAGATCAGTCACATCGCTATCCGCCATTTCCTGATTTTCGCCGTCTCCAAGGAAAGAAGCAGCCATCTCAGCCATTCCGCCGCTTTGCATTTTGCCAAGCAGAGAGCCGATGTCTAATCCGCCTTCTTCACTATCGCCAGTAAGGCCAGAAAGTGCAGAAGTTAAAGATCCAAGATCAAGGCCACTGCCTGCTTCACCACTACGTTGGCTATTCATAAATGCCGAAGCACCCATTTTTAAAAGATCGCCCATGTCCATAATATTATCCTTTAGATTAATTAATACTTGTTTCAACAAATATAAGTGTTACTTGTTGAATTTAGGTTCAATTAGTCTTGAGGAATACGTAGCATTTGACCCGGGAATATAAGGTCAGGGTTTTGGATGACTTCTTTGTTAGCTTCAAAAATTTCAGGGTGACGGTTACCGTCCCCATAAGCATTCTGGGCTATTTTCCAAAGACTATCGCCTTTCTTAACTTCGTAATATTCAACAGTAACAGTTTGAGCTGGAGCAGTGACTTCATCGGCATGAACTTCTTCGATGCCTAAAGCATTACCGGCCATTAGAATGACTTTTTCCAGTGCGCTGGGGTCATCTGTTTCGCCTTTGATAGTTGCGACTCCGTCTTTAACGTCGACTTCAAGGTTGCTAATACCAGGGTTATCTTCTTCGATATGTTTTTTTAATTTTTCTGGCGCTTCATCTTCGCTGCCAAAAATTTTCTTACCAATATTCTTGGCAAAGCTTAATAGACCCATTGTAAATCTCCTTTGATTTAATTAATTTGTGAATTCTAATGATAGTTTATATTTATCAGAATTACACAGCTATCATAGGGTTATATTCATGTATTTCAAGGTCATTGAATTAAATGCTTGTTGGCAACACGTTAGGCAGCATAGCTGGGCAAGATAGTGCCAGCTTATAAACGAATTCAAAAAAAGTGCCCCAAAGTAAGGGGGTGCCAATACTTAACGCATAATTAGATATGATCAGCTAAACGTAATCAGCACAATATTTGGCTTTTAAAGAAATGAGCCAAATTTAACAAAGCGTTTGTGCCAATAGGCGTTATCCATAGAAGCGACAGTGACGCGTTTTCCGCTTGAGGGAGCATGCACAAACTTTCGGTTGCCTATGTAGACGCCAACATGATTGGTTCTGGCGCCGGTCTTAAAAAATAGCATATCGCCGGGTTGTAATTGCTGGTAAGGAATGGTGCGGCTGCGGTCTCTTTGGTTTGCTGTGGTTCTTGGAATATTCATTCCTAAGGCATTCTTATGAACATACGTCATGAGTCCACTGCAATCGAACCCTTTTTGTGGTGAGTCACCCCCCCACTTATAGCGGGTTCCTATGGCGCTTGTTGCAATTTGTACCATTCTGTTGCGAGCAGGATTAACATCATAAACAGCTGACTGTTGAGTCTGCTGTGAAAACTGAGGGCGTGATGCCTGCTGTGAAGATGACTGTGGTGCAGAGTTTTGCACCTGTCTTCGAGATGGTGATTGTTGTGAGTAGCGTTGACCTTGTTGCTGTGCTCTTTGTTGCTGTGCGCTTTGTTGTTGCACGGCTGTCTGTTGTTGATTGCTCTGGGGCTGTTGGTAATGGGTATATCGACCCTGAGAACAGGCTGATATTAATTGGGTTAAAACGATTAAGCTTAACAGGGCGCTTAATTTCTTCATTGCTATTTACTCTTATTATCATTTTTCTGTGCACATAAAATGCACATAAGAAAGGAAGAATGAGTCTCAGTAAATGAATTAGAGACCATTAAAGATGATAAGAGTACTTGGTCAATGGTTACTGTATGCTGAATCAAAATGAACTTAATTGATTCTAAGCTTGCTAATCATTATGAATTTTTCATGATTTCAACCTAGTAATTAATAAATTATGAGTAACAGTGCGTTTTAGAGAGAATCTTAAGTATGTTTATTAAATTAACTTAAACATAATCTCATACAGTGATGTGTAAATTATTGTAGAATCCATAACACTAATTAGAAAACTGCTTCAGGGTTTAGTTTAGAACTTAACAAACTGAAAACAGTCATAAGCTATTAGTCATATTTCCGGGGCTTTCCTTTGTCAGACAATAAAGACAAACCATTTGATACATTAAACCTCTCCGAGGTTTCAGATATTGTTACCGATTCCGCAGATGATGCTGTGGACGTCGAAAACACTGTGGACGTTGATAACAGCACTGAGCATGATGACCTTGAGCCACATGCGTTGGCAGAAGAAGATGCTGATTTAACAGAACAAGCTGTTCCACCCAGAAAACGTACGGTATTCGGCATTATCTTAGGCGTATTTAAAGGTTTATGGCGCGTATCCAGAATTGCTATTTTAATCGGTATTGTGATTGGTTCATTACTGACTGCAGCCTATGTTTTACAACAGGATGAACTGGTTCGATCGCAGTTTGAAGGTAAGCGTTGGGCATTGCCAGCACGAGTTTTTGCAAGACCATTGGAAATTTACGAAGGTCAGAGTTTAAAGCCGGAAAATCTACAGAAAGAACTTCAATTGCTGGGTTACAGCTATGTAACTCATCTGGTCGGTACGGGACAATTCACCAAAGATAAAAAAGGACTGTTCTCTATTCAAACGCGTGGTTTTAAGTTTGCTCAGGATCAGGAAATTTCACGCAGAATCAGTATCCAGATTAAAAAAGATAAGATCGTCAAATTATTGAATACAGAGAGTAATGAGCCATTAACCTTAATGCGCCTCGAGCCTGTTTTAATTGGTAATTTCTATCCACAGCACAATGAAGACCGAGTATTGGTAAAGCTTGATGACGTCACGCCGTTACTAGCAAAAGGTCTGGTGGCTGTTGAAGATAAGAAATTTTACGATCATTTTGGGGTTAATCCAAAATCTATTGTTCGCGCAGTGTTGGCTAATGCCGAAGCAGGTCGAAGAGTTCAGGGTGCAAGTACGCTGACGCAACAGTTGGTGAAAAACTTCTTTTTAACCAGCGAAAAAAGTTATAAGCGTAAAGCGCAAGAAGCCATCATGGCGATGCTGCTTGAGGTGCATTACGATAAAGATGAAATTCTCGAAGCCTATTTGAATGAAATTTATCTGGGGCAAAACGGTAAACGTGCGATACATGGTTTCGGTTTAGCGTCTCAGTTTTATTTCAATAAGCCGATTAGTGAATTAAGCACAGAACAGGTCGCACTGTTAATTGGTTTGGCAAAAGGTCCATCGGTTTACAATCCAAGATCCCATCCTAAAAGAGCAATGGAACGTCGTAACCTAGTGTTGGATGTGATGGCGAGGGAAGGCGTTCTGGAAGAAGAGAAAGTCGCTGTTCTTAAGAAAAAACCTTTGGGTGTGAATACCTTTGCGCCACCGAGTGTGAGTCCTTTTCCTTCTTATTTAGAACTGGTGCGTAAGCAATTACAAAGAGATTACAACGAGAAAGATTTGAATTCCGAAGGATTACTGATCTTTACTTCGATGGATCCTATCGTTCAAATCACGGCTGAAAAGGTATTAAAGAAACGTATCGAGCAGCTCGAAAAATCCAAGCGCATGGAGAAAGATAAACTCAATGGTGCGATGGTGGTTAGTAGCGCTCAGGGCAGTGAAGTATTGGCTGTGGTGGGTGGTCGTGATGCACGTTTTGCTGGTTACAATCGTGCCTTAAGCGCTTCACGCCAAATAGGTTCGTTGATTAAACCAGTCGTTTATCTTTCTGCAATTGAGTCGGGTGAATATACCTTGGCTAGTCCGGTTGATGCAGGTCCTGTGACAGTTCGTTTATCCAAAACAAAAACCTGGAAACCGAAAAACTACAGCGGAAAAGATTTAGGCATTGTTCCATTTGAAGAAGGTCTGGTTAAATCTCTTAATACGCCGACGGTGCGTATCGGTATAACTTTAGGTCTGGAACAGGTTATTCGTACCTTGCATAATCTGGGTTTAAATCATGAAGTCACAGAGAACCCCTCTTTATTGTTGGGCGCTTTACAGTTAACGCCGATGGAAGTGCAACAGATTTATCAAACATTGGCAGCCGGTGGAAGTTATACGCCGTTAAAGGCAATCCGAAGTGTGATGAATTCATACGGTGAAACGCTCAAGAGTTATCCACTAAAAGTTCGACAGGTTGCCAAAGAAGAATCGGTTTATTTGTTAACTTACGCGATGAATAAAGTCACCAAAGAAGGCACGGCACGTTACTTAAGTCATGCCTTGCCTGCTTGGAAAAATTCTGCGGGTAAAACAGGCACAACCAATAAAAATGTAGATAGTTGGTACGCTGGGTTCACGGGCCAACACGTGGTGTCTGTCTGGGTCGGTCGAGATGACAACAAGCCTACGGGTTTCACAGGGGCTGCTGGCGCGTTACGCGTATGGGCTGATTTCATGAAAGAGATTCCGACTAAGCCATTTAAGCCAGTTAGACCTAAAGGTATTAAGTTTATGAAGGTTGATACGGTTACGGGTCTGATTTTTAATCCATCGTGTGGAAAATCTCATACAGTGCCGTTCTTTGCCGGAACAGAGCCTAACGAAATCAGTGAATGCGTTCCTGAAATACAGTATGAAATTAGTAGCGAGTCTACAAATAATTCAGCAGGTGCACCTGTTTGGCAAGGCAACAATAGTGCGAATAGCGCACCTAATAATCAAAATCGTCAAAATAGAAATCAGACCGATCAAATGAATTTGTCTGGTAATGGATTGGCAAAGAAAAAAGCCATTCAATGGAGTGATAAACAAAAACAACAAGCACCTGTTGATGATGGTCCAATTTGGAGTGGTCAGTTATAAGCTGTCATATATTGGTTGCTTATTGAGCTTCTGGTAATATACTCCGCGCTGATTCATTCTATTTAAGTACACCCCCCTACTTATAGCGTGTTTTTTCCAACAAAAATTGGAAATAAAAAAGCCCCCAAAGTAGGGGGGTGGATCAAGATAATTCTTACAAGCCTTATAAAACCCGTATTTACAGCCCCCTGTATTTACTGAAAAATGAAAACCAGAGAAAGCATAAGCAACATGAACACATTTCCTCAATACAATAATCCATCTAATTATCAGTTCATTTTTCAATTTACCCATAAAGTAAAATGTGTAGGATTGGCATTATTGCTCATGAGTGTGACGGGGTGTTCGGTTGTCGATTCGTTTCAGTCACCACAATCTCAGGCTAGAGCTTTACCCAAAATTCCTGAAGTTAAACGACAGCAAGTCAATAATCCTCGCTATACGCAGCCGAAAAAAGTGACGCGTGTGCAAAAAGCGCCCGTTGCAAAAGTGGTCAAACCTCAGGCTAAAGTGATTACTGCCGAGGAAAGAATGCAGGCAAAGGAACTTTTGCAAAAACAAGCTAAAGAGCAGGCTACGGTTGATATCGATCCTTATGCAACGGTACCTGAGAGTAATTCTTTGAGCATTACATCTACGGTAGAAAATCCTAGTCCAGAGAAAGAGGAGGCTGCTGACACTTCTTCGAGTAGCTCACCTGCGGTTAAGTCACTAATGATAGGTGCACGCGCAGATTTGGCAATAGGCAAAAATAGCTCAGCGGTGAGTAAACTGGAAAGAGGTTTACGTATTGAATCTCAGAATCCAGAGTTATGGCATTTACTGTCAAAAGCGCATTACTCAGATAATGATTACACACAGGCTATCACCATGGCTAAAAAATCTAATCGTTATTCAAACGATGATAATTTGATCGCGCAAAACTGGGCATTAATTAAAAAAGCAGGTGAGAAATCAGGTAACGCCACTGCTATCAAAGAAGCGCTTGATTACATCAAGTTAAATCCTTGATATGGGAATTGACTTAGATGATGACTGGAAAAAACTGCTTAGTGATGATGGGCCGCTAGCAGCCGCCATACCAGGTTTTCAGGTACGTGATCAACAACAGCAAATGATGGAAGCGGTTGGCGAAGCGATTCAAAACCATTCTGCTGCGGTTATCGAGGCGGGAACGGGTGTTGGTAAAACCTTTGCGTATTTGGTGCCGGCGATAGCTTCCGGTGGTCGAATTATCGTTTCAACAGGGACCAAAACCTTACAAGACCAACTTTTTGCCAAAGATTTGCCAGTCGTTAAAAATGCCTTAAAAACAGATACTCAAATCGCACTACTAAAAGGGCGCGCAAATTATCTGTGTCGGTATCGCTTGGGGCGTGCGCAGTCGGAAGGTCAATTTGATGATCGCCGTACCATTTCTCATTTGCAGCGAATTGCTGACTGGGAAGTCATGACCTATTCTGGTGATATTGGAGAGCTCAATAGCGTTCCCAGAGATGCTGAAGTCTGGCAGCAAGTCACTTCAACTGCAGACAATTGTCTAGGCACAGATTGTGAGGACTACGACAGCTGCTTTGTGGTTAAAGCTCGAAGAGAAGCCCAAGAAGCCGATGTTGTCGTCGTTAATCATCACTTATTTTTTGCAGATTTAGCCTTAAAGGAAGAGGGTTTTGGCGAATTATTACCGAGTGCGAATGCGGTGATTCTGGATGAGGCACATCAACTCCCTGAAGTTGCTTCTACGTTTTTTAGTGAAACATTAAGTAGTCGCCAATTAATTGAATTAGGCCGGGATACCCTCGCTGAGGTTCTTAGTGGCGCTGCGGATATGACGGACTTACGCGATGATTTGCGTGAATTGGAAAAGTGCGTATTAGACTTGCGTTTAGCGATGGATAAACCGGGTCTGCGTGAGCCGTGGTATAAAATAAAAACGAAACCAGCTATCGAGAAAGAGATTGCGCATTTAAGTGAAATACTCGATTCCTTGTATAGTCAGTTAAAAATTGCGGCTGAGCGTAGCAAAGGACTTGAGTCTTGTTACGAGCGCATACAAATCCAGGTAGAACGTTTACGTAATTTAAATGACCCAAAAGCTAATACTGTTCAATGGTATGAAACTTATACGCGATCCTTTTCACTGGTTTCAACACCGTTAGATATTGCAGATACGTTTAAAAAACATTTAGAAAGTTGGCCGTGCGCGTGGATTTTAACCTCAGCAACCATCGCAGTCGGCAAATCTTTCGATCATTTTACCCAGCGCATTGGCATGGAATCACCGAAGGAATTATTGCTCGATAGTCCATTTGATTATTGGCACAATTCCTTGCTTTATGCGCCACCGAATATTCCTGAACCGCAAAATGCAGAATTTGTGCCTGCGTTAGTTGAAGCGGCTATTCCTGTTATTAAAGCGAGTGGTGGTCGAACATTTATGTTGTTCACCAGTTACCGGGCACTCAACGAAGCCGCGGAACTGTTGCGAGGTGAAATCGATTATCCCATTCTGGTACAGGGTGATTCATCACAAGGCGACATGATCGATAATTTCCGTAAATTGGGTAATGCCGTTTTACTGGGAACCAGTAGTTTCTGGGAAGGCGTTGATGTCAGGGGGGAAGCGTTAAGCTGTGTAATTATCGATAAGCTTCCGTTTGCATCACCGGGTGATCCGGTTCTTGAAGCGCGTATCAAAAGTATTCGTGAGGCCGGTGGTAATCCTTTCTTTGAATATCAGCTACCGCAAGCAGTAATTGCGCTTAAACAGGGTGTAGGTCGTCTTATTCGCGATGATAACGATACCGGTTTGCTGATGATCTGTGATCCGCGTTTACGAACTAAATCTTATGGAAATACGTTTCTGGAAAGCATGCCGAGAGTCCCTAGAACCAGTAAGCTAGAAGTGGTTGAGCGCTTTTTCGAACACCTAAAAACTAAAAAACTCCAGACTGAATCGCCTAAAGGCGAAGATCTGGATAAGGGTAAAACTGCCGATGCCTAATATACTCGCTATAGAAACTGCTACAGAAGCTTGTTCCGCTGCTTTGATCAGCTTTGAAGATAATTCAACTGATACAGATGTTAACACTGCAGAGCGAAAGGGTGCAGAGCCTAAAATATTCTCGCAATTTAAACTTGCCCCTCGAGAACACACCAAGCTAATTCTGCCAATGATAGAAGAAGTGCTGAAAGTAGGGGGGTGTACCATGGATGATATCGATGCAATTGCATTTGGTCGTGGCCCAGGAGCTTTCACCGGCTTGCGCATTGCAGCAGGTATCTCTCAGGGTTTGGCGCTTTCTATAGATAAACCTGTGATTCCTGTTTCTACTTTATCTGCCTTGGCACTTCAGTCTGTATCCGCATTACAGGACAGACAACAAAAATATTCGGGTGAAACAATTCTTGTCGGGCTTGATGCGCGAATGGATGAAGTCTATTGGGGGGCTTTTGAATTCCAAAAAAGTGAATTAATTCTCATAAATGATGAAAAAGTCACAAAAATGGTTGAGATTGGGGAGTATATTGATTGTTTTGAGGGCAAACATTTTCTAGGTATCGGTTCAGCCTGGGATGTATATACATTGGAAACATTGGATGGTTCTGTTAAAAACTCTGAGCAAAGTTTAACGATCATCGAGAATGCTTTTCCTAGTGCTACGGAGATTGCTCGCCTTGCGATGATAGAGTTTTTGCAACAAAGAACAGTCGCAATTGAAGATGCACAACCCGTATATATTCGTAACAATGTAGCGAAAAAATCGAGAAAACAATAAATTATTCTTATAATACAGTATCTTAAAATTCTAACCTGAATGGGTAATATCCAAGTTTTAGATTATTTGAGATCATGTTGGATATCGAATTTTTAAATGATTTAGATTTTTGGCTAAAAAGAACGAAATATCAACTTTCTGATTTAGAACTAATAATAATTAAAATGAACTTTTGAACGCATATTTCTATCTAAATTTAAATAGCTTTTTTAATTATCACGCTATTTTAAAGCAAAATAATTAAGTCAGTTACATTTCTAGTTTGGACATTTAAGTATAAAAATATATGAAAATTAAATTTTACGGAGTTAGAGGATCAATAGCTACACCCGGACCCAATACTATTAGGTATGGCGGCAATACTGCGTGCGTATCTGTTAAGTCCGATGATGGTTCTCATTTCGTATTAGATGCAGGGACTGGAATAAAAATTCTGGGCGATGAGTTGATGGAGAAGTCTTCTAAAGAAGATATTCATTTGTTTTTTAGCCATTATCATTGGGATCATATTCAAGGTTTTCCTTTTTTTCTACCGGCCTATCAGCCTGATCAAACGATTCACTTATTAGCTGCACACATGCAGGATGAACAAACCCATACTGTATTAACTCAGATGACTGATCCTCACTTTCCTGTACCTAGCGACAGGTTAGAGGCTAAAGTAAAAGTTTTATCCGTCATTAATAGCATGTTGTTGATTGGGAAAACGCAAGTTAAAACCAAATCATTGAATCACCCTGGTGGTGGTTCTGCTTATCGTTTAGATATGCCTGAAGGTAGTATGGCGTATGCGACTGATAACGAGCTTTTCCCGCCTAATGAGCCAGATACTAATTATCAAGATTGGGTTGATTTCTTTCAGGGTGTGGATTATTTGATTCATGACGCTATGTATTTAGATGATGAATTACAAAAAACACACGGCTGGGGGCATTCATTAATTTCCCAAACATTGCAACTTGCTGTAGATGCAAATGTGTCTAATTTAATATTATTTCATCATGACCCATCAAGAACGGATGAGCAGCTAGATCAGATACTGATTGATAGTAAAGCGTGGGTGAAGTCACAAAATTCAGAATGTCAGGTATATATGGCAAGAGAAGGTGACGAATATGCGGTGATGGAAGGCGTAAACTCAGCTAAAGTAGCGTGTGCCTGATTTTTTCATATGCTGAGCTCGCTACTGCTTAGCGTTCTATCTTTAGTTATATTTAGATTCTTTAGTTATATTCAGATTCAAGCTTACTAAATTCAAATTCGGGCTCTATTTCTAAAGCCCGAATTCAATAAAGATACAAAATTGACACCCCCCTACTTATAGGGGGATTTTCTATTCCATTTCTTTTATAGAGAGTCGTTGGCTCCTAAAACTCAAGCGATAGATTTCGATGATGCGATAAACATGCTGCCATTTCTTTCGCCTGTGGATCTGTAAACCTTGGCTGCAAACGCAATCCGATATTCTTGGAAAGTGCTGTTTTATAGGTTTCTAAATCAGGCACTAGATCAGTAGCAGCTCTATTGCGCCATTTGATCTCACTTGCGTAAATTTCTTTAGCTTCATTGTAAAATACGAGTGCTTTATTTCGAGCTTCGTTGAGCGCCGTTTCATCTTCCACTTTCTTAAAAGCACGTCTGGTTTTTGCCAGTTTGGTTTTGATGGCCCCAGAGCCTTTAACCTTATTAAACTGTCTTTCCAGTGCTTTTACATCTTCAACAATTTTGTCTGCATCATTAGATGTAATGCTATCTCCAAGTGAATTCATGCTATCCCCTGCATCAGCAAGTAAGTCTTTTGATGCAATGATTTGAGAAAGCTCTTGAAGTGGCTCATAAGCAGAATCCACGCTAGTGTTGTACTGTCTGCGTGATTTCTTTAATGCCTTATCAAGTTCTTTGTAACTGGCATTTTCCTTGCTCCATTGCTCTGGAACAGAAGCTTCAAGCTCGGCCTTTTCTTTAGTCAGGTTGCTGATTTTTTCCTTGAAGCTATCAATATCAGGACTATCTTCACTCAAATCATCAAGTTCGTCTTGTATAGATTCGATTTCGTTAGCTAATTTTTTGACGTCAGAATTAATATAACTCACTTGCTGTTGCAGTGGTTTATAGGCTACTGAAAATTCCTCTATTTTCGACTTTTCTTCAGCAATGACATTGGCTAACTCAAATCCTTTCAAAGCACTCTCTGTACTTTCAGTAAATTGGGTAGCCAGTTTCTTTGGTAAGTAACTTACATCCAATGTTTGTGCCTGTTTGATGCTCGCCTTGATCTCGTCGCTATTATTTGCATATTGCTCTTGGACATAGTCTTCAAGACAAAACTGTAGCTTAGGATTCATCGGCGGAGGAGCAGTTTCTGAAAGTAAGTGTGTACGGTTCGGTAGGTAATTTACCAAGCTTGGGTACAAACCAACGATAACTAATCCGAGTAATTGCAACAGAATAAAGGCAGATGCACCTTTATAGATATCTGTTGTTTTCACTATTTTATCGGCGACACCACGTAAGTAGAATAGGGCGAAGCCGAACGGTGGTGTTAAGAAGGAGGTCTGGATATTTAAACCTATCATGACACCAAGCCATACTGCAGTTACGTTAGCTTCTGGGTTAGCAAGCAATATTGGGGCAACTATTGGTACAACTACTACTGCAATTTCGATGAAGTCGAGGAAGAACCCTAGTAAGAAGATTACTAGCATTACGACAATGAACTGAGTCCAGAAACCACCTGGTAAAGTCGTTAAGAAATGTTTAACTATTTCTTCACCGCCAAAGCCACGAAAGGCTGATGTAAGCATCGCTGCACCAATCAGGATAACAAACACCATTGATGTCATTTTAGCGGTATCAATCATGACACTCTTAAGTGTGTCGTCGATTTTAAAGGCTCTCAACGCGCTCCAGCCGATAGCTATTACGAGTATAGCGACAGCTCCAATAGCGAGCTTAATACCAAAGAATTGCTCAGGGCTGTTGATGCTTCTTACATTCAAGTCATAGGTATTTGAAAGGAACCCTATTGCAAAAATGGCAAACAACGTCATAAATGCAGGGATATATCTTGTCGATTTACTGCCTGTATGTAGTCTATAGCCTGCCATCACCATGGCGCCGATGGCTCCGATGGCTCCTGCCTGATTCACGGTGGCAACACCAAGAATGATTGATCCTAAAACGATAAAAATTAGAGTTAGAGGAGGAACAAGTGCAAGCAAGATATTTAGTAAAAATGATTTGTCGTACTCACCGTCATAAGGAACAGGTGGAGCTGCTTCTGGTTTTATCCATGCGTAAATAAGGATGTAGAGCATATACAAACCAACAAGGATCATTCCGGGGATTAGTGCACCCATGAACATATCGCCCGCACTAGCCGAGACTACATCTAGATGCGAAGGCATATTAAATTCACCCGTAGCTTCTTTGTAGAGCGTCTTTCTCATTGTGCTTGCTTGATCAGCTGCATTTGATAATTGATCGGCGAGTATGATTAATACAATCGAGGGGGGAATTATCTGTCCTAAGGTTCCGGAGGCACAAATCGTTCCCGTTGCCAGGGACTTCGAATAATTATTGCGCAGCATTGCGGGCAGGGAGATTAGACCCATGGCGATAACTGTCGCTCCAACAATGCCAGTTGTTGCTGCTAATAGAGCACCAACAAAAACAACAGAGATTCCCAGTCCACCCGGAAGAGGACCGAATAATTGCGCCATAGCTACGAGTAGATCTTCAGCGATTTTTGAGCGCTGCAGCATTATCCCCATGAAAATGAATAATGGAATCGCAATCAGCGTGTCTCGTTCAACAATCCAATAGAGGCTTCTAAAGTTAGTCACACCAGCACTTAGCCATTGAGAAGGGCTACCTTCAGCAAAATAGGAGCTTGGGTCACCTGTAAAGAGATAACCTGTAAGTGCTGCTAAACCTACCGAGATAATGGCAGAACCTGGAAGTGCAAAAGCAACGGGGAAACCTGATGATAATGCCCATATCATCAAAAAGAATAATAGACCTAAAAAGAGTAATTCCATTAGTGCTCTCCTCCACTAGGTAGCTCTGCATCTGCTTCTTTAAATAGAAAAGCACAATTCTTTAGAAAATAACTGATAAAAATAAGTGCCATCGAGACAGCAAATACAACGAGAAATGCAGCCATTAAATATTTCACATACATGCCATAGCCACTAGGTGAGGTTTCAAAACTAAGTATAGGAGCGATTAAACTACTCTGACGACTACCTAAGCCGTAGTGTAGTATCGTCCAGCAGACAGGCAATCCGAGGATCAAAGATCCCAAAGCATTTACCCATGCCTTCTTTCTGTTGGTAACGCGTGCATAAAATACATCAACACGCACATGACCGCCTTCAACCAATGTATAAGCACTGGCGAAAAGGAAGAATGCCGCATACCAGAATCTGACTAAATCACCCATGAAAGCTTGTTCGTAAGAGAAAACAAAGCGTGTAATGACGATGGTGAACTCGGCTAAAACAACCAGAAAAGCGAGCCAGTAAAAGCCTAATGATTTACTGAACCATGCAACCACAATGGCTAAAACCAGTAATGGGTAGTGAACATAGAGTCCACGTTGTGTAGATTGATCGAGCATTTGCGCTGTTTCTGCACCAACAATAGGAATGAGAATTTCCTCTACGCGTAAAAATGAAATGACAGCATCTGTCAGGCCAATAAAGAACACCGCCCAGAATGCAGCTCTAACAATGAAATAAGATAGCTCTTTATAACGCTCTGCATCAGAAGAAAGCGTCTTTTCTGGAGAACGTTTAATCGAAAAAGTAATCAAAACGAATGTGGCGATATATATAAGTAGTAAGGCAATGCCTTTATATAGCCTCGACGATTCAAGTGCTTCGCCTCCCATAAAGGAATGAAGGGTTTCGGTCAACGGAGGCCAGTCATGCCAATAAATCAGAAAACGACTCAATAAATAAAGCAGTACCGTAGCCACTAAAATCCGCGCAAAAATTCTGATAAAACTTCGCGATGATGCGTGGGTAGCTATAGATGTCTGTTGATCAGATAAACTAGAAGCTGAATCCATTAGAGTCCTTTCCTTAGCAGGTGAAATTAATTTTATTAAACAACCAGTAATTAACAAGAACAGTATTCTTATTAAGAATTTCTTTGTTAAAGGTAGTAGTTTAAGAAAACCAAATTATGGTTAATTTTGAACAGAAACGGAACCACAAGGTTCCGTTTCTGGTTGAGTGTCGGAGTACTAGAGACCCAAAACTCTGTTACGTTGCTGAACATAAGCCTGATCAGAAATCTTGGCCCATGCACCAACATTGGTACGTGCTGCTATGAAGCTCTCATGAATTTCTTTAGCTAGTGGACTGTGTTTTTGAACATCGTCAAATACTTTATCCGCTGCTTCACCGAAACTGTCATAGATGTCATCACTGAATGCGCGAAGTTTTACACCGTGCTCTTTTAATAACGATGCTAATGCTTCACCATTTTTAGCGTTGTATTCTGACATCATTACGTCATTTTCAGTAGATGCAGCTGCTTCAACCATACCTTGTTGAGCTTCAGTCAAGCTATCCCACCACTTTTTGTTCATGCCGATTGAAAGCATAGCGCCCGGCTCGTGCATGCCTGGGTAGTAGTAGTATTTTGCTGCTTCGTAGAACTTCATTATCTTATCATTCCAAGGACCAACCCACTCTGTTGCATCAATTGCTCCAGACACAAGGTTTTCGTAGATCTGTCCACCAGGTAAAGTAACTGGAGAAGCACCTAACTTGGATAAAACGTCTCCACCAAGTCCTGGCATACGCATTTTAAGGCCTTTGAAGTCTTCTGCAGAGTTCATTTCTTTACGGAACCAACCGCCCATTTGAACACCAGTGTTACCACACATAAGTCCTTTTAGACCGTATTCGCCTGCGAGTTTGTCCCATAGCTCTTGTCCGCCGCCGTAGCGAATCCAAGCATTCATCTCAGTGTATGTTAATCCAAATGGAACAGATGTGAAGTATGCAAATCCTGGGTGTTTTCCTTTCCAGTAGTATTCTGCACCGTGGTAAATTTGTGAGTTGCCCGAAGCAACTTCATCAAACGAGTCAAACGCTTTAACGCGCTCTCCAGCAGCATAGTATTTAACTTCCATGCTACCACCACTAATTCTGGTGAGTCTTTCTGCGAAACGTTGTGCACCTGTACCTAAACCAGGGAAGTCACGTGGCCAAGTTGAAACCATGTTGATTTTCATTTTTTTGCTATGGCTGGCTGCCACTGCTGGTGCTGCGACTGTCGCTGCTGCAGCTGTTGCTGCACCGGCTATGGCACCTTTAAGTACTTTACGTCTATCCATTTATAATATCCTCTGTTATGGGTTAGATCTTCTTTATATTTATAGAGGCCTACCGAATAACTGTGGTTTCCGTTATTTACAGGCAAGACTTCTTAGTGTGATTAATCACATCCATAAGACTAGCTTAAGAATGAATACCATGCATCGGTAAAATTACGTAAAAATACAACTAAAATTCTTTTAAGTTGTTAGAAAACCTAAAAAAGTGCCCGTAAGTAGGGGGGTGATCAACAGATTCGCGCAATTAAATGTAACCATGCTTTTTCGCATAGCGAATTAATCCTGCGATCGAGTGTGTATCTAGTTTTCTATAGATATTGCCACGATGGCATTCTACTGTGCGCAAACTGATGGAGAGTTTCTCGGCAATGTGTTTATTGTTTAAGCCATTTAACAGTTCTATCAATATAGCTTGTTCACGTTTGGTGAGTTTGATTGCAGCGTTATCTTTATTATCCAGAATATTTGCAGCGTTAGAACAGAAGTGAGTTCCGCCTTGATGTATAGTCCTTACTGCATCGATCATATCAGCTGCGGGCTGGTCTTTTAATATGTAGCCTTTTGCGCCTGAGTCGATAGCATTTTGCATGTACTCTTTATTGTCGTGCATGGTTAAGATGAGTACTTTTATATCGGGGTGAGAGTTAGATAAAAGGCGCGTGGCTTCTAAGCCATTAATATTAGGCATGCTTATATCCGTGATGATCACATCAGGTTTTAGTGCATCCGTTATATCGAGTAATTCTTGTCCGGTAGCTGCAACTCCAATCACGTCGATATCCTCAACGTCTTCAAAACGCGTTTTAATACCATCCTGTACCAAAGGATGATCGTCAGCAAGTACCACGGTTATTGTGCCAGTTTGGCTATCTGTAAGTTCAGTGTTGTTTTTAAGTAAAGTGTTCATAATGGAATGTGTACGATAACTGTTGTGCCCTTATCAATGGACGAATTAACGGTTAGAAAGCCTTCAAGTAATTCAGTTCGATCGACCATATTGCGTAAACCAAGGCCGCGCTCGGGATTTGTCTGTTCCAGCGTTTGTTTATCAAATCCTATGCCATCATTGCTGATACTCAAATGAATAGAGGCTCTTTTCTTATCGATCTTAAGGGTAACATGTTTAGCAGATAGGGCATGTTTTTCTATATTAGTGACAGCTTCCTGGATGATTCTATAAAAGGCTGTTTCTATTTCCTGAGGTAGTCTTGTGTTGGTGGCATTGTTTTTGTAGTCGACAATGATATTGGTGCGTTCTGAAAAGTCTGAAAGTAAACTTTTGATCGCAGAGTCCAGTCCAAGATCATCTAACAGGCTAGGGCGAAGATCGCGCGATATTCTTCGTACTTCCTGAATTCCAGTATTCAGAATTTCATCAGCTTCATCAATAATATTTGCGGTGTTTTCGGTCTCACTGTTCGGTTTTAGCAATTTGCTTTTGGCTGTATCGAGTTTATATCTGACAGAAACCAATAATTGATTGATACCATCATGTAATTCGCGTGATACCCGTTTTCTTTCGTCTTCCTGAAAGTTAACCGTTTTATTGGTTAGATCGCGCATTTTCTGGGTGGCGAGTTTGCCCTCTGACAGGTTGATCAAAAAGCCGATGAGTGAAGTCAGTAAGGTGGCGATAATCGCTATGATGGAGGTAAGCAATAGCGTCTTCTTGTTTGTGTTATTGGCTTTGTCTTTTATGCCAAACACACCTTTTTCAATGTCGTCGATGTAAAGTCCGGTTCCCACCATCCATTGCCACTTGTCTAAGCCAATAGAATAACTGAGCTTTTCAACAGATTTTCCGCCTGAAGGTTTGTCCCAGAGATAGTGTGTAAAGCCGCCGCCCTGTTTGGCATTTTGGATTAATTCCTGAATCAGTAATTTGCCATTGTCATCTTTGAAATTAAAAAGATTTTTGCCTTCAAGTTCTGGTTTTCTAGAATGAACGATATTCACCCCGTTATAGTCATAAACAAAAAAGTAACCATCTTCACCATATTCCATGTTTTTGAGGATGTCATACACTTCTTGCTGGGCATGTTTTTTTGCTACATTAGGATTCTCATAAACATTGATGATCGCTGTATAGGCGAGTTCCATATAGTTTTTAAGTTCATTTTTCTTGGTGTTCAATAACTCTTGTTCAAACGTTTCTGCCTGAGTGCTGGCGAGTAGTTTTGTCTGGTGAGCTGTGGCCAGCGCTATCCCTGAAATAGCAATAATCAGAGGAATTAACGTAAGTAACGCTATTTTAAATTTATAAGGCAAGGCAGCAAACATATTCGTATTTATAGCGTATCTAATGGGTTCGTTGCAGTTAAATAAAATAAAGTTTTAATATAAAAAAATGCCCCAAAGTAGGGGGGTGACCTTATTTTAGTCTTTAATTCACTTTTTCTGTGTTGAATTGACACAAAAAAGGCAGGTTGAGTAAACCTGCCTTTTTATAGTGTGTAGACTAATTTAGTGTATAAGCTAAATCAGCCTTAAATGACACGACAAGCTTTAAGGCATATCAGGTAATTCTTCCTGGTCATCAGCTTCTTTTTCAGGTGGTAACAGCGCTTCACGGGTAATTCCCATCATTAACAATGAGCTGCTTGCCACAAAAATTGAAGAATAAGTACCAACAATCACACCAATAATCATGGCGAGTGAAAAACCGTGAATGATTTTACCACCGAAGTAAAATAATGCGGTTAACACCAATAATGTAGTTAATGAAGTCACTATTGTACGGGAAAGCGTCTGGTTAATAGATGTATTAATCGACTCTTCTGCAGTAGCTTTTCGGAGTTTAAGGAAATTTTCCCTGACTCGGTCAAACACCACGATGGTATCGTTGAGGGAGTAACCGATAATCGCCAGTATGGCCGCTAGTATGGTCAAATCAAACTCAATTCGGGTGATTGAAAATATCCCGACGGTGATAACTACGTCGTGTATCAGAGCGACGATTGCTCCCACTGAAAAGCGGAATTCAAAACGCAAGGTTACGTATATTAGAATGCCAGCCAAAGCAAGAAGCATTGCTGTACCACCATCGTCACGTAGCTCATCACCGATTTGTGGACCAACAAACTCTACGCGTCGCAACTCTACATCAGCATTGGTGCTTTTTAGGATTGCAAAAACAGCATCGCCGATTTTCGCTCGGTCTTCACCTTCGTGTGGTGCTATTCGAATCAATACATCTTTCGCTGTACCAAAGTGTTGCACTGAAGCATCAAAGTTTGCCGCGGTTAATGATTCACGGATCTTGTCGACATCAGCTGCTTCCTTGTAACCAACTTCAATGACTGTACCGCCGGTGAAATCAACACCCAGGTTTAAGCCATTGACAATTAATGAGCCTATTGAAGCAATCATTAAAATAGCGGAGAAAATCATGGCAATTTTGCGTTTGCCCGTGAAATTGATTAACTTTTTAGTTTTTGTATTCATTATTGATAGCTCCTAAATATGCAGCTTCTTAAGACGTTTCTTACCGCCGTAAATTAAGTTAATCACTGAACGAGTGCCCATGATTGCGGTAAACATTGAAGAGACAATACCTATTGCCAGCGTTATTGCGAAGCCTTTTATAGGTCCTGTTCCCATGCCATAGAGTACAATTGCGGCAATCAAGGTTGTGATATTAGCATCGGCGATGGTCGAGAATGCTTTCTCATAGCCCGATTGAATCGCAGCCTGAGGCGTCAAACCATTGCGCAGCTCTTCCTTTATCCGTTCATAAATCAGTACGTTCGCATCAACCGCCATACCTACGGTCAGTACGATACCTGCTATACCCGGTAAGGTTAGAGTAGCCTGTAGCATTGATAGTGCAGCAACAATCAAAACCAGATTGAGTGTTAACGCCAGATTCGCTACCAAACCAAATACTCGGTAATAGAATGCCATAAAGATCAATACAAGCACGAAACCAATGATTACCGATTTAAAGCCTGCTGAAATATTATCAGCACCAAGGCTTGGACCAATGGTGCGTTCTTCTACGATATAAACGGGCGCCGCAAGTGCTCCAGCACGAAGAAGTAGAGCAAGGTTGTATGCTTCTTGAGGGGTATCTAATCCAGTGATCTGAAAGCGTTTGCTGAGTTGCTCTTGAATACGAGCAACATTGATTACTTCTCTGGAAACTTTGGTGTTCTTAGTGAAAGTGCCGTCATCTTGTTTGGTAACAACTGTTTTATGTTCGATGAAAACCACGCCCATTAGTTTCTGAACATTAGCACCTGTCGATTTAGCAAATAACTTAGCGCCTTTGCCATCAAGAACGATCGTAACTGAAGGGCGTTGATCACGTTGATCGAAACCTGAAGAAGCATCGGTAATATAATCACCTGTCAACATCACTCTGCTTTTTAGCAGGATAGGGTTACCGTTTCTTTCAACAAATAATTTATCGCCAACAGGGATACGACCAGAAGCTTGTGCAGAGTAGGGGTCATTACCCTCGTCGACTAAACGAAATTCAAGTGTTGCTGTAGTTCCAAGAATTTCCTTCGCCACTGACGGGTCTTGAACACCAGGTAATTGCACAACAATTCTTTCAAGTCCTTGTTGTTGAATGATTGGTTCACTAACACCCAATTCATTCACACGCTTACGCAAGGTAGTAATGTTTTGTTGTAGGGCAAAACGCTTGGTGTTGTTGATGTTATTTTGCGTTAGTGTCGCTTTTAAAGCAGCACCTTTGGCGGTCTCTTCATCTTCAAAATCAATTTCGTTGCGGTATTCGCCTCTTATTTCACGTCTTGCCTGATCTCTAAGCTCTGCTGTCTTAAATTGGATTATTAAGTCATCAGCAACACGTTTTACACCCAGATAACTGATTTTCTTTTCACGTAAAAAAGTTCTGAATTCTTCACTGTGGCGAGTAAGAGATTTATCAATGGCAGATTTCATGTCAACTTCCATCAGGAAGTGAACACCACCACGTAAGTCCAGACCTAGATTCATAGGTTTGAGGCTTCTTAGCCAGTTAGGTGTCGCAGGGGCAAGATTCAATGCTGTATTGTATTTGCTGCCTAGGCTGGTTTTGATGGCATCAGCTGCTGCAAGTTGCGTATCTGGCGAATCAAAACGAATCAAAGCTTTGCTGTTATCTATTGATTGAGTGTCTTCAACAGCGATACCATTTTCAGTCAGTGTGTCTTTGATTTGTTGAAGGACGGAAGCATCAAGAGGAAAATCTGGAGAGCTAGAAGTAACCTGAACGGCAGGTTGAGAGGGATAAATATTGGGCAATGCGAGGATAAGACCTCCCAGCATTACGACAATAATTATGATGTATTTCCACATTGGATAGCGGTTCATTATTATTAACCCGGTGTGTTTGTAACGTTATAAGTAAATAACCCCCATGCTTAGAACTAAGACATGAGGGATTGTTATGCGTCGAATGGTGATTATTAAGCGCCTTTCATTGTACCTTTTGGAAGTACCGCTGAGATTGCATGGCGTTGAATAGTGATAGTGCCAGTCTCAGATACTTTTAGCTCGACGAAACTGTCGCCTAGCTTAGAGATTTTTCCAATGATTCCGCCACTTGTTACAACTTCATCACCTTTGCTGAGTGAATCAAGTAAAGAAGTATGCTCTTTCGCTTTTTTAGCTTGTGGGCGAATGATCATGAAATACATGATGCCGAAGAACAGGGCTACCATGAATACAAGTTGTAAACCGCCACCTGCTGGTGCTTCGCCAGCTGCCATTGCGTTTGAAATGAAAAAATCCATTGTAATCTCCAAAATTTAAAATTCTTAATATAATCGTTTCTTTAAAGCAGAAACAATTGTTCAATTAATAGCCGTGTATTATGCCTTATCCCACGGAAAGTTAATAACTTTCTGTATGGATTTTTCACCTGTAATACACATCAAAACCCGATCTAAACCGATTGCTACACCTGCCGAGGCAGGAATACCCTTTTCAGCAGCTGCTAAAAATAGGCGGTCTTCTTTGACAGTCTCTAAATTAAAGTCTTTTCGAGCCTGATTTTCATCACTTAGAATCTGTTTGTTGCGCTTGCTGTCTACTTCTTCCTGGTAGCCATTTCCTAATTCTGATTGCCCTAAATAAACTTCGAAACGTTCGGCAACTGGATAGTGCTCAGTTTGCCTGATTTGGGCTAACGCAGACTGTGAAACCGGGTAGTCATAGACAAAAGTTAAATGACTGCTTTCGAATTCAGGTTCGATGCAAAAACTCAATATTGCATCTAGTAATGACTGATTATTCATACCTTCAGTATCTAAATGGTCGATATGCTCTCTTACGCAGTCAATTAATTGTTCATTTGTAGCGATATGGGGATTGATGTTGAATTTTTCAAGGAATAACGATTCATAAGTTTTAAATTGGGGCTTTTTAGGTAAATCAGGCAATACAATACTGAGGAGTTCTTCTACCTCTTGCATTAATTTTTGATAACTAAAACCTACACGGTACCATTCAAGTAAGGTGAATTCTGGGTTGTGTTTGTTGCCAGATTCTCCCGCTCGCCATACTTTTGAAATTTGATAGATATCACCACTGTCTGCCGCGAGAAGGCGTTTCATCGGATATTCTGGCGAGGTGTGTAGGTATCGGAGCTCTGAGCCTTCTGATTTTTGCTGAATACATTGTATCGATTCAATAAAAGGATCTGTATTGCCAAACTGAGATAATGCCGGCGTTTCGACTTCTAAAACATTTCGTTGCAAAAAAAACGCCCGAATGTCATGTAACATTTGGGCGCGAGATTTTCTTGTTTGCTGTGTGGTGTTAGGTGACCAATCCAAGATTCTACTTCCTGATTGTCACACCCTGCTTACTTATAAGAATTATATAAAAAACTGCCCATAAGTAGGGGGGTGGACTTACTGTTTATTTCTATTTAACTGTCTTTTGCTCTAGATAGGTATTCGCCTGTTCTAGTATCAATTTTAACCATTTCGCCTTCTTCAACGAATAATGGGACTTTGATTTGAGCGCCAGTTTCCACCGTGGCTGGCTTTGTTGCGCCTTGGGCGGTATTACCTGCAACACCGGGGTCGCATTCTGTAATTTGTAATTCAATGAAGTTTGGTGGTGTCGCGCTTAATGGTGAACCATTCCAAAGCGTAACGATGTATTTTTCCTGTGGTTTCAGCCAATGCTTAACATCCATAACTGCGGTTTCTTCTGCAGCGTGTTGTTCAAAGCTGGTTGGTTCCATAAAGTGCCAGAACTCTCCATCTTCATACAAATATTCCATGTCGACTTCCATGACATCGGCCGCTTCAACTTTTTCACCAGACTTAAATGTCTTATCAACCACTCTACCGGTTTTAAGATTACGTATCTTTACTCGGCTAAATGCCTGACCTTTACCGGGCTTAACAAACTCATTCTCAACGATGGTATAAGGGTCTCCGTCTAGTATGAACTTCAGACCACTTTTAAACTCACTTGTGCTAACAGTTGCCATCGATGGCACTCCTTACAAATTGGAAAAATAATAAGCCGATCATAATAACGTGAAATTAGGGCATAGTCTTTGAGAAAATCGAACTTGTTGGTGCTATTGTTCACTTATTTTTTTAATCGATAGTTTTCCAAGAGGAAAAGCCATGAAAACCATTCAATGCTAAGTTCACATCCTTTGGAAATAATCCAGCTAAACAATGAATCCAATTGGCGTACCGTTTTAAAAAAAGCATTCAAAGATCCGTTGGAATTATTAGAGTTCTTAGGGTTAGATCGCGCTGAATATTTAGATAAAGTTAAGACAGATAGTCGCTTTAAAATGTTGGTTCCATTGTCTTATGCCGAAAAAATGCAAAAGGGTGACTGGAATGATCCTCTGTTGCAGCAGGTGTTGCCGATCAACCAGGAAAATATAGAAACACTGGGTTTTGTGAATGATCCTATTGGTGACTTGCAGGTGGAAGCATCTTCAGGATTACTCCATAAATATCAGGGAAGAGTTCTATTGGTAACAACCGGTGCATGTCCGGTGCATTGCCGTTATTGTTTTAGACGAGAGTTTCCTTATGCGGATTCATCACCCGATAAAAAACAATGGCAGAACACCTTAGATTACATTCAGGGCGACAATAGTATTCACGAAGTAATCTTTAGTGGTGGTGATCCTTTGATGTTGTCTGATGGTCGCTTGCAGAAAATGTGTATTGAAATTACAGCCATACCACATGTGAAAACATTAAGGTTCCACACCAGAGTACCTGTATTCTTACCGGAAAGAATAAATCAAAGTTTGCGTAACATGTTTACAGCATTATCTGCGGCTCAAGACATTCAGAAAGTCATGGTGATTCACATTAATCACGCTAATGAAATCGATGAACACGTGAGTCGTGCTTTATCAGATTTAAGAAAAGATGGTTTTACCTTGTTGAATCAATCTGTCTTACTAAGGGGGGTGAATGATGATGTCGCTACCTTGTCCGAGTTGAGCCATAAACTCATGGCGAATCATGTTTTGCCCTATTACCTACATCAGTTAGATCGCATTCAGGGAGCCGCACATTTTGAAGTGAAACGAGATCAGTCGATAAGGCTTGTGGAAGGCTTAAGAAACCATTTGCCGGGTTATTTGGTGCCAAGATTAGTTGAAGATATTTCCGGCGAACGGTCTAAGCTACCTATCGAAAAAAATCCTGAATAATGTTAGTATTATCAAGAATAATAAAAATAAAAAACGATTTAAATATCATTTAAAAAGATAAAACTAACAATAATTAAGGTCGTCTCATGAGTATCTCTTTGTTTAAGAAAAAAAATAATAGTAACGAAACTACTAAAAAATCTACTCCTCAAGCTGAACCCAAATTAATTGATACTATCGATATTCGTTCTGTATCGAAGGCACGTTCCTGGGTTGGTGAGTTACCAATGATGGATATGGGTGAGACAACCAGACGTTTGTTTGCTGGAATCACCAAACTTAATCAAGAACCTGTGTCGCCTCAGATTAGAATCGATGTGACAGAAATTTTGTTGCCTTATGTAAAAATGGCACTGGAAAATTTAGACAGGCATTTTCAGACGCGTTCATTCCCTCTACCAGAAAGAAGTCAAAAAGTATTTGACCTTAAAAGATCATTGTTAATGGAGCTTGCGGGCTCATATCAATTAGCAGCGCTTGATATGCTAACCAAGAATTCGGTGTCTAAAAAGAAACTACTGGTTTCAATTGGCAGAGCTATTCAGTACATGAGCTCAGTCATTGTCAATGATTACGCGGTATATGCTAAAAACCAGAAGACTATCTGGCATGATATTCACCACTTATATCTGCTTGCCTGCGAAAATAAAATTGAAACGAAAGAAATACCGCATAAAGATGATGTAAACGGTGAAAACTTTAGTATTGAAGAGCAATACAAATTAATCAATTTAGTTGCCCTGGCTGCACCTAATACTTTGCGTCATGGAGAAGTTACCAAAGTACGTGAGTTTTTTGTCAAGACGCTTAATGAAGTCTCTATCATTTCAAACCCGGATAAAGTAAAAAGTAAGTTTGCACATATCGCATTAATGAATAGTGATGAGCCTGCTAACTTAATGCCTGTCAGTGATTTACTGAATTCACCAACAAGCAGAATATTTGATTTATCAAAAGTTATTAAGCTAATCGACCAGTTTGTGAGTTTAAGTGAAGACTCGGATTTGGGAACACATGATAAGTTGCCTATGTTGACGCATAGTCTGGCTAAAAGACTTGTGTATGTTTTAACGACTATTCGTAATCGTCGTTATAAACGTTTTCCTCGTGATGAAAAGGCCTCTTTAGTGATTAAGATGCAGGATGTTATTACGATGATTCGTGATAATGAGCCTGAGTCTTTCATGGATCAGATCAACGAAGATGTTGAGGATGATAATATTTATGAGGCGCTGGCCGCTGAAGACAATATATCTAGTCCTTGGTCTGATATTGATGTTGAAGCTTTGGCAGACGAACGTGAAGTACAGATTCATAGCTGGCAGATAGAAAATAGTAGTTCTGGAGGTTATGGACTAAAGCAGGTAAAAAATGAGGCAAGTACCGCTCGTGTGGGTGAGCTTGTAGCCATCAAAGACCCGAATGATACGGCTGGTTTATGGCAGGTTGCGGTAACACGCTGGATGGATGCCTTTAAAAACATAGGCCTTAAAATGGGGCTAGAGATTCTTTCTCTGCATGGAATGGTCGTTCAGGTTGATGAAATCTCAAACCGTGATATCTCACAAAAACTACCTTTGGAAGGTGTTCTTCTTCCTACCATTGATGGTGCAAGAGATGAGGCGAATCTTATTTTTCCTGGTTTCATTTTCCAGGCTGAAGATGAGCTTGTTATTACATTAGGCACACGTCAACAGCATGTTAGAATTACTGCAATAGATGATACAGTGGGTAATTTTGCCTATTGTAAATATGAAGTCTTAGAGAAAGAAGAATCAGCGGATGGTTCTTTAGAGTCTTTCGAAGATGTTTGGGAGTTTTTATAATAGGTAACAGTTTTGTTTCTTTTTTATAAACTTTTCTTCTTCAATGGGTTACTTAATTAAAAATAAAATTTCAAGGATGAATTATTTTGAGTGATTTTTTACCTTTCGCCTTGCCACTCATTGGTGAGGACGAAATAAATGAAGTTGTAGATACTTTACGATCAGGATGGTTAACAACGGGGCCTAAAACGGCCCAGTTTGAAAAAGACTTTGCTGAGTTTGTTAACGCAAAACATGCGCTAGCGGTAAATTCCGCAACTTCTGGTCTTCATCTTGCATTGGAAGCAGTAGGAGTAGGTCCGGGTGATGTAGTTATTACAACGACTTATACCTTTACCGCTACGGCCGAAGTAATCCGATATTTGGGTGCTGATCCCATTCTTGTCGATATAGACCCCAAAACATTTAATATGAATCCGGAGCTTCTAAGAGAAGCTTTGGAGAGTCACGATAATGTTAAAGCAATCATGCCTGTTCATTTTGCCGGGCAAGCCTGTGATATGGATGCTATTTTAGCGTTGGCAAAGGAGTTCGATGTTAAAGTCGTTGAAGATGCGGCTCATGCGCTTCCCACGACTTATAAAGGGAAAGTTATCGGTTCGCTTTCAGATATTACCGTTTATAGTTTTTATGTCACCAAGACGATTGCAACGGGTGAAGGAGGAATGATTGCCACCGAAAACAAAGACTATCTTTCTCGTATGAAAACCATGCGTTTACATGGCATTAATCGTGATGTATTTGATCGATATACTTCTGATAAACCTTCGTGGTTTTATGAAGTAGTAGAGCCCGGTTACAAGTACAATATGACTGACATCGCTGCGGCTTTGGGAATTCATCAGTTGAAACGAGCTTGCGAGTTTCAGCAACGTCGTGAATGGATGGCAACTCAATACAATCAAGCCTTTTCATCTTTACCTTTAAATACCCCTTATCTTGCACGACCTGAAGATACACATGCCTGGCACTTATATGTGCTCCAACTTGATTTGGACTCAATCACTGTTGATCGTAACCGTTTTATAGAGCTAATGGCCGAAGAGAAAATTGGCACAAGCGTTCACTTCATCCCATTGCACCTACAGCCATACTGGCGCGATCGTTACAATTACAAACAGGAAGATTATCCCGTTGCTTTAGATGTATTTAATAGAGCGGTGAGTTTACCCATTTACCCCAAAATGACTGATGAAGATGTGCAGAATGTTATCGATGCAGTGGTAAATGTTTGTGCCAAAGTTGCTAAATAAAGGAATGTGTAAACATGCTTAGCAAACGTTTATTTGATTTGTTTTTTGTCATTCCAGGTTTGTTAGTTCTGGCTCCTTTTTTGTTGGTAATAGCATTAATCATCAAGTTAAAAGATGGTGGTAATGTCCTGTTTAAGCAAGTGAGAGTGGGAAAGAATGGTAAGCACTTTGATGTCTTAAAATTCAGAACCATGGTTTTGGATGCTGAAAAACTGGGCAACAAAGTAACTACGGGAGATGACCCGCGCATCACGCCTATCGGAAGTGTACTAAGAAAATACAAACTGGATGAACTTCCTCAATTAATCAATGTACTAAAAGGGGAGATGAGTTTGGTCGGTCCCAGGCCTGAAGTGCCTGAATATGTTGAGTTTTATCCAGAAGAAACACGGAGTATCGTGTTATCTGTACCACCTGGCATGACCGATAAGGCATCAATTGAGTTTGTAAACGAAAATGATTTACTAAGTGGATCGGAAGATCCAGTAAGTGATTATAAAAATAAAGTATTGCCGATAAAACTTAAATATTACGTAGAGTATGTAAAAGAACGTTCTTTATGGATGGATTTTAAGCTAATCATCAAAACGGTGATCGCAATTTTTTAGATACTTTTTTAATCTAACTTTCAAATAAACGATTTGAATCCAATACTAATAATTATAAGGCACCTCCCCACTTATAGAGGTTTTTTTGAAAACATAAAATGATAAACGCAGTAAAACAATTCTTTTTAAAGCGAACACGAATGCAAAAGCGTTTATTCATACTTTTGCTCGATGCTTTATTCTTACCCATGCTTCTTTGGGCTTCATTATCATTAGGTAAAAATGAGGTAATGTTCCCACATGCTGGTGAATGGTGGATTTTCCCATTAGCGTTAGCTATTTCATTTCCTGTTTTTATAAACTTTGGCTTGTACCGAGCGGTATTACGTTATTTTCGTAACCAAACGATATCCGCAATTTTACTCTCAACCTTAATAACGACCATTATCTGGGCGATTACGGTGAAAGTGACTGGTATGGCTGATTTGACCAAGTCTGGTGTAATTTTGTATTGGCTAAGCACATTTACATTCATTGCCGGAAGTCGTTTACAGATTCAGCAATGGCTGTATGGGACCAATAACGATAATAAAACATCTAGGAAGCGTGTATACATTTATGGTGCCGGGGAATCAGGTACTAAATTAGCCGCTTTATTAGATGGTGATCCGGCTTATGTCGTAGAAGGTTTCATTGATGATAATGCATCGTTAAGAGGCTGGAATATGCTTGGTTTTGATGTGCAAAGTTATGATAAAACGGCTGCGACATTGATGAATGCTCCAGAAAACACTGAAGTAATTATTGCCATGCCTTCGATAGACAGAGAGGAAAGGCAATTTATCATTGAAAGATTAGAACCCTTTCCGGTAAAGGTACGAATTATTCCTGCGATTGAAGATTTCGCGAGTGGTAATTTTAGAGTATCCGATATCAAAGATATCGATATAGATGATTTATTAGGTCGGGAGCCGGTAAGCCCTGATAAGCAGTTATTGCCTGCGAATATTCATGGTAAAACGGTATTAATCTCAGGAGCAGGAGGTTCGATCGGTTCTGAACTTTGTCGACAGGCGCTTAACTTAAGGCCGAAGAAACTTGTATTGCTCGAGCTGAGTGAGTTTGCCCTCTATAAAATCGAACAAGAACTGAATGAAATTTTGTCATCAATGCATTTCAGTGTGGAAATTGAGAGAGTGTTAGGTTCAAGTGGAGATATAACGTTACTCGATAAGTTGTTTTCGAGAAATGAAATCCAGACGGTTTATCACGCTGCTGCTTATAAACATGTGCCATTGGTTGAAGAGAACTCAGTAGCTGGAATTAAAAACAATGTATTTGGTACTAAAACTTTGGCAGAGAAGTCTTTGGCATCGAAAGTAGAAACATTTATTTTGATCTCTACTGATAAAGCCGTAAGACCGACTAATGTGATGGGGTGTACCAAACGTATAGCGGAGATGGTGTTGCAGTCATTAGCTAATAGCAAAAATTGTGAAACGACTTTTTCTATGGTCAGATTTGGTAATGTTCTGGGCTCATCAGGGTCAGTCGTGCCTAAATTCAGGCAGCAAATAGCGGATGGTGGTCCAATCACTGTTACGCATAAAGAAATAACGCGTTATTTCATGTCAATTCCAGAAGCGGTTCAGCTTGTTATTCAAGCGGGAGCCATGGCTAAAGGCGGTGATGTTTTTGTTTTGGATATGGGTGAATCTGTAAAAATCACTGATCTGGCAACCAAAATGATTAGCTTGGCTGGTCTACAACTTAAAGATCAATATAACCCTGATGGAGACATCGAAGTTAAATATTCTGGTTTGCGTCCGGGTGAGAAATTATATGAAGAGTTGCTAATTGGCGATAATGTAAGTGGTACAAAACATAGTCGCATAATGCAGGCAAATGAAGAGTTTTTAAGTAAATCCCAGTTGGAAGTTCTTCTGAAAAACTTACAAAATACCTTAACTGACGATAACCTTGATGAGATTAAAAAATCACTAACCAAGATCGTAAGTGGCTATACACCTTGGGAAAACACTGCAAATAACGACTCAGCCATCAGCAATGATGACAAGGGTAAAGTGATTCCTATAAAGAAAAGTTACCCTGTGTAACTGAATGTTCAGAAAAAACGAGTCACATTTTTCTGTGTGCTCGTTCTCGTAAGATGTTCCATCTATCCCTATTCTTTAAACTATAGTCGGTAATAGCTGTATATAAAACAGGGCTATCGTATTGTTCATCTTATGATAAAAGGTGATTTACAATGCGTGCTGATTGGTCAGAATAAACCATTATACTCTGAACTAGTAAGTACTCTAAGAGGGCAGGAAGCCCATTTTAGATTTAAACAGGTAGATAACTCCAAGAGAGCTATCATCAATAGTCTCAAGCGCTTGAGAAGCGCAAGTCTTGTGTTTATATCTGATGATGTACCATTCTCGTTGGAGAGTTTGTCTGATCTTGTCTGGCAATATGCCTCTGACAGTATCATTGTTATTCTGACGAAGAAGACACAATCTCTTTCTTTGAAGACACCTTATGATAATACTCAAATATCAAAGCTTCACTTCGACAAAGATAAAAAAGAAACTATTCTACAGCTCCAGTTTCTCCTTCAAACTGCCTTTATAAAATCAGACTTCAGGAAGTGTAAAACACTACTGGGTATTTCTGAAAAACGTTGCCAGTGGCTGGTAGATTCTAGTCGAGAAGCGATTGCTTTTATTTCTAGAGATCTCCACCTTTATGCGAATAGGACGTATCTCAATCTGTTTTATTTAGATTCTGTTCAAGAGTTGAGATCGATTGCAGTTAGAGATTTCATTCTGGAAGATGAGCATCGTCTGTTTGATGGATTTCAACATTCTCAATTAAGAAATGCGGACCTGAATCATTCATTGGTCTTAACCATGAAAAAGAAAAATGGAGCAACGTTCAGAGCCAATACCTATCTGATTCCCACAGTCTACAAAAGTAAAAAATGTTTCCAGCTTTGGGTCCGGGTAATGGGCAATTTAGAAACATCTGATGAGGTGAACTTAAGTGATTTTCCGGAAACAAAAGGTGCAAAAGTCAGTCAGAATCAAAAGAAACCAATACAAGAAAGCAAAGAACCACCTAACCCTTTTGAGGTTTTATTAAAAGACAAAACAGAAGGTAGTGCTGAGGATATGAATACCAAACAAAAAAAGACGTATACACCTGTGAGTTTATTAAAAGGCATCATTAATCGAGAAGAAGCTGTTATTAAAACAACTAGCCTGAAGCGATTAAAGAAAAACGAACTGAAGTTCGATAAATTTGACACACATTATTTGCTGTCTTTAAAAGTCCCCATCGCTCAGAAAAAAGGTGTTGATGATATTCTGCAGGATCTCTCTGGTGCACGTTCACAAGAGGTTTGTTCCATCTTCTGGGATAAAGTAAAACTCACTCGGTTGTTACAAATTCTACTCAAAAAAAGGAATGTTGAGCCTAACCTGATTGTCAGATTAAACGGTGCATCTGTGGCTGATGAGCAATTTCTAGCATGGTTAATACCAGGATTGCGAAGAATAGGTGCCAAGTCGTCTCATATTACTTTTTTGGTGCCATCCCAAGTGAACGAAAAGCAAGCCAAGTCCGCAATTGTATTTGCCAATAAAGTTCGCGCTTATAATTGTCAAATAGCTTTAGAGGGCTTTGTCGTCTCTAAAGAATCCGTCCAGTTATTAAAAAGAATACATCCTGAAATGGTTTCTTTGTCATTACCTTGGACAAGACAGATTCAAGGCAATGAGCGTAAAGAAATTGGCTTAAGTAGTTTAATCAGACAGCTTGAAACTAAAGATATTAAAGTTATTGCACCCTGTGGGTTTAGCAGAGACATGAAAAAACTTTTCGTCCTGTCAGGTGCTTCCTTCTGTCATGAAAGCTCTACTAAGTATGGTTAATAATTGTACAATTAACATGTAACGTATTTTCATCTGGCTTAATACTAATTAAGTGTTGGCGCATTTTCTGTTTAATAACTAAAATAATACAAGTGAATCAACTATTTAAATTAAAAATTTCTATGAAAAACCCTCTCAAAGTAGGGGGGTGTCCATGAACTTATCAATTCGAGTAATCGATACAGATACTGGTTTTAGAAGTATTCAAAAAGAATGGGATGTCTTGTATGAAAATTGCGATAAGGCTGGCATTTTTTCTAGTTGGGACTGGATGCATACCTGGTGGGAAGTATTTAGTAAAAATCTAAAAACCGAGCTGTTCATTATTTGTTTATATGATGAAGACTCACTCGTCGGCATTGCGCCATTTCATATTGTGTCTTCATTTCCGAAGTCCTGGATTCAAGGTAAAACACTGTGTTTTATTGGGTCTGGTGAAGAGAAGAAAGATATGATTGTAACCCAGTTTAACGACTTTATCGTTGCTGCTGGTTACGAAGATCAAATGGTAGATCAAATCTCTGATTACCTTGAAAACACCATTAGTAACTGGAGTTTTGCCGACTTTGAATTTCTTCTAAAAGACTCGTTAATTGCCAAATGTTTTTCCTCGGTAAACAGTAAAATCATAAAAGACGAAGTAGATTATGGTGTCCGATTTACTGTTTCGGGAATGGCAGATTTCGAGCAATACAAATCTAAAATGGGTAAACGCTGGAGAAAAATGTATGCAAAAAAAAGTCGCATACTATCCAGAGATGGTGAAGTTACAACGAGAAATACTGATGATTTACAGTCAATTGATGAATCATTCGAATTGCTCTCAAAAATGCATAGTTCACGCTGGAATGATAGAGCAAAGCTAAATATCTTTGATTCACCGCTTTTTAAAGAGTTTCATTTGGAAGCATTAAAGCGTCTAGTTCCAAAGCAAAAAGCATTCATCAAAACACTGTATTTGGATGAGAAGCCACTAGCAACATATTACTGCTTTGTAGATAAAGGCGTGATTCATTATTACCAGAGTGGATTTTATTCCGAGAATGCGAATCGTTATTCGCCTTTATTTATTCTGGTGTGTAATGAAATTGGTGAAGCGATAAAAAATAAGCAGGTGTTTGATTTTATGTTTTCTGATGCGGGAGATTCTTATAAAAAGGAACAATATGCCGCAGAGACTGAGCCAATGTATCGATTAAGGTGGTCACCCCATAAATACCGATTTACCCTTTTTAATATCGCTAAATTTATTCAGTTGAAAATACTTAAAGTTGATTGAGTAACGATAAATAAATGAACAATAAGACAAATACAGTCACAAAATAACTAAAAATAATATAAAGAGAAAATTATGCACATCGTACATGTAATAGAGCCAATGGAACATGGTGTTTTCATCTGGGTAGTAGATATGTCAAACCGTTTAGTAGAAGACGGTTATAAGGTAACGGTTCTACATTCTATACGTGAGCATACTCCTCCAAACTGGCGAGAAATGTTTGATCCGCGTGTGGAGTTAATACATGTGCAAATGAGCCGCTCAATTGACCCTGTGATGGATGTTAAAGCACTGATAGGCCTTACTAAAAATATCAAACGTATTAATCCGGATATTATTCATACGCATTCCTCTAAAGGTGGTTTTTTAGCCAGAGCTGCAGGATTTATGCTGAGAAAAAATAAGCGATTACTCTACACTTCACATGCGATTCATTACCCCTTAATTGAACAACCAGTAAAGCGAAAACTGTATAAATATTTTGAGCATATTGGTTATTGGTTAGGCGGAACAATCGTGGCTTGTGGAAAAGAGGAATATGAAATTATTCGCAAAGACATAACCAACGGTAGTGGAAAACGTTTAATCCGAATTAGTAACGGTATTGATACTGTTCAATTAACACCTAAAGACTATTCAGTTAAAAACGATAAGGTTAAGATTGGAGTTGTAGGTCGAATTTCTTTGCAAAAAGCCCCATGGATTTTTGCAGCTATTGCTGACAAAGTTAATAAAAAAAGAAACGATGTCGAATTTATCTGGATTGGCGGTGGAGAAAAAGATGATGTTGAGATGCTCAATAAAGCAGGTGTTGAAGTCACGGGTATGCTTGATAGAAGTGACGCATTAAAGTTGATTCCATCTCTGGATATTTACTTTCAGACCTCAGCCTATGAAGGGCTGTCTCTAGCTTTACTAGAAGCGCAGGCTTCAGGTATTCCAGCAATAGTAACAAAGATCCCAGGTAATGATGAAGTGGTCCAACATGGTGTAACAGGTTATGTTGGAGAGGACGAAGAAGCTCTAATGACTCATCTGGAAGAATTAATTGATTCACCAGAAAAAAGAGAAGAAATGGGACGTAACTCAAAAGAACATACTGAAGAACACTTTTCTCTAACAGCGATGGCGGATCAATACAAAGCGGAATATCAAAAAATGGTCGATGCTAATAGTTAAATAGGAGCTCTGTTTAATAACCAAGAAAGCCTAGTTCGGTTAGAGACTATATAGAAATTTTTTATTAACATACTAAGCAGACATAAAAAAACACCCATATGGGTGTTTTTTTATGTCTGCTTAGTATGTGTTGCTTCTTTCGTCTTATTAAGAGAAAGAGGTTTTAGCAACAATATTGTCATGACCAATTCCAGAATGATCGTGCTCAATATCATCTAAGTTACTCTTGGTATTCTGTGGAATAGATGACGATGACTCGCTGTAATATTCTTGTTCAAAAGATGTAAATTTATAATCGGTGAACAGTCTGTGTAATTTCTTTTCAACCGTGTTTCTGCCAACAAACTGAGAAAGTCTCCACTTTAAAGGTATGTGTTTACCTTCGCCTTTAATTGCAGCAAGCTCTTCTGTATCAATTTCATAAGGATGCATATAGAACACAGCACGATCTTGATTCAGTTTTTTGCTTAAATGTTTGGTAAGGAAATAGGGTGTTACTCTGAAATATCCGCCGCCAAAAAATGGAAGTTTAGAATTTCCTATTTTCATATAGCTCAAGTAATGTTCATTTAGATGATACTTGTTAAATATCTTTAAAGAATATTCTTTCTCAATTCCATACTTGATCACTTTCATTGGAAACAATGAAGAGTCATATTTTAAACCATTCTCTGCAAGGGCTTCACAATACCACTCGAAAAGATATTCACGAATGGAAAAATCAGGCGCACGAAAACCAATGACTTTCTTGCCAACGGTGTCTTCAAGAAGCTTTACAGAATTGCCGACATCTTTCTTAACTTGCTTCGGTGAAAGGTTAAAAATTGAATGGTGATGATAGCCATGAGAGGCTACTTCGTGTCCAGCATCTGCAATTCTTCTAACAAGATTAGGGTGTTTTTCGGCAACATTTCCTAAAATGAAAAATGTTCCTTTTTGCTCGTATTCGTCGAGCAAATCTAATATGCGCGATGTGCTGTTCAGGACACGATCAGATACAGGATTATTATTATCCAGTACCGACTGAGTCCAGTCTTCGACATCTATTGAGTAAATCATATTCACTACCTAATTTTTATTTTTAATGTGTACGTTTGCATGATAAACATATCTACTGTTGACTTGGTTTTAATCCACTTTAATGGTCTAGTATTAACGATGAAGTGCATTTCATTTGTTATAAAATGCAAATTGCTATTTATCTTGTTAATTAGCTTAATCCCTAAGTAAAGTGGAAATCTATAGTACATATTGGTTAAGTATCCGTTTTTCTTTCGTTTTATCTATACATCATGTATTCTTCGCAGCTGTTGAAGAACAGGGTGTTATGGATAAATCATTCTTAAAACCTAAGCTATTACGTAATATTTACGTTAGCTAATTGTTCATATATCGGGGTGTAGCGCAGTCTGGTAGCGCACCACACTGGGGGTGTGGTGGTCGTCAGTTCGAATCTGGCCACCCCGACCAATTCTCACGATAAATATGTCTCCTAAACCTGAAATCCATCTTTCTATTCCAGCTTTATTTGAGCCATTGGAATTGTGGAAGAAAGGTCTCAAGTTCGAAGTAACTTCCGATTACCTCTCTTTGCTTCTTATATCTTTAGAGTTTGTCGACGTACAAAAGGTTCAAGGGCTTTCTGCTTGTTTTTTTAGCAATTTAGGTTGGAAAGATACAGAAATTCCTGCGGCATATTTTAGGGCTTCAATTCATCCTGATCACGCTCTACGCTCTTCTCTAATTCAAGGCAAAAAAAATATAATGTGTGCTGATCCTGTGCACTTTGAAGTTGGCATGAAAGATGTCACTCTAACCCAAACAATATGTGACCTGACTGAAGCCGATGCTAAAGAGATCTTAGCCTTACTCAATCAGTATTTTCATACCGATGGGTTGCAGTTTTTGTATGGTAGTAACCAGTATTGGTATGTCCTATTTCCAAGCAGTGAAGTTATCGAAACAACTCCTCTGGAAGATGTTCTCAATAAAAATATTATTGCTTCTTTACCTTTCAGCGAGCAACGAAACTGGCAGCAAATACAAAATGAAATTCAAATGATATTGCATAGTTCTGAAGTTAATAAACGAAGAGAAATGGCAGGATTAATACCCTTGAATAGCTTGTGGTTTTGGGGCGGTGGAAAGCCAAAAAAAATCAAAACAGAGTATGAAAAAGTATTCTCAAGTGATGAAGACCATAAGTCTGAAATACAAGGAAAAATGCTGGCACAAGCGGTCGATTGCAAGTGGCATAAATTACCTTCAGATGGAAATGCGTTATTAACTCAGATACGAAATAGAGTGGGTAAATATTTCGTGCTCTTAGATCGGTTGCAACAGCCAGTAAGAGAAGAAAACCTGGATGCTTATCAGAATGTATTAACCCAAATTGACGAGGATTATATAAAGCCTTTGATGCAAGCGTGGAAAAGTAATCAAATAGATTTGGTGCTTGATGCTGCTGATGGGAGCCGTATCCGCCCAATTAAACCTTCTGTTTTGAAATTCTGGAAGAAACCACGATCACTTTCCGAAGTAGCCGTGATGATAAATCAACAAAAGATGATGTTAGGGAAGAACTAATATGAAATTAGTACAGAGAGAGAGCAGCGGAAAAATTTCTGGAGAAGGTTTAGGGGCTGACTTACTAACCCGAGTTCTTTCTAAACGTGGCATAAACTCTGAAAGCGAACTGAGTATTGAACTCAAGCAACTACACCCCATTTCATCGTTATTAGGCATTGATCCCGCTGTTAAGATACTTGTAGATGCCTTTTTGCAAAAACAGAATATTCTGATAGTCGGTGATTTTGATGCAGATGGTGCAACAGCTACTGCTGTAGCGGTTAAAGCTTTTAAGATTCTAGGTTATCCCGGTCAGGTAGATTATTTAGTGCCTAATCGGTTTGAATATGGTTACGGTTTAACGCCCGAAATTGTCAAAGATGCTCAACGCTTTGCTCCTGATATTATCATTACTGTGGATAACGGTATTTCAAGTATCGAAGGTGTTGCCGAAGCTAAAAAATATGGTAATAAAGTCATCATCACCGACCATCATTTACCAGGTAAAAAAACACCTGATGCAGAAGCTATTATCAATCCGAATCAAAAAGGTGATGATTTTCCATCAAAGAATCTGGCAGGTGTAGGCGTTATTTTTTACATGATGTTAGCGCTCAAGAAAGCGCTGACTGAACTGGGATACTTTATAAAAAATGATCACCTGAAGCCGGATTTGATTAACTTATTAGATCTGGTTGCCTTAGGTACCGTTGCTGATGTCGTTCCTTTAGATCAAAACAATAGAATTTTAGTGGAACAAGGCTTGCGTAGAATGAGGAGTGGTGTTGCCTGTGAAGGCATTCAGGCCTTATTCCGAATTGCCAAACGCAATATCCGTAGTGCGGTAAGTTCAGATTTAGGTTTTGCCTGTGGCCCAAGATTAAATGCTGCCGGTCGTTTAGATGATATGTCTTTAGGTATCGAATGTTTATTGAGTGAAGATGCTAGTCATGCGATGGAAATAGCTGAAGCTTTAGATGATTTAAACGTTGAGCGCCGTGCGATAGAAGACGGTATGAAGGCAGAAGCCCTGGCCGCATTGGAAGAACTAAACCTGGATGAATTAACAGGCAATATTCCGCCTGTGATCTGCCTTTACAATCCGTCGTGGCATCAAGGGGTTATTGGCATACTGGCTGCAAGAATTAGGGAAAAATACCATCGACCTACAGTGATTTTTGCTCCTGCTGATGATCATGATCCAGATAATAGCGACATCAAAGGCTCAGCCAGATCCATCCCCACCATTCATATTCGAGATACGTTTGATGAGGTTGCTTCTGGTAATCCGGGTTTACTCGATAAGTTTGGTGGCCACGCTATGGCAGCAGGTCTGACACTCGATGTCTCCAATTTAGAAGGATTCAAGAAAGCTATTTGTGAGATCGTTGCAAGGCATGCAGATGATGAAACATTCGAAGAAATTCATTACAGCGATGGTGAATTAGAGGCAGATGATTTTCAGTTAAAACATGCAGATCAGTTACGTTTTGCCGTGCCGTGGGGGCAACATTTTCCAGCCCCTGCGTTTGATAATAAATTCATCATTGTGAATAAACGTATACTCAAAGAAAAACATCTGAAGATGGTATTGAAACCTATAAGTGTCGATTCAGATGGTGTCTTTAATCAAGGTCGAACCGTCGATGCCATAGCCTTTAATATTGATGTAAATAGCTGGCCGGCCGAAGGCGATGAAGTGCATTTATTGTACCGATTGGAAGTGAACGAGTTTAGAGATACCTGTTCGTTGCAATTGATGGTTGAGAAACTTTTATAAAAAGAAATGCGGTAGCTAAGCCAGCTTTTTAATTTCTTGCTCCAATAATTGAATAGCGCCCTCAGCATTTATATGAAAGTCATTAAATAAGACCTTTCCTTCAGGTGAAATTAGTACCGCCCATGGTGTACCGCCAGAGCGATAATCCATCATGGTTTTAGGATGTCCATGAGATTTCGGGTCTCCTGCATCATGCCCAAACACGATATCAAGTTCATAGCGTTTTTGGATTTCCCGCATTTTATCTGACGTGTTTACCGTATGACCTTCAAAGGTGGTTTGAATCGCTATAGCGGTAAAGTGTTCGCTACCTTTAAACGCGTCTGAAATCTTTTTCAATGTAGGAAAGCCGTGTGCATGACATCCGGGGCACCATGACTGCCAAAATTCCATAAACACATACTTGCCCTGATGGTCAGCCAGTTTGAACGAGGTAGATTTTCCTGATCCATCAATCCAGTCAGAAATTTTAAGCTCAGGGGCTAGCTTTCCGGCAATGCCATAATTATGCTTTTTAGCGGCAAATACAGTTGTTGGCAGTATTGGTAGTAATAGCGCAGCGGCACCCGCTTTAATAACGCTTCGACGAATATGGCTAATATCTTTCATGTTTCAAATGGTATCTAGTGTTGAGTTCTTGGGTTCTATACGTTGTATTGCCATTTTAAGATGCAGTTATAAGTCGTAAGTAAAAAACAGCTTAAATACACGTAAAAATCTGTTTTTGGACAATCTGCGAACTAGGTTATTGAATGTGTTATGAGATATCTGGTCTTATTCACTTAATCCGCTTATAGTGTCTTTGCGTAGCAAATTTACGGTATTGGCTAGTTGCGTTTTCTCATTTTCTGGAATAATCGCATGAAACCTGTTCGCATTCGCTTTCAAACCTACGAGTTTGGTTCTTTAGATATTCACGTCAAATCATTACGTGATAAACAACAATTTTTAGACAGCTTTGGTGAAGCCGAAGGTATGGGGATTTCCCCTTCTCAATGGCCCTTATTTGGCGTTGTTTGGGAATCGAGTGAAGTACTTGCTGAAAAAATGATGGAGTACGATATTAAAGGTAAGCGTATTCTTGAAATTGGTTGTGGAATGGCTCTTTCAAGCCTTTTATTAAATTCACGTGATGCAGATATAACGGCTACGGACTACCACCCGGAAGTCGCTTCATATCTGGCCGACAATGTAAAACTCAACAATGGTAATCAGATTCCTTTTTTGCGAACCGGTTGGGAAAATTCTGATGATCATGCCTTAGGCGAATTTGATGTGTTAATAGGTGCCGACTTGCTTTATGAAAAGCAACACATCAAATTGTTGACAGACTTTATTCACCGCCATAGTAAACCTGAGTGTGAAGTGATCATCGTTGATCCCGGTCGCGGCCATCACGCACCTTTCAGTAAGAGAATGGTCGAACTCGGCTATTCACATAGCCAGTACAAACCGCAATATATTAACCCGCTAAGGCAGGCTTTCAAGGGACAGGTTCTCACTTATATACGATGAGCATTTCAAATGTATTTGAAATGCTCCTTTCTTATCATGGTGCTTTTATGACTGGTTTAATCTATGAAGTTTTAGAGTTAGGTTTAACGCGACGTCCAACCATTCTCGATAGCTTTCCGTCCTTGTCCATAAACTGATGTTTAATTGCGCCCAGTGAATGCAATAAAATAAAGAATATAAGCACTTTGCTACCCAGCCCATGAATGGTGTGCCCTATATTAGCAAAGGTTTCATTTTTATCTCCGGCGGCTATCACTTCCAATCCAAAAAATGAAATCGCATGCCCACCACCTGCAGACATCATGACACCAGAAATTGGCATCATCACCGTAGCAATAATTAAAAACCAGTGGGTAAATTTAGCTGAAAATTCCTGCCAGTTTGGCATCTCACTCAAAGGTTGAGGGAATTTGTTCTTGATGCGCCATAAAATGCGCGCAGTTGCCAATACAAATATAATGATACCGAATGATTTGTGCAGGTCCAACAAACTAAATTTATCGGGACCCCTAGGGAGATCTTCGATATAAAGACCGAACGCCAGCATCGCAATCATGCCGACGGCGATTATCCAATGGAAGCCGATAGTAAGTGGGCTGAATTTTTCAAATGTATCTCGCATATCTATATCTCGTTAGTAATTTTGCGCAAGAATAGAGCAAAATTGTTTAGAGAATAATTACATTTACATTACTTTACATATAAGTGCGTGTTGCGTTTCCTGAAGAGGGAGTTGAAAGGGTAACTTATAGATTTTAATTGCTTATGGGATTTTACCAATAGCTCGTTTTTCCAGAGGTGTTTGAATGTGGATTAATTATTTTTTGTGGGTGGCTTTATATTAATCACTTTCATTTTTCCTGCAGGAATAACATTGAGATCAGAAAAAGGAATCATCACACGTAAAAACTCTAAATCTTTCTGTGCTTCATAGGTCACAGTTAACTCTGGGTCAGCTTCTTTCAATGTATTGTATTTGTCTAAAATATCTTCAGTTGTCGTCACCGTTTCTTCGTTATTTTTATAAGTAAGAAGGAAGTCCTTTTCCCTAACAAAAATATTTAATGAAGCATCAGGGTCAATATCTTTTATTTCGGATAACTTGATGGGAGGAGTATCGAAAGTAGTTAAATGCTCAAATTGTTTATACAAGTAAACAGCAACATAACTAATCAATATTAAAACGAGAAGTGCGATGATTGTTTTAGCCGATTTTGTCATTTGAGTATTTGATGATTTGTTTGTCGGTATTCTAGTGTGATTACGACGCTAAGGTGCTTTATTTTTTATTGAGTAAGTAAAAGTGATTAATATTAAATAAGATAAAAAAGTGCATAAAAGTAGGGGGGTGACTTTTTTAAATCCTTCCCCCTATTTATAAGTATTTTTTGATTCAAATTGAATTAATCTGCAGCGTGATAACTTAGAATCTTTTCTACTTCATTCTTAGAGCCCATAATCACAGGTACACGCTGATGCGGGTCGCCATTGGGTTGTACTTCCATAATTCTGCCGTACCCCGTATTTGCAGCTCCCCCAGCTTGTTCGACGATCATTGCCATGGGGTTGCCTTCGTAAAGTAAACGCAACTTGCCGCCCACTTCACGATTACGTTCGTCAATCGGATAAAGAAAAACGCCACCACGACAGAGGATTCGATGAATCTCGCCAACCATTGCTGCCACCCAGCGCATGTTATAGCGTTTCCCCAGTGGGCCTTCTTCGCCTTGATTGCAGTCTTCGATGTACTTTTGAACGGGCGCTTCCCAGAAGCGCTGATTAGATGAATTAATTGCATACTCTGATGTGTCAGAAGGGATTTCCATGTTTGGATGGGTAAGGATGAATTCACCAATCGATGAACACAATGTAAAACCATTTACGCCGTTACCTGTGGTTAATACCATCATGGATGATGGTCCGTATAAACAGTAACCAGCTGCGACTTGTTCTGTGCCCGGTTGGGCGAAATCTTCCGCTGTTGGGTTTTCTTTATCTGTCGGTGCTCTTAATACAGAGAAGATTGCACCAACATCCATATTGATATCCATATTCGATGAGCCATCTAATGGATCGAAGGTAACCAGATATTTTCCTCGTGGCTTTCCTTCTGGAAGGGTGAGTATCTCATCGAGCTCTTCGGATGCCATACCCGCGCAATGACCATTGTTTTCTAGCGCGTCGATAAACAGGTCGTTGGCGATTAAGTCCATTTTCTTTTGTACATCGCCCATTGCGTTTTCACTTTTGGTGGCACCGAGTACACCAGCCAGGTCTCCCTGATTGACAAGGTTTGCAATGCTCTTGCAGGCAATAGTGATGTCATTGAGTAAACCGGTAAATTGGCCGCTGGCTTTATTGCCAAGTTTTCGCTGTTCGTCGATGATGAATGATGACAGTGTTATTCCAAGTTTTTTCATGACGCACCCACTAGAAATATAAATGACTAAGATTAACAAAATACATGAGTTGTTAACATACCTATTATTAAAGATGCATTTTACTAAAAAGGTCTATTTATTCGCTTCTGGCTTATCACCTCGATACAGCGCTTGAAACAAGGCTGTGTCGGCTTGAGGTGTTTGTTTTGCTTAATTATTGGATGAAAAGCACGTAAAAAAAGTAGCGAGTTTGTAAAATCCTCGGTATCCTCCAATTCCCCTAACTATTCGCGTCATTTGGATAAAAGGTTTTAGATACATTTTTAAAAATACGCGTAGATCTATGCAAGAACAATACAACCATAAAGACATCGAACCTACAGTACAACAAATGTGGGAAGATAAAAAACTCTTCGAAGTCACCGAAGATCCTGATAAAGAAAAATTCTATTGCCTTTCTATGTTTCCTTACCCAAGCGGTAAATTACACATGGGGCATGTGCGAAATTACACCATAGGCGATGTAATCTCGCGCTTTCAGCGTATGCAGGGTAAAAATGTATTACAACCTATGGGTTGGGATGCGTTTGGTTTGCCTGCAGAAAACGCTGCAATCAAAAATAATGTACCTCCAGCAGCCTGGACGGATGCAAATGTCGCAGAAATGGGCGCACAACTCAGAACGATGGGTTTTGCCTATGACTGGTCACGCGAACTAGCAACCTGTAAGCCTGATTATTATCGCTGGGAACAATGGTTCTTCCTGCGTTTGTTGGAAAAAGGTCTGGTTTATCGCAAGAAGGCAACAGTTAACTGGGACCCTGTTGACAATACAGTGCTGGCGAATGAGCAGGTCGTAGATGGTCGCGGTTGGCGTTCGGGCGCTTTAGTCGAGCAACGCGAAATTGATCAGTGGTTCTTGAAAATTACGGCTTATGCCGATGAGCTTTTAGAAGATGTTCGTCAATTAGAAAACTGGCCACAACAAGTTCGCACGATGCAGGAAAACTGGATCGGTCGTTCTAAGGGTGTGGAACTTGAATTCGAATTAGCGGATGCAGAGGAAGACTCCAAAAGTAAAACAGAAGAAAAGATTTCTGTATTTACAACGCGTCCAGATACCTTGATGGGAGTGACTTATTTAGCCGTTGCTCCTCAACATCATTTGGCAGAGCGAGCAGCGGTAGAAAACCCTGAGTTGGCAGCATTCATCGAAGAATGTAAAAACATGAAAACCGCCGAAGCCGATATGGCGACGATGGAAAAGAAGGGTATTGATACTGGTTTGTTTGCGGTTCATCCAATCACGGGTGAAAACGTGCCAGTGTGGGTCGCTAACTTTGTATTGATGAGTTATGGCTCGGGCGCAGTTATGTCTGTACCTGCTCATGATGTGCGCGATTGGGAATTTGCTAAAGCCTACAAACTACCTATCACTCAGGTAATAACCTCTGAAAATGAGACAGTAGCGAGCAATCTGAATATTGATGAAGAGGCATTCACTGAGAAGGGTGTGCTGATTAATTCAGATCAATTCGATGGTTTGACTTCAGAAGAAGCTTCAGACGCAATCGCTGACTTCTTGCAAGAAGAGAAAAAAGGGCGCAAAACCGTCAATTACCGTTTACGTGACTGGGGTGTTTCTCGTCAACGTTATTGGGGTTGTCCGATTCCCATTATCTACTGTGATGATTGTGGTGCTGTTCCTGTACCTGATGAAGATCTACCCGTGGAATTGCCGACTGATATCGTTTTCGATGAAAGTGGTGCATCACCAATTAAAAATATGCCTGAGTTTTATGAAACGCGTTGCCCTACTTGTGGCAAAGGTGCGACTCGTGAAACGGATACATTTGATACCTTCTTTGAGTCATCATGGTATTACGCAAGATATACCGGACCAGATAATGATAAATCGATGCTGGATGAGCGTGCGGATTACTGGTTACCAGTTGATCAATACGTAGGTGGTATCGAGCATGCAGTGCTTCATCTTTTATACGCGCGTTTCTTCAATAAACTAATGCGTGATGAAGGTTTAGTGGAATGCGATGAGCCATTTACTAATTTGTTAACCCAAGGCATGGTACTTGCGGATACTTATTATGTAGAAGGTGAGAGTGGCGGTCAGGAATGGATAGCGCCAAAAGACATCGAAATCGAACGTAACTCGAAAGGTAAAATACTCGGTTATAAAGACGATCAAGGTCGTGAAGCGGTTTCTTCTGGCATGAGTAAAATGTCGAAGTCGAAGAATAACGGTGTAGATCCACAGGAGCTCATCGAAAAATTCGGTGCTGATACCTTACGTGTGTTCTCGATGTTCGCATCTCCCCCCGATCAGAGTATGGAATGGTCAGACACTGGTGTTGAAGGCGCTAATCGTTTTATTAAGCGTTTGTGGCGTCAGGTGTATGTGCATTTAGAAAACCGCCCATTAACTGATTTGGACACTGATGATTTAACTGACGTTCAACAGGAAATGCGTCGCAAGACATACAATACCTTGCAAAAAGTAACGGATGATATGTCGCGTCGTTTCACTTTCAATACGGCGATTGCTGCGAATATGGAATTGCTGAATGATCTATTCAAATTCCATGAAGACAGTGATCAGGGTCGTGCAGTTAGACAAGAAACACTCGAGTTAATCGTCTTGATGCTTGCGCCCATTATGCCGCATGCTTGTCAAAAGCTATGGGAAATCCTGGGCAAAGAAAGCGTATTGATGGACGAGTCATGGCCAGAAATGGATGAAGCTGCTCTGGAGCAAAGCAAAATTCAGATGATGATTCAAATCAACGGTAAATTACGTGGCAAGGTCGATGTTGCTGTGGATGCCGATGAAGCTGATATAAAAGCCTTAGCAATGGAAAATGAGAACGTTAAAGGTTTTCTCGAAGATCTTACAGTACGTAAAGTAATCGTGGTTAAAGGCCGATTAATTAACATTGTGGCTAACTAGTCAGAAACTATGAATACTTCATTCCTTAAAACGCCATCTGACTTTCTCTTTAAGAAAAAGCGGATGGCGTTTTTCGTTATGCTTGCTTCATGGTTGTTACTTGCGTCTATGTTGCAAGGGTGTAGCGGTAATGGTTTTCATCTACGCAATAATGTAGATTTACCCATTCAGTATCAAAATATAGCATTGGAAGGATTACCTGTTGATAGTGACTTTTCAGAGGTGTTTGAAGAGGCGTTAGAAAATGCTGGTGGGAACCTTATAACAGAGGGTGAAGATAGCACTTCCACTAAAAGCATTATTCGTTTTAAAAATTATAAGCTGGATAAACGCGTTGTTGCCTATGATAGTGATCTGGAAGTCAGAGAATATTTGTTATACCTCAAATTCAATTATGAGGTAGCCATTGTTGATGGCAAAGCCATTAAAAGTAAAAAATCTAAAGGCTCAGCATCTAAAAGTACCGTATCTAAAAGTACAAAAACAAAAGAAAAGAAGTTACCCATACGTCGAATCAATATCGACAAGTCTTACCTGTATGACTCAGATTACGCCTTGGGCAAAGCAGAAGAAGAAAAGCTCGTGAAAAAGAAGCTGTATCAGGAAGCTTCCCGTTTGATTTTATTGCAACTACAGTATGCAAAATAAATACTATTCTTGAGCAGTCTTTACTCTGCTTATACCTGATTTACCAAAATTCCTGATTACCTATTCGTGTCAATATGCCTGTTGTAAGTAACAGTCTGGGTGAAAGTCTACCCTGTGAAATTAAATTAATACGCCAGATACGAAAAAACCCCTGCTTGAATCAACAAACAGGGGTTTTAAGAGGGAGAGAGAGTCTTTAGTTTAAAACTTACTTTCTGCCGCTTACAACATCGTATTGAGTATCAACTGTAGGTGCGTCGTAGCGTACTTTGTCAGAAGATGATGCGTTGCTAACTACTGTCTTTGCTTCTAATTCTGCGAAAACAGTTTGATCTTTGTCTTGTCCAGCAAAAGCAGTTTGACCTGCAAAAAGAGCTGAAAGTAGAGTTGCTGTGATGATTGCTTTAGTGTTCATGTTTAATGTCCTTAAATTTTGTTTGAATAAATATTCGTAATTTATTGAAAGTTTTTTTGGGTTTATTTTCTGCCACTTACTACATCGTACTGCGTATCAGATGTAGGTGCGTCATAACGTACTTTGTCAGAAGATGATGTGTTGCTAACTACTGTCTTTGCCTCTAATTCTGCGTAAACAGTTTGATCTTTATCTTGACCTGCAATTGCAGATTGACCTGCAAATAATGCTGTAAGTAATGTTCCTGCGATGATTGCTTTAGTTTGAGTTTTCATAATTTTTTTACCTTTAAATTTGGTTAGTGTTTACTATTTTTTGTTGAAGACTTGTTTGTCTGTGTCTTGGCTCTAGTAACGCAGTAATATTTTTTTTGGATTCAAAATATTCTAAAAATATTTTTTTAAATTCTGAAACATCGTTGAAAACAAATGAGATAGGGCTAGATTCTATAAATGATCTTCTATTATTAAGTTATTGTTTTTAAATTACTATTTTGTGTTTTCTTTTTGCTGGAAGCTTTAGTTTGTATTGAATGAAGAGACTGAAAAAACAGAACATAAATAATATTTAATTATTTTAAAAAAGTTATATTTGTTAATTTACTCAGTAAATTTGGTGGCTGTTTTATAAAAACTCAGTGGCGGATGAAATTAAATTCGCTGATAAATGCATGAAACGAAACTTGCCAAGAACTAGATGAGAGTCGCCAATACAATCTCGCCAGTAAAATAAAGTCGTTATCGAGTAAAAAGCCTTTAACACGTAAACTGTCGCTAACAAATAAGAAGTCGTTAACAGATAAGAAGTCGTTAACAGATAAGAAGTCGTTAACAGATAAAAGTATCGTTAATAAGAAACACCAATATTAATTAAACTAAAAAAACTGCCCCAAAGTAGGGGGGTGGCTAAAGAAGTATCTAAACCTCATTTTTATCTGGATTTGGACTATCCTACTAATAACTGGAAGAAACTATGCTATAAGAATGATTTTTCGGTGTTTTCACATTATTTACTTAAAGTAATAGTATACAGATAGTTAATAAAAAATTTGGGGGCTGTTGTTAAGACTATTTTTTACAAGTTCATCATTCTTTTTGCTATTTCAATTGCTGTAACGTCAGTTACAACAAAAATGGCAATGGCAGATGCTAACTTTGAAAAATGGAAACAAGAGTTCAAAACTGAGGCGCTCGAACAGGGAATTAAAGCCAGTTTTTTAGAACGCTCCTTAGCTGGGCTTAAGCTCGATCCTGATGTTATTAAGCTTGATAATAGTCAGCCTGAATTCACTCGTAGTATCTGGGACTACCTCAATAACGCTACTTCTGATTCCCGAATTAAGAAGGGCAGAAGTTTGATGAAAAAATACGATGCCTTATTTGATTTAGTAGAAGACAAGTACGGTGTTCAACGAGAAATTATTCTTGCGATCTGGGCGCTGGAAAGTGATTTTGGGCGCAATTACGGCAATAAAAATGTAATTCGATCCTTGGCGACTCTGGCTTATGCAAGCGTCTCTAAAAAGCGAACTGAGTTTGCGCGCAAAGAACTACTGATTAGCCTTAAAATAGTGCAAAGTTTCAAAATTCATACTAAAGATCTAGTGGGTTCCTGGGCAGGTGCGATGGGGCAGCCGCAGTTTATGCCTAGTTCCTATCTAAAGTACGCAGTGGATCAAAACGCCGACGGCATCATTGACTTGTGGCAAACAGTGCCTGATGTTGTTGGTTCAATCGCACATTTTCTTGCAGAAGCTGGTTGGAGAAAAGATGAAAGCTGGGGGGTAGAAGTCACAATTCCTAGCAAGTTTGATTGGCGTTTGAATAGTGCATCCTACGAGCTTAGGTTCGAGCAATGGCAAGATTTGAATGTAACTCAAATAAATGGCAAAGATTTTCCGTATCCATTAAGACAGGCCTCGCTGTTTATTCCAGCTGGGCAGTTTGGCCCTAAGTTTTTGGTCACGCATAACTTTGAAGTGATTAAGCGATATAATAATTCTTCCAGTTATGCGTTAGCGGTGGCGCAATTAAGTCGACTATTAGCTACAGGTGAAAAAATTCAGGCATCTTGGCCAGTAAACGACAAAGCACTGAGTCGCTATGAAGTTGAAGAAATTCAGATGCGTTTGAATCTGGAAGGCTATAGTCCAGGACTGGCAGATGGCAAGATCGGGATTAAAACCAGAGAAGCCATCAGGGCGTGGCAAGTTGAGCAAGGTTATGCCGGAGATGGCTATGCTAATATGCACTTACTGAGATTATTGAGGCAATTATCTAGTGGTCAAAAACCATTGCCGATTAAATAAAGCAGTATAATCAATAAGCATAGGCTAAAATAGCGCAAAAAAAGAAACACACCGTTTAGTGTGGTAACAGAAAACGGCCAGTAATAAGGCATAAAACGACATAACAGATGTGAGAGATCGAGGGAGAATCGAATGAGAAAACTACACGCGATAACAATCGCGGCGTCGGTTTGTGCTCCGGTTATAGCTAGTACTCCGGTAATGGGTGCGACAAAAATATACGGTGAATTGCATGCTTCTTTTGATAAGCTTGATGCAGATTCTTCGGCAGTTTCCAATGCAGATACCTTATCCTTAAATAGCAGCGTACTGGGGGTAAAAGGTTTACAGAATGTAAACAAGAATCTCAATTTCATTTACAATTTTGAAGTAGGTTTTCAAAGTGACCGTGGCGTCGAATCAACCGCTGAAGGTCTGGTGAATAGTAACAAGGATTTGATAGAAAATAGAAATCAGGTCATAGGGCTAGCGGGTAAATTCGGCGCAGTTATCGTAGGTCGATACGATACGCCTTTTAAAACACTGGGCGCTAAAGCAGATTTATTTTGGCATTCACAATTGGGGCAAAATCGTAATCTGACAAACCCGTCACAATGGGACCTTCGTGCAGATAGAATTGTCGTTTATCAAACGCCTAGACTTGATGGATTTCAAGGCACGGTTGCGTACTCCAGTGATATTGGTGATGCCGCTGATAGTTCAGCATTTAGCGCTAATGGAATTTATAAAATAGGTGATTTCAGAGTAGGTGCCGCCTACGAAAGGCAAGATCTGGACAATGTTAATGCCGAGCCCAATGCGATTCGATTAATGACAAGATATCAGAAAGGCCCTTTGACAGTTGTTGGTTTTTATCAGAATGAAAACAATGAAACCGAAGAGACGGGAATTGCCGATGCTACTGTATTTGGTGTGGGTGCGTCTTATCGAATCGGCAAAGGAAAAATTAAAGGTCAGTACTACTCACGTGATGTAAGTGGTACTAGCAATGATCCAGACTTAATAGCGATTGGTTATGACTATCGTATAGCCAAGAAAACTGATGTATATGCACAGTTTGCACGCGTAACAGAAGGTTATCGTTTGGGTGGTGCAGATCATGGTGCCGGTGTTTATTCAACGACTTCAGGGGATGCAGATGGCGTTTCTTTAGGAGTACGTTATAAGTTCTAAGTTCTTTATTTTAAGTGTGCTTAGGCTTAGTCCAGAATCAGAGTATTTTGAAATACAAGATTAAAAACCATAACAAAAATATTAAGTAACATATTTGGGAATATATTAAAGCACAATAAAAAGAACAATAAAAAAGCACTCAATAGAGTGCTTTTTTATTGTTCAAGAAATAGTGACTATTCTATTAGCGTATATATTTTCGAATTCTTTGTGCGACTTCTTCTGGGTCAATGCCTCTTCGAATAGGAATATTAACGCGCTTAGGGTTAGTTGGTAGAAGACGCACAACTTCAGATTTATCTTGTCGTCTTACTTTGTTTAGATTCAGAAACTCTCTTTTTAAGTCGCCTTCAACCAGGAATTGAGCGTCTTTGATAAGGAAAAAACCATTAGAGATCTTTCTGATTTTTAAGCCAGCAAAATTAACGGTAACGGTTGTATTTGCACACGCTTCTTCAATTAGGTCGGTATTATTAGGTGGTCCGTATTCTACGCACTCTTTGCTTGTGTAACTTAACCGGTTTTGGTTAATGGTTACGTTGTTAGCATCTAGCGCTGCAGCTAAGTAAGCCTGATCAACAGATTCAGGAGAACCTTGTTGTGGTTGTCCTTGATAAGGTGCAGCAGCAGGTGCTGCAGTAGGAATTGAGCATAATTTAGTGACTTGCTCGTGTGTAAAACCTTTTTGTAAATAGAATTCAATATCAGCTTTGCTACAACCACTGGCTAGTAGTTCGGTGCTAAAGAATAATGAGAAAACGGCTAGCAATGCTGCTGTGGTTTTAGTGCTTAACTTTGTGTGAAACAAAGGTTTCATAGGTGCTCCATATATGTTTTTAATCTTACAACTTAAACTGTTTCGAATTAGTCAGGAGTATAAACGATAAAGTTCCATTCTGTCTTTTTACTCTTGTCCTACTCTTGTTTCGCTCTTGTCTTGTTCGTGTCCTGCTCATGTCACTGCTGGTTGTGATATTGACCCGAGTGATTAGGCATTGAAGTTTATGTCGATCATAAACTGATCGGACATTTCTTCCAGGATATCCTGAACCTCATTCGTGGAAATATTAGCCGGTAGTCCTAACGTTAACTCAGCACAGAATAAGATTTCTCCTGACATACTGGCTTCTCTGATGTGACTTTCCAGTTCTTCTATATTGACTTCCAGCTTCGCTAGTTGCTGTGTAATGTCATGAATTATTCCAGGACGATCCTGGCCTAATAATTCAAGTTTAAGAATTTTTTCAGGTTTGTTTACGTCACTATTGGCCTGTTCAATATGAATTTTGAAGGTATCTGTTTCAAGTGCATTGATAGCTTGAGTCAATGGTTCAAGATTTTCAGTTGGTAGAGAAATCTGAAGCAGACCAGCGAATTTGCCCGCAAGATGAGCCATACGGCTCTCAGTCCAGCTAGCGCCGAATTTATTAATGGTTTCGGAAAGCGCTGTTACCAAGCCAGGTTTGTCTGGTCCGAGGATGGTTATGATTAGTGAAACCTGCATGTTTTCTCCTTGCAATAAATGTGAAACGTAGTGGTTATTTTTAATCGGACGTTATCACAAAGTTTTTGGTTTTGCCTGATATAACGCATAGATAGTAAATATAATTAGATGCAGATGCTCCTACTTACAGGCGTTGAATAAAAAAGGCCTGTAAGTAGGGGGGTGTCAAAGCATCTATAACACAGCGAAAAATGATCAATTACGCATCACTTTTATTGAGGACAGATACATTGATATCAACGCAATCTTTAATTGTATTCGAGATGGCGCATTTATGTGAAGCGCGCTCAACGGATGCAACTCTTTTTTCAGGGAGTTCCGGCCAGTATATTTTCATGGAGATGGTTTTAAAGCGTGTAGGATCGCTGTGATAATCCCATTCTAAATGAGTGACAATGTTTTCAATAGGAACATCCATGCGTAAAGCATAATGATCTAATACGGCAAAAGTACAGCGCCCTAATGCTGTAACAAACATCGCTAAAGCACTATATCGAGGGACTTTATTTTCTAACTGAATATCCAGTCCATCTTCATCAAAGCGCGATAATCTAAGCTCCGTTTGCCCTAAAACCTGAATAATCATGCAAGTTCTTTAACGGCAGCGAGTACTTCATCTGCGTGTCCTTTTACTTTTACTTTATCCCAGTGTTGTCTTAGCACACCTTCTTTATCGATCAGGAAAGTGCTTCGCACAATACCCATATATTCTTTGCCAAAAGTCTTCTTTAGTTGCCAAACACCAAAGTGCTCACATACGTCAGTATCGATGTCAGAGATTAATTCAAAAGGAAATGCTTGCTTCGCTTTAAAATTGTCGTGGCGTTTCATGCTGTCTTTAGAAACACCAAAAATTTCAGTGTCATGTGATTTAAACGTGTCATATAAATCACGGAAATCCTGACCTTCAGTGGTACAGCCAGGAGTGCTGTCTTTAGGGTAGAAATAAATAACCAGATTCGATTTACCTTTGTAATCCGATAACTTGAAGTGTAGATCCGAAGTGGCTGGTGCTTCAAAGTCTGGGACTGTTTCCCCGACGACTAACGACGATGTTTTTTCAGTCATGATAATTCCTGTTTGAATAAGTTTTAGAAGTTACTTAGAAATGATTTATAAGTGAAACTATAAAAGAGTATTTTAACCATGCTTTAAATAAAATGCATAATTCCCTTAGCGTTAATTTCCGTTTTTATGTCTCCTAAGACTCTTTAAATGCTTGAATAAAAAAATTAATACGCTAATTCATGCACTTGTCATATTTTTGTTCTATAAATTAACAAGTGTTTAAGGAATTCGATCCCGCTAACTCCTCCTTATTCAAAATACTCACTCATTCATGGAATTATTATTATGAAGAAATCTTTGTTTTCTAAAACTTCGTCCGCTTTGTTTACAACACTCGCCGCTTCTATTTTTATGGCTTCTTCAGCAATGGCAGAAGACTGCCCACATGGTGATTTAGATGAACGTTTTTGCGATAGAGATGGTGATTTGGTGGCAGATGCTCCAACAGACTCATCCAAATGGCTTGACCCAGATACATTAATTTTTGCCTACACTCCAGTAGAAGATCCTGCTGTATACAAAGAAGCATGGGCTGACTTTCTTGCTTATATGGAAAAAACCACTGGCAAAAAAGTTGTGTTCTTCCCTGTGCAATCAAATGCAGCTCAAATAGAAGCGATGCGTTCAGGTCGATTACATATAGCTGGTTTTAATACAGGCTCAAATCCTCTTGCGGTTAACTGTTCTGGTTATCACCCATTCACAATCATGGCTGGGGCTGATGGTAGTTTCGGTTATGAGATGGAAATAATCACCCATCCGGGTAGTGGCATCGAAAAGGTTGAAGATATCAAAGGCAAAACGCTGGCGTTTACTTCTCCTACGTCAAACTCTGGTTTCAAAGCTCCATCGGCGTTACTTAAAAAAGAATTTAATATGATTGCGGATCGTGACTTTACTCCTGCTTATTCAGGTAAGCATGATAATTCAATATTGGGTGTTGCGAATAAAGACTACCCAGCAGCGTCTATTGCGAACTCTGTTAAAAAACGTATGTTGAAAAGAGACGTGGTTAAGGAAGATCAACTCAAGACAATTTACAAATCACAAACGTTCCCAACGACCAGTTATGGTTATGCTTACAATCTCAAGCCTGAATTGGCAGCAAATATCGTCAAAACGTTTGAAACATTCCCTTGGGATAATGCTGATGGCACACCTAGCTCACTGAAAGTTGAGTTTTCTAAAAATGGCGAAGCCAAATTCATTCCAATCACTTACAAAGAGCATTGGTCAGTTATTCGTACCATCGATTCTGCCAACGAAGTTTCTTACGCGTGTAAATAAACAATCTTGTTTTTTTATCGAAGAGCTTCTTTTATCTTAAAGAAGCTCTTTTGTTTATGTGATGAAAATTTACAGTGAAATAAAGGAACGTAAATGCTCCAGCTACAAAATCTAGGAAAGAGTTATAAGACCGGTGATGATGCGCTTAAAGGCGTTAATTTAGAAATACCTGATGGCCAAATTGTGGGTTTGATTGGTCCTTCAGGCGCAGGAAAAAGTACCTTGATTCGTTGTGTGAATCGCCTGGTTGAGCCTACTACGGGCAAAGTGATTCTAAACGGCGTGGATGTAACAACGCTTTCTGCAGGTGGCTTGCGTAAAGAGCGCCGTAAAATGGGTATGATCTTTCAGGAATATGCGCTGGTCGATCGGCTTACTATTATGGAAAACGTACTCTCGGGTCGATTGGGTTATGTGGGATTCTGGAAAAGTTTTCTGCGTAAATATCCTCAATCTGATATTGATGAAGCCTTTCGTTTACTGGAGCGGGTAGGGCTAGATCACATGGTGGATAAACGTGCCGATGAATTATCTGGCGGTCAAAAGCAACGCGTCGGCATAGCCCGAGCTTTGATTCAGGATCCTGAGGTTTTATTGATCGACGAGCCTACAGCGTCACTTGATCCGAAAACGTCCCGTCAAATCATGCGACTCATCGCTGAATTATGTAAAGAGAGAAACCTTTCCACCATCGTTAATATTCACGATGTTGCCTTGGCGCAAATGTATGTTGAAAGAATTGTTGGCTTGCAGCTGGGTGAAATCGTATTCGATGGCCCGCCTGAGGGTTTAACGCCAGATGTGTTGACTCAAATCTATGGCGAAGAAGATTGGGAAGCAACCATTGACGAAGTTAGCGATGACGTTGATGATGACATAGATGAAGGTGGTATTGATTCGGCAAAGAATACGGATAAAGTCGCTAAAGTTATCACCGAAGCAGTGAGTGCTCCATGAGCACGGCTTCACCCTCAAAAACATGGAAACGTCCTCCATTAATCAAAGATACGAAGTTACGTTATGGTTTGCTGTTATTCGTCATCGTATATTTTATTGCGGCCTTTTTTTCCTACGAGGTTAACTGGGCACGTGTATACGAAGGTTTAGATCGCGGCTGGGAATTCATCAAAGCATTCAGTAACCCCGATTTTGTCACGCGCTGGAAAGATATATCCGCAGGCATTTGGGAAAGCATTGTCATTACAGTGACCTCAACGGTTGTGGGAATTATATTAGCGATACCTATTGCGCTCGGGGCGGCGAGTAATCTTGCGCCGAAACCAGTGTATCTTTTCTGTCGTGGCATAATTGCGGTTGCCAGAGCGTTGCACGAAATTATTGTGGCGATTTTGATGGTGGCTATTTTTGGTTTTGGTCCACTGGCTGGTTTTATCACCTTGGCATTTTCAACCATTGGCTTTATCGCAAAACTACTCGCTGAAGATATTGAAAATATCAGCAAACCACAGGCAGAAGCCGTTAAGTCAACCGGTTCTGGTTGGTGGCAATGGATTAATTACGCGATACAACCACAGGTGATGCCGCGCCTGATCGGTTTATCTATTTATCGTGTTGATATCAATTTCAGGAGTTCGTCTATTTTAGGTCTGGTGGGCGCGGGTGGCGTAGGGGCAACGCTCAATACGGCGTTTGATCGCTATGAGTTTGATACCGCTGCAGCAATTATCATTATGATTATTGCGATAGTGTTAGTGCTTGAATATGTCTCAAGCTTTATTCGAGCAAAGGTGCAGTAGCATGGGGAATAAAAAATGCCAGTAATTACCAAAGGCGAATTAAAAGTCTGGCAACGCCGAGACCGTGCTAAGCAATTAAAAATCTGGGCGATGTGGTTTGTGGGTGTCGCGATATTTATGTTCTGCTGGAAAATTATTTCCGATGCGACAACCTGGTTTTTCGTGTTTGATGCGCCAAGAATTGCTGCCGATATTGGTGGTAGAGCCTGGCCACCACGCTGGGAGTATCTCTCTGAATTATGGAAGCCAATGTGGGATACGATAAATATCGCAACATTAGGTACGCTTCTGGCCATTATCATGGGGGTGCCAGTGGCATTTCTGGCGGCAAACAACACTACGCCGAGTAGGAAGTTTTTACGTCCATTTGCGCTGTTAATTATCGTCTCAACACGTTCGATTAACTCATTGGTTTGGGCGCTGTTATTGGTGTCTATTATCGGTCCGGGAATTTTTGCAGGTACCTTAGCGATTGCGATTCGCTCCATTGGCTTTGTTGCGAAGCTGCTTTATGAGGCAATTGAAGAGATTGACACCACTCAGGTAGAGGCGATTCAGGCAACGGGTGCGAGTAAGCTGCAAGTGATTGCTTATGGTATCGTGCCACAAATCATGCCTGCGTTTGCGGGTTTAAGTGTGTTTCGTTGGGATATCAATATTCGTGAATCTACCATTCTTGGTTTAGTTGGCGCGGGCGGTATCGGTTTATACCTTCAATCATCCTTAAATATATTGGCGTGGCCACAAGTTACGGTAATTCTAATAATGATATTGATTGCGGTTTTAATTAGTGAGTGGGTTTCATCAAAAGTACGTTTAGCGATTATTTGATGGTATTTGCTTTAAGGCAAAAAAGCTTTAAGGCACCCCCCACCTTTCAGGCACTTTTTTAGTTAGTATTTTCTAATAACTTAAATGGTTCATGTAGTAGGTGGGTTGTGCGCCTTCATGGGTAAATAGCGTTTTTAAAATATTGTCTTCGCTACTTTCGTGCTTTTGTTGTTCTATTTGATGGGAATAGATGCCTTCTTTTATAAACAGAGAATCGATACCAAAATCATTCGCACCTTTAACATCGGTTTGTAAACCATCGCCGATCATGAGTATTCTGCTTTTGGGTGTTCCATCTAATTTGTCGAAACATACATCGTAAATCTGAGAATAGGGTTTGCCCGTGTAATGAACAATACCGCCGAGTTTTTCGTAGAATTTGGCGATAGCACCTGCGGATATGCCAAGCACACCTTTGCGGATTGCCACAAGGTCGGGGTTTGCGCAAATCATCGCTAGTTGTTTTTGGGCTGCCTTGAGTAATAGAGACTTGTGTGAACTTGCGTCAGTTTGGTTGCCTTCAACGCCTGTATTTAAAATAAAATCTGCGTTATTTATATCACTGACTAACTCCAGGTCAAGGTCATCTAACAATCCCATGCTTCTGGATGGCCCAAGGTAAAAGCAACGATTGCCTGAGATTTCATAACTGTTGGTTAGCCCAGTGTCTTTTGGCCGTTTTAAATTTTGCCAAACTAATTCGCCAGAACTTAAACTGAAATCATAACAACTGTTGTCGATGCCAGACTTTAGAAGCTCCTGATTAAACGTATTCGTTCTTCTGGCAGCATTAGAGAGAATAACTACGTTTTTGCCATTTTTTTTAAGTGATTTAAGGCAATTAACAGCATCAGTGAAGGCCATACCACCATCATGCAAAACTCCCCAGGCATCAATCAAAAACACATCATAGTGTTTCGAAAGTGTTTGCAGATTGTTGATCTTTTGAGTCATGAGGGTAGGTGGTAATGTACCGGTTTAGTTTTGCAAAACCAGTTCTCTTATCTCAGCGGTTTGTAAATGAGTCAGTGATCGGTGAGTGGATGCCGGAACTTTACTAAAAGCAGTTTGTAATATCTGCAAAGCATCGCCGTGAGAAACCAGTAAAAACACTTCATCTTTGAAGTTTGTTTCTAAGGTAGCGATAAATGAGGTGGTTCTTTCTAATACCGCATCAGTACTTTCTACATTGTTGTTATTATGCGCTGAATCTTGCAAATCCATGTCCCAGACGTTCTGGTAGAAGCTATTGTCTTTTAATTCATGATCACCGAAAAAACGTTCTCTCAATAATGGGGAAAATTGAATTTCGCGTTCAGCTTGAAGTAATTGACGTGCAATCTGTGCGGACTCAGCTGTACGTAAAAAATCTGAACTGATAATTCTGGTTTTATTGTTGAGTGTGTTGAATGCTTCAATACTGTCTCGAATTTGTTTTTGACCTGTTTCGCTCAGACCGTAATCCTTAATGCCATTTTCAGGCGAGCTTACAATCAGATCTTTCTGGTTTGCGACACTTTCGCCGTGGCGCAAAGCAAAGTACTGATTATTGAGTGTATTTAAAGTAGTTAGGTGATTCATTCGATATTGTATTTAAGAGTAGGGGAGTAAAGACACCCCCCTACTTATAGGCACTTTTTTATCAAAGTGCTATTTCTTGATCGTTTTATTTAAATGCTTTAGCGGCATTACGAATTAATGTTTCAGTGGTATCCCAATCGATACAGGCATCTGTAATTGAAACACCGTATTCTAATTGAGAAAGATCTTCCTGCATTTTCTGATTACCCCAGTTGATGTTGCTCTCAATCATCATGCCGACTATTGATGAATGACCGTTGAGTCGTTGATCAATACAGTAATTAAAAACCGTCGCTTGATTGGCTGGGTCTTTATTAGAGTTTTCATGGCTACAATCAATCACTAAGTTCTTAGGTAGATTTAACGCTGCTAATTTTTCTTCGCAGTCTTTAATTACCTCTAAATCATAGTTAGGCTTGCCGCCGCCACCACGCAATACGATGTGCCCATAAGAATTTCCTTTAGTGCGAACAATCGCAACTTGGCCTTGACGATTAATGCCTAGAAAACTATGCGGACTGGTAACGGCCTGCAATGCATCTGTCGCAACCTTTAAGCTGCCATCGGTGCCATTTTTGAAGCCGACTGGGCATGATAATCCGCTGGCCATTTCTCTGTGTGTCTGAGATTCGGTGGTGCGTGCGCCGATAGCACTCCAGCTAATCAAATCAGCGAGGTATTGAGGGCTTATGGGGTCTAAAGCTTCGGTAGCAATGGGTAAACCAATTTCAGCTAATTCAATCATTAATTCACGCGCTTGGATTAGCCCGGTTTTGATATCAAAGGTTCCATCTAAATGAGGATCGTTGATCAAGCCTTTCCAGCCTGTGGTTGTACGAGGTTTTTCAAAATACACACGCATTACAAGAAAGATACTATCCGATACTTCATCTGCGAGTTTTTTAAGTCTATTCGCATAATCAATGGCAGCTTTAGGGTCATGAATAGAGCACGGACCAACCACGACAAATAAACGATCGTCTTTACCATCGAGAATGTTCTCAAGAGTTTTACGGTGTTGGGTGATGGAGTCTTGCAGTTCTGCAGAAAGAGGAATTTGCTCTTTAATTTCAGCAGGCGTTAGTAGGATCTCGGTGGATTCAATATTAAGGTTTTCTGTATTTGTAGGCATAACTATTATCTTATCTGTATGTGTGTTGAGTCGAATTTTGAGCGTAATTTAACATAGATATAGATAAAAGCAGTTATCTCGTATTTAAAACCTAATTAATTGCATAAAAAAGTGCCTGAAAGGTGGGGGGGTGGCCTAAAATAAACGCAATGTATTCAAAAATTGAGGAATCTGCTCTTGAACGATAAAAACCGCTGCGGTTGGGCTCAAGGTAGCCAATTAGAAAAAGATTATCATGATAATGAATGGGGAGTACCTGTTCACGATGATCAATTACTCTTTGAATTTTTAAATCTGGAAAGTGCGCAAGCCGGTTTGAGTTGGGTCACAATTTTAAATAAGCGCGAGAACTATAAAACTGCATTTGATAACTTCCATATTGAAACGGTGTCTAAATATGATGAGGCAAAAATCGCTGAACTTTTAGATAACCCGGGAATCGTAAGAAACAAGCTTAAAGTCAATGCCACTGTCAATAATGCAAACCGCGTTATGGAAGTACAAAAAGAGTTTGGTAGCTTTGACGCCTATATCTGGCAATTTGTAGATGGCAAACCATTGGTCAATCAATGGAAGGATATGAGCGAAGTGCCATCTAGCACAGCGTTATCTGATGCGATGAGTAAAGATTTAAAGAAGAGGGGGTTTAAGTTTATCGGCACCACAATTTGCTATGCCTATATGCAGGCATCGGGCATGGTGAATGATCACGTTACCGATTGTTTTTGCTATAACAAAAATAGTTAAGTTTGTGATGAGGTTTATGCGATCAGATATAAGCCTAGCTTGAGAATTTCAAGTGAGCTTTGCGCTTGTGTTTCGATTAATGGCGCATTAGACTGCATGCGATAAACAGAACACTATTTTGAATGTGGTTTTTTTGTTCAGCTATTTTGGTTCGACTTTTTTTGAGGTCAGTCAATGACTTTACATTCAATTAACGAGAAGAGTATTTAAGATGTTTCAGGGAAGTATGGTTGCTCTGGCTACGCCGATGACAGCAACAGGTGATTTAGATAAGTCTGCATTAGAAGCCTTGGTCGGTTTTCATCTAGATGCAGGAACGGATGCTATTGTGGCAATGGGTACAACAGCAGAATCTGCAACGTTCTCACATGAAGAGCACCGTGCGGCTGTGAAAATGATCATTGCCTTGGTTGCGGGTAAAATTCCGGTTATCGCTGGTACTGGTTCTAATAGTACCGTTGAAGCACTTGAGTTAACCAAAGCCGCTAAAGAAGATGGCGCGGATGCGGTTTTACTGGTTACTCCTTATTACAATAAACCTCCTCAAGAAGGTTTGTTTCAGCATCATAAACTTATCGCAGAAAAAGTTGCGATTCCTCAGTTGCTATACAATGTACCTGGTCGTACTTCTGTCGATATGCTGCCAGAGACGGTAGAGCGTTTATCTGATATTTCAAATATTGTTGCTATTAAAGAAGCAACGGGTGATCTGGATCGTGCTAAAGAAATCATCAAACGTTGTGGCGATAGAATCGATGTAATCAGTGGTGATGATGGCACTGCCATGGAACTGATTCTTGCCGGTGGTAAAGGTGATATTTCAGTTACGGCTAATGTGGCGCCTGCATTAATGCATCAAATGTGTAAAGCAGCGTTGGCAGGTGATCGTAAAGCGGCAGAAGAGATTAACAATAAGTTAATTCCACTTCATACCAAGCTTTTTGTAGAAGCTAATCCAATTCCAGTAAAGTGGTTAATGCATAAAATGGGCTATGGAAGTAATACGATGCGTTTACCGCTTGTGCCACTTTCTGAAGAGTTTTACCCAGAAGTTACGGCAGCAGCTGCCGCAGCTGGTATAGAAATTTAATTTTTAGTTTAAACAGTATTTGTTAAGCGTGTTGTTCGACAAGAGCGTGTCTGACAGAATAGTTTTATAATGAGGAATCAATGAGTAAATTACACTTTGGCATAATTAACAACGTTATTAAATTTGCGTTATTGTTATTTGTTATTTCTGGCATAACCGCTTGCAGTACTATTAATAGTGCCGCTGATAAAGTTACTAGTCTAGTTACAGGTAAGAAAGCAGTAGCGCGTCATGAAAATAATAAGTCGGTTAAGGATTTGGAATTTCCACCTGATTTGACTGCTCCTGAATTTGATAGAGCGTTTGACTTGCCAACGGGAACGGTAACCGCTTCCTCATTAAATAGTTTAACCACTACGCCAACCTATACCAATACTTCAACTGTTCCAGCGCAAACAACTGCTGCAGTAGCAAAGCCGCGTTCTGCAAGTTTTTCTACCATCAAGAAGCAAGGCAACGATACTTATCTTCAGATTAATGACAAGTATGAAAGAGCTTTGTTATTAACAGAGATTATTCTCGAAAGAATGCAGTTTCAAGTAGTTAATAAAATGCTGGCAACCGGTGAACTGAATGTCCGTTATCAAGGTAATGACCCGGCTTTGGTGAAGGGGGGTAATTATCGAGTATCTGTTATTAATGCTCAGGGTGTTCCGCTGGTGCGTATAGCTAAAACTGAAGGCATCGTTTTAACTACCGCGCAGCACGCTCAAATAATATCGCTACTGAATAAAGAATTTAATAAATAAGAGGAATCTTCCTCTTTGATATCCAGACTCTAATCACCAGGTTTAATTAAAATAGAATGATTCGTTTTGCATCGCTCGGAAGTGGTAGTAAGGGTAATGCAACTCTCATTGAGTCTGGTGTAAAAGAGTCGGATACTCGAATTCTGCTTGATTGTGGTTTCTCCACGAAAGAAGTAGAAAGCAGGTTGGCGAAACTGGATCGTACCGCAGAATCCATCACTGCCATTGTTATTACACATGAGCATTCCGATCACATAATTGGCGTCGGAAGATTGGCTCGCAAATATAAAATCCCTGTTTGGTTGACTCATGGTACCTGGGATAATTCCAAAGACACTGATTTCCCCGAAACTCATTTCATTAATTCGCATGAAGACTTCGAGATCGACGATATCTTTCTTCATCCATTTCCTGTGCCGCATGATGCGAGGGAGCCTTGTCAGTTTGTTTTCTCTGACGGTGTTTCTAAATTAGGTATCGCCACTGACCTTGGTAGTATTACGCCACATGTCATTGAGCAACTAGATAATGTCGATGGTTTATTACTCGAATGCAATTACGATAGTTATATGTTGCACAATGGTGCTTATCCGCAAAAATTAAAACAAAGGGTTTCGGGTAATAGAGGGCATCTTGATAATAAACAGTCAGTCCAGTTATTGCAGAGTCTCAAAGTAGATAAGCTCAAGCATATTATTGGTATGCATGTGAGCGAAAAGAATAATACAGAGGACTATGCAATCGAAGCGCTTTGCGATGGTTTGAATTGCGAAGCAGGGGCGGTTTCATTGGCTTCGCAGGTAGATGGTTTTGCCTGGCGCGAGCTTGGTTAAAAATCAAAATTACCTTTGTATTCATTTAATTTGAATTAATAGTGAATTAGTTATTGACTCAAAAATGGATGTGCCTATAATGCGCCGCTCTGACAGATTAGGTCGCTGTAAAGTGTTTTAATTTGTTGGGAATTTTGTTTGAATTGTTAAG
>NZ_JAPFBV010000006.1:0-401713 GCF_035798195.1 Cocleimonas sp. KMM 6892 | reverse complement strand
TTTCTGTTTCTGTTTCTGTTTCTGTTTCTGTTTCTGTTTCTGTTTCTGTTTCTGTTTCTGTTTCTGTTTCTGTTTCTACAGGAGTATCGACTTCGTCTTCTGTGTTGCCAGTTATTTCGTCAGAATTGACACTACTGGAATTTGATCCACCACAGGCTATCAGTAATAAAAACAGTGGTAGAACTAACCATTTATGATGAGAATGATTCATTGCGAAGCCCGTGCAGTAAATTGATAAGGTTAATGACTAGATAATGTTAAGGCACTAAAGTTCAAACATACACCAAGCATTGCTAATCTAAGCAAAGCCACCCCCCTACTTACAGGGCTTTTTTTAGCCGGTATTAACGAAACCCGTTAACGCTCTACAAACGCGCGTTCAATCACGTAATGTCCTAATTTACCCTTGTTAAATTCCACAAAGCCCATGCCATCAAGAATGCCACACATCTCTTCTAACATTGATGGACTGCCGCACAACATAAAGCGGTCGTCTTCCGGATTGGCTTTGGGTAAACCGATATCTTCGAATAATTTACCCGACTGAATCAAATTGGATAATCTGCCCTGATTGCGAAATTCCTCGCGGGTCACAGTGGGATAATAGATAAGCTTTTCTTTCACTAAATCGCCGAAGTATTCGTTATTCGGTAATTCGTTGGAGATGTAGTTTTCATAAGCGAGTTCAGAAACCGTGCGCACGCCATGTGTAAGAATCACTTTGTCGTAACGCTCATAAATATCCGGGTCTTTGATAATGCTCATAAACGGTGCTAAACCGGTACCGGTGCTGATTAAATACAGGTGCTTGCCGGGGAGCAAATTATCCGCAATCAACGTGCCTGTTGGCTTGGTGCTGACTAATACCTCATCACCAATCTTAAGATTACGCAGTCGAGACGTTAACGGACCGTCCGTGACTTTGATGCTGAAAAACTCGAGTTCTTCTTCGTAATTGGCACTGGCAATACTGTATGCACGGGTTAACGGTTTCCCTTCCACCTCTAAACCAATCATCACAAAGTGACCATTATGAAAACGAAAATTGTGTTCACGGGTGGTTTTAAATGAGAATAAAGAATCATTCCAGTGATGAACATCTGTCACTGTCTCAGTTACGAGTTTAGCCATAATAAAAGTCTTCTTATGTTTGAATTAGGTGTTGATTTAGGTTTAGAAATAAAAAATAAAGATTGGGTTAACGATCAAATAAACAAGGCGGGCGATTATCACTCATTGATTAAACGGTTTCTAGTTCTATTAAATACAGTGATGTTTTAACTTTTGTTTTAACTTTTGTTTTAATTTTTTTTAAACTTAGTTTAGTTTCGCTTTGTTACCGACCCTTCCCTATAGGCGATTACATTCTTGTTTTTATCCGCGACTGTCATTAAACGTTAACAATAACTCAGTATGGTGCAGCAATTTTTAATGAGTAGGATAATAACCATGCGCTTAAACCGAAACCTTCCCCCTCTAGCAGTTTTACTGCTCTCATCTACACTGATTGCGTGTAATTCATCGAGCGACGATAAATCCGCAAAAATCGAAGGATACGTTGATTCTGTAGCAACGTTGGACTTTCAATCATTCAATGCTCAAGAGAACGCTTTGGAAGCTAAAGGCTTACGTGTTTTTGGACCAAATGCCGATTTAGCCGCTGACCTTGAACCAGAATATGTGACAGTTTCTGCCGATTCCACAACAGCATGGGTCTCATTACAGGAAAATAACGGTATCGCAAAAGTCGATCTACTGTCAGCGACAATCACAGATATATTCCCATTGGGTTTTAAAGACCATGGCGCCGCGGGCAATGAACTAGACGCCAGTGATAAAGACGACGATGCCGTTATCCTGCGTTCGTTCCCAAATCTCAAAGGTATGTATCAACCAGATGGTATCGCCAGTTTCGAACAAGATGGCGTAACGTATATCGTTTCTGCTAATGAAGGTGATGCACGCGAATACGATGGCTTTGCAGAAGAATCTCGCGTTGAAGATATCACTTTAAATGCGAGCGCATTTCCAGATGCTGCCACCCTTCAAGACGAGACAATTTTAGGTCGTTTAAACATCACTCAAAACCTGACATCTGCAGTTGCTCAAGGCACGCCTTATACAACTTTGAATAGTTATGGCGCACGCTCATTCAGCATCTGGAATGGCGAAACAGGTGCACTCGTTTTTGACAGTGGTAGCGACTTAGCCAAACAAGCCGTGACAGCAGGTGTCTATCCTGATGGACGAAGCGACTCGAAAGGTACAGAACCTGAGAATGTCGCAATCGGTACTGTCGCCGGCAAACGTTTGGCATTTATCGGATTAGAACGCGCAAACGCAGTCGCTGTTTATGATATTAGCGATTTAAGTGATGTAACGTTTGTGGAAATGCTCACCCATGCGGATGATGTAGCCCCAGAAGGTATTTTATTTATATCTGCTGCTGACAGCCCGAATGAACTTGCAACACTGATCGTTTCTAATGAAGTGTCAGGCAGCATCACCATTTATGAAGCAGATGCTGATGGTAAATTTGGTACGAATACAGGACGTCTTGTTCTTGTGGGTGGTGAAGCAGCGGCTGAAATCAGCGCTTATGACAAAACCACTAAACGTTTATTTGTACTCAATAACGGTGAAGACTTAACGGCATCACAAGTCGATGTAATCGACATCAGCGATACTGCGAATCCTGTTCTCGAATCAAGCATTAGCACCAGTACGCTAGGCGGTGGAATAAACTCAGTGGCCGTATCGAATGGTTTACTCGCTGTGGCAATTCAGGCAGATGAAAAAACAGATGCGGGAAAAGTAGCCATCTACGATGCCGACACGCTCAGCCTGATTGATTCTGCAGTTGTTGGTGCGCTGCCTGATATGGTTACATTTAGTAAAGATGGAACCATGATCATTACTGCTGATGAAGGTGAGCCAAACGATGATTACAGTATCGACCCAATAGGTTCGGTGTCGATAATTCGCTTAAAATAGAAAGATACCAATTACGATCAGCAATCAACTTAATGCTAGCGCTTCGTTCTGAAGCGCTAGCAACACTTCAATAGGCACCCCCCACCTTTGGGGCACTTTTTTTCAAAGACATTAACTACAAATCGTTAATACTCAATTTGGCCGGATAACGTTTTCATTAAGCCACTTTGCTAACTCGGGTTTTTCTAACCGTCCTGACTGACATATAAATATTCAATGCAAGGCCTGTTAAGATCAGTAACGCTGCAATAATTTTCCAGATCGGCATGGGTTCACCTAACATTAAATACGAAGCCATCATTCCGGATACAGGAACCAGTAACGCCCAGGGTGTCACCACCGAAGCATTGTAACGACTGATTAAATAATTCCAGATGCCATAACCGATCAGCGTATTTCCGATGGTTTGCCACAACACCACGTAAACGCTAGTCATTGATGCCGATTGGATACTGCTTTTCATCAACGTCCAACCTTCAAAATACAGCGACATTGCAAACAATACAGGCACGGTAAACAACGACGAATAAGCGAGAAACGCAATAATATCAACCTTACCCGCTTTCTTGATCACCATATTCCCCATGGCCCAACTCATCGCCGCAATCAACACCAGAACCAGACCTAATAGTGTTGTGTTGTCATCGACCTTACTGGCGATTAAAGCGATGCCAGAAAAACTAATCAGTAATGCAATCCATTGCGCTGGCTTTATCGTTTCTTTGAACATAAAGATCGCGAAGATAATACTGAAGAAAATCTGCGTTTGTACCACCAGAGATGCAAGGCCTGGCGATATATCATTTTGCATCGCATAAAACAGCACACCAAACTGGCCGAAACCAATTAACAATCCATACGCCGCTATTAACCCCCAACCCGCTTTGGGACGCTTCATAAAAAAGACCAGAGGGAATGCCACTAAAAAGAAGCGAATCGCAGCAAATAAAAATGGTGGCAACTCATCCAGACCGTATTTAATAAATACGAAATTTGTACCCCAAATCAAGGTAACAAAGAAAGCGAGAAGCTGATGTGATTTACTCATGACAATGCTCGGGGTAACGTCTATAAACCCAAAAAAGTAATTTGGATGAAACTAATTTTGTAAATTAGCACCAAGATCTGCTGATAAATAGACACAGTTGCGATTAAATCTGTACTTGAACATGGCGCATATCAACTTACTTATTTGTTTAAATGTTCTAAGCTATAAATAAATGTTAAGGTGAAGTCATTCACATCAAACAAGGGTTTCTAATATTTTTTTATAGAAAAAGTTCTGTAAACACCCTGTGAGCAGCTCCGTGAGAGAGCTCAGTAAAATAGCAAAAACACTATGAAACACTTAAAACTAACCTAAAAAAACAGCTTTTAATAAATGGATTTAACAACACTTCCCGACACAAAAAATTGGTTAATTTTTACTGATCTCGATGGTACTTTATTGGACCATCATGATTATAGTTTCACTGCTGCCCAACCGGCATTAAAACAACTCAAACAACGTGGCATTCCGGTAATTATAAACTCCAGTAAAACCCTTGCGGAAATTGCACAGATTTCCAGCGATTTAGACATGAATACCCCTCAAATTGCAGAAAATGGCAGTATCATTTTCGACCCTGAAGAAAAGCAGACACATATCTTAGGCGCAGATTACACAACAATTTGTCAGGTGCTAGATGCCCTGAGACGAGAACATGGATATTGCTTTAACGGTTTTCATGACTGGAGTGCAGAGCAAATCGTTGAACACACTGGCTTAAGCCTTCAGTCAGCAAGAAATGCAGCCCAACGCCAAGGCAGTGAACCCTTATTATGGGAAGATGACGAAGCGCTGATCGAAAATTTCCGTCAACACTTAAAACAACATGGTCTAGAATTAAAACGGGGTGGACGTTTTTGGCATGTGATGGGACAAACCGATAAAGTTGAAGCGATGCATTTTGTGCAGAAACATCTAAATAATAACTCGAAAGCTTTTACCATTGCCCTAGGTGATAGTGCGAATGATAAAGACATGCTGACGGCAGCCAATGTCGCGATTATCGTTAACAACCCCAAAGGTACAGCGTTTACTATCGACGCGAATAAAAGACCAACACCCAATCACCTGATAAAAACCACATTAGAGGGCCCTGCTGGTTGGAACGAAACAATAATGCAACTCTTGCAGGGATCAACAGCAAATTAACAGATAGTCAAAATACAGAAAGAATACAGAAAGAAACTCACTCAAAAATAAAAAGGATGTCATGTCAGACTTTAAACAAACAGGACCAATTACAACACTTCACAAATTACCGGGTGCGTCATTAGAAAAAATTGAGAATGAATTAAGACGCCTATCCAAAAGACATCCAATGACTCTCATCCTGCCCTCCTTATTTTCTGAACTGGAAGGCCCTGCATTATCGGGAATTTTAGATGAGCTACAACATGCCGATTACATCAATGAAATCGTCATTGGTCTGGATCAAGCAGATCAAAAACAGTTTGATTATGCACGTGAGTTCTTTTCCAGATTACCCCAGAAAAAACGTATTCTTTGGAATGACGGACCTCGCTTAAAAGCGGTTGCTAAAATGCTGGAAGACAAAAAACTGGCGCCCGATCAACCCGGCAAAGGACGCAATGTCTGGTACTGCATGGGCTATATTCTAGCTGCTAATAACAGTAAAGCGATTGCCCTACACGATTGCGATATTCTTACCTATACCCGTGAAATACCTGCTCGATTGTTTTACCCCATTGCCAACCCTGCACTGGATTTTGAATTCTGCAAAGGCTATTACGCCCGCGTAAATGCTAAACAACAACTCAGTGGCCGTGTCACACGTTTATTTGTACAACCGATGTTGCTGGCGCTGAAAAAGGTCTTAGGTAATATCGAATACATCGAATTTCTCGATGCATTCCGCTACCCATTATCAGGTGAATTCTCCATGAGTGATGACATGCTCAACTCAATGCGAATCCCGAGTGACTGGGGACTGGAAATCGGCATACTCTCAGAAGCTTATCGCAACACATCGCCACGACGCGTTTGTCAGGTTGATATTGCCGATAATTACGATCACAAGCATCAGGAAATGGGTGGCGAAGATCACACACAAGGCTTGTCTCGCATGAGTCATGAAATTACCAAAGCGCTGTTTAGAAAATTAGGTACTGAAGGCCATGCGATGAATAAAGCCTTCTTCCGCGCGGTAAAAGCCACCTATCTACGCGAAGCATTAGACTTGCTGGATAACTTTAACGCAGATGCGCAAATTAATGGTTTAACCATGGATATCCATGCCGAAGAAAAGACCATCGAACTCTTCGCCAGCAGTATTATTGAAGCGGGTGAAACCTATTTGAAAAACCCGATGGAAGTACCCTTCATCCCTAACTGGCGTCGTGTATTCAGCGCTGTACCAGATTTAACCGATCAAATACTGGAAGCGGTTGAACTTGACAACGCCTGATAATTAAATGAAAAGAAGCGAATCAAACGTCGCTTCAAATACGGATTAGTTATACAGACACAGCCAACCAAAGACAGGCATACGGCTTTAACACCAGCATATTGCCTTCTCTTTCTGGTTCTATGTCATAGAGAACATTTTTCCATTGGCCCGGTTCACCAAGAATCGGGCGTATTTTTGCATCATCCAGATACTGATTCACTTTACTGAAATTATATAAAGCCACGATCTTCTGTTTACAATCCAGCGAAACACGCACCACGCCTAACACCTTGTCATCCAGATCTAGCACATCCTGCGTTGCATCTGGGTGGAAAGCAGCTTGCTCACGGCGCACTTTTATACGGCGCAAATACTCATTCATTAAAAGATGCGTACTACTCTCTGGTACTTCCAGTAATGCTTCTAGCTCATCAATATTCCATTGATGACGATTGATAGAACGCGTCGTACCTGTGACTTCGACGTGTTCGTGATCGTTCGGCGTAGCGAGTAAGGAATGAATATAAATACCCGGAATACCACGCATCGACAAAGCAACTGTTTGTGACAGAAGAAAACGCGCGACTTGCCATGGTGCAGACTGATTACCCGGATTTCTAAACGCATCGAAATACGTTACATTGATTTCATACGGGACATTCTTACCTTCAACATTCTTACGGGTAGAAATATACGCACCACCGGCACGCATATCCTCAAGCAACTGTTTTAGCTCATCTTCAGGAATCAATCCTTCCAGTGGACGAACACCTATTCCATCGTGCGATGCCGTAAAATTAAAATAGGTACAACCCTCTGGTGGTGGCGTTAGATGTTTCAACCATTCATACAAGTAAAGGGTATTACTGGTATGAATCGCGTGCAGCAACAACGGTGGCAAACTAAACTGATACACCATCTGGGCTTCATCGCCCTCACCAAAATAACTGATGTTTTCTTCGTGCGGCACATTCGTTTCTGTTAATAGAATTGCCCCTGGGCTTACCGCGTCCGTCACATCGCGTAATAGTTTCACCACCTCGTGTGTTTGAGGTAAATGCAAACACGACGTGCCCTCTTCTTTCCATAAGAAAGCAATTGCATCAAGACGCGTAATGCGCGAACCCTGGCTGATATAAAACAGCAAAATATCCAGCATTTCCAACAACACTTTGGGGTTCTTGTAATTTAAGTCGACCTGATCTGCACTAAAGGTCGTCCAGACATGGCGTATACCGGAATGTGTTGGGATATCCGTCAACAGCGGCGTACTTCTAGGACGCACCACATGAGACCAGTCTTTATTTGGGTCTTCGTATATAAAGAAATCTTTGTAAGGGTCGCGATCAGCACGAAAATCAGAGAAATACAGACTTACGCGCGAACAATGGTTCAAAACGAAATCAAACATCAGATTGAAATTTTCACCGAGCTTATCTACATCATCCCAGGTGCCTAAATCCGATCGAATCACACGATAGTCAGCAACAGAAAAACCATCGTCAGACGTGTAAGGAAAAATCGGCAATAAATGAATCACATTAAAATAATCACTGAGGCGTTTATCAGCAAATTCTTTAAGGGTTTGTAGCGATGCTTTTTCAGGCGTACCTTGATTGGTACTTTCCTGCTGTGAGCTCGATTGAATCGAGTCACCATAACTGATCAGGGTGACGTCTTTCTCATCCCAATGGCTTTTGAAATGGTGTTTATCAATCGATTTCTGATATTTCTGTATGCGCTGTTCTAACTCGGGAATAAACCATTCTGCGACCTCCTCACCGTACAAAAAATTTAAACGGGTAACTATCTGGCTGATAGTGTCTGCAGGAAGTTTCTTCATACTTAAGTACTTTCTGGTGAGTTAGGAATTTAAAATATATCTTAATTAAACATTATAATCTTGGTTAAAACGCAGTTTGGATATAGAAATACTAACCCGCTTGTTTAAATTAGATAACCTGTAATATTAGTTACTTAATAATTTTTTATATATTTTTAGACGTTTTAAAGTCATGTATCCAATAGACATCAGACTTTTTTCTCTCAAAAAATTCTGGACGAATATTATTTTTGCTTCTATAAGAAATACTGATACATCGTTCAAATCACTTATATACACAACAATAATACGTATTTCGTTGTATCAAATAACAGACTTAATCGAGTTATTGAAAATATTGGATTTGACTGTTAGTTGGACAATGTCAGAAAAAACAATGTAAGCAATACCTGTCAGAGCAAGTCTAAACATCTATCAACTTGAGGGAAAAACGATGCGACTTAAAATAATCTTACTACTTAGTATTTGTTTCACTTTTGTGGCTTGCGGTGGCGGAGGAAGTAACTCTGACACAAATGACGACATGACCGAAGATATGACATCTGAAGAAGGTACAAATCCTGAAAACGACGACGATACTGAAGAATCTGATGACAGTAACAATGACGACGGTTCTGATGATGGCGGTGAAACAGGCGGCGATGATACTGGTGGCTCTGCAGGAAATTGCATCACAATACCTCGCCCTATTGTAGGACAAAAAATCACCCTGAAAAGAACCAGCGATCAAGATAGTACCGTTAGTACAGAAACTGAAACCGTGACTGTCTCTAATAATACAACATTATCTTTAGATACCACCTACGAACAAAATGTTGCTGGCTTTAATATTTCCAGCACGGGTGATATGACATTCACCTATACCATAGCCAATAACTTTCGAGACATTACCAAATTAGAAACCAACTTAGTGACCAATAATTCACTCACAGGTGAAATTGAAACCAATCTGGTCAATGAATATTCACCTTACTGGCGAGTTGCCTCTGATGAAATTTGTGAAGGTCAAACGTGGACAACAGATTCGGTCGTAACCACCACGGTAACATCTAGTGCCGATCCATCTGCTAACACCATGACAAACAACCAAAATATCATATTCACCATAGAAAGCGTAAACATCCAGAAAACGGTAACCGCAGGAACCTTCTCGACTTATCAAATACGTCAGGAAGACGCTAATGGGGTAAATACCATCTGGTTTGATAAAGCCACGGGATTATGGGTAATTAGTGAAGGCCGAAATTCAGACGGTGATCTCATCGGAACAGCCGAACTCATTTCAATGGAACAACTATAAGGTATCGTATTGATACATTAAAGACCATCCGACAAATGCCTAACAAAACGCATAAAAACGTCGGATGGTTTTAACTCAATTGTCTATTCAACTGACCACGTATTTTATTATAAAAAATCATCGTTTATTCGAATCAGTATTTATTGGCGCTAATAAATATATCTAAGCCACCCCCCTACTTATAGGCAGTTTTTTTCAGCATCAATCTGGAGATAATGCCTCACTCTTGTAATGCCCAATAATCTTGAAATCAAACAACATATCATTCATTTGTGGACCGCCACCAATGTTGTGAACGATTAAAGGATTACTGGTATGTTCAGATACGTAATTCGATACGATGCCGATATGTACCATGTTTGTTCCTTTCGCGTTACTGCCACTTGGTTTACTCAAATCCCAGGCGACGACATTACCTGCTAAGTAATCCATCGGGTCATCCGAGATGGGTAATGATGCGCCAGCGCGTTCGAAGAATGTCATTAAATTCGGCACACGCCGATGATCGATATTGGTATCCGGTTTAGACAGCTTCCATTTATTCGGATAGCTTCTGAAATTACGTTTCATATCCTCGTGGACACGTTGTTGCAAATCGATCCCTAGGCCACGAAATGAGCGTATCACCACATCGGTACAAACGCCGATATCTGCAGGAACATCACCCATAGGATATGCAATTTTGCGATAACTACCGTCGTATCTGACATTGGATTGAAGGCGCAATTCAGCTTGAATCGCCAAATGATCCTGAAACGTTAATTCTCTCTCTGGCTCCACATCGATTTCTTGCTGATCAGTAGTGAGTTGAGTGTGGCTGGGCTTTGTACTCTGGTCGATATTCACATCGTCAATAATTGCATCGCCATTAAGGGTATCGTCTTTAAATAGGTGAAGTTTGATCGATGAAAGCTGCACAGTAGCAACTAAACCAACCACTAAGGCGAGTAATAATATTGCTGTTCGGAAATGGTGTTGTGTGCTTTTCATAATTACGTTTGCCACCCCCTACTTTGAATGATAGTTACGTTTTACCAGGATATTTTTTTTCATTAATTTCTAAAAATGTAAATCGATCACATTTTGAATCCTGAGTCACGTTTAAAATAACGACTAATAGCATACGCTGATATCGCAAAACAACGCAAATGACAACATTCAAAAAGGAATAATATGTGCGACATATTACCGGGAGGTAGAAGAGTCAGACACAGGATGCCAAGGCATCCTCAATGTTATGAAACCAATCCACCGCCAGAAAATTCACCAACAACGCGTGGTACAACAGGTACTAACAGCAACCTTCAGCGACAATATCAAAGACGTTTCGAGCTTTCACTGGAACGTGCCGGCATCAATGAAGCGATAGAACGACTTCATGCCACATTACTCTCCGAAGCCCGCCGTATGAGTGCCAGCATGTCATACGAAAGCTTCACCACACTTGATGCTAACCCAAATCAGGCTATACGGTTGTTTCAATCAGTGCTTCAAAACGTACTAGAGAATATCCGCGATGCTGGCTTATCCAGAATGCTACCCCAATTCGTGATGAGATTAATGGGATCACCACTGATCTATCTAACTGGTCTTCAAAGCGTTTACGATCAAAGCCGCTGGGACTCTCGCGATGCAGGTCGACGCAATAGTTTTCGTACTCAACAGGTCTATGCGCACCTCATTTGGGTGTATGCCAGTAGCGCTTCAGACAACAACCTGCAACGCGCCATAGAGTACAACCAAACACTCGTCACTCAGGGACTAAGATACATACGCTGGAAAGAGCAAGAGTTACCGCGTCTTCGCGCATGGGTATTACAAAACACCACGGCCATAGATCGCGGCGGAACATGGGATGTACCTTCAACAGGATTAAGACATTACTGAAAATTTAACGCGATAAAGGAGTATTAAAATTGAATAAAGTTGATGTTGAAAAAATTTGGACAGATGTTCAAGGAGAAGCTGGCAACCGCTCTAAAGGATCATTCAAACGCGCGCTCTGGTACGGAAATAACAGCAAGGTATTCGGACAAAACAAAGGCGCACGAAAAGCCATTCGTAATGCACCCAAGCAAATTGCATTAGGGTCGCTGGATTTTGCAGGCATGGCTCCGGGGTTAGGCGCTGCTGTTGGCATGGTGGTCGATCAAGCCTTATCCGCAGGTAAGGACCTTTATAGTGCTGAGGTTAAGCCCTACTTAAAGCAAAAACCCACTTCAGCTGATGAACAATTGCGTAAACAGGTTAAGAGCTCCGTTAAGGACATGAAGTCTAATGCCTTTCAGGTAATGGATAGAAATCTGGTAAAACTGAAAGACTCCGGCAAAAAAGTAAGCCCATCCATTAGAGACTTAATGGCCGCAGCCCCAAGCGCGACGTATCAGAATTCATCCATGGGAGTTTCAATTGGCGGATCATCAGATGATGAGAAGCAAGCCAAAAAAGCACACGATGCTTTGCGCCAGATTGCAGAAACTGAATATTATATAGACAAAGAAATGGGCATGGTTAAGGTCCTACAAGAAGCTTTGGTAGTTCTTGAAAAAGACCTCAACAAGATGCAAGTATCAACTCAGAAAGTGCGTAAAGAAGTGATGGATTATATTGAGAGTGCTTTATAGCTTAAAACGAATAATAAACAGGTAGGTTAGATAAGCACTGCACCATCTGACTAACCTACCTCACTAATCATCTAAAAAACTGGCACCAGGGTTAACTTCGAATAATCAAGGTATTGCAATGGGTTCTCTTGCAAACCTGTATTTGTATAAAATCGGCTTAAATCATTTGAGCTTGAAGCAACCTCAATCGCCGCGCGTTGTGGGGCTGAATGGATCGCTTCCCTCATATTAAAAATGATGTTGTTATAGTCTGGTTTAAAGCCATTTATATTATTCGTAATTTGGCAATTCGACATATTCTTGAATTCAAATTCATTCGACACATTACCCAGAATTCTACAGTTTTTATTTTCAAAAACTTTGATCGAACCTGTCGCCTGTCGTTTATTTTTTACCTGATCGACCAACAACACAAAATTACCGGCAACCACATTATCAATCCCTCTGGATAGCGTCACACCATGATGTTGATTAGAGGCGCAGAAATTATTGATGATCTTTATATTGGCGTAAGGCAAAGACCTAAATCGTCCAAAAAAAGAATCTCCTTTTTCATCACGCGTAAAAAAGCACTGCCAACCCGTTAAATTAGGATTCCTCAACGGTGTCTTACCCACCAGCGAAACATTATTACGAATCGTGATATTAGTGTTATTGCGCTTCTGTTTACTGGTATATAACTGGATCATATCGCTATGCACATACTGTGTTTTGCGAAAGCGTTGTTTATAAAAAACAGGGGTTCGGGTATGCATTAAATTGGAATCGAATAATGCATTATTCACACCACCACCAGAAAACATATCGCTCGCCACTCTTACGGCTTTATTGGCTACCGCGTAAAACCCATTCATATCATGAAATTCAACCCCATGAAATAAATCGGTAAACAGCGTTCTATCGATAATAATGTTGTTACTTTGTTTGATCAGCAGACCTGACTGACTGGCCAGAATCGTATCGAGTTTTCCGCGTTTTAATGCAACTAAATTATTGTTTTTATCGCTGAAGTGTATATTGCTTAAACGAACGTTATTTGAATTCCTGATCTGCCAGGAATAATTATTTCGGGCGGTATCCCATAAATTACTGACCTTAAAATGACTGATGGTGACGTTGTGCAGATTTTCCCAGGTTATGTTTTCCAGAAAAGGCGCCCTATTATGACCCAACATACCAAGGATAAGCACCGGCGCATTAAAACGGCGCTTTTGTTTGTAATGATAACGCTTATCTCTGAGGTTGCTTCTTACGACAATAATCTCGCCGCCCGTGGCATTATCTAAAACCTCTGACAGTTGCTGAAAATTAAACACGTTGAAGACAATATTATTATTGATAATGTCAGCAGCATTAATTTTATCCAGCTTGCTTGAAGATAAGCTTGGCATCTCGATTTGAAATTGAGAATTGTCCTTGGCATAACCCTTGGCGAAGGTTACAAACTCTTCTGCATAAACGTGACTATTTGTGAAAAATAAAACGATTAGCAGAATGGAATTAGCAATGTTTAAGTGACGGAATAAGTGTTTCATATTGCCTTGTTGATTATTGTTATTATTAAAATCAGACCAGCTTTTCTAGTAAAAATTCAAAAATAAATATTTACTGAATAACTAAGTATATCTAGCCACTAATTAAGCAGAGCTTAATACGACCCCAACCCTAAAAATCAATATCGTAACATTGACATATCAGAGTGATGACCGCACTACGTAATTCTCACAGCACCTCTACGTAGATGTCCGAATGTTCATCCTTGTCTGTCTATTCCTATAATTCACCGTCAATACGTAAACTGCGAAGCGACTCGCTTTACCGATACCTAGTTTGTGCTGTTATGCAAAGTTCGTAATTTTTCGCCTAAGTAAGCCTTTTTCGCATCGACGCAAACACCTCTCTAAAGGGGACTATGCAATCTATCGTTAATTTGATTATTAGGAGTAAGTTATGATCGACGCAAAAGAAAAGAAGCAGTTTTCAGGGATAGGAATCTGGAAATTTTTGAATGAAATTCCCGCGGGTACAATGTTCATACCACTGGTTTTAAGTGCCATCATTGTAACCATTACCGCACACAGTAGTCTGGGAATGTCACTATGGGATTACCTCGGTGATCCGATGAAGAGTTTATTTGGTCCTTCCGGACAAATGCTCGTCATTGGTCTGATGTTGTTTTGCACAGGCACCATGATTACCGGTCATGATTTTGTAGAAATTGGCGAAAGAGGAATCTGGATTATCCTCGCACGATTAATCCCTGCCTACGCAATCAGTGCTTTCGTCTTTGTCTACTTCGGTGCAGAAGGATTTGCAGGCATTGATGCGATTACCTTGGTCTGTTGCTTAACATCCGCAAATGCGGCCTTATACATGGGTATAATTCAACCCTATGCTGATCAACCTGATCGGGGAACATTCCCAATTATGTTGATCTTCTCCATGCCTCTTCTCCCTTTTATATTCTTATCTTATTTCGGCAGTGGCGGTGGAAATTTCACCAGTCAGGTTATGCAAGTAATCTCTTTACTCATACCATTCTTGCTAGGTATCGTACTGGGTAATCTCGATCCAAAAATCAAAGAAGTATTCAAAGGCGGTAACACCATATTGCTTCCCTTCCTTGGCTTCCAATTTGGTTCAACCATCGATTTAGTCAACGCATTTCAAGCGCAAATAATTCTAGTAGCGATTTTACTCACTGGCATCTATTGGGCAGTGACCATTGTTATTCCATACATTGTTGATCGTTACCTTCTTAAAAGACCAGGCTATGCAGCAATGGGCTCTACAGCCTTAGCAGGTGTTTCATTGGTGCTCCCAGCGATGGTTGCTACATTCTCATTCGATGGTCAACTTGGTGCAAAGGTTGCAGCCAATACCGTTTCCATACTCGCATTCGTGTTGTTAATTACTAATGTTTTATCTCCCTTCTTCACTAAATGGACAATGAACGCCTATTTCAAACACAACAAAGCGGATGCACAAAGAGTCTTCTCAGAAACACATCCAGAATTACTCGCCGCAGTTTATGATGAAAACGGCAACTACAGGACCCATCACCACAACCATGAAATCTTCAGAAAAATATTCCATAAAAGATCACATCATGACGATGGCACTCTCGTTCAGGTATCAACCTTAAATGCGCTAATGGAAGGCGACTACAGAGGCAGTAAAACCGTTAAAGAAATCTTGAAAGATACAGACACTGGTGTGGGTACTTACAATGGACTTGATGGCGAAGCAATCATTTACAATGGCCACGCATACGTAGGCAGAGCCGATGGCGTAGTCAGCGAAATGGGGCCAGATGAAACCTTTGCCTTCTCCATAACCACAAAATTTGATGATAGTGTTGATGAAGATAAACTCTCATTTGCAAGCATTGAAGACTTGAAAACAAAACTCGAGAAATACCTGGATTCACATAACTACTTCTTCATGATCAAAATGGAAGGAACATTCAACGTCAGAGTAAGAAGTAACTTCAAACAAAAACAACCTTACGAGCCTCTATACAAGGTTGCAGGTGATCAAAGAGAGTTTGAATATAACGATATTGAAGGCAGTGTCGTTGGCATCTACTCACCAAACTATGTTGAAGGCATGAACCTACCAGGATGGCACGTACACTTTTTATCAAAAGATCTTACAAAAGGTGGACACATTTTAAAAATTGCCGGTAACGATGCAAAAATTAAAGTGAACAAACTTCAATCCTGGAAAGTGTTAATGCCCGATGACCCAGATTTCAGACAATGGAATCTTAAAGAAGATTTACAAGCTAAAACAGAAGCGGTTGAAGGTGCCTCTAAACAAAAAGCGGCATAATAAATCATCGGTGTTTCTTAACTTCGAAACTAAAGTAGAAATGAATATGGCTCATTAAAAGATGAGCCATGTTCGCATACTCAAATTAGTAAAAAAGATCAAAAGCCACCCCCCACCTTAGGGGCACTTTTTTATGAATTATTTTCAATGAATTAATGAGGTTAGGTCGAATATGCATTGCGCCATCCGAGATACTTGATTGACGCCTACAAGTAAACGCGCAGGCTCATTGATCAAAATCACCGTCTTGGTATTTCTGTAACACCGCATCATTTGCTAACGATGCCGCTTCAACCAAAGCCTTTCCGTCACAATCACCATTGATAGCCCAGTATTCATTATCTTCATGCACTACCGTTTTTACACCGGGTACTTTAGCAAGTGACTGATAAATCTCATTGTTGAATGCGGTTGCAACATCTCCACTTCTAAAAAACTCTCCTGAGGAAACCATCACCGACCACTCAAACTCATCACCTATCGATTTTATTGCAGAAATTCCCTGCAGTGATTTATTTAACTTAGTTCCGACTCTAGCCCACACCTCTAACACTTCATCGTCATCGACGTTCTGTTTTTCAACCAATACCTCATCAATGGATGATGCACAGATACAAGGTCGCGCATCCTCTTTTTGTTTCTGGCGTTGCATATAATTTCGCCAAATCAGCAATAAAGCGCCACCACCAAAAAACAGCAAGGATAACGCGCCAATCAGCTTTGGTACTAAACCGGTTTGATTAAGCAGAAAGATACCAACCGCAGCAAACAGTAAACTGCCGAGAATTAAACCAAGGGGTGTCGATAAGAAATGTTTCATAATGGATCAAGTCTAGAACATAAATGGAAACATTGATAAGTCACTTGAGTGTGAGACTCAGAAATAGCGAAAAAAAGGGTTCAAATAGTTTATTAAGCCACCCCCCGGCTTTTGGGCACTTTTTTACAATGATTACTTTAACTTCGCTTTTACATAGCATTTACATAACTTTATTTAGTTTCTATCTGGAAATATTAACAAAGCATCCATCCCCCCAGAAATTTCGGATATGATTTACTCGTCAAGAAGATAGCATTGAGTTATCTATGATAAATACCTATAAAAAAGCACGAGGGATTTAATCAACCATGGAAGCCAAATTCAGAATAACTGAAGCAGATTATGTAAATGCCGGAAAACTCTTTAGCAGAACGACCACCAAGGTAAAACTCATTCTACTTCTGGGTGTGGTGCTTTTAGTATTGGGAGAAGTTTTTGGTCCGCGCAGTTTGTCGGGGGCATTAATCGGCGGATTGCTGGGAGGCACTTTAGTCGCGGTACTAATTAAATACATCATCTCGCCCTACATGCTAAAACGTCATTACCGCAAGTACAAAGCCATGCATGAAGAATTCACCATACAGCAACAGGATAATGGCGTATTCATAGGCTCATCAAGTGGCGAAGGCATAGTCAAATGGGACAATATTCTGAAATGGCGGCAAAACGACGACTATATTTTGCTCTACCCGATGCCGCGTTTGTATCATATCGTGCCTAAATCAATCGCTAAGCACGGCTTTGATATTGATGGACTAGTCGAAAGTCTTAAGAAACATGTCGGTAGCGAAACCTGATAAAAAACTGATAAAAACGAAAAGAATAATTGCCACCCCCCGGCTTAGAGGCACTTTTTTATGAGCCGGTTTCACCCTCGTAATCCACGTAATCCACGTAATCGACGTAATCCAAGTAATCTTTGTTTTTCGCAATCGACTTCATTCTCGAAGAGGATAAAGCAGTACCGTAATTAAAATGACCCGTAATCCTGTGTTTAAACAACATGTCGTTTAACTCAGGGCCTGCTCCGATATTATGCACAATTAACGGATTACCCGTAATCGCAGAAACTGAATTAGACACAATGCCAATATGCGTCAGCCCTTGACCCAAATCCCAGGTCACGATATTCCCTACTTTATAATCCGCAGGGTTATGCGTAACGGCTAAGGATGTGCCAATACGCTTAAAATACGTGATCAAATTGGGAACACGCCGATGATCAATATTGGTATCAGGTTTAGATAATCGCCAATTATTCGGATAACGATGGAAATTACGTTTCATATCCTCATGCACACGTTGTTGCAGATCAATCCCTAAACCACGAAATGATCGAATCACAACGTCGGTACATACGCCGATATTTTTAGGCACATCACCCATTGGATAGCCGATTTTCACATAGCGACCGTCATAGGTAACATTCGATTGCAGACGCAATTCAGCCTGTCTCGCAAGGTGATCCTGAAAAGATGAGATGGCGACGATAGGTGATGCTTGAATGTTAGGTGCAGCTGTAGGGATTGAGGCTTTTTCCAGCGCATATTTAAGATCGTTTTCAATACTTTCTGTGAATTGCTCTGCGATTTTAAACTCAGAGAGTTTAAGTGCTGCAAGGTTAGCTACATCTTTATTTGTATCTTTTTTTAGATCAACACTTTCATTATTTTCATCGCTCGCTAACTCAGGTAAAAAATAATAAGACTGATCAATATCCTGATGCGCTAATCCATTTTCAGTTTCAAAATCAGTTTTATCTGCAAGAGCATCATCCCCGATATTCCATGATGAGGGTTTCGCCTGCGTACCTTGAGTAGACCATACGTAAGTGGTCGGTAAAGCATATTTTGCAGAGGATGTTTGCTTATTGATCGGTTGTTGATGAGCTACAGAATCGTGTGATTCAATTGTTTTCGACGCATCCGAAACACTTGGCAATGGTTGTTTCAGGCTGCCCACTTTATTCAGCAATATCGTTTTGGCAACACCTAACAAACCGACGAATAAGGTCAGTAAAAGCAGTGTTTTCAAATAGGGAATAGTGAGTTTTTTCATTACCCTTACAGTAATAAATCATCCACACGGAATTGATAAGCGGCATAAGAATAGAAGGTAGTAATTATGCTTTGAATTGCTTTTATTAAGCCACCCCCTACCTTACGGGCACTTTTTCTGAATGAATAATAAAATAAAGTAGGTTGGATAAGCGCAGCGCCATCCGACTTATCCCACTAATCTCTTTAAGTCATACTTAAAAGCTCAGTATCTTTAATATTATAATCGCTCATATATTTTAATACTTCCGCTTTAAATGGTTTGTTATTTTTAAACTGCATCAATAATTGTTTAAACCATGACACCAAAATATCTTCTGAAATCACAGGTGCAAGTGCTCCAATATGTACTGCCTGCTTTTGCGTAAAATATAAATACCTGAAAACGATTAACAGCCTTTCCTTAACCGGTATATTTTTATAAATCGAATCGAATAAAGCATAGTCTTTATTTTTTTGTAGAAACTCACAGGCTTTAAACCATGCCATTTCATAACCGTATTTGTTAATACTAAAGTTCTTATGAAAACGAATATTATTTGTCGTACCCTGCACATGAAAATAACAGGTGTTGTACGAAATTCTAAACTTAATACCTTTAACGCCGGTAGAATAAGGAGAACTGATTCTTCTCAATTCCTTAGCTGCAATATCGCGTTTACTGCTTGCCAGATTTTTTTCCATCATCCATTTTGCATGGAGTGATTTAGCATCTGATAAAATCTCATCTTCTGATTTATCCGTCGATTTAAAACTATAATACTTTTGCATTAATTTCGAATCGACCATAACAGCAACACGGACGCCGATGAACCCTGCCTTATGCTCGTCTTTTCTATACGTTCTAATCATATCTCTAACGATGTTAACTATTTGCAATGAGTAAATTCACATTATTAATTTACACAGATACCATCGAAAAACATAATTAAAGTATGGAAAGCCCTTAATTACTTATTTTAATTAGTTTTTATGTTAATTAGTTGTTTATTGGGCGTAGAAAAATCAGAAAGTCACCCCCCTACTTAGCATGAGCTTTCCATTTCGTTTTTTGAAATGGACAACTCAGCCGAGGTGCAACCGGGACAACGTTGGAACGCAGTGACGACGACCCGAGGGGTGAGGCCTTAGCCGAATATTTATGCCAGAGCTTAGGACTAGCTCGTCTGTATAACGACTCTAAACCTTACGCGTGTATCTAGGCACTTTTTTCGATGACAATTAAAAGTTTGCAGGTCGGATAAGCAAAGCGCCATATAAGCTATTTGAACATTTTTACCCGGATCACGCGTTTCCTAGCGAAGCCTCTCTTTAAATTTTTCTAAGAGTTCCATATCATCCCGCCCTACTGTTGGCACTATATTGTTATCCGCATCAAGCATGAATATCTCAGGGTTTTGAGGATCAGGGCTGGAATTATCTTGAATATTCTTAGGATCACTACCAAATATTTCTGGATCCAAAGTATTTTTATCAACATCATCATCTATTAGTGCATAAGGTTTTACTTTGTTATTTTTTCTAGCATTTGCTGTAGATTGACGTCTTCTTTTAGTTTCTTGTTTCTTTCTCTCAATCTCAGCGACTACCTTATCTAACTCTTGAATCGCAGCCATTTCACTCTTACTAAATAGCGGCTTAGCAAAAGCAGGTGCAGAAAACGCAAACATCACCATTAAAAATAAACTGAAGGATTTTAAAAGTTTCATAGTTAAATATTAGTCCATATTTTAAATATGTCTAATCAACCAATAAATATCACCGCCTGACTATCACGCACTTTTACTCAATGAACAATGAAAATGTACCTTGGATAAGCCTAGCGCCATCCGACATGACCATGATAATTTTCATACTATAGCTCTCATACAATAGCTCTCGTACTACAGCGCTCGAAAAAAACCGGATGGCGTACCTTATCCGACCTAAGTTGCTTTCAATGGTAATTCATACACAGTAGGTATTTCGCGAAGCTATTTTAATAACGTGTGTTACAGTGATTAAGATAACTGCTTGAATCCACATTTTCTCTCCCGCCCTAATTATTGATTTCACATCTATTTTCAAGCACAGGGAAACTCGCCATTATTTCGTTTACTCAAAATAATCTCACTTAAGTGTGCAAGAACACCCACTGAAAAAAAACAATGAATACAGCAGCGAACGATTCGAGAAAACTGTTGGCGCTCAATAAACCGAAGGGTTATGTCGTCACACGCTCTGATGAACTAGGTCGAAAAACAGTCTACGACCTTTTACCTCAATGGGTTTTTAATGATGGATGGATGCCCATCGGGCGCCTAGACCTGGAATCCAAAGGGATTCTATTATTCACAACAAACGGCAAAGTGGGCGAAAGGCTCACCAGACCAGGTAATTGCATCAAAGTTTATGAGATTTGGGTCAGAGGTCACGTAACAGACGAGCATATTGCAGCAGCGCTGAAAGGCGTGGAAAGTAGAGAGGATATCCTGAAAGTGCTTAGTGTTGAAAGAAAAGGCACAGGAGGCGCGAAAACAAAACTTTGGGTAGCGATTGACGAAGGAAAGAATCAGCATATTCGTCGGCTTTTTGGCGCATTGAAAGATCCCAAATTTGCGACCGCTTTAAAAGTCTTAAAACTTACACGAATCAGCATTGGTAGTTTTAGACCAGACATCGAAAGCGGTAAATGGCGCTATCTATCTTTAGCGGAAGAAATATTGCTAATTAAAGATCTTGGTTAATATAAAAAACGATCTTTGGCACCCCCCACCTTTGGGGCACTTTTTCTCAATGACTAAAGGGCGTAACCGTCGATTAAATATTGCTTATGAACGGTTGATTATCCTATTTATTTAGTATAATACAAACGTACTAAACACAGTAATTTAGTCATCCTGCTCATTGATACTTAACAATCTTTCACTACGCCAAACGCGAATAACCTGAATTAACGACTTGCTACGCAGATAGACGATTCTAAAAGGTGGATGAATGAGCTCACGTATATGCTCTTCATTAAACTCGGGAACCATCCTGCCAATATCAGGATGTACAATTAGTGATTCAATATGCTCGAAAATGGCTAAGACAAAATCATCCCCAACCTCAGGAACATCCAAATCAGCGTAATAGTGTTTGATACTTTCTAGGTCTTCAAATGCAGATTGGGATAATGTGACGTCCACTTATTTAAGGCCTAATTTTTCTTTAACCTCTGCTAAACCGATGTTTTTACCCTCTTCTATCTCTACCAAGCCCTGAGCAATGGCTTTAACAAATGCTAATTCTTCACCATGTTTTTCAAACTCTTCAAGCCCCTGCACCACAGCCACTCCACGACCACGACTGGTTAAAAGAATGGGCCGATGAGAGTCCTTGGCATGATTGACAACCTTGCCAGGATTAACTTTAAGATCAGATAGAGAAATCACATCTTCGGAAAATTTAGTTTGCATAGCCTTGCCTTAAAGAACAGAAAGACCTGTTTATAGCACCTATTTAATGGACATGTCAAAAAACTTGGGAGGCTTACAAATGGCTTGTTGATAACACACAAAGATACTGACATCAGATAATAATTGGCAATATACCAACGATTATAAAAGGGGTGTCCAGTTACATAGTTACATAGCTAAATAGGAATAATGAAATAGCCACCCCCTAGTTTTGAATGATATTACGTTTTTGTCGTTTAAAAACGTAAATAGAATTTATGCTTTGCGAGGCAGTTTTTATCAATCAGAATCTTCCTTGGTTTCATGAGTAACCGTTTGTCGAGGATATATCAATAACTTACAGGCGCGACTACCGGTTGAATATTGCTTATGAGCGTTTGGTTGTCCTATTTATTACAGGCTGTATTAAATTTCTAAAATATTTAAAGCATTTATGCTTTTCAAAGACTTCATTCCTTTATCTATAAAACCTTTCTTCCAAACTTGTTTGTAACTATCTTTAATCTCTTGAAAGCTTTCTCCCTTTTCAAGACGGTTATAAAGTTTTTTTGAATAAAGAAAGTGATAAGCCATGTTAGATTTTATATAGTTATTTGTGGGTATATCTCTTAGCTTCTTAGTAAGAAAATCTGTATAGGCAAATAATTTTTCACCTCTAGATTTAGCATTTGTATCTATCCCTAATTCATTACATATTATATTTAAATCCTTTAGTTTAAAAATAGGGAAAAATTTATCTGGATAAAAGTAAGAAGCTAGTCGTATTGGAAGTGCTTCTGAATATTGAGGAATTTCAAAATCAAAAAGTCCTTTACAAAAAATCTGAAATGAATTCTCATCTTCAAAATTCCAAGGTTCCATTTCATGCATATCAGGAAATATAAAAGAAATTACTTTATGAAAGTCTGGATGCTTAAAAACATCTTCAAACTGACTTTCCCTCAAGCCAGTATTCGCTAATTTTTCTTCTTCAAGATAAACAAAATCATAAAAAAGATTCTCTCTTCTTTTATCATTACCTTTTGGAGCATAAAACAGAGAGATGTCAAATTTATTGACACTCAAACTTCTTTTAAAAATATTTCTTTTCTTGTTTGCTTTATAGATCAATTGTAATTTTGAATTACTTATAATTGTGGAATTAAATATCTCATCAAATAACTTATCCACATTCAACGTCGACGTTTGGTTTTCATCGCTAACTTCAACCTTAGTGCTATTTTCAAATTTCTGTTTTTTCTTTAAGACGTTATATTTTTCAATATTCTCATCTAACAGTTCTTTTGTAATTACATTTGGTTTGGATGTTTCCCAAAGATCATCAAAAACTTCAGTGCTTTTAAGTAAATTCGTTTTGTCTATTTCAACTGTAAGCTCAATATTTTTTTCAAAACCACCCTTAGTCAAGTTTGACGATGTTATGAATGCCCTATTATCAATTATGTAATGTTTAAGATGAATATCGTTGTTGAAACAAATTTCAAAACCATTATCCAATAGGTATTGGAGTGTTGGTATATCAAAAGTATTTATATTTGAATCATCAAATTTTGTAATTAATCTTTTGTCTTTTATATTATTAATTTTTTCTTGTTCTAAAACTTTCCTAGCATATGAACTAATAAATGGCACTGCTATTAATAATCTATTGCTCGAATTTTCAATTTTTTCTGTTATCAAATTTGTAATTGGATTTAATATAATTTTTTCATTCGTACTCATAGGTTGGACACTTCAATTTGTGGAGTTATTTTTTTAATGCAGGAAGCTTGAATTCACACCCCCCTACTTTTAGTCACTTTTTTTACAAATTCTGTATTTTTATCGAATAATTACTAACCAACTATATTGCTTGCAGAAAAGACACTAATCGACTTAGCTCCACGCGATAAAGCAACATACAAATGATTAGCATTCATATTACCAGCATCTAAAATTAGAATATGGTCAGCCTCAAGCCCTTTCAACAATAATGTTGAGCCAATTGCCAACCGAGGTACCCGTCTATCACCATGATGTCGCCTTTTTTCACGAACAATTTTTGCAGATTCTTTCATACTTTTATTAGGTTCACTGATAGAAACTGCAATCGTGTCTTTCAAAGCTGAAAATGCTCCTCTTCGAAACACCTTGCTCTCAGGCTTATTTTCAAGCTGAATTAATAATTTTTGAAGGGATTCTCTACCTCCTTGTTCGACAAAAGTTTTAGCGGCTAATTCTACAGGAATGGCTGGAACGCGGTTTCTTCCAGCAAGAATCGTTTGTAAGCGTTGTAATAACCTCGCTCTATCAACTCCTGTCATCATTTTAGCTATTGCTGTCAATAATTGTTCAATGAGTTGTACTCCCTGCATTACATCTATACTTGATGCCAAATTGATAACATCACTAAATTCAACTGGTTCTACAACATCAATACCATGAGCAATTTTTGCAAAATTATGCCTTGAAGCCACTCTAAGTGAATCACCAATTACTAAAAATTTTTCATTATCAGATTTATCATTTCGTATTTGGAATTGAACATTATTTTGGTTTTGTAGATCTACTCTTTCATTTCCTGTTAGTTGATACCACTTAACATAGTTAGGACATGTTTGCAGGTTGATCTGATTTCCTTGAATTAATGATTGCCTTGCAGTTAAGATCCATTGGCCAAGTTCTGTTGTATTGGCATTTTCCCAGCGCCAAGGAGTATCTAATTCTAAAACTTGGGGAAATTGTCTAAGCACAACTTGTCCCCAATTAGGATGAACAGTTGTACCGAAGTTAAAAATCGTTTGCATTGGGTCACCAAACACAACTGTCGGTAGAATAACCGAAAGACTACTTACCAAATTGTGTTGATCAAGACCGCAGTCTTGATATTCATCAACTAATAGTCGTGAGTAGGAAGCACGAAGAATTTCTATAATATGACCTGCAAGGAGAAAACCATTAACAACTTGGCGTAGTTCTGGATAGAAGGCTTGTGGATTATCAGGGGATGCTTGTATAGGACATGAAAATGGAAACATTTTCGCAATCCTTAACGCCCAGCCATCAATAGTTGCAACTCGGTAATTCTTGTTTGGTACACCTTGTTGTTTTAATCTTTGTTTAAGTGCTGCAACACCTGCTGTAGTGTGAGTCAAGACCAAATAAGGCTTTTCAGCTTGCACATTTAATGTCTCAGTAATCAGGTGTGTTTTTCCACAACCAGCAGGAGCTACAACCAATCCTTTTGGGGAATTAATGACAACATCAACACTCATCTAAAATCACCATTTAAATCAGCCCAATGAATAATACTATTTATAATCTCTGAAAAATGCTCATTATAATTAGCTAAGCTTGGGCCAATTACTGTTCTAGTTAGCTCCTCAGCTTTTGAAATATCTTTAAACCATTTATACTGACCTGCTGCATTTGCCAGGAACGGACGCATAGCATCTGTCGGGTTATCAAGACATGCTCTTAAATCAAAACTATTTCCCGAGCAATTGATAATATGTTGATTTATTTTTTGTTCATCTTGTAAACCAATAGCAAAACTAATTAATAATGGAATTACGTTTAGTTGACACCAATTAAATAGCGCACCTTCAGTAGATTGACCATGACCCCATTCAAATACGTTAATACCAATATCTCTACAATGTTGTGACTTCGCTAAATGAGCATCAGTATTTATATCTGAGTCTTGTAAAATTGACGTGGGATAACCTAAAGACTTAAATATCTCTGCTCGTTTAAAGTAGTTGTCACCACCTCCTCCATCAGTGCAGGATGCTCCTTTAGCATGAATACCTGTATTACCAATATCTCGATAAAAGAGATCAATACCTTTTATCAAACCAACCTCAGTTTTACCTTCACCTACAATTACTGCACGACTAAAAAAAGCCTCTGCACATGCTCGCAATGTCGCTTGCTGCTGATTACCACCCTCTATGTGATATATGTGATGACTTCTTATGGGTTCTTCTTGAGGAACTTGTGCTACTGGGGCTTGTGCTACTGGGGCTTGTGCTACTGGAGCTGGTGCTACTGGAGCTGGTGCTACTGGAGCTGGTGCTACTGGAGCTGGTGCTACTGGAGCTGGTTGTGGTGGAGCTGGGAAAATTTGGCGCATAACATGCAGTTGTTCAGCTTGTAGCTCACGCAACACATATGGTGAATGAGTTGTGATAAAAACTTGTTTTGTGGGATGTTGCTCTTTAGAACCTAATTCATTTAATAGTCGAGTAATACGAAATGGCTCTAGTCCATATTCAGCCTCATCAACAATTAATATTTTAGAAGAAGTAGCTGCTTTTTGTAATCCACTTATTAATAGGCGTGTTGATCCCGTTCCTAATTGCCATAATGGAATATTATTACTGTCATGTAAGCTGATAGCTCCGCTAGAAAGAGATACCCCTTTCACATCAAGCAATGCTTGTAAGTCACCCACAGGAACACCAAGGTCCTCTGCAACTGCTTTCACCTTTAGAAGAACTTCGTTTACTTCTGGAAGTGGTTGATCAGCAAAAGTTTGGCGAGTCCGTCGGCTAATAGAAGCTAATACTGAAGATACATCTAATGAATCTTCTGATAGCTTGTTTAAAACAGAACGATTTCCCCAAGCTAAGTGCTGATGAGCTGCTGTGCCGAGCCGGGCTGGTGTAACTAATTCTCGATGCTTCCAAGGTAACCTTCGCTCCAAACCTTCCGCTTCCGCTCTTAAAGAATAAAGGAGCCAGTCGGGATTTAAATCCTCTCCAACTGTTAGCTTTATTGTTAAAACTGATTCCAAGCCTTGCTGTGGTTCATCAAAAATCTGTTTTGTAGTTGAATTATAGCTTCTTAAAAAATCACCATACGTATCAATACTCATTAACTGATCATCTAATGCACCCAAAGTTACAAAAACTTCGATAGGAATAGTAGTATCTAATTTATAGAAGTCGGCATCAGTAAAAGGGTAGAAACGCCTAGCACCAAGCGCAAGATCAATCGCATCAAGAATAGTTGATTTACCAGAATCACCTGGACCAATTAAACAATTCAGTCCAGAGTTTGGATACCAGATTAGTTCTTTAATTGATCGGAAGTTTTTAATATATATCTGTCTAATTACTGACATTTAATGAAGCTCACTCAATAGTTTATTTTATAAAAAATATCTAATAAGGTTATTAATAGACTAAAATTATTGGGGGCAGAGTAACATTAAGTATTATAAAAAATACCACCTGCTTTTAGCCACGTTTCTATATAATCTATTAAGTTAACCTTGAATATTACAACTTCCCACCATCTTTCAAAATAGAATTACTCGTTCGTTGTTTCATATCGTAAGTAATCTCTCTTTTATTCTGTGACACTAACGGTCTGTATTGATAAGTCAGCTCATAAGACATCATGTTTTGATATTTTTCTTTGTAGTTTAAGGTCACTAAATTATCAGTCTTTACTCCCCATGCCTGTAAATTTCCCACTAGTGATTCCTGAATACTTTTTGCAAAAACACCGCCTAAACCCTGACTATTTCTTTTCACATCTTCTCTACTTATATTGTTAGCTTTCCCATATTTTTCAGTGAGTTGAGCATGTAGCGCTTCATAGAAATATTTTCTTTCTTCTGGCTTCAGTAGGTTGACATGAAAAATGACTTTTACCTGATACAGTTCTTCCGTGGTCTTAGTAAAGTAAAGCCTTACGGTAGTTGTCTTATCCATGATTTTTGATCTATAGGAATACACCCTTGCATTAGGTTGGCGATTGATCACTTTGGCATTGTATTTAGCATGAATCGCTGATGTACCAGGAGTCATGGCTAATTGCCGCTGTCGAGCGATCTGTTTTGCTTTGTGAATACTGGTGCCAAACTTCCAGCCATCAAAACCAAAAGAGGATTGTGCGTTTTCATTCGTTTCACTAACAGGACAAGGTGCTGATTGGTATATTGTTTTCCCATCTATCGTGCATTTATTAATTTGAGCAGTAGCGATATTTGGTAGGATATTTAACAGAGCAAACAGAATTATTATTTTTATTATATTCATCACACACCCAATTTACAGTCGAAGATCGTTGTTATATTTATGATATAAAATTTCTACACCGATTAGTAGAATTTATTGCAAAATAAATACACCCCCCCTACTTTGGGGCACTTTTTGATTACTAAAGAAAGATCAATAGTAGTTAATTGACCTTTGTACATCGACGATTCCTAACAGAATCTACGATGAGCTTTCTTGGCTCTTGCTGAGCCTCAGAAAGCTGCTTTTTCGATTAATCTGAAGATTATCGTTTTATTTGATCTGCTTGTTATCATTTTAAGAGTCCTATTCAGTGGACTAAGAAATATTCTATATATATAAGTTTTGTTTAACCGTTTACTTATGCCTTTTATCGTTAGAAGCACTATTACTCGCTATTCAGTGTTCTAATCGCTTCTACTACTAATAATTATTCAAATAAAAAATCATGATATCTCTCTTAGTTTTTAAATCCCTAAAATCTTATCTCTTAATTCTACTGATTGGTGGATTACAGATAACATCTCTTTACGCTGAAGAAATTTCAAACCCTATCAACGTGGGTGATATTGAAACTAACTCTAGTATTAAAAGTGATTGGCTTGGCTTAAATTATTTTCCACTTGATGATAGTGATGATATCCCTCAAACAGAGTCTGAAAGAATCAATTGGAAAGTCGCGACGATGGCTGATGATGAAAATAGTTTATTTATTTTCTATGAAAATAACTTTTCCAATATTAGTGAAACAACTACCCACGGATCACGTTTAGGCTTTTCCTGGGGCTATCAGGTATTTCTTGATACGGATGATTCTTCTGACACTGGATTTCAACTAAGTAATGTATTCGGCGCTGATTATGTGATTGAAGGCAATGTATTAATGAAATATGAGGGTTCTGGTTCAAACTGGAATTGGTCTACTCTAGGTTCACTTTCCTCAAATTTCTCTGCTACCAAGGTCGAATATAAACTTTCTAGAGTTTCGATTGGTAACCCTAAAAAAATAAAAGCGGTATTTCAGGGAAGTAATTATGCATTCGGCGGTGTTACTACTGATCTGTACCCTAATGGTGCTTTCGATGATAATGCCAGCACTCGATATTTCACGTATAAATTAGCTGATTCTCCAAACATAGGAGCTAATACCCCACCTGTTTTGAATGATCTACACTTCGTTGTCCCGAAAAACAGTCGTGAATTAGGATACAACATTGATGGAACAGATGTTGATAGTCAGTTTTTAACTTACGAAATTCTTTCAACGCCTCAAAATGGTAGTTTTTGGTTCAGGTGGTTTGGCGATGTCGATTACGTAATTTTCTATTCACCCAATCAGGGTTTTGTCGGTGAAGATACGTTTACTTACAAGGCTTCCGATTCAGTAGATGATTCGCGTATAGCAACGGTTACCTTCAATGTGGTTGAAGATAATTCACTTGATTCATACTCAAATGTAGTTGATGACGAATTTATGGTGATTGATGGGCAAATCACTGAATGGGATTCTGTAAAGGCATTTACTGATATAGATAGAATTGTTCAAACGGCTTCAGGACCTGATTGGATAAACGCTAGCCTTGCTCATAGCAATGACAATCTGTATTTATACCAGAAGAATCGCAATCCAATCGTTGCTGATGAATTGAGCGGTAATTACATCCCTTGGATTTATCAAGTTTACTTAGATACTGATCAGAACAAAGACTCTGGATACTTACTGAGTGATGGTATTGGTGCTGAGTACATGATCGAAGGTAACTACTTATACTTTTACAATGGGTCTGGAAGTGATTGGAATTGGCAAGAATTGTCTGAACTTGAAGCCTCATTTGCAGGAAACTTATCTGAGATCAAGATTCCTAGAAATTTAATTAGCTTTACTCAAAGTAATTTCAATCTGAGTTTTTACGGCAATGGCTATAGCAGAGTTATTTATCCATCTACCAGCAATCGCTTCTTTGAATACAGCATTGGCGCTGGAGTATCTGCTCCTGAATTGAATATAGCGGATAGACAAGAAGGTTTAATCAAGTCACCTTTAAGCCATCAACCTGTAGCATCAACTTCTATCGAAAATAGTACGGATACAACGACAGGAACAAGTTCAGGTGGTGGATTATTTAGCTATTGGTTTATACTTTTTGGCGTTTCATTGTTAGTTACCAGACGAAAATTCAACGCTAAATTTTAAGATAAAATCTGACTATGTGAGTATATAAAATATCGGCTGTAGATTTATCGCCGATATTTTAATAAGCATTAAAAGCCAGAACCAGATTAAATATCAAAAGTGCTAACAAAGAAGTCAGTTCCCCTAACCTAGGTTTTAATAACACCCCCCACCTTTGGGGCACTTTTTTCTCTGAACCATCAAATAGGTAGATTAGATATGCATAGCGCCATCGGATCTCCTGCGCTTTATGCTTTCTTCTTATTGTTTTATTCTTTTTGGTTAATAATATTTCCAAGGAAATTCCCACAGGAAACGTCATAATAACAACAATGAATGAAATCAAAAGTGACATTGAGCTAATCAAAGCTATAAACAACGGTGATGCAGTTGCATTTACAGCTTTATTAGAGCGCTATTACGATCTCATTTATCGCGTAGCTTTTCGTACTTTGGTCAATCAACAAGATGCTGAAGATGTAGCTCAGGAAATTTGTATAGCTTTACCTAAGAAACTTTCGACTTTTCGGGGGAAATCGAAACTGACAACATGGATTTATCAGGTCACTCTCAATCAATGTCGTGATTTGATGAGAAAATCAAACCGTTCAAAATTAATGATGGCTGATTTTAGTGAGATTAGTGAGCTTCAAACCTTTCAAAATGAAGAGCACCGTAAAACGGTAGAGTGGGCATATAACGCAATAGATTACTTAACAGAGCCATGGCGGGAAACAACATTGTTAGTAGTGGCTGAAGGTTTAACGCATGCCGAGGCTGCCGAAGTATTAGGTATTAAAGAGTCCACCGTTTCATGGCGGATGATGGAAGTAAGAGAAAAACTAAAAGCGCGAGAGGAGGTAACTAAATGAAAGATAAACTTGATAAATTAAAGCAAGCATTCGAACAGGAGCCTGAGATAAAAGCCTCTGATCGTGCTAAAAAAATCGCGATGCAATCGGCCATGCAAGCGTTTGAAAAACAACAAAACAAAAAAAATGAAAATAATTTCCAAGGAAATTCTGAGCACGCTCGTCAAAAGGATGAAGACCGCAAAAAAGCAGGTCTATTTAACCTTTTAGATTGGAGCAAACTCATGAAGTATTCTTACTTATTCCCAGTAGCAGCGGCTGGCACTTTAGCTGTATCCGTCCTTGTTTTGAATCCGCAAATTTTTCAAAACAGGGAAAGAGATGACTATCTGTCACAAAAAACATCTAACGAATTAAATGAAACACTTAATTCTAATGTTAAGTCCAAAACAGAAGTAGCTAAAAATATAGAAGAAAAAACCTTATCTACCGTTGTAGATCAGAACATTGCCGAACCGGCATTAGCAGAAGCTCCTTCTGTAAAAGTGACCCCAGTACAACCACAACATAAGATTGTTCAGAAGCCTCAAGACGCCAAGCAAGTAAATAAAGCTAACCCTGAATACGTAGGTGGGAAAATAGGTATGGGCGTCACAGATGATGATGCTACTGATGTGCAGTTTAACCAGATACTTTCTGAAAGTGAAAATCAATCTACGAGTAGTGGTTTGTGGGCTGGAAATAACAATAAAAGAAACGAATCAAGCGCTAGAGAAAGGAGTGCTCAAGTTAACCACAATTGGGTATCTAAAGAGCCTACGCGTCATATTAGTAGTCTCAAACAACCCTCTCCGGAAAGCGATCGAAAGACTGTTAGTCACCAAGCATCTCCAGTAGGTAATGATAAGTTTGAGCCTATCAAAACTAATTCGCTGAAACTAACAAAGTATAATCCTGTTTCAACGTTTTCTATTGATGTTGATACTGCTTCTTACAGTTTTATGCGTAGCTCGCTCAATCAAGGTCGTTTACCGCAAAAAGATGCGGTTCGAGTAGAAGAGCTTATTAATTACTTCCCTTATGATTACGAACAACCAAAAGATGCGACACTGCCTTTTAAAGTTTCAACTACTGTGACACCAACACCATGGAATGAAAATACTAAATTGTTACATATTGGTATCAAGGGTTATGACTTACCTAAACAAGAAAACCCAAAATCAAACCTCGTTTTCTTATTGGATACATCGGGATCGATGAATCAAGAGAATAAGCTCCCATTATTGATTAATTCTTTCAAGCTGTTACTCAGCACGTTACAAGATGACGATACGGTTTCAATTGTTGCTTACGCGGGGAGTGCAGGTCAGGTACTCGAGCCAACTAAAGTAAAAGAGAAGGCAAAAATCATTCTAGCCTTAGAACGCTTAAGAGCGGGTGGTTCTACGGCAGGTGGACAAGGTATTCGTCTCGCGTATCAACTCGCGGAAGCTAATTATGATAAGGATGCGGTAAACCGGGTTTTATTAGCTACAGATGGAGACTTTAATGTAGGTATCCGCGATAAAGAAGAACTTAAAGGCTTTGTTGAACGCAAGCGTAAGTCAGGTGTTTATTTATCCGTATTAGGTTTTGGCAAAGGTAATTATAACGATGCTCTAATGCAGAAGCTCGCTCAAAATGGTAATGGTAATGCAGCCTATATCGACAGTTTAAGTGAGGCGCGTAAAGTACTAGTAGAAGAGGCTTCATCAACATTGTTTACCATCGCAAAGGATGTAAAAATCCAAATGGAATTTAATCCAAAAACTGTCGCTGAATATCGACTTATTGGATACGAAACGCGTGCTTTGAAACGTGAAGATTTCAATAACGACAAAGTTGATGCTGGTGATATAGGGTCAGGTCACACGGTGACTGCAATTTATGAAATCACCCCAGTAGATTCTGAGAACAAAGCAATTGATCCCCTTCGTTATGGTCAAGACATTGCTACTGAAATAAAGGCTACTGAAAAGAAAACTGCTGAAGACAAACAAGAAACTAAAGTTAAACAGAGTGAATACGGATTCTTGAAAATTCGCTATAAGCTACCTGATGAAAATACAAGTAAGCTAATTCAAACACCAATACACATCGCGGATGCCGTAGAAAATATTAACTCGGCCTCAATTGAAACAAAGTTTGCAACAGCGGTGGCAGCTTTTGGCCAACTGTTACGTGATGGAAAGTACACAAAATCATTTAGCTATGATGATGTTATCGAGCTAGCACAGAATGCAAAAGGTAAAGATCCATACGGTTATCGTGCTGAGTTTATTACACTAGTGAGACTTGCTAAAACTGCTCAGGCTTTACCGCAGTAAATTAAACAGTTCGAAAGCCTTCTCATTGTAACTCCTACTTAACATAAGTTGGGTTAAGAACACCACCCGACATTGATTATAGAATCAATATGATCATGTCGGATGGTGCTTTACCTATTCGTTTATGACCTGCTCTTTGTTAGTGAAAAACATTAACAGTGATAGATTTACTTTCATATATCCGGATTCACAATGGGACTATTTTAAATGAATAGGATCAGAGTAACGTGAAATATCGTCAATAATGTCACCCCCCTACTTATAGGCACTTTTTAAATCAAGTATCCACTGATAAAAATATAATTAAGCTTGTATTCAAACTATTTATGCGAGAATTAATATTCTAACTAACAATAAAAATAGGAATACCCGATGGATAACAGCGTTTACAGACCACCTGAAGCGAATCTCATTCTGGAGAGTGCTGCTGAAACTGACGAGAATATGTTTTATGTGGTTTCACCTAAAAAATTCCTATTGTTATTTATTGGGACTTTAGGAATGTATCAACTCTACTGGTTTTACGAAAACTGGAGAAAATATAAATACGAAAATAATTTGAGTCTCTGGCCTGTCCCACGCGCTATTTTTTCTATATTTTTTACTCATTCATTGTTTCGTAAAATCAATGAGGAACTGGGATTTAAAGAAGGAAAAGAAAAATGGGATTACGCGACTGCGGCTACCTTATTTGTCTTATTTACCCTGATTTCCAATGCTGACGGCCTATTTGATAGAGTGTTTGGTGAATTGATTTCAATATTGATTGTACTGGTTATGGTTCCCCTGACAGCGTGGGTTTTGTACGGCGCTCAATTAAAAATCAATCTGGCATGTGGATCTGTAGATGGAGAAGAAAATAGTAAAATCACTGGCGTGAATATTATTTGGCTGGTTGTTGGTGGTTTACTTTGGTTGATGTTTATCTTTTTTATTGTGTTAGCTATCAACCCTGAATTGTATCTTTTATTAGGGGTTTAAACAGGTAGAAATGCCACCCCCCTACTTTGGGGCACTTTTTTTCAACGAACAATAATATGTATCTTGGATAGGCATTACACCCTTCGAGATGAAAGCTGTTATTTATACGAGCTACTGTATAAATTAAAACTCTAATCGATTTCGACCGCTTCGGGAATACCTGCAAAGATACTGTAGGCCATCCAGCGCGATACATTACTCGTCAGTTGCGGTGGTCCTAACAGTTTTAGGCGGCTTTCTCGAATTGCTTTCTTGTAGGTGGTATCTCCCATCCACACTTCGATCATGGTGCGTAGGTCGGTATTAAACCAAACGTCTACGTCCCTGCCGGGGTCTTCAAGGCACACATCTACTTCGTCATTCTGTACAACTATCCACCATTTTTTTAGATTTTCTAAATCGGTAAAGTTGAATTGAATCGTCGTTTCATTGCCTGCGAGTTTCTCGGGTTTAATACTCCTTACCAGATAGATCATCAATAGTTCGACATCGAGTTCAGAGTTCTGCATTTGGCCACGCGCCCATTTCATTCCCCAGTCGCCCAACTGCATTATGACGGGGTAAAGGTCTTTTCCGGCTTCAGACAAAAAGTACTCGTAACCTTTCTGCATATTGATTTTTTTGCGAACCATCAGGCCGTTTTCTGTTAGCTCATTGAGCCGCTTGGTTAGCATGGTTGGAGATATCAGTGCCATGCCGCGTTGAAATTCATTAAACCTTGTAGCGCCCATCAGGGCTTCTCTAATAATTAGAAAGGTCCACTTTTCTCCCAATAACTCGGATGCTTTTGCAACCGGACAAAACTGTTTGTACTCCATCACAACCTCCTAAGTTAACTATGTGTAGTTGCTTACTACACAATCTGTAGTGCATTACTACAGTTTACGTCGCATCTTTTTTTGTCTGCGAATTCTATTATTTCCTCACCAACACAAACTGTTTGGTTTTATTTATACACTTTTTTTTAACAACTTTTTATTAACTATAGGAAAAAATATTATGCCACTTATCAACGTAAAGCTAATTGAAGATGTATTCACACCCGCACAAAAGACACAAATCATCGAGAAACTTACCGGTGCCATGGTAGAAATCGAAGGTGAAAACATGCGCGGAGTGACCTGGGTATATATCGAAGATATCAAGCAAGGTGATTTGGGTATCGGAGGAAAACCCCTCCACGCTAAAGATGTTCACAGCCTTCAACGCGGCGAAGCTGCATAAAGCTTGAACGGGCATCGGCTGTGAAAACAGCTGATGCCTAATCTATTTAGAAAACAGATTTTTTATTACTTTTTAGGCCATAAGGTATCATAAGCCACAAATAGGAATAGTGAGAGAATAGCGCCAGTCGGAACGGCTATAAATTTCACAAAAAAGTATCCTAAATTTTCTCCGAAAATAAAATACACACCGAAAGTTAATAAAGAACCAATGACTATTGTGCCTAGTGCAATAACAAGAATATATTTCATGTTATGCGTTCGATAATGATTGCTCTATCCGAGTCGCCTTAACCACCTCAGCCTTAACCCCAGTTACCAACACACTCTCACTCGCCACAATACTCACCTGCTCTTTTGCACGGGTGATTCCGGTATAAATTAATTGTCTTGTTAGCAGCGGCATTTCTTCGTGTGGCAATATCAAAACGACTTGATTAAATTCTGAGCCCTGGCTTTTATGGATGGTCATCGCCCATGTGGTTTCGTGTGCGGGTAGTCGCACTGGAGAGAAGCTTTTGTATGCGTGTTCTCCTGATTTGTCAGCTGAAGGAAAATACACTTTTACTTCGCCATCTCTAATCAGGGTGATTCCGGTATCGCCATTAAACAGACCTTTGCCATAACTGTTTTGGGTAATCATAATGGGACGACCGTGATACCAGCTTTGGTTATTGTTCGAGAACTTTTTACGGAAGTGTATCTGATTCTGTTTTGCCAGTGCGGTTTCGATGCGACTGCTCATATTCACGCTGCCATTTGGTCCGCGACGTAAAGCGCATAACACTCGGTATTGATTGAATGCCTGAAAAATTTCATCGTAGCTAGCGTCTGGATTATTGATAACGTCGATATACATTCGCCATGGTTTGATGAGTTCAGCATCCCTTAATGTATCTGGTGCGATAAGTTTACAATTCTCACTGTTGCTATCTTTGAGTAAGCTGAGTAATTTCCTGCTATCACCCTGATTGGCGGCTATCGCGCTTTGTCCAATGTCGCTGTCTTTGGAGAAGCGCCAGTTTTTCTTTAACGTCACCAAGTGCTCGCTTTTATCCTCTTCTAATCCGCTACACATATCGGCAAATACCGAGCCTGTTTCTACGGATGAGAGTTGATCTTTATCGCCGATGAGAATCAGTTTCGCATGAGCGGGAACGGCTTCGACAAGTTTAGACATAAGCGCGATATCGATCATCGAGGCTTCATCGACCAATACTACATCGGCATTCAGTGGGTTATTACGATTGTGTTTGAAATTTACGCTGCCGTGTTGGTAGCCAAGTAGTTTGTGGATGGTGCTGGCTTCGCTGGGCATGAGTGCCGCTGCATCTTCTGTCAAACCCAGACCTGCTTGCGCATCGCGAATCGAATCGAGCATACGAATCGCCGCTTTACCGGTTGGCGCGGCTAATAAAACCTTGAAACTATTTGTTAAGCCACCCCCCACCTTTGGAGCAGTTTTTTCATCTGATGGTGACAAATGCTGTTCAATCAATAATGCCAATAAACGCGTTATCGTGGTTGTTTTACCTGTGCCCGGGCCACCTGAGACAATCAGGAATTGATGTTTTAATGCCAGTTCTACAGCGCGGCGTTGCCAATTGATTTCTTTTGACTCTTTTTCGTTTTCACTATCTTCATCGTCAGAGAACAATTCATCAAGCCGTTGTTGCGCCCAGCTATCCTGATTTGACGACTTGGTATTGGAATCAATATCTTCATCAACCGTCATACGCGCGCGTATTTGTTTCGCCAGTTGGTTTTGGTATTGCCAGTAACGTCGAAGGTACAAATAGCCCTGATCAATTATCAGTGGTTTGTAATCCCCTGCTTCGCCACCGACATTAGTTTGCAGTAATACGGCTTGATCTTCTTCTGATACCGGAATCGCAATTTGACCTTCGCGGGTGTGTTTGCTGATCTCTAAAGTGCAGCGTTTGATTACTTTGTTTTGTGCTATTTGTAAGTCGCTTTCTTTATCTTTCGAGCTGTTTAGCTCTTGCATGAGTTCTGCAAGTTGCTTGTCTAGTGCTTCGTATTCTTCTGCTTCTGGTGGAGCTTGTTGCTGCAAATTTGTCGATGGTGTTTCTACTGTTTCTGGCAGTACGTCACTTGCGTCCTTTTTCGAATCAGCGGAATCACCGAACATGGAGAGTTGCTCTGACATTAGCTTGCCTCCTGTGTTTCGGGCTGTACGTTGTGGCTAGGTAAACGCATAAACAAACCATCTAATGCATTAATCAAATCGAGGCTCGGTTTATGGTAAAACACACCCCCCCACTTTGAGGCACTTTTTTGTGAGTCCTGATCCACTTGCTCAGTTTTTGTCATGCCACGAATAAACAGGTAATACGCGCCACCGAAATGTGTTTCCCATTGATAGCCGGGTAAACGCTGTTCTAAATAGCGATGCAACGCCACGCAGTAGATGAGGTATTGCAGATAGTAATGCGCCTCAGCCATTGGCGTGAAGAGCTTTTCGGGCGCATAGTCTTCAAGCGTATTGGATTTGTAATCCGCCAGATAGTATTTGCCATTGTATTCGAAAATCAGGTCGATAAAGCCTTTTAGATAGCCCTCAACTTCTTCGAAATACAAGGTGTCTACTGCTTCGCGGATTTGACGCCACTTCGGTGTTGGGTCGGATTCTTCATCAACCGGTAAATGCTGAAATAAGGTTTGTTTTAGCTTTTCGATATCGAGTCGTTCGAGTGGCAGATAGAATTCCATCTCATCCAGACGTTGCGCTTTACTCAGCTTATTAAGTGACAGGGTTTCGGTTTCTGCTGACGCATGATTCTGATGTAGTTCAGCCTCAATGCTTTCCCCAATCAAACGCATCGCGGCTTGTTTGTGCTTTTCTTCGAAGCTGTATTTTTCGAGGATTCTATCGAAGGTTTCTGTTTGCTCTTCCAGTGGCTGGGTGAAGTCGATATTCTCGTAAATTTCGTGCAAGGCAGTACCCGCAGTTGCGCCTTTGGGAAAGGCTTCTACGATATTTTCTGCGCTGTCATCCGCCTGCGCTATTTGTTTATTATTGATTTCGACAAAACTGTCGTAATCGGGCGTTTCGGCGTGTGCGCCAGCGGTCAAGCCACTAAAGCTGGTGATTTGCGCTTGTGATTTAATCTCGGCGGTAAATTCACGGGCTGTTAGGGTTTGATTTGTTTCAATCGGCTGATACACCAAATCCTGTGGATACTCGGGCAAATCATCGAGTGAGATATTGCCGTTACCAACCGTTTCGAGTTTCAGTAAGTTTTGCTCGTACGCCAGTTTAAATTCGGCTTTCTGTTCTTTTTCTGCTTTGCCAGAACCGGACGGATTACTTTTACCATTGGTGAGTAACCAACCCAGTGCAGAACGATCGGGACTGCCACTGATGGTTTCTGGGAACACCACAATATTACACTGATATTTTGCGCGAGTTAATGCCACATATAATAGGCGTGTGTCTTCTGCCAGTTCTTCCTGTTTTTTTAGTTCTTTATGCTCATCACTTTCTGATGAGCCAATTTCTAGATAACTGCGTTCGTCTTTGTGAAAGGTGAATATTTTATCGCTATTCGCTTTCGGGCTTAATCCGACATAGGGGCAATAGACGATGGGGTATTCCAGACCTTTTGATTTGTGAATGGTGACGATTTTGACGAGGTTTTCATCGCTTTCTAAACGCAATTCACTTTCTGTGGCGCTGCTGTTTTCTTGACGCTGTTTCAACCACAACAGCACTTCTTCGATACTTAATGATTTCTTACGAACCGCTTGATGGATGATTTCTGCGAGGTGCAAAGTATTGGTTATGCGGCGTTCGCCATCCATAAAGTTGAGCAGATGCTGATGCGTGTTTTGTGATTTCATCAAGGCGCGCATCATCGGTAGAAAGCCATGATGCTTCCATTGGTATTGCCAGTTTTGGAATAACAATAGAATCTCTTCCCAGGCATTGCTGTCTGACTCTAAATCTAACAAGTCCTGCGCTTGATAACCCATAAGTTCGGTGACTAAGGCACGGCGCACATTGTCTTCGCGTTGTGGATCAGCAATCGCCGTGAGTAATCGATGAATTTCTACCGCTTCGTGGGTTTCGAAAATACTTTGCTTACTACTTTGCACACTGGCGATTTTACGTTGATTAAGCGCTGCTTTGATCATATCGCCTTGCGTGTGCGAGCGGATTAAAATCGCGATATCTCCACCACCGATGGGCTTGCCTTCAATGCATGCCTTACCCTGATTGGATGCATTGAGTAATTCTGCAATATCACCCGCTACTGCATCGGCGATTCCTTTGCGGATAGCATCGGCTGATTGAGGTTCTAGTTTGCCATCAGGTTTTTCGCCAGGCGTTTGATTAAAGCGCCACAGTTGCAATGGAGTTCGCGCCTCTGGTGCTTGAATATCATTGAGGTCTTTTCCCGACTTGACCTGCACGTATTCGATGCCTTCATCCTGAAAGGGATTATCAGACTGAGCGTATAAGGTATTAAACGCAGAGATTAATTTGTCATGCGAACGCCAGTTAGTTTTAAGTGTGTGATGATTGCTTTCATCCGTATCGGCTTTGGCTTTTAGATAGGTGTGAATGTCGCCACCACGGAAACTATAAATCGCCTGCTTCGGATCACCAACTAAGAAAACAGCGTTATCCTGTGTGTGCGGATCATTATAAATAGTACTAAAAATATCGTATTGTATCGGGTCCGTATCCTGAAATTCATCAATCAGTGCAGCTTGATATTTCTTGCGTAAATCTATCGCCAGTTGTGGGTTGGTTTTTAACGCCTGTTGCAGCTGTAATAGCAGGTCATCGAAGGATAAAACACCGAGGCGTTTTTTCTCTTTCGGGAGTTCTTCTTGTAAATATCTCAGTAGCTCGATGCGGGTGTTATTGAGAAAATCATCTGAGCCTTTATTAAGTTGCTCCCAAAGTTCTGAAAAAATTTCCCATGCAGAGAAAAAGCTGTGTTCTGGCGGGGTGCATTTTGCTTTAGTCCCTGTCTCTATATATGAGCGTTTAAATTTCTGTGCGCTTTCTATGAAATCTGCATTGATATCAAACAAGGCTTTAATTTGATTCATTTCGTTGCATAACTTTGCAACCGTGGGTTTCCTGAATTTATTACCGTTTAAGTTTTTATCTTCTAATAATATTTGGGTGATTTCAGCACCCTCTGTTTGCCATTGTTTAACAATGTTCTGCAAGCCTTGTTCCAGAATGTCCCATTTGTCTGTTTTTTTACTTTCATTCGAGCTAGCGTCATTTGAGCCATTTACATTGTTTTCTGGACCGCATAATTCAAGATACGGTTTACCCACAGCATTTCTAATATCTTTGAGTAATGAGTCGGGCGTGACACTTTTCTGGTGTAATTTGAAGATTAATGATTTCGGTGCGTTGTCGGTATACCTACGCCAAAAATCATCCGTGAGTTTTTGCATTAACTCACTGTCATCATCCATTAGTTCGCTTTCAAACGGTAGCCCTGCTTCGAAAGCATTTTCACTCAAGGTGCGTTGGCAGAAACCGTGGATGGTAAATATCGCGGCTTCATCAAGGCTGAGCTTGGCCCGATTTAGACGGCGAATTGCTTCTTCGTAATCAGATTCACGTTCGATGAGTTCCAATACTTCGCCATATTCTTTTTTAAGTGCATCTGTCAGGCCGTGTTCGTTGATTGCTTTAAATGCCGCTAATGCGCCGACTAATCTTTGACGCACATCGTCTCGCAGTTCTTTGGTAGCCGCTTCGGTGAACGTTACGACTAAAATCTGGTCAACTGTGAGATTCTTTTCGAGTATCAAACGAAGGAACAGCAAGGTTACAGTCCACGATTTACCCGTGCCCGCGCTGGCTTCTATTAAATTTATTGAGCATAAGGGAATTTCGTAGGGATTTAGGGTTCTCATGAAAACCAATATTACCTTGTTTTTATGTCAGATATCAGTAATCTTGAACTAAAGGAAGCTCAAAATACCCTTAGGCTTATTCAAGAATAACTTACATGTCGAAGTGGATGGCATAAGAACTAAAATACTTAGCTAATTAAGAATAAAACAAATTATGTCATTTCAAAAAACTCAAGGTAAGTCATTTACTTATCTATTTGCATTCGCGCTTGTCTTTTCGCTGTCGTTACTTGTTTCAAGTAATCTATCCGCCAAGGAAAGAGTGTATATTTTAGCCGGCCAATCGAACATGATGGGCAAAGGCAAAACACATCAATTACCAGCATTTTTAAAACGCCAGCCTAGTAATGTTGAGTTTTATTACCAAGGTCGTAAACGTGAGTTGGCAAAGTTTTCACACTTCGGTCCTGAAGTGAGTTTTGCCCATGCCATTTCCCGTGCTTTCCCCAACGATAAACACATTATTATTAAACATGTGGCGACAGGCAGCTCGATCAATCAATGGTTGCCCGGTTCTGGTTTATTCGCAGGTTTATTACGCCAACGCGGTTTTGTTAAAGTCGGCACACAAAGCAATAATATTGTAAATACAAAAGTAGATGCAGTGATCTGGATGCAAGGCGAACGCGATGCGCGTTCAGAACATAATGCTTACAACTACGAATCAAATCTTAAACGCTTTATCACAGGCGTGAGAAGACAATTAGATTCGCCGCGTAGCGTGTTCATCATGGGTGAAGTGAATCCCGAAGACCCTGCATTCTTTATGCTCGATACCGTGCAACAAGCGCAGGTTAATACGCAAAGAACCCTACCCGGTGTGAAACTGGTATCGACTAATGGTCTGGGGAAAATTTATGACCATGTTCATTACGATACACAAGGCCAGCTGGAATTAGGCAAGCGCTTCGCCAGAGCGTATACCAATAGATAATCAGAGCAGCAAATCCGTTCCATTAAACGTCAGTCAATTCAACTTAAAACCTACACCTTAGATTTGAAATCACTGCAGTTCAGTTTAAATTAACTATTTTAGTACCGTTAGTCTGGTACTTCGAACAAGGTTTAACCTCACACCACTTACAGTCAGTATCAATGCGATAAGCAATATAAAAATTATAATTATCCGTGTTGATTCAATTATTTAACGTTACTCTTTTTTTACTGAGAATTGACGTTTTTGGAGACTGAAAATACACATGCAAACGCACCAAATTATCGATTCAAATCATTTAGAAACCTGCCTCTTCAAATTTTGTCGTTCAGGTAGTACAGGTACTGTTTTTATTACCACGGATAAGAATCAATCGTGCCAAATCATTTTAGAAGATGGCGAGGTAAAGGCTGCTGCTCTTGGTCAGAAAAGAGGATTTGAAGCTATTTTAGAGCTTAAGGAAACTCGTGTTAAACGATACTCTTTTATTCAAAACATGAAGTTTCCCCTTTCCATATACGCCAATATCATTTGCAGTGACACTGTATTGGAGATTCTTGGATACAATGTGAATGATATTTCAAATTCTCGAATGTATGCAGAAACACAAGATACGTTCTACGCTCGTCAATTATAGAAGAGTCATTCAAGTCTAAGCCAGACATTACATCAAATATTAGGCTAATCTCAGCTAATCCCAAACTCGTTTTATTGAATAATTTAAACGTTATTATTTTTTGACTTTAATTAGATAAATTATCATTAAAAAGGCGTAGAATGCGCCTCATGAAAAATTATAAAGATCCGCACAAAGAACGCGAGGCGAAAAAATACGATCGCCCTATCCCAAGCCGTGAGTTAATGCTCGATGTCATGGACAAAACGGGCCACCCGATGGGATTCAACGAATTAGCCGATGCTCTCGGCGTCACCGAACAACCAGACCTCGATGCAATGAAGTTCCGTTTACGCGCTATGGAGCGCGACGGCCAGATTTTATTTAATCGCGGTAAAAAATACGTACCAACTACCAAAGCCGATTTAATAGCAGGTCGTGTTCAAGGACACCCTGATGGTTTTGGCTTTTTAATCCCTGAAGATGGCTCTGACGATCTGTACTTGCACGGCAAACAAATGCGCAAGGTCATGCATGGCGATAAGGTACTTGCCAGCGTTACCGGTATCGACCGTAGAGGTCGTCGCGAAGGCGCAGTTATCGAAGTTTTAGAAAATAATACCGAGTCTGTTGTCGGTCGTTATTTTGTCGAAAGTGGTTTGGGTTTTGTAACACCCGATAATTCACGTATCGCACAAGACATTCTGATCCCACCCGAAAACAGTGGCGATGCTAAAAGCGGCCAGATTGTGGTTGCGCGTATTGTTGAACATCCAACCTCTAGACATCAGGCAATCGGTAAAATTATTGAAACACTGGGTGACCACATGGCACCGGGTATGGAAATCGATATCGCATTGCGATCGCACGATTTACCGCATGTGTGGCCTGAAGGTGTTAAAACCGAAACTGACAAACTCAGCGATGAGGTGTTAGAAGAAGATAAAAAAGGCCGTGTTGATTTACGCAAAATGCCATTAGTTACGATAGATGGTGAAGATTCGCGTGACTTTGATGACGCGGTTTACTGTGAACAAAACCAGCAAGGTAACTGGGTACTTACAGTCGCGATCGCTGATGTTTCACACTACGTTCGACCAGGTACTGAATTAGACAAAGAAGCGATTGAACGCGCTACTTCGGTCTACTTCCCTGCGGAAGTGATTCCGATGCTGCCAGAGAAAATCTCTAACGGTTTGTGTTCGCTTAACCCCAAAGTTGATCGCCTGTGTATGGTATGTGAAGCCACGATTGATGGAAATGGTGAAGTCACAGATTACCGCTTTTATAACGCGGTTATGAATTCTGCTGCGCGCCTAACCTATAACAAAATGGCGGCTATGGTCGTTGATCAGAATGCTGATTTACGCAATGAATATGCGCCGATCATTGATCATTTAGATGATCTTTACAAACTCTATAAAGTATTACGCAAAGCGCGTGATGATCGCGGTTCGATTGATTTTGAAACTACCGAAACGCAAATTATTTTTGGTGAGAATCGCAAGATAGAAAACATCATTCCAACCACACGTAACGATGCCCACAAGATCATCGAAGAGTGCATGGTTACCGCAAATATGTGTGCCGCACGTTTCTTGAAAAAGAACAAAATTCCAGCATTGCATCGTGTACATGCAGGGCCAGAAACGGAAAAGCTGGCTAAGGTTCATGAATTCCTCAACGGTTTGGGCTTAAAGTTGGGGGGTGGCGATGATCCACAACCCAAAGATTATGCCGAGTTATTGAGAAGCGTTTCAGATCGGCCTGATGCACGTTTGATTCAGACGGTCATGTTGCGCTCTATGAGTCGCGCACAATACGCACCAGAAGATAAAGAACACCCAGATAATACGCGTCACTTTGGTCTTGCCAGAAAAGACTATGCTCACTTTACATCTCCGATTCGACGTTACCCTGATTTATTGGTACATCGTGCGATTTTGCATATTCTGGAAAATAAAACGGCCAAAGGTTATCGATACGATTACGCCGCGATGAAAAAGCTTGGCGAACACTGTTCGCAATGCGAGCAACGCGCTGATGATGCAAGTCGTGATGTGATGTCATGGCTTAAAGCTGAGTATATGCAGGATAAGATTGGCGAAACGTTCAAAGGCATTATTTCAACGGTAACCAGCTTTGGTTTATTCGTTGAGCTTGATGATGTGTTTGTCGAAGGACTGGTTCATGTATCCGCATTGAAGAGTGATTATTACCACTTCGATGCTGCACGACATACCATGACAGGTGAAAATTCAGGCAAAACATTCCGCCTGGGTGATTCAATAGAAATACTGGTTGCTCGTGTAGACCTTGAAGATCGTAAGATTGATTTTGTACTTCCTGATTCTGGTGACTCGAAAGATAGTCATGATCAAGGATCAAGAAAACCTCGCAAAAAGAAATCTGGAAGCTCTTATTCGAAAAACGCGAAAAAAGACACGAAAAACTCCGAGAAGACTTCTGGTAAGAAGAAAAAGAAAACCACACCGAAAAATGTGAAAAAATCCAAAAAGAAAGCAAAGTTAGCGTCTAAGCGAAAAGGCAAACAATAAGGAATTTATATGTTTAAAGACATTATCACTTATGAATTAGACGACGACGTCGATGAAGCCTACCTGCTGAATATTGCCGGTGAAATCATCGAAAGCTGGATGAGCAAACAACCGGGTTTTATTCAGTGGGATATTCATAAAAACACCATTGGCGACGGGTATACCGATATCGTCTACTGGGAAACGCGCGAAGCAGCACAAGCCGCCGAGCAACAAATGGGAAATATCCCAAATGCTGCTGACTGGTTTTCCTGTTACAAAGAAGGCTCAATTGGTAGCCAGAACTTACAACAATTAGGAAGTTTCAAATAAAGCATGAAGACATTGATCACTGGCATTCACGCGGTTGAATCTGCACTAAAAAATGATGCAGATAATATTACTCAAGTGTGGATTGCAGAAAACAAACGCAATCAACGCGTTAAAGAATTAATCAACCATGCACAGAAACGTGGCTTAATTGCACATCGCTCTGACCCTGCAAGTCTAGATAAGTTGGCTAAGACTCATCAGCATCAAGGTGTGGTTGCAGAATACAATGCACCGAAGAGTTTTCAGGAAGATGATCTTTTCGATATTTTGGAAAATATAGAAGGCACCCCCCTACTTTTAGTGCTTGATGGCGTGACAGACCCACATAATCTAGGCGCTTGTTTAAGAACAGCCGAAGGTGCTGGCGTACATGCCGTTATTGCACCGAAAGACAACGCGGTTGGTTTGACACCTGCTGCACGCAAAGTGGCTTCTGGCGCAGCCGAAACTGTACCGTTTATTCAAGTTACCAATCTGGTTCGTACTATTGAAAAGCTTAAGAAAGAAGGTATCTGGTTTATTGGTACAAGTGATAAATCATCCGGTGACTTATATACCTACGATTTCAAAACACCGAGCGCGATTGTGATGGGTGCTGAAGGTAAAGGCTTGCGTCGTTTAACCGAAGAGCATTGCGATACACTGATATCAATCCCAATGGCTGGTCAAGTGTCTAGCTTGAATGTTTCGGTAGCGACTGGTGTATGTCTGTATGAAGTAGTTAGACAAAGACAAGCTTAAAAAATACAACTTATAGAAACAAAAACAGCCCACTATTTAGTGGGCCGTTTTTGTTTTGTCTTCTTTTGTCTTCTTTTGTTTATATGATTTTTACCGTTTATTACTCTGCTGGCTTAGGTAATAAGGGCGTCGGTAAATCTTCAAAGATATCAATCAAGGTAAATAAGATATTAAAAGGTAATTGCGGGAATGCATCTCCACTGCCTCGGATTAGGCCTACTGGTGAAGGAATATTAAAGACTAAATCACCACCTTCTAAAGTAACATTGGCAAAACCACTGTCATCTGAGTTATACGTCGTCGAGTCATTGGCTATATTAATTATCGATGCAGTAATCAGGATGAAGTTACCCAATGGGTTCTCTGTCTGACGCGTTAGCAACTGATCCAATGAAGAAACCAATGTGTAAACACCAGGTCCATTGTCTTTATAAGACAGAGCTACGATCGAAGTCACGATCTCACCATCTTCATTCAAACCAAGACTCGTTGTGGTTAACACATCATAATTAGCAAGGCTGTTTTTCTTCGAACTACTGGCCGCAAACTTCATGTCGCCGATCGTCCAACGTGGCAATGTATCAACAACGTCGTCGTTTGCATCAATAATTGCATTAACAACAGAGCTAGTACTGCCGCCGCCACATGCCGTTATCATAAACGCTAACAAAACCATTAATGGTGCTCTTGTTAATAATTTGATCATATTAATTATTTCCTGCTGAATAAAATGATGAGTGAAGCTATTTAAGGGCTCTCTTTAAGTGAGAATATTGCTGTTATAGCTTGATATTAAAAGTGTTTAAAAATTAACTAAACATGATTGAAAAAAGTACGGACGAAAATTACAAATTGCTGAATAAACAGGTTACTATCTAAAATAACAACTATCCCAATTTATAAACTCCTGCTTCACTAAAATACTGATTAAAAAGTACTTAAGATACAGCACTAAGGAGTATGCAACTGGGAAAGGTTCATTTATTTCCACTGGGTTTACTTTATTTATGATCACGCTTTACCAGTTTCAATCTTGCCCTTTTTGCAGCAAAGTCCGTGCCTTACTTGCTTTTATCAAAGAACCTTACGAGATTATAGAAGTCTCTCCGTTTGGCATGAAAGAACTGGATTTTACTGACCATAAGAAAGTGCCGGTACTAAAAGACGGTGACGAGGTTATTGTAGAATCCGCTACCATCATCGAACATATCAATAACAAATACGCCAAGTTTACTGTAGATGATAAAACCAAAGAATGGACAGACTGGATCGACCAGACTTTAGTACATTACTTGCCGCCTTTGATACACCCTAATTTCAAAACGTCATTACGAAACTTTCAACGCATTATAAAACCGGGTCAATTTGGCTGGTTAAAAGGCAAAGTAGTTCGTTTTGCTGGCGCAATTGCAATGCCTAAAGTCGCACGAAAAATGAAAGATAAATACAATATTGTCGACGCCGAAAAAGAATTTCTGGCCGCTATTGATCACTGGACAACAGAGGGTCTTAAAGGCAATGAATTTTTTGGTGGAGAAAAACCCAATTACGTTGATTGCAGTGTTTTTGGCGTGCTCAATTCTTGTCACGAATTAGGTGTGGTAAAACGTGCAATGCAGCACAGCAAGGCATTCGCACTTTGGTATAACCGATGCCATCCCCTTATGACCTGAAATAACCACTCAAGAGAAAATCAATGAAATACACGAACATTGTTTCTACACAAACGCTTGAAGATAATTTAGACAATACTGACTGGATCATTTTTGACTGTCGAACGTCATTAATTGACCGCAGTCTGGGTTTAAAAAACTATCAAGAAAACCATATTCCTAATGCGTTTCACTGTCATCTAGAGAAAGACCTGTCCTCAGAAATCACCCCGGAAAGTGGCCGTCATCCACTTCCTGATTTCGATGCACTCATACAAAAGTTACACGCCTGGGGTATTGGCAAAAACACACAGGTTATCGCTTATGATGATGCTAGCAATGCATACTCAGGAAGGCTCTGGTGGCAATTACGTGCTTTTGGTTTTAATAATGTTGCGGTACTCGATGGTGGCATTCAGCAATGGATTAAAGAAGGTCGAAAACTAACGACTGAAATCCCTGTCGCTGTTGCAAAATCAGACGCCGATCAATTCAACTTTGAACTTGATCCTGAAGCTATTATCAGCACCGCACAGGTTCTGCAGAATATTGAAGATAAAACATTCACCCTGATTGATGCCAGAACACCTGAGCGCTATAGAGGTGAATCTGAACCATTAGACACGGTAGCGGGTCGTGTACCCGGCGCTATAAATAGAGCCTTTCAATTAAATCTGGATGACAATGGTCGCTTTTTACCTGCAGCAGAATTAAAAGCGCAATTCGATGATTTGTTACAGAATGAGAATGATCAGCTCGTCAATATGTGTGGCTCTGGCGTCACCGCTTGCCACAATATGCTCGCCTTGGAAATAGCTGGAATCACTGGCTCTAAGCTCTATGTTGGTTCATGGAGTGAATGGATTCGAGATAAAAAACGCCCAGTAGGTACTGGATAGCTAGATCATAACTACATCTTAACTACATAATAGCTAGGAAATAACTAAATAAGTCACCCCCCTACTTTGAGGCACTTTTTTTACAAAAGTGCCTCAGATCTTTAAAAACTATGGAATTACTTTGGAGCTACGATAGAGACTTTATATCTTCTTCGTTACCTCGTTGTTTGTATTCCGTTGCGGTACAGCCAAAGAAGTTTTTAAAGCGATAACAAAAATGGCTGGGGTTATTAAAACCAAGATCATAACTAATCGCAGTTATCGACTCACCATCCCTAATTCTTTCTGCGGCGCGCTTCAAACGTAGCTGCTGCTGAAGTTCTACCGGCGAACAACCAAGCTTTTCTTTAAATTCCACATAAAGACGACTACGACTCATCCCTGCATGTCGACATAGTTGATCGATATCGAGCGGCTTGGATAAGGTGCTATTAATCCAGTCCAGCGCTGCAATCAAACTATTCGCCTCTGGATCTTTACTGCAATACGTCAGCAGAAAATCACGGGTTTTATGGCGTAGCATGCGAATGATTAATTCAGATACATTGAGATCAATCAGGGTATCCCGATCTGGGTGATTCTCAGTGAAAAGCTTAGTCAGTCTATTTAGCAGTCTTTGTGTTTCTGATGAGTGATGTGTATGCAGAATCGGACAGCCAAATTGCCAGTCATTGGCCGACTCCAGCATAGGTATTGAATCACTCAATCGCTGGCTCACACGGCTTACCTTATCTTTTGAAATCTCAACCGTTAAACAGGTTGTTGGCTGATCTCTTCTGGCATCAGGAAAGTCGATAGCCACTACTTCACCCGGCGCCATGATAAAGGATTCATGCGGTAAAAATTCCTGACCTTTTGGCTCATTGGGGGAATGCATGATTTTGCGTCCGGTCATCATGCCACAGAATAATAATTCGCCCGCATCTAAACGCACGCGTTTAGCGGATTCATAGGTATCGTAAATACTCACTTCAGAACTCGGACCGGCAAAGCTTATTCTATTTTCGATTAAGGTTCGCGGGGTCCTTAACCGTTTAAGTTGCTTCATCTCCATCGTGATCTCCTCTTAACTCACTGGATAAGAAAGAGTATAGCTGGTTTTCCTTAAAACTGGGCTTATCTGATGACACAACCACACTGGCAGGACTCACACTAAACCTTTTAGGATTTTCATATAAGTGTGGCATCGAATAATCACCTAATTTACATACCAGCAAATCTAACACAACGCTCATCGAGCGAAATTTGCCAAAAAACTAAGCAGTACAAAACAATAATAAACGCTTAGTCATAACTTTAAATAAAACAATGAGGATAACCATGATATACCCAGATCCAAATACCCCAGAATCCGAGATTCAATTCAAATCACGTTACGAAAACTATATTGGTGGCGAATGGGTTCCGCCGCAAAAAGGTCAATACTTTGAGAATGTTTCACCAGTCAATGGCAAGGTGTATTGTGAAGTTGCGCGCTCATCAGCTGAGGATATCGAGCTAGCATTAGATGCGGCTCATTCAGCGAAAGACGCATGGGGCAAAACGTCAGTGACTGAGCGTTCTAATATTTTATTAAAAATTGCCGACCGTATTGAAGAAAATCTGGAACTATTAGCCATTGCAGAAACCTATGACAACGGTAAAGGCATCCGTGAAACAATGGCAGCGGATGTGCCATTAGCGGCGGATCATTTTCGTTACTTCGCAGGTTGTATACGTGCGCAAGAAGGCGGTATCAGTGAATTAGATGAAACCACCGTTGCTTATCATTATCACGAGCCATTAGGTGTTGTTGGCCAGATCATCCCATGGAATTTTCCATTATTGATGGCTGCCTGGAAAATACCACCTGCATTAGCCGCAGGTAACTGCATCGTCCTTAAACCAGCAGAACAAACACCTTTATCGATTAGCCTATTGATGGAAATCATTGGTGATCTATTGCCTTCTGGTGTGTTGAATGTGGTTCAAGGCTTTGGTCAAGAGGCCGGACAAGCCTTGGCAACGTCAGAACGCATTTCAAAAATTGCATTCACGGGGTCGACGGCTGTCGGTCAACATATCTTGAAATGTGCGGCGGATTCTTTAATCCCATCTACTGTAGAGCTGGGTGGTAAATCTCCGAATATTTTCTTTGATGACATCATGAATCATGAAGACGCTTATCTGGAAAAATGTCTAGAAGGTGCTGCGTTGGCTTTCTTTAATCAAGGTGAAGTATGTACCTGTCCATCGCGTATTCTAGTGCAGGAAAACATCGCCGATGATTTTATCGAACGCCTCATCGCTAAATCGAAAACCATCAAACAAGGCAATCCACTGGATACCGACTCGCAGGTTGGCGCACAGGTTTCTAAAGAACAGTTCGATATTATCCTGAATTATATTGAAATCGGTAAAGCTGAAGGTGCTGAAGTACTCACAGGTGGTTGCGTGGCGTTAACGGATGATAGCCTCAACAAAGGTTTTTATATTGAGCCTACAGTTTTAAAAGGCACCAACGATATGCGCGTTTTCCAGGAAGAAATTTTTGGTCCGGTAATCAGTGTAACGACCTTTAAAGATGAAGCAGAAGCCATCGCGCTGGCAAATGATTCTGAGTACGGTCTGGGTGCAGGTTTATGGACACGCGACATGAATAAATCTTACCGCATGGGACGAGCTATTCAAGCGGGACGCGTTTGGACCAATTGTTATCACCTTTATCCTGCGCATGCGGCATTTGGCGGTTACAAGAAGTCAGGTATCGGGCGTGAGAACCATGGCATGATGTTGAATCACTACCAGCAAACTAAAAACTTGTTAGTGAGTTATAGCGAAGATCCGTTAGGATTCTTCTAGACCTTAAGTAATTCAATAAGTAATACATTATGTTTTACTAACGGTAGATTGAGCTTCTTTGGAGGCTCAATCTACATCACAACGCTTTATTTGTATTCAGTTTAAATGACTTAATCACCCCCCTACTTTGGGGCACTTTTTTTCGATGATGTATATGCTAGTTTCATTCACTTCATCATAACTACTGTGATTTGTGATTAGTCACTAGGCCTTATTTCTAGCTCTTATTTCTAGTTCTTATTTCTAGTCAGCATTATTAACCGCTAACTGATCGTTTCTAATTGGCGGATTAACAAACTCATCAACCCAGTCAGGGTCTACCACATCATTCGCTTTGTTGATTAAAGGCAAGTCCGCATCATTCCACCCTTTGATGCCTGTTTTTAAGGAAACTACTTTCTCATACCCCATCAATGTCATGGTCAACGCAGCCAATACACTGCGGTTTCCAGAACGACAGACAACGATAATGGGTTTCTTTCGGGCTTTGACTAAGTCAGGTTCGGTTTCAGCATAATCCCAGTCACAAGCTTGCTCCAGAATGCCTCTTGGCACATGCAATGAGTTTTCAATATAGCAACCATCAAATTCATCATCCTCCCGAATATCCAGCATCAAGGTATCGGGGTTTTTCGCCCTAAACTCTTCTACATCCCATGGAAAGATTTCTTCAATATGAGCGGTTAATGCATCATTCACTAATTGCTTGAATGTAAGTGCCATAACGCCACCTTAACTCTATAATTAAAACGACTTGAATTATAAAAAGAGATAAGCAATGAAAATAGATTCATAAATGGGTATATTTTCATTATTGTTTATTTTTAAATGAACTGTGTTCATGTTTTATTAACTAACTATCACGTAAACTAAATTTTAGCGTAATAATTGTTTTGTTTAGTGCCACGCTCTTGATAAACGCTTGTACAGGCACTATATAATCTATTAATAACCCGTTTATTAAACACTCTACTACTGGATATCGATGCCTTATCTTATTCAAAAAATTATCGGCTTTATTTTATTGTCAGCCACTGTTGGGCTGGTGTCTCTTCAAGTTCTGTTTCATCTGAGCTAAGCATTATTCAACACTCTTTCATCCAAAGACATTAGACATTATGACCAAAGCCACACGCTACGATCCTGAAAACCAGATTTTAAACACGGTAAAAACAGGTATTAAAGGCACCTTGCTATTTTTGATGCCTTTACCGGTTTTGATTGGTGCGATTATCCATCTACTCAAAGGCAATGTTTTTTCCAGCATTGTCGCTGGTGCATTATTTGCAGCATTTATGATTACAGCAGTGATCGCACGCCATGGCTTCAAACTTGAAAGCCGCTTCAAACAAAAGCGATTAGCGAAAGCACCCGGCATGCCGTTTAAGTCATTCGCTGCTTCACTCTTAGGCATAACCACTGGCTTAACCGCATTCATGCTTTCTGGTTATACTTTATTAGCCAGTATTCTGATTGGTTTTGTAGCGCTGATTGGTTTCTACCTCGCCTACGGTGTTGACCCGCGTCAGGATAAAACGGGTAATATTTCCTTAGGCGTTGATCCTGATGAAGTGTTTGAGGCGCTGGAAGCCGCCGAAGCAAAAATTGCTGTTATCGAAAACGCACGAAAAGACATTAAGAACATCAAATTCGATCAGCACCTTAGACGTATTATCGAAAAAGCACGCGACATTCTAAAACTCATCGAAGATGACCCTAAAGACTTATACCGCGCGCGTAAATTTTTAAAAGTCTATCTCGATGGCACTGCCAGAGTCACTGAAAGCTATGCAAAGACGCATGGCAAAGATGCTTCAACCGCCGAGTTAGATAAGAACTTTCAAGAAGTACTGGATTCGATTGAATCAACCTTCGAAGAGCAGCACAAAAAGCTGCTAGAAAATGATCAACTTGATCTTGATGTAAAAATAGAAGTATTAAAAACCCAGTTAAAACATATTTAGTCAAACCTAAACGGGCGAAATGCTACATAGCCATTAGGTACACGTAAAAAAACAGGAACAAATAAAAACGTAGAGAGATACAAAAACGTAAGGATAAAAAATAAAGAGCGTTAAAAAATGCTCACCTATCCACTCTATAACTAATTTTGCCAACGTTAACTGACTCACTAATTCAACGCTTATAAAGGAACCTTTTCATGTCTGAAACTACCACACAAACAGCTACATCGACCGACGTAGCGATTCTGCCAGGTACTGAAATCGCAGAATACAAAGAAATCTCAAAAGAGATCATCGCTTACAGTAAAGCTGACAGTGATGAGAAAAAAGACATCGATCAGTTAATTTCAGAGATTAATGTAGAAGATAGAAGCACCATTTTATTCTTCGGTAGTAAAGCACAGGAAGAGATGAGCACCATCTCTGAGAACATGCTAGAAGGCGTTCGTAATAAAGATTTAGGCAAAACCGGTGCACCACTTAATGACATGATTGCTACAATTCGTGGATTCGATATCGACGAACTGAACCCGAATAAAAAATTGGGGTTCTTTGCGCGTTTATTCGGCAAAGCAAAACCTGTATCTGTATTTTTAAGCAAGTACGAAGATGTCCGCAAACAAATCAATAACATCACGGACAAGATGGAAGAGCAAAAGACGCAATTGCTGACTGACATCATCTCGTTGGATAAACTATACGATGCGAACTTAGAGTACTTCCACAAGCTCGAGCTTTATATCGCAGCCGGTGATGAAAAACTTCGTATGATCGATGAAAATCAAATCCCTGAGTTAGCTAAAGCTGCCGAAGAAGATGCTGAAAATATGCTAGCTGCTCAAGCGGTCAGAGATTTACGCAGCGCGCGTGATGACCTTGAACGTAGACTACATGATTTGCGTTTAACCCGTCAGGTGGCAATGCAGAGTCTGCCAAGCATCCGTTTGGTTCAGGAAAACGACAAGACCTTAATCAATAAGGTTAACTCGACACTGATCAACACCGTGCCACTCTGGAAAAATCAGTTAGCACAGGCAGTTACCATTTTCCGCATGAGCGATACGGCAGAAACGGTTAAAAAAGCCACTGACCTGACGAACGATTTACTCGAAAGCAATGCGGATAACTTACGTACAGCAAATGCCGAAGTCCGTCAGCAAATGGAACGCGGTGTATTCGATATTGAATCAGTACGCAAAGCTAACACACAACTTATCGAAACCATCAACGACAGTTTGAAAATTGCTGAAGAAGGCAAAGCTAAACGTGCAGAAGCAGCGAAAGAACTCGTACACATGGAAGGTGAGTTACGCGCAGCTTTGGTTGCGGCGAAATCACGCGCTGATAACCCGGTAAATGAAGTTGCTGGTGAAGCAGCAAAAGCAATTACTAAAGGTTAATCACAGTCATTGCTCATCAAATTGAGATAAACTGTAAAACTAGACACACATAGCAAAGGGAATAAACATGGGAATCTGGGATAAGTTATTTGGCGAATTTGTCGATGTTATCGAATGGACTGACTCGAGTGTTGATACGATGGTTTATCGTTTTCAACGTTACGGCAACGAAATCAAATTCGGCGCAAAACTAACGGTACGCGAATCTCAAATCGCGGTATTTGTCAGTGAAGGTCAGATAGCAGACGTACTTGGCCCGGGTTTGTATGAACTTGAAACCAAAAACTTACCGATTCTGTCTACGCTTCAGCATTGGTATCATGGTTTTGAAAGCCCTTTCAAGGCTGAAGTTTATTTCTTTAATACGCGTCAGTTTGTCGACCTTAAATGGGGTACCAAAAACCCGATTATGATGCGCGACAAAGAATTCAATATGGTGCGTTTACGTACCTTTGGAACTTACAATATCCGTATTGATGACCCCGCAAAATTCATCACTGAAATCGTCGGCACTGATGGTCACTTTACCGTCGACGAAATCAGCAGTCAGTTACGCAACTTAATCGTGACGCGTTACACCGATATCCTTGGTAGCTCTGATATTCCGGTACTTGATCTTGCAGGTAATCAGGGGCAGTTAGGTGAATTACTCACTCAACGCATTGCGCCTGAATTTAAAGATTACGGGCTCGAACTGACTAAGGTTCTGGTTGAGAATATTTCCTTGCCGCCAGCGGTTGAAGAAGCACTCGATAAGCGTACCAGCATGGGTATGATCGGTAATCTGGATAAATACATCCAGTTTGGTGCAGCAGAATCAATGCAAAATGGTTCAACGGGCGGTGGTGCTGGTAGCGCCATTGAAATGGGACTAGGTTTTGCCATGGCGAATAAAATGGCAAACGATATGAATGCCCAGCCAACTGTTCCAATGCCAACACATACTACACAAGCGCATCCAGCCCCTGCTCCACCGCCATTACCTGATACCAACTGGCACGTAGCAATTGATAGAAAAGCAGCCGGACCGTTTGATCTTACTGAATTGCAACAGCTTGCGACCAATAGGCAAATTTCTCCTGGTACTTTGGCGTGGATAGATGGCATGGAAGAATGGAAATCGATCGAATCGATTCCTGCCCTAGAAGGTTTATTTGAAGAAGATAAAGCCGAGCCACCAGAGCTTCCTAATTCGTAAACTGATTATTCCTTAATAATATAAGTAATAAGATAAACATTAAGCCAAACGATTAGGCAAAACCATAACTACATAGCCACCCCCCCACTTATAGCCTGTTTTTTTTATATTTTGTTTGTATAAAAAAAGTGCTTATAAGTGGGGGGGTGTCACTAACCTTTTATTTCATGAGCTTTTCATGAAATTTACAAAAATCAGGCATGAGACTCGACAGTAGTGAGTAGTTTATTCGACAAGGAGCTGAAATTTACGCCCCTTAACACCACAGACGAAAAGAAAAACTTCGCGCGAGCCAAAGAAGACGCTCATGTCATTTCGCAAGCGCATTTTAGCTGTAAGAACTGTGGTTCAGATCTGGTCTACTCTCCTTCCTCACAGGATTTAGTATGCCGATCTTGCGGTCATCATTATCCTGTCGACACCAAAGTCGAACCCATCAAAGAATTCGATTTTAAACAGGCCTTAAAAGAACTCGATCGCCTGCAACATATTGATCCCAAAAACCAGGACGACGTCGCTGTTATTCAATGCCCTTCTTGTGGTGCAGAATTTAGCTTTAAACAGCATGAACACGCAGGCGAATGCCCCTATTGTGCGACTCCGGTTATTACCGATACCCGTTACGCACGCTTTATCGAGCCTAAGTCCTTACTGCCTTTTAAGTTTGAGAAAAAACAGGCCATTGCCATTTTTGATGAATGGATCGGCAGTCACTGGTTTGCCCCCTCTTCTTTAAAAAGCCACAGTAAGCGCGAAGAAAAACTCGTGGGGATTTATCTCCCTTACTGGACCTACGATAGCCAAACCTACAATCAATACCGTGGACAACGCGGCACCACCTATTATGATCGTCAGGTTTACTCCACAGTTGTTAATGGAAAACGTGTACAACGCGTCAGAACGGTTCCAAGAATTCGCTGGAAGCCTGTTGGTGGACAAGTCGATCTACATTTTGATGATGTCTTGATTGGTGCGTCCAAAACCCTACCCAGAACCATTATCGATCACCTACAGCCGTGGGATCTGGATAACCTGGTGCCTTATTCTGAAGAATATATCAGCGGCTTTCGCAGTGAAATCTATCAGGTTACTGTCGATCAGGGCTTTCTCCAGGCTGAAAACATTATGGAGCGTAAAATCAAGCAGTCGATACGTTACGACATTGGCGGCGACCATCAACGTATCTCTGCAGTTAATACGCAACATCAAGACACCACCTTCAAACACGTATTGCTACCTGTTTGGTCAGCGGCGTTTCAATACCGTGGTAAAACCTACCGCTATGTTATCAATGGTCGTAACGGCACCATTCAAGGTGAACGCCCTTATAGCTTTATCAAGATTGGGCTTGCGGTCATTACTGCAATCGCGGCTGCATTGGCATTGCTATACGTGATGGAAACGAACGGTGTATTCGAAAACATGAACCAATTTCAAAGTTTTTAATCAAAAGCGACGTCTTTAAAGCATATATTGCCCTGCACAAATTCACTGATTGCGAAAAAAAAATTGTGTGTTTAATATCCAAGAAACGCCCATTCTAAAGTTTGGTTTTACACCTGGTTTTAAGCTTGATTTTGATTATCGTTTTAAGTCCCGTTCTAAAGCAGATAGTTAAATTTAGCGCTTAGAAAACATGTGTTTCTGTGAATGGTATTTTTCGATGAGACAGGCGCTAATAACATGAAAATCAATAATCCTCAGAATGAGCTTTTAAAGCATCTAGAAAGCTGCAAACCCAATTGGAGCTTACCTCAAGCGTTTTATAATGATGAGAATATTTTTCAGGCTGATTTAGAAAACCTCTTTTATAGCGAATGGATTTTTATCGGACACGATTGCCAGATTCCGGATGTGGGAGACTTCTTCCGCTATGAAATTGGTGATTACGATATTATCGTTTTACGCACTGAAGACAATAGCGTCAAAGCCTTTCATAACACCTGCCGACATCGCGGTTCTCGCCTTTGCAAAGAAGATAAGGGGCAAAAATCCCAGTTAGTCTGTCCATACCATCAATGGACTTATGACCTTTCAGGCAAGTTGAAATATGCCAAAGATATGGGAGAAGATTTCAACCCTAACGACCATAAACTACATAGCGTAAATTGCGAAACCATTGAGGGTATCATTTATCTTTGCCTTAGCGATGATGCGCCTGAATTTGAGTCATTTAAAAAAACGGTTACTCCCTACCTTGAAAAGCATCGACTACACGATGCAAAGATCGTCCACGAAAGCAGCATTATCGAAGAAGGTAACTGGAAATTAGTCTTAGAAAATAATCGCGAATGTTACCATTGTGCCGGCAGTCATCCAGAACTCTGTCGTACTTATTCTGACGACCCTTCCTTCACAGGAATACCGGATGAATCCGACCCAACACTGGGCATGGTTCAAGAGCATTGGGATAAATGCGATACCTTGAATATTCCTGCAAAATTCCACCTGAGTGATGACGGACAATACCGCGTTACCCGAATGCCTTTACAGCATGAAGCTGAATCATTCACCATGGATGGCAAAGTAGCGTCTAAAAAATTAATGGTGGATTCCGCAGACAAAGAACTTGGAACGCTGTTATTTTTTCATTATCCAAATACCTGGAATCATTTTTTATCGGACCATAGCATCACCTTTTGTGTGACACCCTTAAGCACCAACAGAACCAAAGTAACCACAAGATGGCTGGTTCATAAAGACGCTGTAGAAGGCAAGGATTATGACCTAGAGACTCTAATCGCCGTATGGAAAGCGACTAACCAGCAAGATTTGGAACTGGTCGAAGAAAACCAGAAAGGGATTCGCTCACCTAATTACACGCCTGGTCCTTACTCTGTTGTTCAAGAAGATGGAGTCATTCAGTTTATCAACTGGTATCAGCAAATCAGCCAGCAAAAAGCATCTGCCGTACTCAATGCACATAGCTTAGATAAAACAGATAACACAGTACATAACGCAGATAACAAAATCGTCTATGTCGAAGATTTACCGCCCACCATTCCAGGTGAATTGACACCTGCCATCGACCTGGAAAAAGCAGTAAATGCCGCTAATACTCCAGCGACAGCCCCGATTAGCCCACAAGATTCAACACTTTTTGAGAATACGACGACACACCACGATAATTCAGCGATTGACCTGTTACAAAAAGCCAACCTGAAAAACTTTTCTAAAAAGTCCGAAGAAGATGAAGAAGATATCGAAAAGCCGAGTTTTGATCAGAACAAAATTCCCCACCTGTATTTAGACCAAAGCCAGCCGTGGGAAGCACAAAGCTCGATGTTAAAACTGATCAATATCGTGCCTGAAACGCATGATGTCATCACCTTCACTTTTCGTACGCACACCAATAACTGGTTTAGTTTCGCCCCGGGACAATTTATTACACTCGAATTGCCTATGCCCGGGGAAAAGATTTACCGCACCTATACCATTTCATCCAGCCCTTCCAGACCGCTATCTTTATCCATAACGGTTAAATTAAATCCAAACAGCATTGGCAGTAAATGGATGTTTGAAAACCTCAAACTAGGCATGGAGTTACGCGCCTTCGGCCCCGCTGGCGAATTTCATTTGTATAATCACGATGCGGATAAATACTGCTTTATTTCTGGCGGTAGCGGTATCACACCGATGTTATCGATGACCAAATACCTATTCGATCGTGGTGGTGAATTAGACATTAGTTTTATCCACTGCGCACGTAGTCCATCAAATATTATCGCCAAAGAACAGGTAGAAAGACTATCGACACGGTTTCTTAATTTCCAGATTGCATGGATTGTGGAAGACCGTGAACCCTTCCTTCCATGGACCGGATACACCGGACGCATTAACCAATTAATTCTTGAATTAACCACGCCTGACTTTTTCGAACGGGAAATTTATTGCTGTGGTCCTGCAATATTTATGCAAACGGTTCGTGATATTTTAATTGCTGCTGATTTTGACATGAGTCATTACCACGAAGAAAGCTTCGATATGCCAGTGCTGGAAGAAGAAAAAGTGGCACATGATGATGTCTTTCTGGATGAGTCTATAAAGACTACGGTGTCATTCTTAAACTCTGAGAGAACATTGCCTTCTAATCAGAAAATTACCCTATTAGAAACATCATTAGAAGCGGGTTTGAATATCCCGAGCGCGTGCCAGTTTGGTGTCTGCGGCACCTGTAAAGTGAAAAAGAAATCGGGTGATGTGCACATGGTGCATAACGGTGGCATTAGCGATAAGGAAGTCGATGATGGCTATATTCTGGCCTGTTGTTCCTACCCATTGAATGATGTGGAGATTCAGTACTAGCCTCAATTAAACGTGTGGTTTTTGGTTTAACTCACAAAACATTGAGAAAAAAACTCGCTATAAGTGGGGGGGGGGGTGCCTATATAACGCGACTAGTAATGATTTTTAGTCTTAGAATTCGCCTGTTATATGCATCCCCTGTTTTTATACCAACACACTTGAAGCTTGCCTCCTATATTGTGTCCTGATCACACTAAAGTTGGGACTAGTTTGCAATAGGCGCAGACCTTCCTTATCTTTAAGCACAAGGAAGCTAACATCTAATCAAAGAAGCATAAAACTCGCCATCGCAATACTACTACCTAGTGCAATTCCCGCTAATACATCGCTAGGATAGTGAAGCCCAAGAATCAAACGGGATAATCCAACAAGTACCGTAAACGGGACAACCAACCAATACCATTCCGGGAAATACTGTAATAAAACCGTAGTGAAACCAACCGCATGCATGGTGTGCCCCGAAGGAAAACTAAACTGATCTAACACCGCAACATTCTGCAGAATATTATCGTCAAAACGGTACGGTCGAACACGAAGTGTAGCTGATTTTAGACGGCGATAAATCAACAGTAAAACAATTGCCACAATCAGCATGTGCAGTGAAACTTTAGCCCCTTCAACACCATAGATAATGGGTAAAAGCGCGATCAGTACATACCAGAAAACGCCGTTTCCCAAGCGGCTGATCACTGCAAAAAAACGGTTGAATAAACGTTTATGGTTGAATTTATTAAAAAGCATACATAAAGGTATTTCGCTCTGGTTAAGTCGTTCTAAAAAGTTGATCACACTCTATTTCCTCCTCGATTAATTCACTTAAAATGACGTCGAACTTGTCGTAAATACTATTCCAGCTCAGTTCTTCTGCCTTTTCTCTTGCCTGCATTCCTAATTTTTTCATGTAGGATTTTGACGTGATGATTTCCACAACTGCCTGAATAAACCCCTCGTTGTCACCAAAGGGAACCGCAATACCATTGACCCCGTGGGTGATGTTTTCCTGAGTGGCGGCATAATTAAAGCTCACGGAAGGCAAATTACTCGCCATCGCTTCTATCAAAGTATTGCCAAAGGTTTCGCTCATACTGGGTGAAATGAATAAATCTGCCGACGCATAATGTCTGGCGAGCGCTTCTTTCTTTTTAACGCCACAGAAAATAAAGTCAGGGTTTTCAGTTTCAAGTGTTTGACGCATAGGGCCATCCCCCACCAGAATAAATCTGGCTTTTGGGTCTCTTGTTTTTATTGCCTGAAAAGCCTTTACTGCGAGCGGTAGATTTTTTTCAGCAGCCAGTCTGCCGACGAAAATGACGGCTAAATCATTCTCATTCATACCCCAGCTTTTGCGCAATGCATTGTCACGACGAGATGGATGGAAAAGTTCGGTGTCTACGCCCCGTGATAACACCCCGACATTGTCATAGCCCTGAGAATGCAATTCGTCTTGTAATACCCGCGTAGGAACAAGCGTAATATCGGTTTTATTATGAAAGCGACGCAGGTAACGACGCGTTAAACCCAGCAGAAAGCCAAGGTGATAATAACGGCAATACTGATCGAAATTAGTGTGAAATTCACTCACGACAGGAATGCCAAATTTATGCGCCACTTTAATGGCAGAAGCCCCTAAGGGACCTTCAGTCACAACCAATACGACATCGGGTAAGTTTTCACCCCACATCTTTTTTAAGGTGTGTTTTGCTGGTAGACCTACTTTTACTTCTTTGTAAAACGGCAGCTTAAAACCAGGTAGAAGGTATTCATGATCAGCAACGAGATCTGTATTCTCATTATGTTTGGTGGAAGAATAGTAGACATCAATTGCGTAGCCTTTTTGCTTCATTCCCTGAACCATATTGCCCAAGGTCAAAGCAACACCATTAATATCGGGTAGCCAGGTTTCTGTGACCACTGCTATTTTATAAGCACCTGAGTTAATGGGTAGATCTAAAACCGTTTCGTACATATAACCCCCTCTTTCCATTAGGGTGACTGTACTCATCGTTTGTTACGAGACTTTGTCAAATTCATGACAAATTAATGACTGATTGATTAAGGAATTATGACAAGTGTTTCTAAATGAACGCTATACCGATATGTCTTTTTAACAACTCAAAAATGTAACGATGTATTTGTTTCCTATTGTTTCCTATTGTTTTTTATTCATCACTCGCATCTAGTTTGGCTTTAATCATATCCAGAGTATCACTCCATTGCTTGAAAGCACCGCCCGCTTCCAGCTGATCTAAACCTGCTTTGGTATATGTACCTTCACGCGCGATTTCTCCCGCGAGTTCAGATAAGTCCTGTTGAGGTCTACCCAAGGCATAGTGCGCAGCTCCCAGGGTATTATGTAATACCATATTGCGCGCATCCTCTTCCTCGATACCATTTTTAATCAACCAATGATATTGCTCATCAAAGAATCGATACAACCAGCCATTCAAACAAGCCATTGCAGACGCTTCTTCAAATTGAGACTCCTGTTTGAATGCGATGGTTTTACCCAGTGAATCTGCCAACGCTTTGACTTCTGGTATGTCGGGATAAATCGGCACAAAACCTTGTGCATTTTCTGCCGCGACTACCGGTAAAATCAGCGCGAGTTTGTCAGGTAAATCAGCCTTATTTCTAACTTGATCCAGAGTTAAGCCCGCAACCGCCGAGACCACTATTTTATCTTTAGGAAAAACCAGCCCTTCCAGTAACTCGGTTAGTTGCCAAGGTCTAACGGCTAATAGAATCAAATCGGACTGATCAATCACACCTTGATTATCTTCTGCAACGATGCACTGCTGATTATCCGCGAGGTATTTAGCGCGTTCTGCATTTCTGGGGCTTACTATTACCTGACGTGTATCACCAGATCGTCTTAAACCGGTTACGGTGTACGTGGCTAAATGACCTGTGCCGAGGATACCCAGGCGTAGACGATTTGCTTGTTGATCTGTTTGTTGATTTGCTGATTTCATTAGTTATCTCGTGATTAATCTGTTTCTCTGGTTCACTAAAGCGTAAACCACTCTGTCGATAAAAACAGGAATAAATAATGATTAAATGAAAACCTTAAGCCACCCCCCTACTTATGGGGCATTTTTTATTGAGGACTTATTTTTTAAGTATGGCTTCAAGTGATTTAAGAAGGATTAAAACAATGTGAACTCAGGTCATTTTAATCGAAATATCCATTTTAATTGAAATATCCATAAAGAATAAATTTGTGATCAACCAAATCCAATCCATATTCTTCTGCGATTTCTTTTTGCCGTTTCTCAATGATTTCATCATGAAATTCAACAATCTTGCCTGTTCTTATATCAATCATGTGATCATGATTGTCTGCCGCACACAGCTCATACACCGCATTATCTGGAGAAAAGTGATGACTTTGTATTAAGCCTGATTTTTCAAACTGATTCACAACCCTGTAAATAGTGCCGAGTGATAACGGCGTCTTGTTGCGCTGTAATGCCATATAGATATCGTTAGTGCTTAGATGCTTTTTCTCCTGTGCTTCAAATATATCCAGAATAAGCATTCTTGGTTGAGTCTTTATCAGACCTGCTTTTTTTAACGACTTCATCATACCCTCAAACAGTAATAAATCTCATTTGCATCAAAGACAATGATAATGGTTATCATTTCTGTTTTCAAATACTTTATACCGTCTAATCCATGACCTCTGTCAGCCCCTTTGAGAAAGCAGACAAGCTTGCATGAGGAATGAACACCAGCTGTTTAGTATTATTTTGGCAATGGCGTTTAACGGCATTCATCGCGGTATGGCTGACACAATCTAAAGGACAAACAACAACATCTGCTTTTGAGACAATACTTGCTAATTTTTGGTGACCATCTTCTCGCCCACCGTCGTGGTGAATGAAGGCACCATTTTGTTGTTCTACTAATTGACGGAAGTGCGTGTATTGACTATTTCTTCCGCCGATATATAAAACACAACGGCCACACAAATCAGAATTAGTATTCGGGCATGCTTCACAACTATCGATTGCACCATCGGTTTGATTTAATAAACTTGCCAGAGTACTTTCAATACTGGTTTTTTCATCAGATAAGTGACTTAACTGTTGATTGAGCTCACGGTTTTTTTCTTGTTCTTGCATGGCAATTGCTTCCAATTCCTGATTGCTTTTATTGAGTCGCTCTACATTTGCTTGTGCATTTTCCAGCTCATCTTTCAATTGTTTAATTTCTTCTTCAAAACGGTGTATAAAAGGCGTGTCTTTAATACTATTCAGCTCTTCTTTTGCTTGTTGGTAGATACTTTTTTCTTGCTGAAGTTGGGACAACTCGGCTTTCAATTGTGTTAATTCTTTTTCTTTCTTATCCAGTTTTTTATTGTAAACGGCTTCATTGATGTCTATCTGATCTTGTAAGGCGTTATTACGTTTCTCTAGAATATGAAATTCACGTATATCGATTCGCGCGGTAGCACCTGATAGATGCGACAACATGTGGACCTTGCCATACACTTGATAAAGCGTCTCTTCTGTGGTGTCTGGATGCGTAAGCATCGCCCAGAAAGCACCTGCAATATCGCCGGTATTCACGGCATTATTCCATAGCGCTATTCTTTCATCTTCTGTTTTTGTTTTGGAAAAATACAAGATATTGATCTTATATTTTTTATCTAATAACTTATTTACCAGATTACTGACATAACATTTAGCATCTAATGCTTGTAAGAATGAAACGTGTATACAGTAATCGTCCCAGGAATTGATGTCCTTAATATTCGCTTTATTCCCAATTTGGCGTAATTCTTTCAACGTTAAACAGGTACCTAAAGCAGCACAATGAAAACGTGTACTTAATTCCCAAAACTTCAAACGAGATCCGCGTTTAGTCGCTTTCTTTTTAAGGTCAGGAATAGGTAATGTCGAAAGCGATGCAGATGTAACAGTAGAACCAGTTGTAAGCGATGTTTTATTAGAGGGTATTTGGCACATAACAAACCTGTAAGTCTTAAGTGAAAATCAGAATATTGCTTCTTGTAAATATAAACGATAATCATTATCATTAAAAGCCTAATCTAATGTTTTTACTTAAATTTATACTGAGGCGATTATGACTGTATTAGCTAAAACACAAAAAATAGAAATACTTCAAAAACAAGACGTTGTAGATTTAGAGCATGATGTTACTTTAAAACTTGAGATTAAAAGAAGCACCCTGAAACGACTACTGGAAACAAAACAGGTTTGCGCCAGTGATTTTCGTTGTATGGATTGCATTACCAAACGAAATATTCAGGAATTGTGTTTGGAAACATGCCTAAAATGCTTGGCGCATTCATCTAATAACTAACCCAAATCATCCTAAGCAATATAAGGATGTAACAGTTAAAACCTTAACTGCCACCCCTACTTTGAAGCCTTTTTTTATGATCTGGTCTGCTCTCTAACCACTCTATTTTATTAGTATAGATATCGGCTTATAGAGAGCAGTCCTAGAGCATAAAAAAGCAGATGCAATCTTGCTGCGATCTAACACTAAACCAAGCGAAGCCAATGAATGACTTGATTAATCTCTCTGGTGATTTATTTTATGCGGATCACTTTTACCGCCATCAAAACAGACCAGTATATCTTTAGCCAAAAAATGTCCGCTTTTCTCAAATTGCGCTTCTGAGGACAAAGAAGTAACAACGGATAAAAAAGGCCCCCTCATGGATTTTTGAATCAACTGTGTATTGATCTCACGCAGGTTTTTCTGTTTTTGGCGAAGAATGTACTTAATGACATTGAGCTCTTTATTCAACTCATTCACTTCTGTCGATAAAAGCATCTGTTCATCTGTCAATTTTTTGAGCAATGGGTCGCTGTACTTCTGACGTTTCTGGTTATTTATATTCACTTCTCACACCTTTGTTAGATTTTGTTAGATTTTGTTAACCTCTGTTACCTCGATTGATATTTTAAGAGGCTCATCTATCTCTATTCCCTGATCCACTAATTGATTTAATAAATTCGGCTCTGTCCAGGCAAGTAAATGGCTCTCTGCCATCAACAGCATTTCTAGTTCACTGTTATAACAATCGCATTTTTGATTCATCGTTCAATCTCGACCTACAACACTAACGTGCTGCTGCTTGAAGGGTCGATATCGGGATTATCTGCTTAGAAGTTTTAGCTTTTTGAATAGCTATTTGATTAGGAAATTTAGTCACAGCTTTGGGGGCACGTCTTTTCAAACCACCTTGTAACTCTGCCAACTGGATTTTAATGCGTTCATTTGACTGGATGGCCAACAATTCAGCAATGACTGTTAGCTGGTGATCACTATCCGTGTTTTGAAAATCATCGATACACAGATCACCGCTTTCGAATAATTGATTTACCTTATCCTCATTGAAATGCAACAACACATCATCATCAAATTTATTGTGAATCGAAATAAAAGGGTGACTGCAGTCTAGCCAGGCATTGATATACACATTCATGCTTAAAAAATTCATATTTACGCTCTCTATTATGTTTAGATCTATATTATGTTTAGATCTATACTATTTTTAGATCTGTACTGAGATTGATTTCGATAAAAAGCTTAGAGTGAAAAAAGCTAAAGCTCGTTATCGATCATCAATCTCACCTAAGACTGATTGAGTAAAAAAGATCTGGCTAGCACGAGACGGGGTAGAACACGTATTGGCTTGAACATAAAAAACATAACTAACACTTACCAAAGAAAAGTTATGTCTCTTTGAGGAACACTTTGTACTGCTTGGGTAATAATGATTGTTCAGCAGCAGTCAGGATTAATTTTCCTCGTCTGGTAATTGATAACAAATACTGCTTATCAGCATGACGGAGGATGGCTTTTTTATTGCCATTCAAGATTTTACTAACATCTATCTGATTCATATCTTCTGAAACCATTTTATTCACTAGTTGTTAACTCTAAATACAAATGATAACGATTATCATTACTATTGCAACTCTTTTTTTCTTTATGGTAACTTCCGCAGACAACCCTCATAAGATAAACTCTCGGTTTTTCTGTTGTGGTGAAGGTAATAACATCGTGAATAAAAATGATATTAAAGAGGCTGGTTTCAGGGTTACAAGACCCAGAGTAGAAATATTGAAGCTTCTTGAAACTTCAGAAAAACAGCATTACGGCGCAGAAGAAATTTATCAGGAGTTACTCAGCCAGGGAATCAAAGTGGGGATTGCAACGGTCTACCGCGTACTGACCCAATTTGTTGAAGCTGGGCTGGTGATCAAACACAATTTTGAAGGTGATCAATGTGTTTTTGAGTTAGACACTGGTGAACATCATGATCATATGGTTGATATGAAAACAGGTAAGATCATTGAGTTTCATGATGAGATTATCGAACAAAGACAAAGAGAAATTGCTGAAGAGCATGGCTTCGTGCTGATGGAACACTCGCTAACTCTTTATGGTGAATTTAAGGAGAAGTAACTCTTTTGATTGTATAAATTTACACCCCCCTACTTACGGGCAGTTTTTTCTGGAACGCATGCCTGATATTTAATGATGCTTTCATTCAGATCCATTCTTTTCTAGATACCTTCTTTAATAAATACGTTATTTGTTAGTAATACCTCTATTGCTACTTACGTTATTTTATCTAAATACGCGCCAACATCCCCTACTCTTCCCTCCTTTAAAATAGTTCTCATAACACTTTTTTTCTGCTGGTTTAAAGTGGCTCCCACACTATTTTTAATTTTTCTTGATAAATGTTAGTTTTTTTATGAAAAAAAATAGATCGCTTTGTGAATTATCAAAGACACCCCTTATGATACCGACTTTAATTAGCGCTTTCTTATTTACTAATACTTAATAATTTACTAACACTTCATACACGAGAGCATACTTATCATGATTCCAGAAGAAGTCGTCGATATATCGCGTTTGCAGTTCGCAACAGTCGCTTTATATCATTTTATATTTGTACCATTAACCCTGGGAATGACATTCATACTGGCCATTATGGAATCAGTCTATGTGATGACCGGTAAACAGATTTACAAGGACATGGTGATGTTCTGGGGTAAATTATTCGGCATTAACTTTGCCTTAGGTGTTGCCACAGGTTTGACCATGGAGTTCCAATTCGGCACCAACTGGTCGTACTATTCGCATTATGTGGGGGATATTTTCGGTGCCCCGCTAGCGATTGAAGGTTTGATGGCATTCTTTCTGGAATCAACCTTTGTCGGCATATTCTTCTTTGGCTGGGATCGTTTAAGCAAAGTCTCTCATTTAACCGTAACCTGGTTAATGGCTCTTGGAACTAACTTTTCGGCGCTGTGGATTTTAATCGCTAATGGCTGGATGCAAAATCCGGTTGGTGCAGAATTCAATATCGAAACCATGCGCATGGAAATGACCAGCTTTTCAGAGGTTTTATTCAACCCTGTTGCACAGGTGAAGTTTATTCATACGGTTTCAGCGGGTTATGTCGCTGGTTCTATGTTTGTCTTAAGTATCAGTGCCTGGTATTTGATAAAGAAACGTGATGTTGGCTTTGCCAAGCGTTCTTTTGCCATCGCAGCAGGCTTCGGTTTAGCTTCCATTTTATCCGTTATTTTACTCGGTGATGAAAGTGGCTATGAAACGGGCGAGTTACAAAAAGCAAAACTCGCGGCCATTGAAGCCGAGTGGGAAACAGAACCCGCACCCGCTGCGTTTACCTTATTCGGATTCCCTGATCAGGACGCACAGGAAACACATAATGCGGTGAAAATCCCTTACGCTTTAGGCATTATCGCCACCCGCTCTCTCGATGAAGAAGTGAAAGGCTTAAAGGATATTATTGCTGAAAATGAAGACCGTATCCGTAACAGTAAACATACTTATGCGCTGTTCGAAAAAGTGCGTAAAGGTGAAGCATCAGCAGTTGAAAAAGAAAGCTTTAATGAATCTAAAGGTGAGCTTGGTTATGCCCTGCACTTAAAGCAGTTTGCACCGAATGTTGTGGATGCAACTGAAGAGCAAATCAAAGCGGCAGCTAAAGACACCATCCCACATGTTGCACCCATTTTCTGGTCTTTCCGTATTATGGTCGCAGCAGGTTTTACCATGCTTTTAGTATTTGGTCTGGCATTTATCTTTACTGCACGACGTACTGTTTTCACTAAGCGCTGGTTCCTATGGGTGTCATTCCTCAGTTTACCGCTGCCCTGGGTAGCTATCGAGACTGGTTGGTTCGTTGCCGAGTATGGCCGTCAACCATGGGCTGTGGGTGAGATTTTACCAACGTCTATGGCGGTATCTTCACTTACTTATAACGATGTTCTCTATAGTTTAATTGGCTTCGTGGTTTTCTACACCATTCTATTGGTGATCGAAGTATACCTTATGCAAAAGTTTGCACGTTTAGGTCCAAGTAGCTTACATACTGGTCGTTACTACCACGAAAAAGAAGGTGGAAAAATGTATCACGCACCGCATTCATCAACCCCAGAAGCTGAGTTGTTATAAGGAGAACTATGATGGAATTTATCGATTACACAACGCTTAAAATGGTCTGGTGGTTACTCGTTGGCATACTCTGGCTAGGCTTTGCAATGACAGAAGGCTTTGATATGGGCGTCGGCATGTTATTACCCTTCGTAGGCAAAACAGACGAAGAACGCCGTGTTGCCATCAATGCTGTTGCCCCGCATTGGGATGGCAATCAAGTATGGTTAATACTGGCTGCTGGCGCGATTTTTGCGGCATGGCCGATTGTTTATGCGACCACTTTTTCAGGGTTTTATCTGGCATTAATGCTAATGCTATTTTCTCTGTTCTTTAGACCGGTAGGATTTGATTACCGCTCTAAGCTTGAGAACAAAAAATGGCGCAGTACCTGGGATTGGGGTTTATTCATTTCGGGAATCGTTCCACCATTAATTTTGGGCGTTGCATTTGGCAACCTGTTTTTAGGAGTGCCTTTTCACTATGACGATTATTTACGTTCATTCTATGACGGAAACTTTTTCGGTCTATTACATCCGTTTGCTGTGCTTTCTGGTTTACTCGCTATCTCAATGTTTGTGATGCACGGTGGTGCATATCTTATGATGCGTTGTGGAGACGAAGTCTATAACCGTACCCGCACTTACACACAATTTGCGGCGATCGCTGTGATCGCACTGTTTGCTATTGAAGGTTTGTGGTTGTGGACGAGTATTGATGGTTATGCTCTAACCAGCGAAATCAATACCGGAGCACCTGCGAATCCATTGGGTAAAACTGTGGAAATCTTTGAAGGTGCATGGCTAACAAATTACACTGAATATCCACTTACCATGATCGCGCCAATTGTTGGTTTTGTAGCAGCATTCGGAGCATTTTTATCGGCTCGCGCACGTAAAGCCGGTATAGCTTTTGCCATGACTACAATGAGCATGTTTGGGATAATCTTGACGGGTGCATTTTCACTGTTCCCTTTCATTCTTCCATCAAGCGTTAACCCCAGTCATAGCTTAACGATTTGGGATGCCGCTTCCAGTGAATTAACCTTATCAATCATGTTATTTGCAACCCTATTATTCGTACCCATTATTTTGATTTACACCGTTTGGTGTTACGTAAAACTTTGGGGTAAATACAGTGTTGAAGACATTCGTGCAAAACAGCACAGCCTTTATTAATAAAAGTACAAATAGGAGAAAATTATGTGGTATTTTGCCTGGATTCTTGGTGTTTTACTGGCTTGTGCTTTTGGCATCATTAACGTCATGTGGCTTGAGTTAAATGGCCTCGATGAAGATGAATAAACGTTAACTAATAAGATGTCTAAAAAACTAAGTAAGATATGTGGCTATGTCTGACGCCAAAGATTCTGCTAGTCCAGAATTTCTTAAAGCCCAAAAGAAAACAACGGGCGCATACTTACGCTTTTCAGTAGGTCTGGGATTATTATCAGGCCTACTGTTGATTGCTCAGGCCTGGTGTCTGGCAAACATTATCAACAATGTCATCTTTGAAAAGGCAACAGTAGCTAATCTAAACAGCTACTTTGTTGCTTTATTTTTTGTCTATCTGTTTCGTGCCGTGCTCAATTGGGCTTCGGAGTACACAGCGGTAGAAGCGGCTCTTCGCGTTAAACGCGACCTAAGAAAAAAACTACACGATCGCTTGTTCGAAGTCGGTCCCTTATCTTTAAATAACGAACGTAGTGGCGAACTCATCAACACCGTTGTCGATGGTGTCGATGCTCTGGAAAATTACTACGCACGGTATCTGCCAACCATGTCATTGGTGGCACTTATCCCACTTTCCATTCTGGTTTTCATCTTCCCCATCGACTGGATTTCGGGTGTCATTATGCTGGTGACAGCCCCTCTGATTCCGTTTTTCATGATCATGATTGGCAAAGGTACTGAACGCCTTAATAAAAAACAATGGCGCAAACTGGCGCGAATGAGTGCTCATTTTCTGGATATGATACAAGGCCTCACAACGCTCAAATTGTTCAATGCCAGTCGTCGAGAATCACAACTCATCGCCAGAATTTCAGATGATTACCGTAAAAGTACCATGTCCGTTTTACGTGTGGCTTTCTTGTCATCGTTATTACTAGAATTCTTATCAACCGTGAGTATTGCGATGGTAGCTGTACTGATTGGTTTTCGCTTGATGTACGGCGAGTTAGATTTTTTCTATGGCTTTTTTGCGTTATTGCTAGCCCCTGAGTTTTATCAACCGTTGCGCAATATGGGAACCCATTATCATGCGCGTATGGAAGCTATTGGTGCAGCTGAAAAGATGATTGAAATATTGCATCCTGATGACGTTGAAAGTGAAGATGGCTTGGTTAAGAGTGCGCTGATTAAAGGTGTCCTAAATAATGATGCTAAGATTTTAGTTTCTAGCAAATCTAGCAACTTGTCTCAAAACAATAAACTTGGAATCACTGATTCCATAGAAATTGAATTTAAGGATGTCAGTTTTGAGTACGAACCTGGCCGCCCTGCACTTGAGCATCTTTCACTAAACATTCATCCCAATGAGAATATTGCCATTGTTGGCTCAAGTGGCGCAGGTAAAAGTACGCTAATGAACTTGTTACTTGCTTTTATCAGTCCGCAGCAAGGTGAGATTGTTATCAATCAAAAGCCGTTGAGACAGGATCATCTCAATGAATGGAGACACAATATCGCCTGGATGCCACAACGTGCTCATCTATTCCAGGGAACCATCAGAGAAAATATATGTTTGGCAAACCCATCCGCCAATGATTCAGCAATGAAAAATGCCGCAAAATCAGCGTTGATTGATGAATATATCGAGTCACTGCCTGACAGCTATGACACTCACATAGGAGAACGCGGTGCAGGATTATCGGGCGGACAAATCCAGAGAATCGCTTTGGCGCGAGCATTCTTAAAAGATGCGCCACTATTATTGCTCGATGAACCCACAGCCCATTTGGATCAAGAAAGTGAGTTACTCATACAACAAAGTCTGCAATTACTCTCAAAAAACCGTTGTGTCATCAGTATCGCCCATAGACTGAATACCGTACAACAAGCTGATCGCGTGGTATTACTCGAAAAAGGCCGCGTGGTTGCAATCGCTAACCATCAAACCTTGATGACAGAAAACCCCTTATATCAAAAAATGGTCGATCTTTTCGAACAGGGAGATCAACACCATGCTTAGTGATTTTCAAGTCATGCGCAGGTTGTTTACCCTGATCAAACCCTGGTGGGGCTGGATGTTGCTTGGGGTGGTGTTATCCCTGCTCACTATTCTGGCTAATATCGGGCTCATGGCTTTATCTGGCTGGTTTATCGCCAGTATGGCAATCGCAGGAATAACAGGCGCGGCGATTAATTATTTTACACCCGCCGCGTTAATACGCGCTTTTGCCATTATTCGCACCAGCAGTCGTTATGCAGAGCGTCTTGTTACCCACGAAGCAACGTTTCGATTAATCGCCAGTTTACGCAGTTGGTTTTATGATCACTTAGAACCTCTTGCGCCAGCGGTTATACAAAATTATCGCAGTGGTGATTTACTCAGTAGAATTCGGGCTGATATAGACACTTTAGATAACTTTTATCTACGCATAATCGCACCGGTAACAGTAGCTTTTATCAGCAGTATTATTATCGTTATATTTCTCTGGCAATATAGTCAGACACTGGCATTTATCGAACTATTCTTTTTAGTTGCCGCGGGTGTTTTATTACCTTTGCTGATAAATCGCTGGGGATATTCAGCCTCTAGCAGACAATCAAAAATAACCTCGGAATTACGCTCCGCAATCATGGATAGCACTCAGGGCATGAGTGAGTTATTGATTAATGACGCAGCCAAGCGACATTCTGATTCTGTTGAAAAACTCAGTGAAGGTCTGTTAAAAGATCAGAAATCACTAGCCACACTTAATGGTGGCTCACAGGCTATGTCCGGGTTATTGGCAAATCTATGCGTGCTGTTAATGTTGATTATCGCTATCCCAATGGTAAACAGTGAAGCCATCGGACCTGCGAGTTTACCAATGCTCGCCCTGTTCACCATGGCAAGCTTTGAAGCGATTATGCCGTTGTCTTTGGCGTTTCAAACTTTACCCACAACACTCGCAGCTGCGCGTCGATTATTTGATATTGTGGACAGTAAACCTGCCGTTATCGAACCAGAGATTCCACACCCACTACCTGAATCTGCAGATTTAGTGTTTAACAATATGAGCTTGCGTTACCCATCACAGGAAAATGACGCCTTACAAAATATAAACGTAAACATCCCCACAGGAACGCATATTGCGATTGTTGGACCAAGTGGTTCGGGCAAGAGTAGTTTAATCAATGCACTAATGAAATTCTGGCCAGTAAGCTCTGGCGAAATCTGTTTTGGCGGTGTTTCTATCGAACAACTCGATGGTGAAGAACTGCGCTCACAATTTGCCGTTGCATCGCAACACAGCACACTGTTTAACAGCACCATTAAACGCAATTTGTTATTAGCAAACCGCAAAGCTACGGACAGTGAATTAGAGGCTGTCTGTAAAGTGGCCCAGATTCATGATTTTATTATGGAACTGCCAGAAGGCTATGACACCTGGATTGGTGAAGCAGGCCACAAACTTTCTGGCGGTCAAATGCGTCGCATCAGTATTGCCCGTTCCTTATTAAAATCTGCGCCTATTCTGATTTTGGATGAGCCAGGTGAAGGGCTTGACAGTATTACCGAAAAAAACATGCTGCAGTCAATCATTGAACACAACAAACAACGCACCTTGATTTTAATTACGCATCATCTTTCTGGACTTGATGCGATGGATCAAATTGTACGTATAGAGAAAGGGAATATTGTCTCTAAACAGGATAAAAAATAAATTGAAAGTCACCCCCCTACTTTAAGGCACTTTTTTTATTACTCGTTAATATTACAAGTTAAACAGATATCTCTGTTTTAAACGCAATTACCGCATCACCACCAATTCTTACTGTTACGGGTAAACCATTTTCAGAATCGACAATGACATTGACAATACCCGGTCTTCCCATCGCTTCACCCTGAATGGCTTTGAAACTGACTTGATCTTTTCCATTCTGATCGACTTCCAGTATTTTGTGTTTGACCAGATAAGCACCTAAAGGACCATTTGCATTACCCGTTACCGGATCTTCATTGATACCAATTGCAGGAGCAAACATTCGCCCATGACTAATAATAGAATCATCTGTTTTATCATTCATAGCAGCATCATTCAGCGCAAACACAAAAAAACCATTTGAATTCACTGACTCACTGATTGAAGCTAACGCCGACATATTAGGAGTTAGTTCGTGTAATGTATCTTCGCTATTGATGCCGATCATTACTTTCGAATGGCCTGTTGATGACACCTGTATCGGGCAACGTTGATCTCGATCTGCTTCTGATATGCCCAAAGCGAGAAGAATATCATCATTAATTTGCTTACTAACTGTGGGTGAGATTTCAACCTCTCCCTGAGTCATCATAATACTGTAATCACCGTGGCTGTAATCACCGTGGTCCTCAGCAACAGAATAATTCTGGATTATTTCTACAGGCAGAATACCTATAGCCACTTTCTGTTTTAACACACACGAAGGTAAGTTGTTTTCCATCGCATACACATAATGCGCTGAAACAGTCGCATGCCCACAGATAGGGACTTCAGTCATCGGGGAAAAGAACCGCACCCAGATATCATGCTCTTCAGCATCACTGTTTACATCCGGAGATAAAATAAATGCGGTTTCCGAATTATTTAATTCACGCGCGATTGATTGCATTTGTTTATCACTCAAACCATCGGCATTGGCGACAACACCGGCAGGGTTGCCTTCAAATTTTGTTCTGGTGAAAGCGTCAACTTGATAGATTCGGTATGTATTCATGTTTTAAACCTTCTTATTGTTAATGTCATGTGACAAAGTCACCCTCCTATTTACCATGCGATTGCCATTTCGTTTTTTGAAATGGACAACTCATGTATGCCAGAGTTTAAAGCTAGCTTGCCGATAGGCAATACTAGGTTTTACCGTGTATAGGGGCACTTTTTATTTGATTACCCGTGGTTCAGGCTCTAAGGTAATCCCAAACTTATCCTCAACAGAAGCGATAATGTCCTCTGCAATCTGCCAAAGTTCTGTACCTGTCGCATTCCCATGATTCACCAGCACCAGCGCATGCTTATCAGAAACACCCGCATCACCGACACGATGACCTTTCCAGCCACATTGATCAATCAACCAACCTGCTGAGGTTTTCACTTCATGATTGTGATTCTGAGGAAATCCGGGTAATTCTCCATGCTCACTTTTGAGTGATTCAAACTCACTGACTTTCAGCACAGGGTTCTTAAAGAAACTTCCTGCGTTACCGATTTGTGCAGGATCGGGTAATTTACGTTGTCTTTCGGAAATGACTGCCTGGCTAATTACATCAGCAGTGAGCACTTCACCTTCGAGTGCTTCGCGTAAACCAGCGTAATTAATATGCCACTCCGGTTTTTTCGGCAAACGAAAAGTGACAGAGGTAATTAAAAGCTTATCCAAAGCCTGCGATTTAAAGAAACTCTCACGGTAACCGAATTTACAAAGCTCATTATCGAACTCGAGAATATCACCGTTATCAAGGTTTACCGCCTGTAATGAGTGCAAGGTATTAGATAATTCGACGCCGTAGGCGCCAATATTCTGGATTGGTGCGGCACCGACACAACCCGGTATCAAGGATAGATTTTCCAGCCCTGCAAAACCTTTATTTATTGTCCAGCGAACAAACTCGTGCCAGTTTTCACCACCAGCAGCTGAAACATAAACCGCTTCATCGTCTTCCTCGGCAATATCTTTACCTGATAAACAGACTTTCGCGATTAGCCCTTCAAAGTCATTTTTAAACAGTAAATTGCTGCCACCGCCCAATAATAAAGCAGGTAAATTATGCTTTGATCTCCACTCAAACAGTGCTTCGATATCCTGTAAATTTGTGATTTCACAGAGATATTTTGTATTAGCCGCGACTCCGAAAGTATTTAAGTCTTTTAAAGACACATTTTCATTAATTTTCATGACGTAGATTCTACTTTATTTCCAGTATTAGATGTATAATCTCGCGTCTTTATAGCGCCCAATATTGGATTAATTATGTCTTCAAATACTACTGCCACAAACAAACAGAACATCAAAAAGGTCGTACTTGCCTATTCAGGTGGTTTAGATACTTCAATCATCATCAAATGGTTAGAAGAAAACTACGGCTGTGAAATCGTAACATTTACCGCTGATATCGGTCAGGGTGAAGAAGTAGAACCCGCTCGCGAAAAAGCTAAAGCAGCAGGTGTTAAAGAAATTTATATTGAAGACTTACGCGAAGAATTTGTGCGTGATTTCGTATTCCCAATGTTCCGTGCGAATACTATTTATGAAGGTGAATACCTACTGGGTACATCGATTGCACGTCCATTGATTTCAAAACGTTTAATTGAAATCGCCAACGAAACAGGTGCTGATGCGATCTCTCACGGTGCTACCGGTAAAGGTAATGACCAGGTACGTTTCGAGTTAGGTGCTTATGCACTAAAGCCGGGTGTTGCGATTATTGCGCCTTGGCGTGAATGGGATTTGAACTCACGTGAATCACTAATGAAGTATGCTGAAGAACACGGCATCGAAATCGATTACCAGAAACAAGGCAAAAAATCGCCCTACTCAATGGATGCTAACCTACTTCATATCTCTTATGAAGGCGACATTCTTGAAGATCCATGGACTGAAGCAGAAGACGATATGTGGCGTTGGTCAGTTTCACCAGAACAAGCACCTGATGAACCAACGTACATCGAAATCGAATACAAAAAAGGCGATCCTGTTGCACTAAACGGCGAAGCATTAAGCCCAGCAACAATGCTTGAAACACTCAACAAACTGGGTGGCGAAAACGGCGTGGGTCGTTTAGACATCGTAGAGAATCGTTATGTAGGCATGAAATCACGTGGTTGTTACGAAACACCGGGTGGAACCATCATGCTTAAAGGACATCGTAGCATGGAGTCTTTGACTCTGGATCGTGAAGTTGCGCATCTTAAAGACAGCCTAATGCCTAAATACGCTGAGCTAATCTACAACGGTTACTGGTGGAGTCCTGAGCGTGAGATGATGCAGAAAATGATCGATGAATCTCAGGAATACGTGAACGGCACAGTGCGTTTGAAGCTTTATAAAGGCAGCGTGACCTGCGTTGGTCGTAAATCTGAAAATTCATTATTCGATGAAGCAATTGCTACATTCGAAGACGATGAAGGTTCTTACAATCAAGCGGATGCAGAAGGCTTTATCAAATTGAATGCATTGCGTTTAAGAATTGCTTCGCAAAAAGGTCGTAAATTACTTTAATTTTATTAGTACATTAGTTCCTTCAGGTTAACTATTTTGGAAAAACGACTAGAAAATTTGGAAATGCTGTCGATGGATCAGGAAAACACGATTGAAACTCTCAATCGTGAAGTCCACCGACAGCAGTTACAAATAAAAGCACTGGAACAACAAATAGAGATTTTGAAAACCCAGATCCAGTCAATCAACAAAGAAGATTTACTGGTTTCAGAGGAAGACGAAAACCCTCCTCCGCATTATTGATACAGTTCTATTCATCGACGTTTATACTCTTGAGCATTAACTATGAATAAAACTATCATCGCTATCACCGCTGATCGGGGCGTACCCAAGATCAAACTAGATAGGCTTTCGCAGCAGACCTCGATCCCTGTTCTGACAAAAAAAATCTCACCAGATTATCTACTTCACATCAGTACCGACCAGTTAGAACTGAGAAAGGTACCTGAAGTCACGAAGAAAAAGCCAGATAAAGCCCTTTCAATCTCCATCGACTTTGCGGCTGGTAAAACACAGCACAGACGTTTGCACGGTGGTGGCAAAGGTCAGGATATTGCGAAAGCGGTCGGCTTACAAAAAATTCAAAATCCGACAGTATTAGATTTGACAGCTGGTATGGGAGGCGATGCTTTTGTTTTAGCTTCTCTTGGTGCAGATGTCACTATGCTGGAAAGAAATCCGGTGGTGCATGCCTTATTGAAAGATGCATTAGATAGAGCCGCACTGGTTATGGACAGCGAATTAGAAGAAATACTCGCTAGGCTTGCGTTAGTCAATCAAGGTGCAATGGATTATCTTGAATCACTCAATGAGTCTGAATTACCAGATGTCATTTATTTTGACCCGATGTTCCCTAGCCGCAATAAAACCGCACAAGTAAAAAAGGAAATGCAGTTTTTTCACGATATCGTCGGCGATGATCAAGACAGCGAGTCAGTATTGATGCTCGCACTTTCTAAAGCCGAAAAACGTATTGTGGTTAAACGCCCAAGATTGGCCGAAAAACTCACGGAATCACTGGAGCCTGCGTTTCAAATCACCGGCAAATCGACACGATACGATATCTACCTACCTAAAAAATAGTGAGCCATTGATTTTACAGCGTTTTAGATCAATTTCAGGCTTTAAAAATGAACACCATTTATCTAGATATTAAGCTGAGGCTTATATTGCATGTTATATAATCAGGCGAAACTATCATTATTTAATTCGTCATGAAAAAAACAAAAAATAAAACACTATTCTTTACCCTTACCTCCGCACTTCTACTAAACGTTGCAATATCAGCAAATACACAGGCAGAAACCCCTGAATCTAAAAGTAATGTGAACGAAACGAATAAAGAAATAAGTCAGCTGTTAGCCGATGCGAGAAAGAATAATCTTTATCAACAATGTGGAAAAGAACCACTTCCAGTGCAAAAAGAAGATTATAAAAAGAACTTTATGTCTTTACGTGGTCTAACAGGTATCTATGTCAATATTGATGATATTATCAAAGGGGCAAAAACAAGAGACATTATCCTGGCTGAAAACTTAAAACAAACAGTCATCGATAAATTAAAAGCCGCTGGCATGACCTTACTGAACAAAGAAGAAATAAAACTTATTCAAGGTCAGCCCGAGCTTTCTGTATTTGCCTCTTACCCTAAGCATTTGTCTAAACCCAAAGAAGGCGAACCAGCAATGCAGTTTAATAGTGCTTGTTGTTTAGCCAGTACCTGGACGTCATTTCAACAAGGTGCCAAGGTCTTACGAGACCCAACAACCAGTTTCAGATTATCAACCTGGGGCGAAGGACATAGTACGTCGGATTGTTCGAATTTAACCGAGTGGTATCAAGGTACTGTTCTTAAAACGATTGAAAACTTTATAGAAACTAAAGTTAAAGCGGACACCGAATACGAAAAAGAAAAGAAATCAGTATCGCAGAAAAAGCCCGCTGATAAACCCGAAATAAAGGATAAAAACACACATGAGAAGAAAGATACGAAAACTAAAAATGATCCGAGTAAAAAAGTTGATCAAACACATAGCACCCAAAAAGCTAGTACAAGCACCAAGTTAGCAGTAAAAAATAGCGAGAAATCTTCTTGTGATATTTTAACGCCAGAATTTTTAGAACTATTTGATTCTGATGAATCAGCAATCAATGTAAAGAAAATTGCGAGCCTGGATAAAGTTATCAAAGTCATTAAAAACTGTACCCGTTATAACTTTATAATAGAGACGCACTCTGACGCGCGATCTGAAATTGAATATAACAAGAAGCTATCCATAGAACGCGCTGAAACCCTGAAAGATTATTTATACAAACAGGGTGTTCATCAATCACGTTTTACCACTAAGGCATTTGGTGAAACCAAGCCCTTATTAAAAGGTAGCAGTGATTTAGTCCATATTACTAATCGAAGGGTTGTCGTTAAACCCATTCTTATCGATGAGCCTAATAATGATAGAAAGAGTAACTAGTTTGCTTGATATCATTTTTAGGTTTCAGGATTAAAAAGGACAAAACAGAAATCATAAAAGTTGAATATCATTATTAATGGTCTATGCTTGAAATACTGTTACTGCAAAATCAAAAGAGATGATATGAGCCACTATTCACTGTTAAAACAGACTTTCTGTATTATTCTACTCAGCATAATGGCTCACGCACCTGTATTTGCCGAAAACACAATTCTGGACTCTCTGTTTAAAGATTTAAAACACGCGTCCAGTGTGGAACAGGCGCGTAAGCTTGAGCAGGTAATCTGGAAACAGTGGATGATGTCAGGTGACGATAAGGTTGATGAATTGATGCAAGATGCCTTGCAGAAACGTCGTTCTTACGATTTTAACGGTGCGATCGAAGTATTGAATCAAGTCATCAAAATGAAACCTGATTATGCAGAAGGCTGGAATCAACGAGCTACTGTGTATTTCCATCAGGAAGAATACGAAAAATCATTGATAGATATTGCCAAGACGCTGGAACTCGAACCGCGTCATTTTGGTTCTCTCGCGGGTCGCGCGATCATTAGATTACGCCAGAACAAACTTTCACTAGCAATGCAGAATATTATTCATGCGTTGCAGTTTAATCCCTACCTTAAAGAAAAAGACTTCTTTCCTAATCTGACACTCACTTAATGCTAGCAATACTAGCTAGTAATTTATCTTTTTATAGGTAGAGACAGCGCTTTTTCGATTCCGTAAAATGCACTTTGAAGCTTAAACAAGAAATCATTCAAAGGTAACGCAATGAGTCACAACAGTGAACCGTCAAAAAAATGGGGAGCATTAGAAAAACAACAATGGCTTTCCCAACAAAAAATTCAACGTTCTTATCAGGACACCGTTGTTGCAAAAATTCAGCAACTCAACAATGATTTCGATATCCATCAATACGGAACTTTAGAATATCAAATTGGCAATTACCCCTTATTTGCCATCCACTCCAAATCCTGTGACAAAAATAAACCCAATATACTGATAACGGGTGGTGTGCATGGCTATGAAACCAGCGGTGTACAAGGTGCAATACGATTTTTAGAGAAAAAGGCTTTAGACTACACCGAATATTTTAACTTTGTTGTTGCACCCTGCATCAGCCCCTGGGGTTATGAAACGATTAACCGCTGGAACCCTGAAACCGTCGATCCTAACCGATCCTTTTCTTTACCAAGCCCTGCGCAAGAAGCAGCTAACATCATGGCTTATGTCGAATCATTAGACATAACATTTCTCGCACATTTAGATTTACATGAAACAACGGATACCGATAACTCAGTGTTCAGACCTGCATTAGCCGCAAGAGATGCTATTACAATGGACAACTGGGACATACCTGATGGATTTTATCTGGTGGGCGATACAGAAAACCCGGCACCCGAATTCCAGAAAGCGATTATTCAGAGCGTAGAGAAAGTCACGCATATTGCTCCGGGTGATGAAAAAGGTGAAATGATTGGAGATAAGGTAGAACAACACGGTGTGATTAATTATCAAACACGAAAGCTCGGCTTGTGCGCGGGCTTTAGTGGCACTCAATATTCATCGACGACTGAAGTGTATCCTGACAGCCCTAAAGTCGATGATGAAAACTGTATTCAGGCACAAGTTGCAGCAGTTGTAGGTGCTTTGGATTTCCTCATCAAAACTGATACCGTTTAAATAAAAAAATTTACACCCCCCACCTTTGGGGGCTTTTTTTGAAGTTATTATTTCCAATAACACTCACTCAGACACCGGTAAATGATTTTTTCAGATTGATATTTGTTAATTTCATTGAAATAAACTCTTGTTATGATCATTAATTAACTAACTAAAAATCAATTAACTAATGAACAGGTGAATGAGAATCATGAAAAAAACTACCATAATCGCATGCTTGAGTATGATTTTCTCAGCTCAGGTTTTCGCCCAGACTGATACGGCAAAAGCTGAAAAACACGCAGCAGTCAAAGAAGCTAAAATGATCACTCAGGCGTTTGCGAGTGAGCTAAAAAAAGAATTAGTAACAGCCATGAAATCCGGTGGCCCTATCAACGCACTAGGCGTGTGCAACACCAAAGCAATGCCTATTACCAAACAGGCTGCAATTGATCACAAGGCATTAGTCACACGTGTCAGCCTTAAAAACCGCAACCCTGAAAACATCCCCAATGCCTGGCAGAAACTTGTGCTTGAAGACTTCGATGCACGTACAGCAAAAGGCGAAGACGTGATGAAAATGGGCTATAGCAAAATTGTTGAAGAAGATGGTAAAAAGTCGCTGCGTTTTATGAAAGCATTACCAACGGGTGAAACATGCCTGCTGTGTCATGGCAGTAAAATTGGTGCTGATGTTCAGTCTAAAATAAACGAACTGTATCCTGATGATAAAGCTGTGGGGTATGAAAAAGGACAAGTTCGCGGGGCTATTGTCGTTATTAAAGACTTAAACTAAATAACAATTTGTAACCATTCAATTGCGTCATTTTTAATAGCCACCTCCCCACTTACAGGCACTTTTTTTAAAAAAGTGCCTGTAAGTGGGGAGGTGGCTTAAATATACATAACTGATTCAAAGCCCAGATTCAGCTCGTAAAACAAGACTAAATTAACCTTTCTCGCTCAATAAGAAGATTATTTGCACCATCCGTAATCTGAAGATCACCGTCTTGTAACACACAATTTAACGACATTCTCTTATTGTTGAGTTTTTCCAATTCATTGGCATTTACCGAATACACTTCGAGATTTTTAAACCGATTCAATCTGTCTTTATTCTTCCCCCACCAATCACTCGTACGGTTTTGATTATAAGAATAAACGATAACTCGCTTGGAAAGTTTGCAGGCTTTTTTGATCCGTTTAAAGTCTGGTTGACCTAGATCTATCCAGAGTTTGATTTGGTTATCTGCAGAGTGTTCGAGAAGTTCTGGCTGATCGTTATGCCATTTTTGATTTCTTACGGTGAGTTTGTCGTTAGCACTATAAATATAAGCGACAATGCGCATCATATTTTTTCGAATCGTTTCAGTCGATAGATGTGCCAGGGTAAGCTGGTGTGACTGATAGTAATGGCGATCGATATCTGCAATGCTTAGTCTAGCTTTACAGACCGTTGTAACTGGCGTCAGTGTAGAAACTGTAGTGGTTGAAAACGTGCTGTTCATACATCCCCCTTTTATTATTTTTATTATTCGGGGGAATTTGTTGAACGATTCTATTATTACTTATTGAAGCTTGCTACAGGATGAACGGTACCATTCTTTTTAAAATTTCCTTATTCAGCAGTTTACTGGTGTTAAGACCCAGCAACCACCATGCCTTCCACAAGAATAGAACCTGTTCGCGTTCCGCCACGTAAATCAACATCGGTACCGACCGCAACAATATTCTGGAACATATCTTTGAGGTTACCCGCGACTGTCACTTCTTCGACGGCAAACTGAATCTCACCATTCTCTACCCAGAAACCTGCTGCTCCACGTGAATAATCACCAGTGATATTATTCACACCACTACCGATGAGTTCTGTCACAAACAAACCTGTTCCGAGCATTTTTAATAGCTCTTCAAAATCCTGACCTGTCGAATCGATGGTTAAGTTATGGGTGCCACCTGAATTCGCGGTACTTTTTAAGCCTAGTTGACGCGCTGAGTAACTGCTCATGATGTAGTTTTGAACAATACCATCGACGACTAAATCGCGATTACTCGTGGCTACGCCTTCTTTATCAAAATAACCACTACCGAATCCGCGTTTGATATGCGGCTGTTCGTGTAAATGGATAAAATCTGGAAAAACCTTTTCACCAATACTGTCGAGTAAGAAGGTAGATTTACGGTATTGTGCGCCGCCGGCTATTGCACTTGTGAAATGACCAATCAGGCTGCGGGCAGTTTCAGGCGAATACAGTACATTGGTTTCGCGGGTACTAATCTGCTTGCTCATTAAACGCGCCAGAGTTTTTTCTGCCGCTTTTTGACCGACTTCTTGCGCAGATTGTAACTCGGCATTCACCCTCGAGGTGCTATACCAGTAATCGCGTTGCATGGCGTCATCACCTACTTCCTGACCGATTACCGAACAACTTAAGGTATGTCGACTGGAAGGGGTTGTGCCCATAAAGCCATGCGAATTAGCAATCACACCAATTCCACTGTATGTGCTGAGTGCGCCGCCGTCTGAATTGATAATACGTGGATCAAAATCAAACGCTGCTGCTTCACATTCCTTAGCTACCTCAATCGCTTTTTCTGCGGTTAAATCCCAAGGGTGGTATAAATCCAGATCTTTAGCATCGGTGGCCATCATATCGGCATCGGCTAGACCGGTGTATTTGTCTTCTTCGGTATATTTAGCGATGTTACACGCCGCTTTTACCGTGTCTTCAATTGCTGCTGGCGATAGGTCACCGGTACTCGCTGAGCCAGTATGTTTACCGATATATACCGATAAATTCAAACCCTGATCTCGATGGTATTCGAGTTTATCGACATTCGCTTTATGAATTTCTACGGATAAACCTGCGCCTTTATTCAGGCTCAGCTCTGCATCAGTAGCGCCGTATTTCTTTGCCAGTTTTAAAACGGTTTCTGCTGTTTCCTGTAGAAACGCTTCATCTTGTTTGATGTTGTTATTTGCCATATCTAATTTATCCCCGGACTAAGCGTCCGTGCCCCCTACTGTCAATCCATCAATCTTCAAGGTTGGCTGCCCAACACCTACTGGCACGCTTTGACCACCTTTGCCACAAACGCCTACGCCTCTGTCGAGCTCCAGATCGTTACCAATCATACTGACTTTAGTCAGTACATCTGGACCGTTACCAATCAAGGTGGCACCTTTTACGGGGCGAGTCACTTTTCCATTTTCAATCAAATACGCCTCAGAAGCTGAGAATACAAATTTACCCGAGGTGATATCGACCTGACCTCCACCGAAATTCACCGCATATAGGCCTTTCTTTACCGATGCAATAATCTCTTCAGGATCATCATTGCCAGGCAACATATAGGTGTTTGTCATACGCGGCATGGGTAAATGCGCATAAGATTCACGACGACCGTTACCGGTTGATTCAACCCCCATCAATCTCGCATTGAGCTTGTCTTGCATATAGCCTTTCAACACGCCGTTTTCGATTAAGGTTGTGCAATTTGTTTTAGTGCCTTCATCGTCGATACTTAAGGAGCCACGACGATTTTCAATGGTTCCGTCATCCACCACGGTTACCCCTTTTGAAGCAACGGTTTCGCCAACACGACCGCTAAATGCAGAGGTACCTTTGCGATTGAAGTCACCTTCTAAGCCGTGTCCTATCGCTTCATGCAGTAGAATTCCTGGCCAGCCTGAGCCTAATACCACGGTTTGTGCACCTGCTGGTGCATCGACCGCATCCAGATTAACCAGCGCTAATCTAACCGCTTCTTCAGCGTATTCTCGAATGCGATCTGCCTGAGTAAAGTAATCAAAACCAAAACGACCACCGCCACCCATGCCAGCGGATTCACGTTTTCCGTCTTTCTCGACAATCACGGTAATATTCATTCTGACTAATGGACGAATATCTGCACTAAGGTGGCCTTCGTTATCGGCCACTAATATGTGTTCATGTACACCCGCAATATTAGCGATAACCTGAGTCACGTACTGGCTTGCAGCACGCGCTGATTTATCGGCCAATCGTAGCAATGCTATTTTTTCATCTTCCGACATTGAAGCCAATGGATTATCAACGCCATACAATGCAGTCACTGATTTATTTTCACGCGCCTGCCATGCTTGAGTTTGTGCAGATGTACCTGAGCGACCAATTGCGGCAGCGGCTTTCGCCGATTCGGTTAAGGCTTCTATGGTAATTTCGTCTGAGTAAGCAAAACCGGTTTGCTCACCGACTACCATGCGCACACCCACACCTTGATCGATGCTGTATGAACCGTTTTTGATGATGCCTTCTTCCAGCACCCACGATTCAAAACGGTTAGATTGAAAATAAAGATCGGCTAAATCAGCGCCTTTCAAATGTGAAAAGACATTCTCAAGATTTGATTCTGTCAGCCCTGAAGGCTCGAGTAAATGCTGTTTAGCTTGGTCTAGAATGGATGAATTCATATATACATGCTCTTTATACGGTTTTAGGTATTTGCAAACACACCCCCCTACTTTGTGGCCTTTTTTTAATTAGGACTTAGCTGGGTGTATCAACATCTGATTATTAAGCCAATGATTTGCCGACTGACATTAACAAACAATTTTAACGATAACAGTGGTGACGGTAACGATGATCACAATAGCGGTAGTAACATTAACGGTAACGATAACAAAAATGATGGAAACTATATTGCAGTAATAATAACGAAATGGTTTCTCGCCTAGATCAGCTTAGTGTGTTTTAGCACAGGAAAACTTTCACGCAATTTTTTCTGTGCCTTTAAATCTATATTAATGGTGATGATTCCCGAACCTTTCAAGCGTAGACCGTGAACTTGTCCCAAATAATCTACAGCCATGCTATTTCCATAGGTATGTCGACCATTCACATGATAGCCACCTTGAGCGGGTGCGATAACATAACACTGGTTCTCGATAGCGCGGGCCTTGATTAGAGGCTCCCAGTGAATCTTTCCCGTTGATTTGGCAAAAGCCGATGGGATAAGAAATATCTCTGCGCCTTGTTTGACCATTTCGCGGAATAACATAGGAAAGCGCAAGTCATAACAAATAGCCATGCCAATTTTGCCAAACGGGGTGTCGACAACAACGATGTCTTTGCCGTATTCGAAGGTATCGCTTTCTCGGTAATGCTCTTTTGTTTTATTGTCGTCGCTATTGATATCGACGTCGAATAAGTGAATTTTGTTATATCGAGCGACTATCTCGCCTTTATCGTTAAACATTAAGGAAGAAGCGCTGACTTTTTCAGAATCATCCAGCTTTAACGGAACCGATCCAGCAACAATCCAGACTTTATTATCAATTGCGCATTGGCGCATCGTTTCTTGAATTGGGCCTTTACCGTAGTTTTCAGCCAGATCAATATTTTCTGATTCGTGCATCGCCATCAAAGCAAAACTCTCAGGCAAAACAACCATTTGTGCGCCTTTCTTGGCTGCTTCTCGAATCAGTCGAGTGGCTTCCATTAGGTTCGCTTTTATTTGTGGCCCTGAAGCCATTTGAACTGCTGCTATTTTAGTTAACAAATATTTTCCCTTATTGGTTTCCTTTGATGCTTTAGGTAAAGACTTAGTCCCCCCCCCTACTTACGAGGGTTTTTTATAATTGCTCAATTTACTTTAGTTTAGTCTGCTCTGATTAATCCAGAAAAGCGAGAATCTCCTTCTCTATATCCTGTTTATCAATAACAGTGCTTTGCGTAATCTCTTTATCAAACAAGCTACTAATCATTCCGGGTATCTCAATATTCGCTTTGCTCGCAATGGCCTGAAGTGCTTCTTTATCGCTTCCACCGTCTTCACCCGTTAATGCATTCGCAATAGTTGGGGAAAACTTAGTCCATTCTGCGGTTGAGTAAACAATCGTTTTTAAAGGCTTATCCCGACAGGTATCGTATGTTTTAAAACAAGTCGCTGTATGAGGGTCCATTAAATAACCTGCTTCAAATGCCTGTTTGATGTATTCCTGACCTTCTTCATTCGTACAGAAATCAGCAGAAAATACCTTTTGAATTTCAGCAAGTTCACTAGGGATCAACGCATAACGTTTATCTGTATCCAGATCTGACATTAGCTCTTTGGTACGCTCACTGCCAAATAAATCAAAGAGAATACGTTCAACGTTTGATGATTTTAAAATATCCATCGCTGGTGAGCTTGTAGGTATTACAGATGAATCACTAATATCGTAAATACCTTCATTAATTAAATGCGTTAACACATTGTTTTGATTAGAGGCGATGAGTATTTTTTCAACGGGTAATCCCATTCGCATCGCGTAATAACCACCCAGTGCATTACCAAAGTTTCCGCTTGGTACGTTAAGGTAAACCTTGTCACCCAGTTCAATTGCGCCCTGTCTAACCAGTTCTAAATAACTGTGAATGTGATACATCAGTTGGAAGATAATACGCCCAAAATTCACTGAGTTTGCCGCAGATAAGGAGATGTTCTTTTCTTTCAATTTGGCATTGAAGGATTCAGAACTGAGCAATAGCTTTAATGCAGATTGAGCATCGTCAAAGTCGCCATGTATTCCGATGACTTTGAGGTTTTCTGCATCTTCAGTCACCATTTGCAGACGCTGAACGTCAGAAGTACCACCATCAGGGTACAAACACGCTACACGTACATTTTTACGATTCTTAAAGGTTTCTAGTGCTGCAGGTCCAGTATCACCACTGGTCGCCGCGAGAATCAGGTATTCTTCATCACGCTTTTGCGCAATTGAGGAAAGCACTACACCAAACGGTTGCAATGCCATGTCTTTAAAAGCACGGGTTGGGCCGTGATAAAGTTCGCTCACATAAAGGTCATCTTTAACCTTCACTAATGGCGCAGGGTTTTCGCTATTATCGAACTCATCATACAGATTCAATGCCGTCTCAATATCTGACTGATCGATATCGACATTAAACGCCGCCAGAATATCACGCGCTAACGCTTTATAATCTTTGTCCAGATGACTCTGTAAAAAATCAGTACCAAGATCAGGTAAATACTCAGGTGAATATATACCACCAAAAGATGACATTGGGCCGAGGATAGCTTCTGAGAAGCTCACTTCAGTGGCTCTGGTTCCATCATTTCCGCGTGTTTCTATAAATTTCATGCTGAGTTTTCTTCCTGTTTAAACGTATTTATATATTCTTTCTAACTATCTGATTAGTAATAGTATTACCAATCAGATATAATTAAATCTAGCTGAGTGATTCAACGCGGATTCTGGTTGCTTCACCATTGATCACATCCAGTGCGGCAATCTGCTCTAAGGCACTATTCATATTGCCTTCATTGACCACATGCGTCAGCAAAATAATATCAACGTCCGTTTCTCCTTTTCTTGGCTCTTTCTGGATAAACGCTTCTATGCTGATTCCTTGCTGACCTAAAACACGCGTCACTTCAGCGAGAACGCCAGCCTCATTCTTGGCAGACATACGCAAGTAATAAGCCGTTTCAATATCATCCATACCAACAACAGGTGTGTCAGATAAAGCATCTGGCTGGAATGCCAGGTGAGGAACTCTGTTTTCAGGATCAGTTGTTAATGCGCGAGTGACATCTACGATATCAGCAATTACAGCTGATGCTGTTGCCTCATCACCTGCACCTGCACCGTAATAAAGCGTTGCACCCACTGCATCGCCTTTTACGAGAACCGCATTCATTACGCCATCAACATTTGCGATTAAGCGTCTTTCCGGTATTAGTGTTGGATGTACGCGTTGCTCAATACCTTTGTCTGTACGTTTTGCCACACCAAGATGTTTGATGCGGTAACCCAGCTCTTCTGCGTAAGCCACGTCTTCCTGAGTGATCTTAGAAATACCTTCGGTATAGGTTTTATCAAACTGCAGTGGAATACCAAATGCGATTGATGAAAGGATACTCAATTTATGCGCAGCGTCGATACCTTCGACATCAAAGGTCGGATCGGCTTCGGCATAACCGAGTGCCTGAGCTTCGGCAAGCACATCATCAAAATCTCTGCCTTTGTCACGCATTTCAGTCAGAATGAAATTACCTGTTCCGTTAATGATGCCCGCCAGCCATTCAACGCTGTTTGCAGATAAACCTTCACGCAATGCTTTGATGATTGGGATACCACCAGCTACTGCAGGTTCGAATGCAACGACTAAACCTTTCTCTTGTGCTTTTGCAAAGATTTCATCGCCGTGTATGGCAATTAATGCTTTATTCGCTGTGACCACATGCTTGCCGTTTTCTAGGGCTTGCATCACAAGCTCTTTAGCCGGTGAATATCCACCAATTAGCTCAACCACGATATCGATATCTGGGTCGTTTACAACTTCGTAAGCATCTTTGGTTAAACGGATATTCTCTACGCCTAATTCAGCTGCGCGTTCTGGTTCTAGGGTTGCAATAAAGTCGATTTCAATTCCGCGTCCTGCGCGTCTTGCGATTTCTTTTGCGTTTCTTTTTAGAACAGTCGCTGTACCGCCACCCACTGTTCCTAATCCCAATAATCCAACCTTTACCGCTTTCATTAGTTACCTTCATTTCGTGTCAATAATTAGACGCAGAACATTACAGTTGTGTACCTTGACTGTCAATCAGCATTCACTATGATAGGGTTAGGTTTTCCTGATATTTACAGCCTTTATTTAAGCTGTAAATATTACCATTTACTTAGCGATTAATTGACTCATCATTGCAACTATGAAATTTGCCGAAGATCACAACAGTGCGCGTTATAAAATCAGTGCTTACGATAACAATTCAGTTGCAATCAATGGCGAACCGTATATGCGTTCGCTAGTATTATCTCCCATGGAATTAATTGCAGATTGGGCACCTCAACGCTATTCAGATTTAACAGCTGATCACCTTGAAGCGTTTTATCGTTTGAATGCAGAAATTATTATTCTGGGAACGGGTAATACCCAGATTTTTCCATCAGCCGATATTCTACGACGTTTAGCCGAGGGTAAAATCGGTTATGAAGTGATGGATACTCAAGCAGCCTGCCGTACTTTTAATATTTTAATGGCAGAAGGCAGAAACGTAGTCGCTGGACTGTTTCTTGATTAACTAAACTTTAAATAAAATAACTGCCTTAAAATAATCAATTAAAGCTATCCCATTATTCCCACCCCCCTAGTTTGGGCGACTTTTTATTTTATTGTTGTCTCACTGTAATCGGCGCGTTGTTGCGCATTGAAAGTGTAAATAGAACCGATTCAAATCTGTGAGTCTTTATAGATACTCAATTTTTAGACAAAAAAAAGCATGCCTATAAAGACATGCTTTAATTTACAAAAAGTTACCCTTTATTGTGCGATCTTCACCTCAACACGTCGTGCTTCATTACGGGTACCCGAACCAACAGTTTGTGTCGGTTTAGCAACGATTATTTGATCGGCTGAGATACCAGCACGCTTCAGTGCAACCACAACGGCTTCTGCTCTTTTTAATGACAGAATCTGGTTCAGCTCAAGGTTACCCGTAGCATCATGAAAACCTGAAACCAGTACCTTTGAGCCGTCATTATCTTTTAAATAGTCGATAATTCCAGACAACGTTTTAGTTGTATTTGCAGGTCTCGTTGCACTATTAATCCTAAAATAAAGTTTAGCCGTATCAGGCAAGTCACCTGCTGGAGCTTTCATCATTTTTGGTTTAGCGCTCTCCAGTTCCTTAATGCGTGAACGTAATCCCGGAATAAGCTTGTTTTCGATTTCAAGGAAATTAATTTTATTTAATAACTTGGGGTTGTCCACTTCTTTGGTCACAGTCACGGGCTCAATACTTTCGAGTGCTGCAATCTTGGCTTTAAGTCCGGCTATTAAGCCATTCTCTTTTTCCAATACAGCGAGACGTGCAGCTAATTCAGGATCTTCTTTCTTAATCGTTATCGGATCAATGTTTTCCAAGGCCGTGATCTTAGCTTTTAAACCGGGAATTAAACCATTCTCCTTTTCTAAAGCTTCAACACGTTTCGCTAACTCAGGATTTTCTTTATCGACGGTAATTGGGTTTATCCCTTCTAAAGCGGTGATTTTAGCTTTCAAACCAGGAATTAAAGCATTCTCCTTTTCTAACTTGGCTAAACGCTCAGCAAACTCTGGGCTCGCTTTGTTAACTGCTAATGGGCTAATACCTTCAAGCGCGGTAATTTTTGCACGTAAGCCTTCAATCAAACCGTTTTCTTTTTCAAGCTTAGCTAGACGTTCAGTGAGTTGTGCATCATTCGCATCTGCTTTTTTGATCACAATTGGATCAATTTTCTCGAGTGCGCCAATTTTCGCCTTTAAACCAGGAATTAAGCCATTCTCTGTTTCGAGTAGACTAATTTTCTTCAACAGTTCTGGATTATCAACTTCTTTGGTGACAACTTTGGGTGGCATAGCCTCAAGTTCAGCTATTTTAGCTTTTAGCTCTGCAACCATGCCGGTTTCTTTTTCCTTAGCTTTTTCGAGATCAGCAATTTGAGTGAGTAACACAGGGTTGTCTATGAGTTTTTCTTTTTCTACAACTTTTTCAACAATAGTTGGTGGAACTTCGCAGTTTCGACCACCGGGGCCATAACCTAATGCCCACAGTAGCAAAAGCAATAAGAATAAAATAACAGCAATGACGCCCCATATTTTACGAAAACCAGGCCAGTTAGATGATATTTGTGAATTATTACTCATGATTATTGCCCTCCATCCAATTCATCTTGCCACTTCTTTAAAGCGTCCCATCTATTCTCCGCAGCCATTTTGGCTTGGTCTGGCCATGTGCCAGGTTTTGCCAGCTTATATCTTGGCCCAGCATCATCGAGAATTTTCTGGATATCATCTACTGATGTTGTTGCCAAAGCAGCGTAGTAGTGAATATCGGCAGCATGGATTAAGTCGTTTATTTTTGGTCCGACTCCTTCAACAATAGTAAAATCGTCTTGTCCGTTCTTTTGTTTTACTCTAAAACCCGCTTTTTTTGCAGCATCCAGATCAACCATTGAACCTTGTGAAGATGATGGCTTAGTCACAGGAGTTGAAACAGAAGATGGCGTAGAAGCAGCTGGAGTTGCGGCAGTTGTAGATGTACTCGCTACACCGTAGGTATTTGTATTGCTTGAGGAAGCTGGAGCTTTTGATGCGTCGCTTTTAAGTGCACGAATTTCAGCTTCAAGCTCGCTTATTTTCTTTAAATGCTCAGGATTATCTACTTCGACTATTTTTTCAGACTTAACAACTTTATCTACCGTTACTTCTCTCGTTTTAGATCGCGCTGATTCTAGACTTGCAACTTGAGACTGTAGTCCCGCTATTTGGCTATTTTCACTTTCTAGTTTACTGATAAGCGATAAATGTTTTGGATTATCTACAACTCTATCAACTTGCTTTTCTACAATTTTTTCAACAGGTGGTTCACCGTGCTTAAGTCGTTTAGCTAACCAGCCGGCGAGTAACCATCCAATCAAACCACCAGCCAGATATGGCCATAGCTGACATAAGAATAAAGTCATATGTATTGCTCCTAACAGTAAGTAAAAAGTGAAGGTTTAAATTTTAAACAAAAGGTAAAAATGCCAAACAATATTCCCTCATTAACTCTAGTAGTATCAAAGATATAGATAGTTCATAGCAGGCATTTAAAGTCTAAGATTCAAATTTATTTCGGTGCAGGTGGCGGCATTTCGTCAAACGTTTTTATGCTCTCATCCATGCAGTCCCAGACTGGTTTCTTTTTATTATAAACAATGACTTGCGGCTTAAACCAAGAACTATCATCAACACAACCAACGGCAATACTAGTGATTGCTGGCGCAGAAGTATTCGTACCAAACAACCTGCTACCGCAATCAGGACAAAAATGACGTGTTAACTGCGCACCATCATCTGCCGTTGTTGTGTAAGAACTTGTTTGCCCTGCAATTTTGACATCTTCTTTCTTGAAGAAAGCGAGAGACATATGCCCTGTGCCTGTAGAGCGTCGACAGTGATCACAATGACATTGTGCCATTCGTGCCGGTTCGTTTGCCAAGGTATACGTAACTTTTCCACATAAGCAGCCGCCGCTTGCAAAGGATTGTTCGCTCATTTTTTTCTCTCTTTCTATATTAAATTGTAAAGAGTATAGAAGTTAATCTGGACTACAGCATGAAGAACCGATAATTTGTGCTTGAGGACAAGGATAATCACCATAACTGCAGTAAACACAACACTCACCTTTTTTGGTTTTAATCACCTCTTTGCATTCAGGACAACGAAAACTAGATTGATACGTATTCTCGGGCATTTGTTCTTGAAATTTATGGTTACAATTAGGACAAGTTAGTATTGAATCAATTATCATAGCCATACATTAACACGATTTTTCATTTAGCTAACGACATTCAGACCTCCAAATATGACCTTAAAAACCAACAATAAAAAAAGAAGAAATTATCCCTTTAAGCGTCAGTTAAATAGAAAAGTCAGACGTATTATCTTTATGTTAGTGGCCGCTGCAATTGCAACTGGCATCAACTATTACAACACCAATTTTAAAAACTCTGATAACTCACACGTCGAACTCAGTGAAAATCACAATAGTTCTGATATACAAAAAGATCAACTGTTCAGCAATAAGCATCAGACTCAGGCACTCGCACAACTTGAAAAAGCAAAAGATCAAACCAATTCACGATTCTGGGTTGGCTTGAATGCAACTGTCATCAAACTATTAAAAGATGATTTAACAGGCAGTCGTCACCAGAAATTCTTAATCAAAGTAGAAAATGGCATGACTCTATTGGTTTCTCATAATATTGATCTTGCGCCACGCGTTCCGATTAAACAGAATGATAAAATCAGCTTACAAGGACGTTATGAATGGAATAACCGTGGCGGAGTGATTCATTGGACTCACCACGACCCAAAAGGTAAAAAGGCTGGAGGCTGGATCTCAGTTAATGGTAAAAAATATAAATAATTCAATAGCTCAACCGATTCATTTAAAGCCACATCAAGTAAACGACTATGCCTGACCTTATAACTAACTTATCTGTCTTGTTAGATAACCTGCATCTCCCTACTAATTCTAGTGAACTTGAACAAGCTCAACGAATTTTTCATGGTAGAGGGCATGCCTATGAAGGTTTACATCATGTAACGATTGACTGGTTACCACCGATTATTTTGATTACCCTGTTTGCCAAGGAATCCACAACTGCTATAGACGAATCAGCTACAGAACTTAGAAAAAAACTTCCAGATGCAAAAAAGGTATTGTTGCAACACCGTTACTTATCGCATGGACCTATAGACGAGATTCACAGTGATGAGCCATCTAGTCCTGTGCAAAGGCTGGAAGTTTTAGAAGATGATTTAAAATTCCAGATAACTTTAGGAAAAGCGAGAAATACTGGCTTATTTCTAGATATGAGGAATGGCCGTCAATGGGTTAAGCAACACAGCTATCGTAAACGTATTCTGAATTTATTTTCGTATACCTGCGGTTTTTCTGTCGCTGCAATCGAAGGCGGTGCAAAGTCTGTATTGAATATTGATATGAGCAGTGCTGCATTGAATATCGGCCGAACTAATCATCGACTCAATAACCATGATCTGGATAACGTACGCTTCCAGAAACTGGACATCTTTAAATCTTTCAGCAGAATAAGAAAATTTGGCCCTTATGACTTATTGATTTGTGATCCTCCAACCTTACAAAAAGGAAGTGTCGATATCGCAAAAGACTACGCTAAGATTATTCGTCGACTGGATAGCTTTATGGATTTTGATAGCCAATTGATGATGTGCATCAATGCGACTCAAATTGAAGGAGAGAGCAGCAAGGAATTCTTGCTCAGCAAGATGGAAGAGTTTGCGCCAAATTACCAATTGATAGAGGAAATCAAACCGCCAAGGGTTTATAAAGAAACACAAGGAAGGGGCGTAAAAATACTGATCTATAAGCGATCATCATAATAACAATAGTTAATTTACACCCCCCTACTTTGAGGGCTTTTTTTAACTATAAATGCTAATTGGAAAAAACTCTGTGACAATAATCGCAGGATGACCATTAACCCGAATACGATAACTTCGAGCAATTATTTCACCGGGAAGTTGATTGGTTAGTGCGTCTTCAGCAGGTGCAGATTTTATATAATTAACATCAAAAATATCTCTGTAGGTTTCCACACCCTGCTCTCTTAACAGTTCACCAATACCTATTTCACCTTCTTCTAAACGTTTGCCTATATGCTCTGGTAAATGCTGTAAAGATACCGTTGACCTGGCTGCAGCAAATAATTGACCACTATGGTCCCCTTTTAAATACACTTCACGTTGCAATACTTTATCCCCTGCATTAACCTCCAAACCATCAACTTTATGACTTAGAATTTTCAAAGTATTGTTTAAAGGAGTGATGCTAATGGGTTCCCAAAACCAGGCTTCAAGCGATTTGGTTACAGTCCCATCTGTGACTAGCATAGTCCTTAGAAATGGCGGAATATTGTTAAGATCAAGGTCAGGTCCAACCACTGATTTAATCATTGAATCAGCGGTATAGCCACAGCTTTTAAAGTAAGAATTCTTTGTCATTATTGTTTATTGCTGCTTCCAAAGCCCTGTTAAGGAGATAAAACGATTACCCATTTTTTTAAAGTTTTTGACATTCTTTGAGGTTGGCCAAGAATCGTAATTGCCACTGAGATTTTCAGTACTGGTCGGTAAAAGTTGCTTTTGATCCGTTTTAATCCATTTCAAGGTTAATCTAATACCTTCTTGAAACAACAAACAATTATTAAAAAACAACGATTTGGTTTTATCGACATCATACGCACGCTGCATGAGTATCTCTCCTGAATCGAATGTTTCTGCCATCATGTGCACAGTAACACCAATTGTTTTTTGCTCATCATTCATCGCGAAGAACACCGGATCAACACCTTGATATTTGGGGAGTAATGAAGGATGTATATTGATACATTGAAGCGAGTCTAATGCTAAAACATCTTTTTTTATTAATTGATTGAAATGACTGCCCAATAAAAAATCAGGAGTCACTGATCTTATAAATTCAACGGAGTCTATAGAATTAATGTCTTTGGTATCGTGAACGGGAATATCATGTAATTTAGCCAATCGATGTACATCTCGTAATGGCCATTTCTGGAGCAAGAAAAAGGGCTGTAATGCTTTAAATGCATCGGTCACCATAAAAAGATAACTCGAGTATCGTAAGCCAGATGTTTTTATTTGTTTAAGCGCACCACTTAAATGACCATATTTAGTACTTAATACACGGGTAGAGTTTATGACCCCTACTAGTTCTATATCATTATCTGCTATGAGCATTTCCATAACTTTGGAGGAATAAATGCTGGCGTAGGTGCAAAAAATAATTCTTTTTTTAGCTTGAGCAGACGGACTCTCATTCTTTAATAGAACCATCGTCTATTAAAACTTGCCCATTTCTTCAACGAGAATATCGATGGTCTGTTCTATTTGCTCTTCAGTATGAGAAGAACAGATAAAGAAACGTAGGCGCGCCATACCTTCTTGCACTGCAGGATAAAAAATAGGTTGGACATTGATACCACGCTCAAAACACGCATTAGCAAGTCTTCCAGCAGTTGCTGAGCTACCTGTTATGATAGGAATGACTGATAAACCTGCGCTCGACCCAACATTCAATCCTTTTTCTTTAGCTAATTTCAAAAATTGCTGACCACGAGCTTTGAGGCTTTCAACGCGCTCTGGTTCACGATCTAGTATTTTTAAAGCAGTAATTGCAGAAGCTGCTAGCGGTGGAGAAATCCCTACACTGTACAAAAACCCGGGAGCTGAATACTTAAGGTGTTCAACCAGTGCTTTTTCACCTGCGATATAACCGCCACAACTCGCTAACGTTTTACTAAGTGTACCCATCCATAAATCAACTTCATGCCCGTCTACACCTTCCTGCTCTTGAAGTCCGTGGCCTTTTTCACCCAGAACCCCCAAAGAATGAGCTTCATCTACCATCAAAAAAGCTTTGTGACGTTTTTTGATTTCTATAAAACGTTTCAGATCGGGATAATCACCATCCATGCTATAGATGCCTTCGATAACTATCAGCACTCGCTCATAATTTCTTCGTTGCTGAAATAACAATTCATCCAGAGCTTGCCAATCATTGTGCGGAAACGGTAGACGAGTTGCACCCGATAATTGACCGCCTTGAACGACACTGTTGTGAATCAAAGAATCATGTAAAATTAAATCTTTAGGACCAAACAAATAACCAATGGTGGTGACATTCGTCGCATGCCCACTGACAAAAACAATACAATCATCGACTTCGTATTTTTTCGCTAAGGCAATTTCCAATTCACGCTGAATAGGTCTTTCACCCGCCACAGGTCGACTCGCAGATGCAGAAGTACCATATTTATCGATAGCTTGTTTTGCCGCTTCAGAAACTTCAGGATGCCCACACAAATCCAGATAGTTGTAACTGGCAAAGTTAATATATTCATGACCATTGATAGTGGTCGTATTACCAGCAACACCTTCATGTTCTTTAAAGAAAGGACTGGGTACGCCTAATTGTTTTCCGCCCGCTTCCAAGATTCTGATTTGTTGGTAACCAGGAAACATATCAAATCGACAAAATTCATCAGGTATCTTCGAATTTGATTGAAGTGACTTTCTTGTTCTTAACACATCACCGTTCTGCATCTTGGCTTCTGTGACTTTCTTTAAGCGTTTTTCTAGCATTTTTTGTGCTAGTTGGTCTTTCACAGACCCGCTCAAACCGAACAAGTTACTCTTTTTAATTTTTGACATCCGTTTACTTTACCACTGGTTAATGCTTCATTGCATCTTCGATAAGTTTCTTCGATAACTCTTCAGCTTCTTTCTCAGTCATATTTTCTGCATGACCGTGACGAGATGCTGCGACAGAAATACTTTCTTCATGTTCTGATTTATTATTAGCTAGATCTGAATCAGGGGCCATTGAATCATCATCAGACTCAGATAATTGCTCGGTAATTCTTTCTGCTATTCGGAGAATATTAGCCCCTTCGGTCAACGCCATTACTGGCAATTTAACCCCAAAACGTTCTTCAATCGCTAACACGAGTTCCATACCCATTAACGAATCCATACCTAGATCAAAAATTGACCTCTCTACATCAAGTTTCTCTCTTGGCAAACGCAATATCTGTTCTATCTCATCAAGTAACAAATCTACAACAAGCTCTTGAATCTCCGCCTGCCCCAGATTTGTAATCAGCGTCTGAATATCTTCAAAATGGTCACTGTCTGATGTTTTGACCATTCTCTTCAACTCGTCATATTTTGGAGAGTTAGCAGCAGGCATTACACGTTGTATGACCCCCCAATCCAAATCTATAACTCCAACACCGACCTTATCGCTAAGTATTATTTTTTCTAACATTTTAAGCGCTTTATCCGAGTTTAATGCTTCACCGCCTAAACGTGATTGTAACGCTTCTTTGGTTTCCTCGTTTCGTGCTAAATAACCCACATCAGAGATCGCACCCCAGGCTACATAATTTGCAGACAGACCTAATGACTTTCTATACGCGGCTAAAGACTCGAGATAACTATTTGCAGCAACATAGTTAGCCTGACCTGGATTGCCGACATAAGTAGTGGCAGACGAATACAATACGAAGAGATCAAGATCAATATCAGTTGTAGCCTTATGTAAATTCCAGCCACCCATTACTTTAGGCTGCATTACTGTTAGCAACTGTTCTTGAGACATATTTCGAATTAACCCATCATCCAAAACCATTGCTGCATGAACAACACCTTTTAATGGCGGTATATCTTTTTGAATCTCAGACACTAATTTAGTTACAGCCTTCATATTAGTAACGTCACAAGCGCGAGTATAAATACTCACACCCTTGACCTTAAGTGAGTCTAATATCGCTTTTGTTTCTTCATCTGCTTTGGAAACATTGGCACTTCTACTCACTAGCACTAATGATCTGGCACCCTTATCCACCAACCAACAAGCTGTTTTTAAACCAAAACCACTGAGCCCACCGGTGACTAAATAACTAGCTTTTGAATCACAGACTAATTCTTCATCTTTAACTGGTAATGGATGAATATCATCTTGAGATATCGAGTTACCATTTTCAAATGAAACAACAACCTTACCTATTTGTCTTGATTGTTGCATATAACGAAATGCATCTTCAATTCGAGTGGCAGGGAAAGCTCGGTAAGGCATAGGCCTTAAACTACCGTCATCAAATAACTTCATCATTTCTTTAAAGAGACGATTAGCTAGCTCAGGTCTTTCAATCAGTAACTGATCTGCATCGATACCAAAATAGGAAATATTATTTCTAAACGGTCTTAACCCAACTTTACTATTCTCATAGAAGTCACGTTTTCCCAACTCAAGGAATCGACCAAATGGTTTTAATACTGACAGATTTCTTGTAATAGCCTCACCCGCCAGAGAATTCAATACTATATCAATACCCGAACCATTGGTTATTTCCATGATCTCATCAGCAAATGCTAAAGACCTGGAATCCATTACGTGATCTGCACCTAGTAATCGAACAAAATCTCTCTTTTCATCACTTCCCGCGGTAGCAAAAATTTCAGCACCACAATATCTCGCGTATTGAATAGCAGCAATTCCCACTCCACCAGCAGCTCCATGGATCAATATTTTTTCACCTGGCTCAATTTGTGCTAAGTGCTTGAGGGCATAATAAACAGTGAAAAAAGTTGTAGGTATTGTCGTCGCTTCTTCAAAACTCCAATCTTTGGGCTTATGAGTTATAGCGGTGGTTTGAGTAATGACTCTTGAACTAAAACAAGCCGGAGCAAAACCAACGACTTCATCTCCTGCTTTGAACTCAGTAACAGCACTACCTACCTTCGTCACAAATCCAGAAACTTCCATTCCTAAGGTTGGACCAGCAAAACCGTTTTCTACTGCTTCATCAGAGAGAAGCCCCATTGCGTACATGACATCTCGAAAGTTAAGTCCTGCTGCATGAGGTTTTATTTGTATCTCATCTGCTCTACAGAAGTTTTCTGATAATTCTTGCCAAATTAAATTTTTGAGCTGCCCCGGAGAACTAAATTTCAAACAGTAATCTATGTCTTTTTTGATTTTCGCAGTTGTTGTTTTAACGTTTTTCGCATTCTTTATCTTCTTAGTAACCACTTTCGGACGTAGATCTGTACGTTTCATACGCATTACATGACGTACGTTTTCATTAACAATGACTTCGTTTTCATTGTTTTCAGTACTTACCAGCATCAATTCGTTCATAAGAACGCGGCTAGTTATATCTAAATCAAATTTCCCCTGCAAATCAATAAGCTTGCAATCAAGATCCGGATGCTCATTCATGATGACTCTTCCAAGTCCCCACAATGGCGCTTGCGATGGATTTGACTCAAACAAAAAGTCCTGATTATCCTCTGCCAGTGTTGCACCACCAGAAGTTACAATTTTTAATTGAGGCATTTTTGTTACGCCAGACTTTTCTAAGCCTTTAACCAAATCTATTGTACTGCTACACCTTAAATTTTGAAGTCCAAGCTGTATATCTTCAACTTCACTAGATTCGGTTTCGTTATACCAACGTAAGCCCATCAAATGCACGATCACATCACAACTCACCTCTTGTTTCTTTAAGGTAGAAAGGATGTGATCAAAATGTTCTTCTTTTTCATTGTTGCTGGAATCAAAATTCAATGAAAAATGCATAGGACCCAGGCGTTTATAGGTTTCACCTGTTTCAACCAGAATGACTTGATGACCTGCTTTATTCAATTCTGTAATTACTGCATGCGATAATGAACTAGAGATTTCATCATCATCTTTCAAAATCATCCAGTTTTGAATTTCGCTCTCTTTGGTAGCTGTTTTTTCAATTTCTACAGTATGATTATGATTTGCTATAACCATAAAGGCACCAACATCACCTGTAGCTTCTGGTTCAACTAACAACTCGACTTGATCAAAGCCTAAATCCTTCAAATCTGAACGCCAGGAATTAGCTGTCATAAGAAGCGGAGATGGTCTAGTCACATCAGAGGTATGTATCCACCAATCAGCTTGCAAACCAAAAGTCATATCCATAAAACGGTCTGATTGTCTTTCAATCAACAACATAACCCCTTTAGGTGAAAGGACCTTTTTGATATTTTCTTGCGCTTTGGCGCAGTCATCTGATCGATATAAGGTATTGGCTGCAATGACTATGTCAAATTTAGCATCATTTAATAAACTGTTAGAAATATCCTGACTTAAGTCTATTTGTTGAGTATTTACAAAGTCCCAATCTTCTAATGAAAAGTCCGCTTTTAATAGCAACTCTTCATCGTGATGTACGTATAGGTAATCACACTGATCTTCTGGAAGAACAGGTAATATTTGTTGGCTGATTTCTGTATCGTTACCACCAATTTCTAAAACCCTAAGTCGTTTATTTGCAGGCCAGTCAGATACTATTTCACTTAAAATATTTCGTAGGGCTAGGTTCATGCTCAAGTTACTAGGAGAAGCACCACTCCAATGTTCTTGAATGCTACTTTTATTGGAAAATAACAAATTTTTAGCATCGACTTTATTCTGTAAAACATCAGCTAAATGTTTGCCACATCGTCCTAATAGCATTAACTCTGGAAGATAATCAGGTGAATCACCAAGAACCGAAAGCCAAATATCCTCTGCAGAAGGCAAGTCACTTGATGCTACTAATAGCCATTGATCATTTTCAAAAGTAGCTAAATCATCTTCTACTAAAATCTCGAGTAAACGAGATAATAAAGGAAGCTTTACAGATTCAATATGAGCTTGTTCCGCTAATGATTGAAGAGTGAACTCATCTCCTTTTGGATTTAACGTTTGTATTGCTTGCCAAGCAAACATGGACACCATTAAATCAAATAATGGTAAAACTTCCTGATAATGCCTATCTCTTTGCAGAGTAGATTCATGATCTTTTAAAAACTCAACAGCATTACTGACTAATACAGCAGGCTCCGCAACCGGAGAAACCGAAGCAGAATCATTAAGAGGCATTAAGAATGGTTGGAATTCATAACACGCTGGTAATAAAGCCGCACTGCGCATCAGCTGGACACCTCTGAAACGACAGTCTTTCAATTCAACTAAGACCGCTCCTTCAGAATCCAGCAATAAATAATCAGCAACTACTGATTGAGGGCTTTGTTTAGTTACATTCACATGTAAATAAGACAGGTTTTCTATGGACGATGAATAGTAATAGAGCTTACCTATTTGAACAGGTATTAATGCGGCTTGATTTCCGTTTTCAATCTTATTAGAGAAAATATCTACCAGTACCTGAAAACCAGCATCAAGCAAAGCGGGATGTAATAAATATAAACTATTGTCTATATTTAATTGGCTTTCGCTTTTAATTTTGGCTATAGCACTCAGCGATGAAACCCATACTTCGTCAATTCCCTGAAAGGTTGGACCATAGCTCAAACCAACTGATTCAGTTAATTTGTAATGCCCTTTGGACGAGATAGTATGATTTGAGTTTGTAACGAAACTATTTAGCGCATAGTTTTCTGGCACTTTCTTATTGGTTTTACCTAACAGCCTACCAACAACATTTTCTGACCACTGACTTTCACTCAGACGATCTCGACTACTAATGATGAAGCTACCATCTTTAGGAAATAATTTGAAAAGTAATGACTTACCATGATCTAAGACTATTGGAGCTCTGATTTCTAAATTTTCTATTTCCCATTGTTTCTTCTGGTCTTCATCCGTTGAAAACCATTCTTTAGAAGCTGCTAAAGCCATTTCTACAAAAGCAGCAGCAGGCATCACTGCACCACCATCTACGACATGATCATTCAAATAAGATAAGATTTCGACATCTACTTGATTTTCCCAGCACGCTTCATGATTCTTTAAGCGATAACCTAATAGAGGGTGCACTCGATCTCTATTTACAAGATCTGATCCTTCCGCAGTCAAAGAATACCAGTGCCTCTCTTTTTGCCATGGGTAATGAGGCAAATCAACATATTGACTAACTTTTTTAGGAAAAAGAACTGTTTCATCCAAGTTACATCCAGCAAGATAACAGCTGTAGAGCCCACTTAATAAACCAGTTTTAGTTTCACTTTGACGCTTAATCGTTGTTAATGCCAGAGATGATACATCCTTAGCTCTGCTACACTCATTAACGTAAGTTCGAAGTACCGGATGAGGCCCGATCTCAAGATAAACTTGATAACCTTCATCCAACATATTACCCATAGCATTAGAGAAAAGAACCGGCTTTCGAATATTCTCCCACCAATAATTTGCGTCTAGGTCTTCACCTTTGAATAAGTCCCCACTGACTGTAGAGAAAAATTCTATCTTGGATTTCTGAGGCTTCAATTCTTTCAAAGACGTCTGAATTTCATTTTTAACAGGATCCATAGCACTGCTATGAAAGGCATAATCCAAATCGAGAATGCGGCAAAAAATACTATTCTGTTTTAAGTTACTTTCAATTAACTGCAGAGACTCCAACGAGCCAGACAGCGTGACAGATTTGGGACTATTGATTCCGGCAATTGACACATCACTATCAAGAAGTAGTTCTGATATTAATTCATTAGCATCTGATTCACTAATAGCGACTGCAGCCATTCTACCCATGCCACTGGTTTTACCCTGTGCATGGCTTCTTCTATAAATAACTTCAGTTGCCTGAGCTAAATCCAAAGCCCCTGCTGCCCATGCTGCCGCTACTTCACCAACACTATGGCCAATAACAGCATCCGCTTTTAAGCCTTTAGATTCGAGAACTTTAATTACGCCAACTTGTAATGCAAATAATAGAGGTTGAGCAACTTCAGTTAGATGTAGTCGTGAGTTTTCCTCTGAAGCCTTAAACTCATCGATTAAAGAAATATCATCATAATCATTAATCAACTCATTAACTTTGATTACTGTTTCCAGAAAAAGAGGTTCTTTTTCTAATAGTTCGCACCCCATTCCCTGCCATTGTGATCCATTACCGGAAAATACAAGCGCAAGTTTCACTCCACCGTCTTTATTCAAAGAGTTTTTGTTTTGAATCTCTACTTTTGTTCCTGCTGTAGCGCCAGTATGAATTTCACCTTGAGAATAAGCATGCAAACACTCGACAACTTCTTCTACGGTATCAGCATTTATCGCTAAGCCATGATCAAACTTCTGACGAGTTTTATAAGCTGAGTATGAAATATCATCAAAATCTTCACTCGCACTCTGTAATAAATCACGATACTGACCAGCCATGGCTTTTAGCGCATTTTCACTTTTAGCTGAAAGCAATAGAGGAGAATGTGCAGCGTGTTGCTCTTCTTTATTTGCAAGTGCATTATTTATAAGTGCTTCATTTTTAACTTTTTTCGCATTTGAGGATTTTTTTGTTTTCTCTTTCTTATATTCCTCAACAATAATATGCGCGTTTGCTCCACCAAAACCGAATGAATTAACACCCATTAGTAATGGTTTTTTTCGTTCTCTTAATGGTGTAAACGAAGTAACAACGGATAACTTATCAGCTTCAAAATCTATATTAGGGTTAGGTATTTCAAAGTGTAATGAAGGCGGTATTGCTCTATTTTTTAGACTTAAGATTACTTTTAGTAAACCAGCCATACCAGAAGCTGTTTCAAGATGCCCAAGATTCGTTTTTGCAGAACCAATAGGCAATGATTTTTTGCGAGGTCTTCCCAGTACTTTTGCCAGCGCTCCAGCTTCTAAGGGGTCACCTACTGCCGTGCCTGTTCCATGCGCTTCCAAATAACTAAGATCATTTGGATGAATTCCTGCACGGCTGTAAATCGTTTCTAATAAGCCAGCTTGGCCTTCAGTACTTGGCAATGTGATTCCATTTGTACGACCATCACTATTTATCGCCGTGTCAACGATTACAGCATGTATAGGATCGCCATCGGCTTCTGCATCTTCCAAAGGTTTTAAGAATAAAACAGCAGAGCCTTCAGATCTTACGTAACCATCTCCAGTAGCATCGAAAGCACGACAGCGACCGCGAGGAGATAACATAGAAGCTTTTGAGAAACCGACAAAACCAAACGGATGAAGCAACATATTCACGCCGCCAGTTATCGCTGAAGGAGCATCACCATTCCAAATAGCATTACATGCCTGATGAAGAGCAACTAAAGAAGATGAACAGGCCGTATCTACGGAAACACTTGGCCCATGCAAATCATAAATATAGGAAATTCTATTAGATGCAATACTGGCTGTATTACCTGTCATTGAGTAAGGATCTAACGAACTCAAATCATCCATGCGGCGATGCGCGTAATCAGTACTCGCTATACCAACGTATACAGCACATTGAGATCCTGCTAGAGACTGCGGAATTTGTTTGCCGTCTTCTAACGCTTCCCATGTTAATTCTAAAAGAAGACGTTGCTGAGGATCCATCTGTGCCGCTTCACGAGGGGATATCCCAAAGAAAGCCGCATCAAATTCATCTACTTGTGGCAGAACACCTGCAGCAAAGGTATAACTTTTACCGGGTTCTTTTTTGTTTGGATGTTTGTAAAAATCAGTTCCCCAACGTTCTGAACTGACTTCTGTGACGACATCTTTACCATTTTTCAACACATCCCAATAAGCATCTGGTGAAGAGGCTTCACCTGGGAAACGACAAGCCATACCGACAACGGCAATTTTCTTTTTTACTTCTGACAATGAACTATCCTTGAGGAGATCTCACATCCTAATTATGTGAGGGATTCTACATGATATTGCACCTTTCGTGCATAGCTTCTGTCACTTAATTACAGGCTATGTTTATAACAGAAGAATCCAGAGTAACAATAAAAGCCGCACAAACCATTTTTCACTTAATAAATACCATATAAATAAAGCGTTAACTCATTAATTTCTATTCTGAATTTTCATTGGTAAACGCCCTTTTGGCCTTAATGTCAGGCGGCACTCATGCTCAACTTTCTGATTTTCATCGAGTGACAATCGGAATTTTTGAGCCAAAATAGCAATTGATAAAACAGATTCGATAATTCCGAAATTTTTCGCCAAACACACTCTAGGACCAGCACTAAAAGGGATATAGGTAAATTTAATTGGCTTAGGCGCATCCGGCATAAAGCGTTCAGGTATAAAATGATCCGGCTTATCCCAATATTTTTTATGACGTTGAATTAACCATGGAACAATCAACATAATCGAACCCGGTGGTACTTTCTTACCTCGAATAGTATCTCCTTCGAGCGCTTCTCTGGATAAAATTGGAACCGGCGGATACAAACGCATGGTCTCATCGAGAATCGCGCGTGTATATTTTAGCTTATCAACATCTGCAAATTCAGGCGTTCTTCCTTGCAAAACTTCATCTAACTCTGCGTGAAGCTTTTTTTCAACCTCAGGCGCTTGTGAAATCAGGTACCAAGTCCACGCCAACACATTAGCAGTAGTTTCATGACCAGCCATAAATAAAACAATTAATTCATTGCGAATTTGTTCCTTAGTCATGGTATCGATACCACTTTCAGTCTGGTTTGCTTTTAACAGTTCGGCAACCAATGTCCCGTCATGACCACCTTCTTCGGCTTTCGCAATGATTGCATCGACAGCATTATGAATTGTTTTTGCTGCCTTACGCGCCTTGCCCACTTTAGCATTAACATTTGGCCACCAATCCGGCAATCCGAGAAAATTACTTAATGCCATTTGCTTTACTACTGACTGATAAGCGGCAAAAGCATCAACCACAGCAGCACTATTCTCAGAACCTAATTTTTCCCCAAACAAGGTTCTTGCGATGATTTCAGCAGTCAGCTTACCCATCTCTGTGTGAACATTTACCTCTCCACCTTCAGGTACTTTCGCCCATTCTTCTGCCATTTCATGAATCGTGGAGGTCATCACCCTACTAAACATTTTGATATGTGCAGAATCAAAAAGTGGCATTTGAATTTTGCGTCTACTCGCCCAGGTATCACCATCACTTATGAACAACCCATCACCCAGTAAAGGCTCAAGCGCTCGTCTCATTTGAGGACTCTTACGCTCATAATTTTCTTTCGCTTCTACGAAGATATAGCGCACTAAGTCTGGAGAATTCGCAATAAAAATATTCTGCTTCAGAATTTTCCGATGCATAAACTCTACTTCGAATGATTCCTCATCCCAGATAGAGAGCAAGTCTTGTTGTGCATAGTAAAGCGCTTGAAACGGATTTATTTCTTTAGTGTGACGTTTCGGGTATGGCGGTATGAAATCACTCATAAAATTTTATTCTAAGTTTGGAGAGCGGCATAATATTGCCAGCACTAGTATTAAACAAGAGACTTATATCAAATTTAATCACTTCAACCGCTTAATTTTCACTAAGCCACCCCCCTACTTTGAGGCGTTTTTTTACACGTTTAAATTGGTAAGATGCAATCAAATCAGTGTAATTCAAATCATGCCATTCGCTTTAACCATCGCAAATACTTCCCTCAAACCGGTACCATTAGTACCTGAAATATAGACGGGATTCGCTTTACCATTAAATTTCTTTTTGTGTGAAGCATTCCCCTGGAATGGGTAGATATAATTTAATTTTTCGAAGGCATACCAGAAGGCTTTTCGAGTCAATTTATTATAATTGAGCTCTTGCGATAATCCTCTTTGCAAAAACAACGGTGACATCCCCAGATTTACAACTTCGACGCCCTCAGTTTTAAAAACCTCGATTGCCGCTAAAATAATCGTTGCGCTGGTGCCGTGTGGGACATTATCAGCAATACGATCAATATTGTGATAATAGGCAACAACCTTACCGTCTCGATAGATTGGATCAAAGGTAGCAAAAGCTATTAATTTATCATTCTGGTAAGCCCAGAAATAACGCACATCTTTTTCGGTTTCCGCTCTAAGCGGTCGAACTAGAAAGCTATATTCACTTCCACCTTTATTCTTCAACCAACTTTCAGAAATCTGCGAAATCGCTTGTTGCTCTTCCGTATCTGACATATCAGAAATATTTTTTTCAAATACAGAAACACCTTCACGCTTACATTTATTTTGCCATTGCCTTAGCTTTGCCCGCTGCTTACCTGCCAGACTAAAGTCTGAAATAGGTATTTCAGTTTCAATACCGAAAATATTTGTTTGATAACCTGCTTCATCAAGCACTTCAGCAAAACTGCGAGACGTTTGTACAAAAATCACATCTGAAAATTTATAGATAAAAGCATCCAGCATTTTTCTGTAGTTGTCAGGATGACAGACGGGATTAGAAAGTACTATTTTGCGCTCTTTGCGAGACCAAAACCAATGCTTGAAATCGATATAGGCGATATAGCCAATATCCTCCATAACAAAATATTTCATGCAGGGTTCTAGGCTTGTATAAGCCATACAATGACTTCCATATTTTTCCAGATAGGGAATCAGTCTGTTTTCACTAGGAGACAAGTTAATACTCTTTATTATTTCTATTTTTTAGCTATTTAGTAGCGGACAATAAATTAACTCAGGACAGTGATTAACTGCCCCAAGTAGCTAGCCGACTTCTCTGCTATCTTCATCATCAGAATCAATGGTAGATGGGTGACCTATTAGTGTCAGAGGAGCAAGTTCTTGTAACGCACGCTCATACACTCTTCGTTTAAAGTATACGACCTCTTTTGCGGGTAGCCAATAATTAACCCAACGCCAGCCATCAAACTCAGGCACATCACATGCTTCCAAATCAACCGAAGAATCATCACAGGTAAGTTTTAACAGGAACCAACGCTGCTTCTGACCAATACACACTTTTCCATTATTACAACGACGAACCATTTTATTGGGAAGGCGGTAACGCAACCAGTCTTGAGTAGAGCCTACTACCTCAACATGTTTCTCACGCAAACCTGTTTCCTCATGCAATTCTCTAAACATCGCTTCAAGTGGTGTCTCACCTTCATCTATACCACCTTGTGGAAACTGCCAGGATGTCTGGCCAATTCTTTTTCCCCAAAATACTTCACCATCGCAATTAGATAGAATGATACCAACATTGGCTCGAAAGCCGTCATCATCAATCACGATATTCTCCAAAACTATTAATTAAGTCGATTCTTCCACATCGGCAGTGAATCAGCAAATTTTTAGCGATACAATAAGGGAATTAATATTTAATAAGCAGGAAACAGCATGGCACTAGCATTATTCGATTTAGACAATACTCTTTTAGATGGGGACAGCGATTATGAATGGGGTAATTTTTTAGTTTCTAAAAAACTTGTAGATGCCGATGAATACGAAAAAGCAAACACCTACTTTTATGAACAATATAAACAAGGCACATTAGATATCGTTGAGTTTTCAGCTTTTAGCTTTAAACCTCTGTCTTTAATTAGCAGAGAAGAATTGAATAATTTGCACCAAGAATTTATGCAAACTTATATCTTACCAAGAATAAAACCTCAGACCCCTACAGTATTGAATAAACACAAAAACCAAGGTGATACGCTAGTCATTATTACTGCGACCAATAGCTTTATCACTCGTCCTATCGCGACTCACTTAGGCATTAAACACCTAATCGCTACCGAACCAAAGATTATAGATGGAAAATATACAACGGAAATAGAGGGCACCCCATGTTTTCAAGAAGGCAAAGTCACGCGTTTAAATGATTGGTTGAAAAAGAATAATGATTCAATGGAGGGAAGTTATTTCTACAGTGATTCAATCAATGACCTACCTTTATTAGAAATAGTAGATACACCTATTGTTGTTGATCCGGATGAGAGATTACGTGAGGTTGGCACTAAACGAGACTGGGAAATCACCTCATTTAAATAAACTGAATAATAAGTCACCCCCCTACTTTCAGGCAGTTTTTATAAGATTATTTTCGAAACCCCATCAGAACTTGTCACAAACCATAAAATGGTGGCGAAGCAACGTCAGGCAAATTAAATCTTTCAGGGTATTTAACACTGACAAAATACAAACCACAGGCAGGTGCAGTTATTCCTGCCTGTGTTCGATCTTTTATTTCCAAGAGTTCTGTAAACCACTGCGGTGATTTATCGCCAGTTCCCACCAGAAATAAACTACCCACAATATTTCTAACCATATGATGCAAAAAAGCGTTGGCGACGATATCAACATAGATATATCGATGATCACGTGTCACTGTGATTTCCTGTAACTCACGCATCGCATGTTTTGCCTGACAACCAGCCGCTCGAAAGCTACTGAAGTCATTCTCGCCTAATAATTTGCTTGCAGCATCTTGCATAGCATTTTCATCAAGATGGTATCGAAACCAGCAAACTTTCTTATCCAATAATGCAGGACGTGTTGGTTGATTCAGAATGATATATCGGTAGCGCCTTGAAAGCGCAGCAAAGCGCGCATGAAATTCATCATCTACAGGTTGAATCCAGCGCAACGCAATATCATCAGGCAGATTGGTATTTGTTCCCATAATCCATGCTTTTTCAGTGCGTACAGCATCAGATTCAAAATGTACGATTTGACCTATTCCATGAACACCACTATCAGTTCGACCTGAGCACGTTAAATCTATAGCGTGATTTGCAACCGAGGAAAGCGCCTTTTCTACTTCACCTTGCACTGAAGGGCCATGCGATAAACGTTGCCAGCCATAATAAGCGGTACCATTGTATTCGATGCATGCTGCGTATTTCATTAATAACTCTCTGATGATGATACGTAAGTATATCGTTTAGTCTGAAGACTATTCTATCTTTTACCAACAGTTTTTCGATGATCCTATGCGATCGTTTTTATCTTGTTATTGAGCCAGAACTGCCTATTAATTTCAGACATAAAAAAACCGGGCTATGCCCGGTTTTTGATTTACTATTAAAAATTAGATCAGTTTGTAAGCATCTAACTCTTTAGTAGCTTAGCCATTGTTATGAAGTAGTTCTTCAGCTTGGCGTTTTTGCTCATCACTACCTTCTTCCATAACTTCTTCTAAAGTACTTCTTGCGCCTTCTATATCACCCATGTCGATATATGCTTTTGCAAGATCAATCTTAGTTTCAACTTGTGTTTCTTCGATTACTTCAGAACCTGAGTCCAGATCAAGGAATGATAAATTATCATCAAAATCTGCGAGTAAGTTATCATCATCAAGCTTGCTATCTAATGTTTCACTAGCAACTGCTTTGTAAGCATGCTCACCTGGCATTATTTTATCAAAGTCATCTGAATCTAATTCTAGATTAAGATTTGTTAGATCATGACTCTCAGCTCTATCTAAGCCTTCTTCTAGAGAAACTTCAGAAAAGTCTTCAGCATCTAGTAACTTATCTAAGGAATCATCATCCATTGAGAACTCTAGATCATCTGACTTATCTGTTGCCACATCTAGAATTGAATCTGATGCTTTTTCAGTCAAGTCATCCATGTCATCGTCAATGTCGATACTAAAGTCATCATCAAGATCTATCATATTCGTATCGTCTGTATCGATGATATCAGTTTCAAAACCTTCTAGATCACCTACTTCAGCAACTGGATCGATACTATCGTCTTCGCCTAAAATATCGTCTAGATCGAAATCTTCCAGATCATCCAAGTCAGTGTCAATATCATCTAAGTCACTAAGTTCAGACATTTCTTCATCAAAACTTAGCTTCTCTGATTCATCCAGAATAGTGTCTTCGATTAAGTCATCATCAGACAGTGCGTTTGCCATATCTCCTACAACTTCTTCGGCTTTGTCGCCTGCAGATGCTACTGCTGTCCCGGCTATCATTGCGACTCCTGCTGCAGCTGCTGCTACACCACTTGCCTTAGGTAACGATGAAGTTTCGTATAATTTGCTATCAGGAAGTAATGCTTTACCCCATTCACAAATTTCGTCCCAGTAATTTTGTTTATCATCTGCATCCAAATCCATGAAGACCTTAGTTGCTTCTTCAAATGCATCCTTCTCACCTGCCGCTTTGTAATTTTCTAGTAGCTTAGCGTGAAGCGCTGCATTATTCGGGTAACTAGTAATCGCACGTTTTATTTCAGATTCAGCTTGATCATGTAAGCCGTACACTATGTAAACATCCGCTTCCTGAATTAGATCATCTAATTCGTTATCAGATTCAGCGCTAGTTGGCTCAGGATGATTCTCTTCTACATCAGCATGTGCTTCGATATCTTCATCGTGCATCACAAACTCAGATTCATCAATCATTTCGTTGTCATCAACAAACGTTGTTTCATCGTTTGCAAAATCTTCGGCTTGATCACCATGCAGACCGCTATCAATCATGCTTGAGAAATCTTCTACTTCCTCACCTTTAGATTTACGACGTCTCATGAAGGCCAGTCCACCTAACAGTGCTAGTAATGAACCACCACCTATACCAAGTGCAGTTGGCGAGCTGATCATACCCATGATATCGAAAGCTGATTCTTCAGCAGCTTCATTCTTAAACGGTGGCGTTGGTTTTACCTTAGGAGTGATTGGCTCAACCACTTCCGGTACATTATCAACTACCGCAGGATCAGGAGTACGAATTATTTCACCGTTCTCATTCGCTAGACTACCTGCAACTTGTTCCTGAATATCAGTACCTTGATTTTCAACAACTGGTTGAGGTGTTTCTGATGAATTTACAGGAGCAGTTTCATTATTATTTTCTACTGCCGCATCAACTGTTTGCTCAGTACTCTGCACTGGAGCAGGCTCACCATTCAGGTTAGCTTGTAAACCAGCGAGTTGCTCACTCTTAAGCGTAATCAAACGATTCTTTTTACGTAATAAAGATTCAAGTTCGGAAACTCGTGACTTCAATTCTTCGTTTTCATTTTGCTTAGAAGTCAATGACTCCGTTAACATCGCTAACTGCTTATTAAGTTCTGCTACAGAACCTTTACCAGAACCTGATGACTCACCAGATGCCTTATTATTCTTACCCATTACTTCTAGGCGGGCTGACTGATTAACAGACTTTGAACTGCCTTTTGCTTTTGCAACTTGTTCAGCACGTGCCGCTTTCCAAGACCTTGCCTGAGCAACAATCTGAGATTTTGCTGTACGAACAGGAGTGGATCTCGCTTCTTGAATAGAAGGACGAGCCATCAGAACACCTGATTTCAGGTTATTCATATTACCTTGGCTAAACGCTCTTCGGTTTTTCTCAAACAAGGCAACCATCATCTGCTCTTTACGAACACCTTGATAACCTAACTTGCCAGCAATTTTAGATAATGTATCACCGCGTCTTACGCGATAATTTCTACTCTGTGAAGCTTGTGCAACTCTAGCAGGTGCAGCAGCCGGTCTTCTAACAGGAGCTCTTTGAGCTTGTGCGGGAGCAGCTGCTCTTACTACGCGACGTGGTTGTTGTTGAACCTGACGTGGTTGAGCAGCGGGTCGTGTAATGCGACCTTGTGCTCTTGGTTCTGCTCGAACACCTGCGTTGTTGTTTGCGATTGCTGTATTAGGTCGCATTAACACTGGTGGATCAAGAAGAACCGTATATTCTTTAAGGAGTTGCCCATTTGGCCAGCTGACTTCTAATAAGAAGTTAAGGAACGGCTCATTAATAGGCTGATTAGAACTAACCAGAATAACAGGTCGGCCATTTTGTACAGTTGTTTTAAAACGAATACTGTTCAAAAACGCTGGTCTATCAATTCCCACTCTATTAAATACATCAGGAGAAGCAACTCTAACGCGTAGACTTTTCGCTTCTGCGACGCTTGTTGAAAGTAAGTTAATTTTACCCTGGAAAGGTTGATTCAAACTGGATTTGGATTCAATCTCACCTAGACTGAGTGCGTTAGAAGCTGTTGGGATAGCCATTGCCATGCAGATGGCTAGACTTAAGGCTTTCTTATTCACTTGTTATTCCCCTTTTATTATTTTTATCAACATTCTGAATCCATTCATTGCTTCAACAAACTTACGAAACATTCCTGAGACTCATTGCTCTAAACAGAGCTAATGGTTAGTTATATTTATTGTTATCGTATCTACTCATAGGTCTTTTAATTATTATTAATACTATGATGTAAATACTCCAGACCCCTAAATACTGGATACTGTGCACAAATATATCAAAATAAGGATGAATCAAAACTGAACGATTCACTTTATTGTCATTTTTTGTCCTTATTTGTCCTTATACAAAAAAAACCTGTCAGAAAGTGACAATTTCTGACAGGTTTTAACGTTGTAAGCTATATAAACCCTACTTATATACGAAGGGTCTACTAACACAAACGACTAACAATCTTGTTTAAATATAATCTCTGATGAGAACTTCAGCGATCTGAATGCTGTTTAATGCAGCACCTTTTCGTACATTATCTGCAACAACCCACATATTTAAACCGTTTGAATGAGAAATATCTTCACGAATTCGACCCACATACACAGGATCGTTATTCGCTCCTTCTGATACAGCTGTTGGATAACCGCCATCTTCACGACGATCAATGACTTCTACACCCTCAGTATTCTGTAACAACTCAGTCGCATACTCCGCCGAGATTTTGTCACGTGTTTCGATATGTACCGCTTCAGAGTGCCCAAAGAAAACAGGAACACGAACCGCTGTCGGATTCACTAAAATATCATCGTCCTCCATGATCTTGTTAGTTTCCCAAACCATTTTCATTTCTTCTTTGGTGTAACCGTTATCCTGGAAAACATCAATCTGAGGAATAACATTGAAAGCAATCTGCTTCGGATAAACCTCAACTTTCGCTTCTTTACCGTTTAATAACTGCGCTGTTTGTCCCGCAAGCTCTTCAATCGCAGGTTTACCGGAACCTGAAACCGCCTGATAAGTGCACACATTAATACGCGTGATTTTTGCCGCATCATGAATCGGTTTTAAAGCGACCAGCATTTGAATCGTCGAACAATTAGGGTTCGCAATGATTCCACGGTTGGTATATTCAGCAACCGCATGAGGATTAACCTCTGGAACAACCAATGGAATATCGTCGTCATAACGGAATTCAGATGTGTTATCGATAACAACACAACCTTGAGACGCTGCGATTGGCGCATATTCACGAGAAATTGCGCCACCTGGTGAAAATAAACCGATTTGCACTTTTGAGAAATCAAACGTCGCCAGATCTTCAACAACCAGACTTTTGTTTCCAAACTTTACACGTTTACCTGCAGAACGCTCACTTGCTAAGGCGTAAACTGTTCCCACTGGGAAATTACGCTCAGCCAGAATCTCCAGCATTACTTCGCCTACTGCGCCAGTTGCACCAACTACCGCTACATCGTATGTTTTATTAGACATGTTAATTATCCTTTTAGGGCAGCAACTACTGCATCGCCCATCTCACTTGTTGAAATCTTTTTCAGACCTTCGCTTTCTACGTAAATATCCGCTGTGCGTAATCCTTGCTTTAATACAGCTTCTACCGCTGCATCGATCTTGTCTGCCAACTCTGCTTTATCTAAAGAGTAACGTAACATCATGCTCACAGACATAATTGTCGCCAATGGGTTTGCAATATTTTTTCCTGCGATATCAGGTGCTGAACCATGAATCGGTTCGTACATGCCTTTGCCATTTGCATCTAAAGAAGCCGATGGAAGCATGCCGATTGACCCTGTTAACATTGCCGCCGTATCAGATAAAATATCACCAAACATATTGCCCGTGACCATCACGTCAAACTGCTTAGGATCTTTAACTAACTGCATCGATGCGTTATCCACATACATATGACTTACTTCAACTTCAGGATATTCCTTCGCAACACGATCAATCACTTCATGCCACAACTCCATCACTTCAAGAACGTTAGCTTTATCTACTGAACAAAGACGTTTACCACGCTTCATGGCAATCTGGAATGCAGAATGAGCGATACGCTCGATCTCAGACTCTTTATAGATCAGTGTGTTGTAACCTTGGCGCTCACCATTTTCCAATGTGCGAATACCACGTGGCTCACCAAAATAAATACCACCGGTTAATTCACGAACAATCATCATATCCAGACCAGCAACAATCTCAGGACGTAACGACGAAGCATCTGCCAACTCTTCATTAAGAATCGCAGGACGAAGGTTTGAGAATAATTGCAGATCAGCTCGAATTCCCAACAAGCCGCGCTCAGGTCTAAGGTCACGAGGTAACTCTTCGTATTCATAACCACCTACAGCACCCAATAAAATGGCATCGGCTTCTTTTGCTAACACTTGGGTAGCTGGAGGATAAGGATGACCAGCAGCGTCATAAGCTGCTCCACCGATATCACCGTTGGTAATTTCCACATCCAAACCAAAATCTGATTTAAGGGTGTCGATTACTTTGATTGCTTCTGCAACAATCTCTTTACCGATACCGTCACCGGGAAGTACTAAAATCTTCTGTGTCATTTCTCTATCCTTTCCAATCTTTAAAATTCTTTAATTAGTCGTTTGCTTTATCAACTAAACAACAATATTCAAAAAGTGCCTATAAGTAGGGGGGGGTGGCTTTTCAAGGCTCACCAAGAGCCAGAAAAGTCCATCGTAGATTCCATAAGGAATCGTCGATGTACTATGTGGGAGCTGGGTTTGTAGTCATTGAATCTCCTAATACACCCCCCTACTTTTGAAGTGTTTTTTAACTAAACAACCAAGGTGCAGTCTGTTTACGCTTCTCTTCATACGCTCTGATTTCATCGGCATGTTGTAAAGTTAAACCAATATCGTCCAAACCATTCAACAAACAATGTTTGCGCACCGGATCAACCTCAAAACTGGTAGCTTCAGCATGCAAATCATCTTTCTCGATCACTTGTTGTTTTTCAAGATCAATCGTTAGACTGTAGCCTTCCATTATTTCTGTTTCTGAAAATAGCGAATCAACTTTCTCTTCTGATAAAACAATCGGCAAAATGCCATTTTTAAAGCAGTTATTGTAGAAAATATCAGCAAAACTCGGCGCTATTACCGCACGTATTCCATAATCTTCCAGAGCCCAAACCGCATGCTCACGTGATGAACCACAACCGAAATTTTCTCGCGCCAATAAAATCGAACCACCTTGGTAACGCGGCTGATTCAAAACAAAGTCTTTCTTAAGTGCACGCTTGGAATGATCCATTCCTGGCTCGCCCGTTTTTTCATAACGCCAATCATCAAATAATGTCGGTCCAAAGCCTGTACGGCTAATCGACTTTAAATATTGCTTAGGAATAATCGCGTCGGTATCCACATTCGAACGATCCAATGGGATCACTAAACCTTTATGTACTGTAAACTTTTCCATGACTATACCTCCGCTCTTTCTAAGTCGCGCACATCAGTAAAGTGCCCGTTAATGGCAGCCGCCGCAGCCATAGCTGGACTTACCAAATGTGTTCTTCCGCCTTGTCCCTGACGCCCTTCAAAGTTTCGGTTTGACGTCGACGCACAACGCTCACCTGGCTCCAATTTATCGGCATTCATCGCCAAACACATGGAACAGCCCGGCTCTCGCCATTCGAAACCGGCATCAGTGAAGATAGTATCCAAACCTTCATCTTCCGCTTGTTTTTTGACTAAACCAGATCCCGGAACAACCATCGCCAAGGTTACGTTATCCGCAACTTTATGCCCTTTAACAACCGATGCCGCCTCGCGCATATCTTCGATGCGTGAATTGGTACAAGAACCGATAAAAATCTTATCGACAGCAATCTCATTGATTGATTGCCCTGCTTCAAGCCCCATGTATTTAAGTGCAGAAGCAATGCCCTGACTTTTAACCGCATCATCTTCTGCCGCTGGATCAGGCACTTTCGCATTAACCGACAGCACCATCTCAGGTGAAGTTCCCCAAGTTACTTGTGGCTCAATACTACCTGCATGAATACGAACGATTTCATCGAATTCTGCATCATCATCTGATTTTAAGTCTTGCCATGCTTCAACGGCTTTATCCCAAGTCTCGCCTGTCGGCGCATAAGGACGACCCTTGACGTAATCGATAGTTTTTTGGTCTACCGCAATCATGCCCGCACGCGCTCCACCTTCGATAGCCATATTACAAACCGTCATACGACCTTCCATAGAAAGATCCATAATGGCTTCACCAGCAAACTCGATCGCACAACCTGTGCCTCCCGCTGTACCGATTTCACCAATAATCGCTAGCACGATATCTTTAGCAGTGACACCAGGGCCAACTTTGCCGTCGACACTGACTAACATGTTCTTCATCTTCTTTTGAATCAAACACTGAGTTGCCATTACGTGCTCAACTTCAGAAGTTCCGATACCGTGTGCCAATGCACCAAACGCACCATGCGTAGACGTATGTGAATCGCCACAAACAACCGTCATACCGGGTAAAGTTGCACCCTGCTCTGGGCCGATAACATGAACGATTCCCTGACGGATATCATCCATCAAGAATTCATTGATTTTGTATTCTTCACAGTTCTTATTCAGTGTTTCAACCTGAATCTTGGCAACAGGATCAGAGATACCCGCCGTACCATTGCCGCGATGGGCTTTAGTCGTCGGTACATTATGATCAGGTACTGCAACAATTGAATTGGTGCGCCATAGATCACGATTTGCCAATCTCAAACCCTCGAAGGCCTGTGGCGATGTAACCTCGTGAACCAGATGTCTATCGATATACAATAATGAAGTACCGTCTTCTTCACGGACCACATGGGAATCGAATATCTTGTCGTAAAGTGTTTTTCCTGACATAAAATTTACCTTTCATTAACTAGTCGTAGGGCATTTAAACGTATAAAAAACCAACAGCGCCCAACTTATCTATCATTCGGGCGAGTTTACTCTTAATACTTATATAACTATAATTGTATATTTTCATAATTTTCATTCCAATTAGTTATATAGGATTTGCATTTCACTTTTATGGATATTTCAGCCTACAAAGCCTTCATCTCAGTTGCCGAATTAGGTACCTTTTCTAAAGCGGCGGAACACCTTTATATAACGCAACCGGCGGTTAGTAAACGTATAGCGCTATTAGAAGACCAACTCGGTAGCAAATTGTTTGACCGTGTTGGTAAACGCGTGATGTTAAACGAAGCGGGTCGCGCACTGTTACCAATTGCTGAACGCATTCTGCAAGACATGAAAGAATCACAACGCGTTATCGACAACCTCAATGGCCAGGTCAGCGGTGAACTATCACTGGTCACCTCACACCACATCGGCCTGCATCGTTTACCCGATATCTTAAAAAACTTTACCGAAAGTTACCCACAAGTGCGATTAGATTTAGCTTTTATGGATTCTGAAGACGCTTGCCACGAAATTGAAAAAGGCCATTTCGAATTGGGTGTCGTGACCCTCCCATTAAGTAATTCAAAACGTTTAAAAATCACGCCACTGTGGAATGATCCATTAACGATTGCCGTATCTCCCGATCATCCGCTAGTAGCAATATCCAAAGACAAGGCTATTAATCTTTCTGAACTTGCCAAACACAGCGCTATTCTTCCTGCGGTAGGCACTTACACCAGAAGTGTTATCGAGAAACCGGTGATACAGAAACAAGGTGCGTTAGATGTGATACTGGAAACCAACTATCTCGAAACTATCCGCATGATGGTCACCATCGGCTTAGGCTGGAGTGCATTGCCCAAAACCATGCTCGGCGATGATTTAACGGAGATAAAAGTAAAAGGTCTTAAAATTGAAAGAACACTTGGTATTGTGCAACACGCTAGTCGCAGCTTATCGAATGCTGGTAAAGCATTTATAGAGATACTGGAAAAGCATACGCCCGACAATTAGTGTTAAGTCACCCCTACTTTTGAAGGATATTACGTTTTTGTTTTTTTAAAAACGTAAATAGAATTTATTCAAAGCTAGGCTTTTTTTACAAAATAGTTTTTTACAGAACAGTTTTGTTAAAGATAACTTATCAAGCAAGAATCTAAATTAACCAGTAATCTTTCGCTCAAGATTCTTGTAAGTTTCACTGGCTTTATCTTCTTCCTGACACACACTCAATAAATCCTCAATAAAATAATTTAAAGCACGATGTTCAATCTGCTTAATTTGAGCCTGTTGTTTTTCATTCAGCATGTGATACATCGTCGCAGCACCAAAGTCTCCAACAATAATATTCGCTTTTTCATCAAACAAAGCATTGTGCGCATACAAGTCTCCATGACACACCTGACTGGAATGCAAATGGTGAAAGACATCTTCCATTTGCCCCACTATTTTCTGAATTTGCGCTATCGACAAGAAAAAATCATCAGGAAAGGTATCGCGAGTACACGTTTCAAAATTCGGTGGTTGACCCAGATTATCAAAATGCGGCGGAATCAAACTCATGATTAAAGCGAGATAGCTTTTTCCATTCAACCCGATTTCATTTACTTGAGCCAAAGACTCCACCAGATTTGGATGATTGCCTACTTTCAAACAGGCATTCAATTCATCTTTTGGATAACCATCACTAGTGACTTCGCCTTTAAATACTTTAACCGCAATATCGTTTTGAAACTGTATATGATACTCAGTTTGCTGCTGATTCCAGCGCGCTTTGGAAATCACGCCAGACGCGCCACGACCAAGTTCTTCTAGCAACTCATAACTATTTGAAGGTATTTCGGGAGCTGACTTGATCTCAATATCCGAATAACTAAATGGATTGCCCGAAAATGCAAACCACGCAAGTTTCGGCAAACCCAGCAATTGATCAGGACACTCCGTCAATTGATTCGCTGAGATTCGGACTAATTCTAAATTAGTAGATTTCGCTAAAGTTTGCGGTAACTCTGTTAACCGATTACCTGCCAATGCTAATTTTTGGAGTCGAGGTCGCTCGCCCAAAGAATCAGGCATTTTAGCAATCTGGTTATCCGTTAATATCAACCAACGTAATTTTGGCGGAAATGCGTTCTCAGGAACGTGTTTTATTTTATTCGATTTGAAACCAATCATTTCCAGATTCAGGCATTGCCCAAGCACTTCTGGTAATTCTTCGAAGTCATTATCTGAAACAAACAGGATTTTAAGCTTCTGCAATTGCACCAATTCTTCGGGTAATGAAGACAAGTTATTGTTGGTTAAATCAAGGATTTCCAAACTATCCGCCAGAGATAGAATCTCCATAGGAAATGACGTTAGATTTTCTGACAATGATAGACGTTGAATGCCTGAAAGTTCACCAGATTTTAATTGGGAAAGGGTATGCAAAATAATGAATCCAGAAATGGGTAGATACGAAAGGGCGGGAGTTTACTAGAAAACAGAGTAAATAGTGATAGCAATCAAAAAGGTCTCTATGCTAATTATCAGCTTAGATGTTATCCACCCCCCCCTACTTATAGCGGGTTTTTCATTCATCTGGCATAAATAGTGAATCTGTTAAATTACTGCTTACATTAATTTGTATACTAATTAAACAATTTCAAAGAAACAAAAATGCTAATTCTTTTTGTCGTAAGTCTGTTTTTCTTCTGGATGATTTATCGGGAGATCAAAAGCCATCAAGCACTGGATACCTTTTCCAAAGGTTATATAGCCGTGTTGTTTATACTCGGCGTGCTCTCGTGCAAACCGATTCTCGATCACTGGCGTTTTGAAAGTCTATTATCTTCTAAAGCCACGTTACTGGCTGATGGCAAACCCGCCCATGTTAAATGCGCTACGGTATTTCAATCGGTCTATGACAAGTTTGGGCTTGCCGGCACAGGCAATCCAGTAACGGGGGAAATCGTACTGCAATACCCCACCTGTAATGATTTACGTGATTATCTGGAAGATCCTGAAACGGCAAATACAAGAGAAATCACCAGCCTCCATGTGTTCACCCACGAGGCTATGCACGTTCGCGGCGAAATGAACGAACAAAAAACCGACTGCCAGGCCATCCAAAGAAATGTCAGAGCAGCCAGAATGCTAGGTGTGCTGCATCACGTCGCTGAACAAAATGCGCGAGATTATTACGATGGTGCATATAGGTTTCATCCCTATTTTAGTGACAAATGCGCGAAGGGTAAGGAGCTGGATGAAAACCTGAGTGAAGCGATTTGGTAATCTTTTCGTACTAAAGACAAAAGTCACCCCCCTACTTTGGGGTACTTTTTTACGAGTTTCCAAAAATATTAAAGATCACCCATAAAAAAGGGCAAACTATTGTTGCCCTTTTTTGATCAGTTGATATTGAATGTTATTACAAACGTTCAAATACCACTGCAATTCCCTGACCACCACCGATACACATTGTCACTAGTGCATGCTGGCCATCAACACGCTCAAGCTCGTAAAGTGCTTTAGTTGCAATGAAAGCGCCTGAACAACCGACCGGATGACCTAGTGCAATCGCGCCGCCATTTGGATTGGTCTTATCCATATCTAGCTCTAAACCTCTTGCCACTGCGATAGCTTGTGCAGCAAACGCTTCGTTTGATTCTACAACATCCATATCCTGAATCGTCAAACCTGCTTTTTTCAACGCTAATTTAGACGCTGGTATAGGACCTTCACCCATAATCTCATTCGGCACACCTGCAAGGGCGTATGAAACAATTCTTGCGATAGGTTTCTGTCCCGCTTTTTCTGCGGCTTCTGCTGCGGCGAGCACGAAGAATGCAGCACCATCATTGATACCGGATGCATTACCCGCGGTTACTGTGCCGTCTTTTTTAAATACGGTACGCATTTTACCCAGCGACTCCATGCTGGTACCCGGTCTTACATGCTCGTCGGTATCAAACGTCACTTCACCTTTACGTGTTTTCATGGTGATCGGAACAATCTGCGATTTAAAGCGACCTTCTTCAATAGCCTGCGTTGCACGACGATGTGATTCCACAGCCAATGCATCTTGCTCTTCTCGAGTGATACCCCATTTTTCTGCAAGGTTTTCTGCGGTTACACCCATGTGCCCCACACCGAATGGGTCAGTCAGTGCCGATGTCATCATATCAACCAGATGCGTATCACCCATACGCGCGCCTGTACGCATCGCAGGAGACATATAAGCGCCGCGTGACATAACCTCTACACCACCACCAACGCCGTAATCACAATCATCGAGCATGATGGATTGCGCGGTTGAAACGATTGCCTGAAGGCCAGAACTACACAGGCGGTTAACCGTCATCGCGACAGAATCCATCGGCAAGCCAGCTTGAATCGCAGCAACACGGGATACATAGGCATAACGTGAATCGGTAGGAATACAGTTACCTACGGTGACATAATTAATATTTGCAGGATCAACCGTTGAACGGTTAACCGCTTCTTTCATGACCTGTCCGGCTAATTCATGAGGTTCTATCTGGCTTAACGAACCACCAAAACCACCTACGGCTGAACGAACGGCACTTAACACTACGACATCACGACTCATTTTTGATTCTCCTCTTTGTTATTTATTGTCTTAAGTTTCAGTCAAAACTTGGCTGTAAATAAACCATAGCAAACAAATCATAAAAAAATTGGATTAACAGCTGATTATAGAGATAAGCACAAAAGCACTGTTTTCTTTTTAATCATTAAACAGCGCTATGCTAGGCTCGGTTAACGTTTAAACTCCGCAATATAAGAAAAAAACAAAAAATATGAATAAGAAATCAAAACAAGAAAAATAGATAAGAAAAAAGTAGGCTTCATGTTTCAAAACCTACTTAACTACTTAATATTTTTATCAAACGAACATGCCGCGCGTGTCAGTTTTTGAATTAAAACCAGTATGTCACACCAAGGTTAGCCACTACGTCATAATCCTTATCGTTGGTTAATGGACTATTACGCATCGCGTCATCTCGCTTCTCGTATACAAGCCCCGCATCAAATGAAAAGTGCTTGCTGAGATTCAGTTGTGATTCCACTCCAATATAAGGTGTCGTCGTAGCTGCCGCTTTATAGGCCGCCCGAGATGCTGTCGTTTCAGATGCCTTAACACCGTAATAGTAATCGGCGGTTTTGTTATTCTGATATTTAACACCGGCTACTCCTGCAACCTTAAACTCACGCTTACCATTCCAGTGATCTGCATGAGGCTCAATACCCCCAAATTTCAAATCAGCAGAAAAGCCTTTACTCGCGTATACATCACGGGTCGCCTCAAGCGCCAGTGGACCGTATTTGGTTTTGAGCATGGCACGTGCGCCAAGGTCGAGCGATGCTTTGCGCTTATCCATTCCTTTAAAGAATTTCAGATCTTTGGGATCGATGGCACCATTATTACTTTTGCCGATAATTTCGACGGCGTATTTATCTGTCTCCAACAGACTATAAGATAGCGCTTTGTTATCGATATTAAACTTCTCGCCACGATATTGAAGCCCCAAGGATGCGAAGGCATCGGTATCTTTTTGTTTATAACGACCGATTTCATTATCTACATTGAGTGACACACCCCAATCAGCAGATGCGTGAGTTGTCAGTAGGCACATGCAACTTGTAGCGATGATTAAACGTCCTTTTTTCGCGATAGCTCTAGTAATGCGTTGGTCGATGTTTTTTCTAAAGTGTTTCATGTTTTTTCCTCGTTAATAGTTTTGGATAAAAGTTAAATCTGAATTAAAAACTTCGAGGAAATAATAAGATGAAGCACACCCCTGATCTGTTGCTGCATGGTTATGCTTTTGTTGTGATTTGTAGCCGAGCAAGGGTGTTTGTTACAAACCGATACATTTCAATAACATTCTATAAACAGACGTTTTGATTGAGTTTTAGCATTATAAGGTTTCACTTTATTCGCTTAGGAAACCCAAAATGAAAACTCAAAGAATACTCATCTGCGCTGCACCTGTTATCGCTCTGACACTGGTTGCTCTATGTTTAACCGCGTGTTCAGGACAATCGCCCAGGGTAACCCCGGGTAAATTAGAGATATCAGAAAATGTCACGACGCATAAAGGCAAAATAACCAATATCATTCAATTATCCGAGAAAGAAGCACCGCCAGAAAAAGTACTAGTAGGCGTTATCTCAGGTGCTGTCATCGGACACGCGATTAGCGAAAATGGATCTGACGAAGCGCAGGAATTGGTTACGGCTATTGGCGCAATTGTGGGCGAGCATGTTGTTATGAACAACTATGGGAAAACAATTTACCGTTTACAATTACTTCTCGATAACGGTACGATCAAGGAGGTTTATGTACGTGGTGGCTCTTATACTATTGGAAAATATACCAAAGTAACCGTGCATAAACACCATGGAGATATTACTTCGCTCGTATCGTTACAATCATAAAAAATACGTGCCTATATTAATTCTTATTTACACCCCCCTACTTACGGGCACTTTTTTATTATACGAATACTCCTGTACTCTTATGGTAATAATTGTAGTAATAATGAATCGGTTTACGTAACTGTAACTAGCAATAACCAACAATGAATACTGAAAGCAAAACGATCAAACCCTATAACGACATCTTACTGGTAGAAGATGATGTCAGGCTGTCTTCATTAATCGCAGAATACCTTAGCCAGAATGGCTTAAAGGTTGCAACGCAATTGCGAGGAGATGATGCGGTTGACGACATTATTCAACAACAACCGGATTTAGTAATACTGGATATTATGCTACCAGGACTAGATGGTTTTGAAGTCTGCAAACAAGTGCGTGGAAAATATTCTGGCCCCATCTTGATGATGACCGCTAAAGACGAAGAGATCGATCAAGTAGTTGGCCTGGAAATTGGCGCGGATGATTATGTGGTAAAACCGGTACAACCCAGATTGTTGTTAGCGCGTATAAGAGCTTTATTGCGCCGAAGTGCACCCCTCGCTGAGACAGAAAAACATCAAAATAAAACGGCAAACAAACTCGATTTTGATTCATTGGTAATTACCAAAAGCTCGCGCAGCGTCACCATCAACACAAAATCTGTTGAGCTCACCACTACCGAATTTGATTTGCTCTGGTTATTGGCGAGTCAGGCTGGAGAAATTCTAAGCCGAGATCAAATTAGCGAAGCGCTTTCTGGTATCGAATATGACGGTTTAGATCGATCTATTGATATACGCATTTCACGATTACGTAAGTTGCTTGGTGATAACACCAGTAAACCACAAGGCATAAAAACAGTCCGTGGCCAGGGTTATCTTTTTGTGGCTGATGGCTGGGCGTCACTGCACAGCCAGGCTTGATCAATGATTAAATTATTCATCACTCTGTACATTATGGTACTGGCGTCTTTTGGCCTTTTCATAGGCTCTGGTGTGATGCTGGACTATTTGGGCGATAAACTCATCGCCAGCAGCAATATCGAAAGAGATATAACGCAGGGTACTTTTAATTTACTCGATCAATCTATTCATGGATTAAACGAAGGTCAAACCAGAGACTTGATTAAAGAGTATCAACGCGAATTTGGCGATGAGTTTGGCATAACAGATATTTCACAGATCACGCTGGATAAGAAACAAACCGTTAAACTTCAAAAAGGTGAAATCGTAATCCTCGATCATTCGACACATTCTGATGATTCATCTGACCTTGTAGAAATGGGAACTGATGAAGATATTAAGAATAAAAATGAGAACGAAGACGAAGACGCTCATAATATCCTGTATCGAAAAATACCAGAGTCGAACAAAGCCTGGAGAATAAATCTGGATATAGACTCTGCAGTTGCCATTAATGACCAAGGAGTAAGTACCACAATAAAAGGCGGGCAATACGCTGAAGGCATGCTGTATTTGATACAGAAAGAACTTTCTCAAGTTCCCTTAAAACAGTGGCCCGATGTGATCAAAGAGATTCAAATGCACTTTGGTCTTACGCTTAAATTAACTAATCTTGATGACATCAAAAAATCACTTAGCAACCCTGCTGAACAATTAGTAAATTTATTAGAAGGAAAAGTTATAAACAGCACCCAAGGGAGCAATTACACAACTTTTGTACAAAAAATAAAATCTGACATCCTAAGCAAATATCCAGACAATGGATCAAGCGCTAATGAAAATTTAGCGATTCAGGTCGGCCCCATAGAAATCCCGTGGTTTATCCGTAACTTGCCAACTCTGATCATACTTGCATTTGTTTTATCCATTGCAACAGCATTGTTTCTTTGGCTGTTGCCGCTTTGGTCTAATTTACAAAAAATCAAAAAGGCTGCCATTGAATTTGGAAACGGCAATTACGATACCCGTATTCCTACACGTAAACGCTCATCGATTGCTGATGTTACGACTGCATTCAACAGCATGGCAGAACGTACTCAAGACAGTATTCGATCGCAAAAAGAGCTCACTTCTGCGGTTTCACACGAGCTAAGAACTCCCGTAGCACGTATGAGATTTGCTCTGGAAATGCTGGAAAACACGGATGATCAAAAAGCCAAACTGCGTTACAGCTCTGATATCAATGATGATATCGACGAACTAGATCAACTACTCGAAGAGCTTTTAAGTTATGCCCGCTTTGACCAATCAACCACACGCTTAAATGTACGTATGGAAAAATTATCTCACTGGCTTACGGAGAGTATGAATAAGCTCATGCCATTAGCTAACGATAAAAAACTTAATTATCAAATTATTGGCATAGGCGCGAACGAAAGCGCATCTTTTGAACCACGTTTATTGTCCAGAGTCCTAGATAATTTGGTGCAAAACGCCATTCGTTACGCGAAGCACAACATTGAAGTGACTTTGTGCAAAGACAATGACCATTACTTGCTTATCGTCGAAGACGATGGTTGTGGCATCCAAAAGCAACAGCGAACAAAAGTGTTCGAAGCTTTTTCACGTCTGGATGCAAGTCGAGACAAAGCCACCGGAGGCTTCGGTTTGGGCTTAGCGATTTCAGATAAAATTATCAAAGCCCATAATGGAGAAATCAAAATTCGAGAATCTGCATTGGGAGGAGCCAGATTTGAAGTCTATTGGCCACTTAAGATACAGTAGACTAAATTCAATTTATTAGTGTCTAATTTCTAGCTATTTTAGAGATTAAAAAGCCACCCCCCTACTTTGAGGCACTTTTTTTACGCTATCTAAATATAGTTAAAAATATAGTTAAAAATATAGTTACAAATATAGTTACATTAGTTATTAAACCGAGGAATTCTCATGATCATCGACCACATAGGTATAGCAATATCGGATTATGAAAAAAGTCTTGCTTTTTACACCAAGGCCTTGGCGCCTTTAGAACTCTTTCTGGTAATGGAAGTTGAAGGTTGGGCAGGATTTGGCAATAGCAAAGAAAAGGCAGAATTCTGGTTTGGTCCAGACGAGAAAGCGCAGAACCCAATGCATATCGCATTTTTAGCTGAGAGTCGCCAAAAGGTGGACGAGTTTTATACTGCTGCAATAGAAGCAGGAGCAACATGCAACGGCGAGCCAGGAATTCGAGAAATCTACCACCCCAATTATTATGGTGCGTTTGTGATTGATCCTGACGGGCATAATATCGAGGCTGTTTGTCACAGCCCCGAATAGTGATTTACCAGAAGACAGGCTTCTATTTAGCCGTCCAACCGCAATCGATTTTCCAGTTAGATCCGGTAATTGATGAGCCTTTATCAGAACACATAACAAGTACCAGATTAGCTACTTCATCAGGCTCTATCAAACGTTTTATTGCAGCAGGTTCGAGCATGACTTTTTCAACCACTTCTTCTGCCGTTATATTGCGTGTTTGCGCCTGATCTGCAATCTGGTTTTCTACCAAAGGCGTACGCACATAAGCAGGGCTAAGTGCATTAACAGTAATACCGTACTCCCCACCTTCTAAAGCCGCTGTGCGCGTTAAACCAATCAAACCATGCTTAGCCGATACATACGCCGATTTAAACGGTGAAGCAATCTCACCATGCACAGAAGCGATATTGATAATACGTCCCCATTTTTGCTTTTGCATGGTTGGCCATGCATAGCGCGTTAAGAGGAAAGGTGCAGTCAGTAAAATATGAATCATTTCATCCCAGGTATCTTCGGGAAAATCTTCAATAGGTGAAATATGCTGATAGCCACCGTTGTTTACCAGCACATCAATTCGACCAAATGTTTTTAAGGTTTCATCGATAAGGTTTTTACAGGACTCACGGCTAGCTAAATTAGTCATAGTAAAATGACAGCCTAAATCAGCCGCCAACTGGTGACCAGTATCCTCATTTAAATCTGCGATAACGACATCATAGCCTTCACCAATTAACGCCTCGACACACGCTTTACCAATACCGCTTGCTCCGCCCGTAACTATTGCACATTTTTTCATTATTAAATCCCTATAAGACGTAAATTATTTAATTGCCATAAAAATATAGCAAAAAAAAGCCCCGACGAATCGGGGCTTTATTAATACAAACTATATAAACACGAATGTTTAAGAGTGTATTACTTCTTCTTTGCTTCAGCTCTTTCGTGAGCTTCTTTGATAACTTCTTCAGCAACATTCTTCGGACAAGGCATGTAGTGTGAGAACTCCATAGAGAACTGACCACGACCAGATGTCATTGTACGTAAATCACCGATGTAACCAAACATTTCAGATAGAGGCGCATCAACTTTGATACGTACACCTGTTGGACCTGGCTCTTGTGACTTGATCATGCCGCGACGACGATTCATATCACCAATAACATCACCAACGTGATCTTCTGGAGTGAATATATCGATCTTCATGATAGGCTCGATTAATTGAGCACCCGCTTTAGGCATAGTCTGACGGAAAGCACCTTTTGCTGCTAATTCAAATGCCATCGCAGATGAGTCAACCGCATGGTAAGCACCATCCATAAGCGTTACTTTTAGGTCCAAACAAGGGTAACCCGCAAGTACACCATTATCCATCATACCCAAGAATGCTTTTTCGATTGCAGGCCAGTATTCACGAGGAACATTACCACCTGTTACTTTAGATTCGAACACATATCCTTCACCAACTTCTGCAGGCTCAAGGATGTAGTCGATTTTACCGAACTGACCAGAACCACCAGATTGCTTCTTGTGTGTATAGCTGTCTTCAACGCGCTGTGTAATTGTTTCACGGTATGCAACCTGTGGCTTACCTACTTCAACATCTACACCGTGAGTACGCTTAAGGATATCGATTTTGATATCTAAGTGAAGCTCACCCATTCCTCTAAGAATTGTTTCACCTGAATCTTCGTCAGTCTCAACGCGGAATGAAGGATCTTCTGCAACCATTTTACCAATCGCAACACCCATCTTCTCAGAACCACCTTTATCTTTTGGTGATACTGCGATAGAAATAACCGGATCAGGGAAAACCATTGCTTCAAGTGTAGAAGGATGCTTTGGATCACAAAGTGTGTGACCTGTTTGAACATTCTTCATACCAAGAACAGCAACGATATCACCTGCTTGTGCAGATTCTAATTCGATACGATCATCAGCTGACATTTCAACGATACGACCAATTCTTTCAGTCTTACCTGTGAATGAATTCAATACAGTAGAACCTTTCTCTAGTTTACCTGAGTAAACACGTAAGAAAGTTAATGCACCGTAACGGTCATCCATGATTTTGAATGCTAAAGCACGTAATGGCTCATCAGCGCTAACAATTGCATATTCGCCTGTCTCTTCACCTTCTTCATCCGTTAACGGCTGAGGATCAACTTCAGTTGGATCTGGAAGATAATCAACAACTGCATCAAGCACTAACTGAATACCTTTGTTCTTAAATGCAGAACCTGTGTAAGTTGGGAAGAATGCTAGATCACGAGTACCTTTACGGATACATTTTTTGATAACGTCCATATCAGGCTCGTTGCCTTCAAGGTACTGTTCCATTGCATCATCGTCTTGCTCTACAGCAGTTTCAATAAGCTTTTCACGGTATTCTTCTACCTGATCAACCATATCTGCAGGAACATCCTGGATCTCGTATTTTAATGGATCGTCAGAACCATCCCATACCCAGGCTTTACGTGTAAGTAAGTCAACAACACCTTTGAAGTTGTCTTCAACACCAATAGGAAGAACCATCACTAAAGGATGCGCACCCAGTACGTCTTCAACCTGCTTTACAACTCTGAAGAAATCAGCACCAATACGGTCTAATTTATTTACAAAGATAATACGAGCAACTTCTGATTCATTTGCATAACGCCAGTTAGTTTCTGACTGAGGCTCAACACCACCAGATGCACAGAATACACCTACGCCACCATCTAATACCTTAAGTGAACGATATACTTCAACCGTAAAGTCAACGTGACCCGGGGTATCGATGATATTCATGCGGTGATCTTTCCAGAATGCACTTACCGCAGCTGACTGGATTGTAATTCCGCGCTCTGCTTCTTGTTCCATGAAGTCGGTAGTTGATTCACCATCGTGAACCTCACCAATCTTGTGAATTTTACCTGTAAGACTCAGGATACGTTCTGTTGTAGTTGTTTTACCAGCATCAACGTGTGCGAAGATGCCGATATTACGATATTTTGATAGGTCTGCTGACATGACTATACTCTGTGTTATTACTCTTAATTAAAAGTTGTAGTCAGGCTGTATATGAATCACAGCAATAACTACGCTTTGTTTAATGCTTATATTTTTTAGTGGCCGTATCAAATCAGCACACCAAATTATAGGCGAGTCGAAAAAACGCGATATTATATAGTAAAGCACTTATATGACATAGGAAAAAGAACAATCATTTTCTGTTTTTTTCTAACGGGTTTACTTCACAGAAAACTTATCCAGATAGCCAACTCAATATTAGCTTCATTATTCAGTTTATTCTTGAGCTTCGCTCCTTTAGAATTCCCCAATAAATAACCACCAAGCATTGTCGATTTTAAACATGAACTAGATTCATATTATGATTGATTAACATCTAAATAACATCAACTCACCGGATAAAAAATGCAATACACAATAAATAATTCTGACTCTCCAGCAAACAATCAAGACGATTGTATTGTCCTGCCTGTCTTTAGCGCCGATGAGAGCGCCGAACTTCACCTGGCTGCGAAAAAAGTAGATATAGCCTGCTCTGGAAAAATAAGCAAATTCATTGATACTGGAGACTTCAAGGGAACCCTTGAAGAGACTCATATATTTTATGCACTGGATGGCGTTAAAGCTGCAAGAGTAATGCTCGTGGGTTGCGGTGATAAAGATAAGTTTGATACAGCAAGTCTCAATAAAGCAACCAAGGCAGCAGCAAAAGCACTCAAGTCATCAACCCTATCTTCTGTAAGTCTTTATCTTGCTGATGCCTTCAAAGCGAAAGAAGTACAAAACGCGGTTACTCAAATTATCATTGCCTACGCAGACAATGAATATCAATTACTTGATTATAAAAGCGAGAAGAAAGACCCAAGCAAATTAGATAAAGTTAGCATCGCATTTACCAAACCATCAGATAAACTTTCTGAAAAAGCAGAGCTTGGTATCCAGCATGGAGCATCAATTGCGAAAGGCATGAAGCTATCACGCGATCTCGCCAATCATCCGGGCAACGTTTGCACCCCTACCTATATTGCCGATGAAGCAAAAGCTGTCGCTAAGGATTATTCATCAATCAGCATTGAAATCCTCGAAGAAGCTGACATGGAAAAACTTGGTATGGGGTCATTTTTATCTGTCAGCAAAGGCAGTGACCAACCTGGAAAAATGATTGTTCTTGAATACAAAGGCGCTAAGGACAAAAAGCAGGCACCTATTGCGCTAGTTGGCAAAGGAATAACATTTGACACAGGCGGAATTTCTTTGAAACCTGGTGCAAACATGGATGAAATGAAATTCGACATGTGTGGCGCTGCAGGAATGTTAGGCACTTTAAAAGCCTGTGCTGAGATGAAATTACCTTTAAATGTTGTTGTCGTTTTAGCTGCGGCAGAAAATATGCCGAGTGGCAGAGCATCTAAACCTGGCGATATCGTTACGTCCATGGCTGGAAAAACGATCGAAGTATTAAACACAGATGCTGAAGGTCGATTAGTCCTATGTGATGCCCTCACCTATGTTGGTAAATATAAGCCAGAAGTTGTAATTGATGCTGCAACACTTACCGGCGCCTGTATCGTAGCGCTAGGACATCATATTTGTGCGGTTCTATCAAACGATGATGATTTAGCCGGAGACATCATAGACGCAGGAAACTCCATTAATGACCGCGCTTGGCAATTACCGATGGGAGAAGACTACAAAAAGCAATTAAAAAGCTCTTTCGCCGATTTAGGCAATATTGGTGGACCACCAGCGGGAACAATTACAGCTGCATGTTTTCTAGCAGAATTTACTAAAGATTATAAATGGGCTCATCTGGACATTGCAGGAACAGCCTGGTCAGGAAAAGACTCCACCGGAAGACCTGTTCCATTGCTATCACAATATCTTATTAACAGAGCTTTCAATTAAACAGACTGCTACCTATTCTGTTACTTATTTAAAGTGATTCATTTGAAACAAAAACATAGCCTCGAAAATACATGACCGAAATAAACTTCTACGTCAGCAAAGAACAAGGACTAGAACATAGACTTGCTGTTGCATATCGTTTAATTAATCTAGCGATAAATAGAAATCTTTGTGTTCATATTCATACAGGCTCTGAATCACTGAGTAAGAAAGTAGATGATTTTTTATGGAGGAATGAGGCTACAAGCTTCATTCCTCATTCAATTATTTCTACCGAAGACAGCTCTACAGATGCTGATAAGAAAAATAGCAAACTAGACAAAATAAGTATTTCTCACAATTTTGAGCCAATTGAAAACTGTGACTATCTAATAAATATGTCGACAGAACGCCCTTCATTTTTCTCAAGGTTTACTAAAGTTGCTGAAATATTGGACACTGAGGATGAAATAATAACCGCCGGTCGCAAACGATATTCCTTCTATCGAGATCGCGGATATACTCTTGGATACCATAAGCTATGACTTTCGATTTATCGATTTATAATGAAAATAACCCTAAATATACCAATGGTGACCAACCTGGTTGTCGCTGGTGATCCCAGACTCAAAGCTAAAGCTGTTGCAGCTAAAAAAAAGAGTATGCGTTCGAGCACCTTACATATTGATGAATTAAATCAAAGAATAGACGAACTTGAGACAGCAATTGGTCAGGATAAGTCGGGACCTATTGGCAGAGCTTTTGCTATAAGGGCAGAAACTAATAGAAAGCCTAAATCCAAAAGAAAAGTTAACACTGAATAAATAAAAAAAATGATAAACCAATTTTCATATACCAGACATAAATCAAAAAAATATAATTACATTTTAGTTACAATAAATGCCTAATTTTATAAGATTAATATGAACATTTTACCCCAACAAGCGCACTGATATTAAACCATAACTTTTGAAATCAAATAGATTTCGAATAGTCATTTATAAGCAAATTTGATAGGATATCACTGCTATGAAAAATCTTGCCATACATCAGGCTTTACGTCTGGACAAATACCCTGAAGAAATGGCATGGCTTTGTTTTCCCGATTCCGAACTACCAGAAGGCACTACTGAGCTACTCCGCTTATGTACCTCAAAAAAACAATTAGAAGAATTTGCGAACGTACATAACCTGGAAAGTGATGAACTTCATCATGCCCTGCTTAACTTTGTAGAAAAAGCGATGGTAATAGATGGAAACAGTGACGAGAAAATACTGGGAACGAAATTAGTCAATTCTACATTTACCAATCGCAACCAATCAGAAGAAACATTAAAGCTGCACTATCAACTTTTAATGAAAATTTTTCACCCCGATGTAAATTCAGACCCTAAAGCTACTCACTTTTCAACGCTAGTTACCAATGCCTACACAAATTTAAAACAAAAGCGCAGCGATCAAGAAGAATTAATCACCGTATCTGAATACCGAAAACCACCTAAAAGTTTTTATAATGCAACTCAGAAAACAGAGATGCAAATTTCCAATACAAGAAGTGCAATGGCCGTACTTTCAGCCATCACCATCTTCACTTTAGTGGCAATGGTAGGACATTTTTATGATCCTGCAAACCCTGAACTTATCACCACTAATATAGAAAACCCAATTCAAGATCCAGAATCTATCGGGCAAACTAATCCAATTAGAAAAGCAGCGATTAACACGGCAATTGAAGTTTCTGACAGCAATTTGCAGTCTATGCTTCGAAAGCTCGAAAGTGCCTATGAAGATGGTCGCGTTGATATCATCAAACCAATACTTGCCAATACACCTGAAATAAAGAATCAAACAGATCAGCAACTCACTGATAAATTAGAAACGCTTTTTGAAATCACCAGTGAAAGAAAAATGGTGCTATTTGATTTTGACTGGAAAAATACTTCTGGTGAAGTCCAAGGCAAAGGAAAATTTCTTTCTCGCTACCACCTAAAAGGTGAAGAGCGATGGTTAACCAGAGAAGGCATTGCTACAATTACCCTTTTAAAAGACGGAAATAAATTAAGCATTAATCAGCTAGAGCTAGAAAACAGTTCGATTGAACAGTAATTCATTTTCCCACCCTCGTTTAGATATTTTATTATTAACTTTTTCAGTTACAGCGGCATATTATCAACGTTTTATATATTTCTGACATCCAGGTCAACTCACTTCAAAAGCTCCTTAGCAAGTATAAGCTAGAGCTTAGAATCACCAGCTCTTCCGAAGAAATACCAGGCAGTTACTGGGGAGACTCTGAAGCCGGTCTAATCAACAATCAACTGTTTGTTCGTAACGACACTCCGCTGCACTCAGCCCTTCATGAAGCTTGTCATTTTATTTGCATGGACCGCCAACGTCGAGAAAACCTCGATACAAATGCCGAAGGTGATTATGATGAAGAAAATGCAGTATGCTATTTACAGATACTGTTAGCCGATGAAATACCAGAATTGGGCAGACTAAAAATGATGTCGGATATGGATGAATGGGGCTATACATTCAGACTTGGTTCCGCTAAAAACTGGTTTGAGAAGGATGCAGAAGATGCTCTTGAATGGTTAGTTTCATTCCATTTATTAGATTCTTCGAATCAACCTAATTATCAGTTACGACAATAGAACCGCACGACCTTTCCTAATCAGGAACAGAAAAATACTCGATACATGCTAGCAACATACTCGCACTTTTCTATTTAGTATCTCTTTCGAATTTTTGCAATAAAGCAGAGGCATACACTGCAATACCCTCCTCTCTACCTGCAAAACCCAAACCTTCAGTAGTCGTTGCTTTGATGCTAATTCTATCAAGTGATACACCAAGGTCTTCGGCAATAACTTGTCTCATCGTCAATATATTCGGTGCCATTTTTGGGCTTTGCGCCACTATCGTACAATCACAATTTGATAGCTTATAGAATCGTGAAGTTACCAACTTGTAAACACTCTTAAGTAGCACTCGACTATCAATATTTTTAAAATCAGAATCATTATCCGGAAAGTGCTGACCGATATCGCCCAACGCTAGTGCACCAAGTAAGGCATCACACAAAGCATGAATAAGAACATCACCATCCGAATGCGCTAAAAGCCCACGTGTGTGCTCTATTGTTACACCACCCAATACAATGTGATCGCCTTCTGTAAAAGCATGTACATCATACCCATTACCAATTCTCATCATCAGCCATTACCCGTAATTTATTGTGCTTTTATCTATATGTTTCTGTTTATGTGTTTTTTATTTGCAGTACATTCTTTTAAATTAAGTTACTCGTCATCTGCACACCTATCTCTAAGGATAAAAGCGGCATACTGCATGTCTGAAGGATAGGTCACTTTAATATTTTCATGTCCGCCATTCACCAACTGCGGATGTTCACCAAGCGCCTCAAATGCAGATGCTTCATCGCTAACGGCAATAGATTTATTTTTACAAAATTCTAAAGCTCTCATTAAAGGACCAAGCTTAAATAACTGAGGTGTTAATGCATGCCAGAGGTTTTCTCTTGACTCTGTGTGTGAGATTTTTGCTTGATCAGAAAAACTTCGTTTCATCGTATCACGCACAGGTGTCGCCAAAATGCCGCCAACACTTTCACCAGAACGAATTTCAAGCAAAGCATCAATATCCAACTGTGACACACAAGGTCGAGCCGCATCGTGCACCATCACCCAGTTATCATCATCGAGTTTTTCTAACACTCTTAGATATTCAAGTGCCTGTTCAACCGAATCACTTCGCTCTGCCCCACCTTCAACGGTATAGATAGGCGTAGTTGTTGATTTGATGTTTAATTGATTCCAATAGGGATCATCCGAACTCAAGGCAACGATGATACCTGCGACATGCGGATGATTGATAAAACACGAAAGCGTATGCTCGAGGACCGTTTTACCTTCAATTTTCAGGTACTGCTTGGGTGTCTCAGCCTCCATTCTGGAGCCTACACCTGCAGCAGGAATCACTACCCAAACAGATGAGAGACTTGTATCAGTCATTACCTGTTTTGATATCTATACTAGAAGAGTCATTTCCAGAGTGTTTAGTAGTTGAATCTTTTTCAGCGCCATCTTCTGCTTCACCCTTAACATTCTCAGATTTTTTCTTAGGCTCCGGCTGAAGCACTACTTCGAAAAAAGTTTCACCCTTTTTAGTCATCCCGAGTTCACTACGTGCTCGTTCTTCCAATGCATCTTTCCCAGAAGCGACATCATCTAGCTCTGCCTGGATTTTACGAATCTGTTCTTTCTTCTCAGCATTTGATTGTTCTTGAACTACTTTGCGGTTTTCCAGCTTCCACAAATGCGGATAACTACCTGGACCAACCCATAAGCCAGCCAAGAGCAGCACAAGAAGCAATGAAAAGATAATTAACAAGGCCTTCATAGATCGGTTTCTAATAGTAAAATGGGAAATACTTTAACGCAGTATAATCTACCCCGGTTTTTTCAACAAACACGGGGTAAATTAATGATTTTTAGTTCTTAAACTAACGCTTTATTTAACGATTAAGAAAGGTATTTAAATGCAGATTTCCCTGCATATACACCATTGCTTCCTAACATCTGTTCGATACGAATCAATTGGTTATATTTTGCGATCCTGTCTGAACGAGACAACGAACCAGTTTTTATTTGACCAGCATTAGTCGCAACAGCAAGATCAGCAATTGTAGTATCTTCTGTTTCGCCAGAACGATGAGAAACAACCGCCGTGTAATTTGAGTCATGAGCCATCTTGATAGCTTCGAGTGTTTCAGTAAGCGTACCAATCTGATTGAATTTAATAAGAATAGAATTCGCGATATTCTTTTCAATACCTTCAGCAAAGATTTTAGGATTAGTCACATACAGATCATCACCCACTAACTGGATTTTATTACCTAAGCGTTGAGTAAGTACAGACCAACCATCCCAATCAGCTTCGTCCAGGCCGTCTTCGATGGTAATAATTGGGTATTGATTCACCCAGTTTTCAAGATAATCGACCATGCCTTCTGCATCAAAGCTTTTACCTTCTGAAGATAAAACATATTTTCCATCTTTATAATATTCAGAAGCCGCGCAATCCAGACCTAGATAAATGTCTTTACCTGCGCTAAAGCCAGCATTTTCAATCGCTTCAAGAATTACCTCGATAGCTTCTTCATTTGATGACAGGTCAGGTGCGAATCCACCTTCGTCACCAACGGCTGTATTCAATCCCTTTTTTGAAAGCACGGATTTCAAATTATGGAAAACTTCAGTTCCATAACGAATGGCTTCTGCAATGCTATCTGCACCCACAGGCACAATCATGAATTCCTGCATATCTACGCTATTATCAGCGTGTTCACCACCATTGATGATATTCATCATTGGAACTGGCAATTGAAACTTATTCTTACTTTCTTCACCAGAAGCAAACTCATTTCCAAGATATTGATACAGAGGCAACCCATTATCGTTAGCTGCTGCATGCGCTACCGCTAGAGAGGCACCCAAAAGTGCATTAGCGCCAAGGCGTGATTTGTTATGAGTACCATCTAGTTCGATGATTGCTTTATCGATGCCTTTTTGATCATTAACGTCCATGCCTTTAATGCAATCAGCAATCTCGCCCTCGATATTAGCAACCGCTGTTAACACACCTTTGCCCATGAATCTCGACTTATCACCATCACGCAACTCAATGGCTTCACGTGCACCCGTAGAAGCACCAGAAGGTACGATCGCACTTCCCTGCACACCATTGGCCAGCGTAACTACCGCTTCAACAGTTGGATTACCACGAGAGTCAATAACCTCTCTTGCTATAATATTTGAAATCTCAGACATGACGTCTCCAATTAATTATTAAATTCGAATTCTATTAATGGAAAAAAAGTGCCCACAAGTAGGGGGGTGTCTTTTTATTCTCTTATTTGGCTTATTCGTTTTTGCAAGACTTTAACTTAGAGCGTTTCTTCCAAAAACGGCGCAGACTTAACAGCCTGATCAATCTTGAGTAGCATTTCTAGCAATTCACGCATACGACCTGTTGGCCATGAATTGGGGCCATCACTCAAGGCTTCATCAGGGTTTGGATGTGACTCCATAAATACGCCGGAAACGCCTGCTGCTATAGCAGCTCTTGCTAACACTGGCACATGCTGACGTTCGCCATCAGACCTATCGCCTTTACCACCCGGCTGTTGTACAGAATGTGTTGCATCAAATACCACTGGGCAACCTGTTTCACGCATCGTCGCTAAACCGCGCATATCAGACACTAAAGTATTGTAACCAAAAGTGTATCCACGCTCGCACACCATGATCTGTTCGTTGCCCGTCGCTTTTGCTTTATCCACGACATTTTTCATATCCCAAGGTGCGGTAAATTGACCTTTTTTGATATTCACAGGTAATCCCTGTTTTGCCACATTTTGAATAAAGTTTGTTTGGCGACACAGTAGTGCCGGTGTTTGTAACACATCGACAACTGAAGCAACTTCATCCAGCGGCGTGTCTTCATGAACATCAGTAATGATAGGCAAGCCAAGCTCAGTTTTTACTTTTTCGAGGATGCGTAAACCCTCTTCCATACCAGGACCACGATAGCCATTGATGGATGAGCGATTCGCTTTATCAAATGACGCTTTGAATATATAAGGAATGCCTAGCTCGTCTGTCATTTCTTTTAAACTAGCCGCAATTTCCAGAGTTAGTTTTTCAGATTCGACAATGCAAGGGCCCGACAACAAGAAAAAAGGCTTATCTAGTCCAACGTCAAAATTACATAATTTCATATTATTTCCTAGCTTACCTTGTATTAAGTAGAGCTTTTCTTAGGTTTTGAGTCTCGATATTCTATTGCCGCCGAAATAAACCCGGTAAAGAATGGATGCCCAGTACGTGGATGCGAGGTAAATTCAGGATGCGCCTGACATGCAAGGAACCATGGATGATCAGGCAATTCAACCATCTCCACCAAGGTTTTGTCATGTGAATAACCAGAAATTACCAACCCATTATCGCTGAGCACTTTACTGTAATTATTATTGAATTCGTAACGATGACGATGTCTTTCTACAATCTCATCCGTCCCATAGGTTTTATGCGCCAAGGTGCCTTCTGTTAGGTAACACGTTTGGCCACCCAAACGCATGGTGCCACCCATATCAGAGTCTTCATCGCGAGTTTCTACTTCACCTTCTTCGGTTTTCCATTCGGTAATCAAACCAATGACAGGATCAGGGGTATTTTGATCAAACTCGGTACTGTTCGCATTTTCAAGGCCCGCTTTATGACGTGCATATTCGATAACAGCCAACTGCATACCCAGACAAATCCCCATGTACGGAATATTATTTTCTCGTGCATGCTGGATTGCGGTAATTTTACCTTCAACACCACGTGAACCAAAACCACCGGGTACTAAAATCGCATCGACGTTTTCGAGTTCACCTAAACCTTCTTTTTCAATTTTCTCAGAATCGATGTATTTGATTCTAACTTTTGATTCGGTTTGAATACCTGCGTGACTTAAGGCTTCATTCAATGATTTATAAGATTCTGTCAAATCTACATACTTACCCACCATCGCAATGGTTACTTCGCTTTTCGGGTAAGCCATACGATTAACCACCAACTCCCAATCAGAAAGATTAGCTTCTGGAAGGTTCTCGAGCTTTAGTTTTTCTGCAACTATCTGATCAAGATTTTGTGAGTGCAACCACAATGGAATCTTGTAGATATTATCCATATCAATCGCTGGAATGACCGCACGTTCTTCTACATTGGTAAATAATGAGATTTTACGGCGCTCATTATCTGGAATCGGCTGCTCACTTCTGCACATCAAGATATCTGGCTGAATACCAATCGAACGTAACTCTTTTACCGAGTGTTGGGTCGGCTTGGTTTTTAGCTCACCAGCGGCAGCTAAATATGGCACTAAGGTTAAGTGCATAAACAAGGCATTACTGCCCTCTTCTACACCCATTTGACGAATAGCTTCCATGAACGGTAACGATTCTATATCACCAACCGTTCCGCCAACTTCAACCATGGCAATATCGTAACCTTCTGCTCCAGCGCGTACAGAATTTTTGATTTCATCGGTAATGTGAGGAATAACCTGAACCGTTGCACCTAAATAATCTCCCTGTCGTTCTTTACGAATAACGGTGCGATAAATTCGGCCTGTGGTGAAGTTATTTAATTGAGTCGCAGTGAAGTTTACAAAGCGCTCATAATGCCCCAGATCCAAGTCCGTTTCTGCTCCATCTTCGGTAACAAAAACTTCACCATGCTGGAATGGACTCATGGTGCCGGGATCAACATTAATGTATGGATCAAGCTTCATCATGGTTACTTTTAAACCACGTGCTTCAAGAATAGTGCCTAGAGAAGCGGCTGCAATACCCTTTCCTAAAGAAGAAACAACACCACCGGTGATGAAAATATAACGAGTCATAAAAAGGTTTTCCGCATCTGATTAATTTTAGTGAAATCTTTGTGTGAGAATAATGTTAGTCAAGTCGTGCTCAAACCAGCTATTTTCTCACAAGATGTTTTCACTATATCTAGTAAAATATCAGGGGCGAATCGTATCATACCGTGTTGACAGTAGACAGTTTTAGCAGCCACTAAATGTGCTTCTTTTAAAAGAAATTATGAATACCTTATATAAGAATAGTCACCCCCCTACTTATAGGCGTTTTTTCCCTATTTTTACTGGTTAGATATTCACTGTGAATCATTCTCATCACCTTACTAACAAAACCTCAAGGTTAACTTTGACTAGCCTTGACCCTGACTTTTTTATACAAGTGCGTTGAGTTAAATTCCATTAGCTATTATTCTCACGATTCGTTTAAACAGATTAATCAGGCTAAACACCCCATGAAAAAACGCGCTCCACAAAAAAAGAATCCCAATCTTCATTTGCTCTGGCCAACTCCTATCCTGATTAAGAAATTCGGCCAACACCAAAAAGTAAATAAAGAGCTACTAGAACTGTTCGGCAAACATCGCAGCGCGCATCAAACAGTTAAGTCAGATATGTATGCCAGCTCTGATGATATCTACGCTCACTACAAGGATAATCCCGCGATTCAAAAACTGGTTAAATTCATTATGGACGGCGTTTTTGAGATAGCCAGTGAAGTGAATGCACCTTATTGGGGACAACCCAAAGATATTAATATCGAAATCACGGGATTATGGTTTCAAGTGGCGAATGGACACACTTTCCATGAAACACACGTTCATGGAAACTGCGCTTGGTCTGGCGTCTATTATGTACAATCCGGAGATGCAGACAAATCAGCGGAAGATGTAGAGAAAGGCAAAATGCCGAACGGTGTTACCCGTTTTTATGGTCCTAATATGGAAGCGACCGCAGGCGGTCATGGCGAATTTGGCAATGTTTACTTACAAGACACGCATTTTGACTCATACCCGGAAGATGGCAAACTGGTTGTTTTTCCGCCGCATATCAAACATATGCCTTTTCCTTATTCTGGTGAAGAAGATCGTGTCATTGTCTCTTTCCACGCACGAATTCATAACCCAGACGGATTTAAATATGGGTATACAAACGCTTAGAAATAATTGCTAAGCCACAGTTAAACTTTTTCAGGCAGCCAAGGTGGCAGTCTCACATCCCATTGTTTAAAAATTGCGCGTAATTCTCCGCTTTCGACAAGGGTCTTCATTCTTTTTTCGTAAATCTTTATTAACTCTCTGGATCTTTTAGAATTGTTGAATCTGGGGTATGTATCTATGGTATAGGCGACTTCTTTTCCAATATTGCTCATATCCGGGTTATTTTCTTTTATATAATTATCAGTCGTTAGTGAATCATCCAGAAAATAATCTACCCTGCCCGCCCTCAACAGTTCCCAACCCTGTTTTAACGTACCAATTTCACTCCATTCGACTTTTACATCAAGGTATTTGTGGAAACCGTAACCATACATCCAGATAACTTTTTTGTTTTCAATCGATTTTTGACCGTTCCAGTCAAATTTGTTTTTATCAAAAAGAGCAAGTGTATAGCTCATGTTCATGGGTTGCTTAGGATAAATAAAATCAGACAACTGAGGTGTTAAATAGGCATTCACCATAAAATCATAGTGACCTGATTTTACCTCATGGGTAGCTCTCCTCCATGGCGCAATGATAAATTCTAGTTGAATGCCTTCAGGCTCATAGATTTTCCTGAAGAGATCAAAATATAATCCAGTGCCATCCTCATTGGTATATCTATCCCAGGAAGGCGTGATCATTTTGACGGTTTTTATAACAGCGCTGTTAACAGACTTGTTATCAGCAGTACGTTCCAAAGCAACACTAGAGGCAAACGAAGTATGAATAAACTGGATAAAAATAAATAAAACAATATGGGAGAAACGTAGTTTCATTTAACACTCTTGACTCATAGTAGGAATATAAAATACTGTAAAAAATTTATTTTATAATCTTTGAACAACATTTTCTATTTTTACCAGAGATATAATGGCTTTTATGACAGATAAATCAATAACTAAGAAGTTATTAGTAAGATAATAAGTTCTTAAGGTTAATTTAAAACAAAAGCAATCGCATAGACCACTAAGCCAATGACAATTGTTTTAAACGTATGCTTAGTCACCCATGCCGTAATGACAGCAGCTACCAAGGCATACAAATAAGAATTAGTAAAAGCCAAATCCAGTTCCCCCTCATGAACCAGACTTGTTTGTGAAATAATCGCGGTAAGCACGGCAATAGGAACAAACTCTAATGCACGCCCCAACAAAGGTGGTATTTTAAATTTTCCCGCCATGGCGATTGGTAGATATCTGGGGATAAATGTTAGCGCCATCATGCCAATAATTAGCAACCATTCATTCATTCGCATTGTCCTTGTTAGGTCTTATTTCCACACTATCGTGCACGACTTTTGCATACTCATCGCGAGACAAAAACAACCCCACTAAAATCGCCAACAAAGATGAGAACAACAAGCCTGTTTGATGCGGCCAGTTAAAGGTCAGCAATGCAGAAATAAACGCCGTTCCCGCACACGCCCATTGTGCTTTGTTTTGCAAAATTGGCACAACAATACCCACAAAAGCCACCACCATGGCAACATCCAAACCCCACTTTGTAAGATCTGGGACCTGTTGCCCAAGAAACACGCCAATCAAAGTGCAGCATTGCCAATTAAAATACATGGCAAAAGCGGCACCTAAATAATATCGGTGAAAATGTGCCATTTTGGGTTCGTCTAGCAATCGCTTACTCAAGGTTGCATAAGCTTCATCAGTTAACCAAAACGACATAATTAAGCGCAACTTTTGTGGTAGTTCACCCACTAAAGGCATCATACTAATCGAGTACAACATGTGCCTGAGATTAACGATAAATACTGTCAGTAAAATAACAGGTAAGGCTGCACCTACACCGACTAATGTTGCCGCTACAAATTGTGAAGAGCCAGCGAAAACGAACAGCGACATGCCAATAGTTGCCAGAGTAGAAAGCCCATTTGCCTGGGCCAATGCACCATAGACAATACCAAAAGGTGCGGCAGCTATGAGTAACGGAATGATATCCCGCGCACCTTGCCAAAATAATTTCTTGGTTTCTTTCATAGAGCGCAAGTGTAGTGCATGAGAACGATTCAACAAGGTACAATTTTAATTTTTTTGAATCTGACAGTTCAATCTTAAATAGCTAAGCCACCCCCCACCTTTGAATGATATTAGGTTTTTGTTGTTTGAAAACGAAAATAGAATTTATGCTTTGCGGGGGCTCTTTTTTAACAATCATGAAAAATAATCAGATTTTTAGACTAGAATCTCCTAAACAATTAAATAAAGACGAGGTTGAGGATGGCAGATGTACCTGTATATATGGTGGTGAATTTACATATCACTGATAAAGATGAATACCGGAAATATGAGAAAAGCTTTTTCCCTATTCTGAAAAAATATGGCGGAGAGTTTTTAACCTATGATGATTCTGCAGAAACGCTAGAAGGCACTATACCTCGCGAAGGGCGCATGATTCTTTTCACTTTTCCCTCAGAACAAGCTGCCAAAGACTGGTACGCCGATGCGGATTATCAGGCAATTTCTGAACATCGCCGTGCGGGTACCAATATGGAATTTTTAACGATGGTTAAGGGATTACCACCTCGCGATTAAACACACCGCTTGATGAAAAATAAAATGGTCACCCCCCTACTTATAGGGGGTTTTTAGTTTATATCGACGCTACATTTATATTGCTTCAAAGCAGTCCACGCTCAGCAAATGAAACAATGTCATCACCAATAATAAAGTGATCGAGCACACGAACATCTATCAGCTGGAGCGCATCTTTAAGTTTTTGGGTAATGAGATTATCGCTTTGACTGGGTTCAGCCACACCTGAAGGGTGATTATGCGCGAGTACAATTGCAGCAGCATTATGATGCAATACCCGTCTAATCACTTCTCTAGGGTGAACACTAGCTGCATCAATCGTGCCTCTAAACAGCTCTTCGTATTCAATGACTCGATGTTTATTATCTAAAAACAAACAAGCAAAAACTTCGAACGGATATTGCTGAAGACGAGATTGTAAGTACTTTTTAACATCGCTGACATTGCTCATCGCATCGCCGCGATGAATTTTTTCTTCAAGGTAACGACGGCTCATCTCGACTACTGCCTGCATTTGTACAAACTTCGCTTGACCTAGTCCTTTCCCCTGACAAAAACTTTTTTCATCAGCACTCAATAGTGGACTTAAACCACCACTTTCGGCGAGCAAGTCACGAGCAAGATCGACCGCTGTTTTTCCTTTTATCCCCGTACGTAAAAATATCGCTAACAACTCAGCATCTGTTAATGCAGCAGCTCCTTTAACCAGTAATTTTTCACGAGGTCTATCTTCTACAGCCCAATCAGTTATTGCCATAAGTACGAGGGTATCCTTTTACTTTGCGTTTTAAACGAATCAAGACAAACAAATGAATTCAATTCATCTCGTCATGTAACATGCAAAATTCTCAGGTAATTTGGTATAATTAGCGTAATTATGTCATTTATAACGAATAAACAAATACTTATAGGGATAAGCGGTGGTATTGCCGCTTATAAAACTGCTGAATTAGCGCGCCAGTTGATCAAAAATGGGGCTGACGTCAGGGTGTGCATGACAAAGGCAGCCTGCGAATTCATCACGCCACTCACACTTCAGGCACTCACCGGCAATCCTGTACATACTGACTTGTTAGATGTCGATGCAGAAGCGGGAATGGGTCATATTGAACTCGCACGCTGGGCTGATCTCATTATGATCGCTCCCGTCAGTGCAGATTTCATGGCGCGCATTACCCACGGTCATGCCAATGATTTGCTCTCCACGATTTGTCTGGCGACCGATGCGCCAATTCATCTGGCGCCAGCAATGAATCGATTAATGTGGGCGAATGCAGCAACTCAACATAATGCTCAGATTTTGCAATCACGCGGCATGACTTTACACGGACCCGCTGAAGGCGAACAAGCTTGTGGTGAAACTGGCGCTGGTCGTATGCTAGAACCGCAACAGCTAACTGATATATTACTCTCCTTAGAAAATATAGAAGATTCAAAAGACCTAACGGAAAAGCCCCTTGCTGGTAAAACCGTTTTATTAACAGCAGGCCCTACTCGTGAAGCAATCGATCCCGTGCGCTACATAACTAACCGGAGCTCGGGAAAGATGGGTTATGCCATCGCCAGCGCTGCACAGAACATGGGAGCAAAGGTTATTCTGGTATCAGGTCCTGTTGCTTTAGAAGCGCCAAATGGAGTGGAAAGACATTTAGTCGAGTCTGCCAAAGAAATGCATGCGAAAACATTATCGCTGGCAGATAAGGCAGATATTTTTATCGCGACCGCTGCTGTGGCAGATTATTCACCTGCCAATATAGCCGATCAGAAAATCAAAAAATCTGAAGATGATTTATCGTTAAAACTGGCTTACAACCCTGACATTTTATTTGATGTATCTCATCAATTCCCTAATCTATTTAGTGTAGGCTTTGCTGCAGAAACCGAGCATTTAGTTGAGCATGCAAAAGCAAAAATGCAACGTAAGAAACTGGATATGATTGTTGCGAATCAAGTCGGTGCAAACAAAGCATTCGACAAGGACACCAATCAGGTAGAAATTATTCTAAAAGATGATGACCACGACAAGCAGATTTCTATTCCAGAAATGGACAAGTCAGAATTAGCATTCAAAATCATGAATGTGATTGCAGAAAATGCTTAACCTTATTTAACTATCGTTAAAGTTTTATTAAACCAATTTTTAATTTTCGACACTAAGCTTTACAAACATGTCGAAAAGCATGCAAACAAGGGCTAAACACAAAAATGCACGAACCAAATTATATCGTAGACTATAAAATTCTTGATGACCGTATCGGAGATACAATCCCTTTACCTTCATACGCAACATTGGGTTCTGCAGGAATGGACTTAAGAGCCTGTATAGACGAAGCGTTAGTGGTTAAACCTGGCGATACGCATTTAATTCCAACCGGTATAGCCATTCATATCGAAGATCCAACGCTGGCTGCAACTATTTTACCGCGCTCTGGTCTGGGTCACAAACACGGCATCGTATTAGGCAACTTAGTGGGTCTAATAGACTCTGATTACCAAGGTCAACTTTTTATATCTTGCTGGAATCGTGGTGACACTGAATACACCATCGAATCTGGAGATCGTATTGCGCAGTTAGTAATAATTCCCGTGATTCAGGCAAAACTAAATCTGGTTGAGTCTTTTGACGATAGCGAACGAGGAACTGGTGGCTTTGGACACTCTGGTCAAAAATAACGAAATCAATAAAGACATTTTCAAAGCCTATGACATTCGCGGTCAAATAGGCAAAGAATGGTGTTCAGGAAATAATTTTCATGACGCCTTTCTGATTGGACAAGCAATTGGCAATCAACTTTTAGAATTCGATTCACCCAATATCATCATAGGCCGAGATGGCAGACTATCCAGCGAGGCTATCGCCCAACAATTAATCAAAGGCCTTCTAGGCTCTGGCTGCAATGTTATTGATATAGGTTTAACGGCAACACCTGTTGTCTATTTTTGCTTGAACCAACTTGATATTACCAATGCTATTATGATCACTGGCAGTCATAGCCCATCTGATCATAACGGTATAAAAATCGTTTACGATTCTCATCCTTTATCCACTGCAGCGATTGAGTCTTTATATGTTGATATTACAGAAAACGATTACCCAAGAGTCACTCCAGGAAAGCTGAAAACATTTGAATCAGCCAATGAGCAATATCAACAGGCAATCAGCGAAGATATATCAATCCAGCGAAAACTGCGGGTTGGTATTGATTCAAGCAATGGCGCCACCTCGCTTTTTTCTGAGAATCTTTTTAATAATCTGGGTTGTGACGTCTATCCCCTATTTTGTGAATTGGATGGAACATTTCCCAATCATTCACCTGACCCTACGACACCTGAAAATCTTACCTATTTAATTCAACACGTTAAAGAAAACAATCTCGATGTTGGTATTGCCTTTGACGGCGATGGTGATCGCATGATTGCTGTAGATAATCTGGGCAATATTTTATGGCCGGATAGAATCATGATTTTACTGGCACAACATATCCTGCAATCCTTTCCGGGTAGTCGCATAGCCTACGAAATCAAGTGTAGTTATTTACTCCCCAAAGCCATTCGTACAGCCGGTGGACAAGCAGCAATTTGTGCTAATGGCCACTCAAAAATAAAACTTGAGATGAAGCGTTTAAATGCGATTATGGGTGGGGAATTTAGTGGGCACATTATTCTACGCGATCGCTGGAATGATTTTGATGATGCTCCTTATGTGGCAGCCCGACTTCTAGAAATTCTATCAAATACCACACAAAGCAGCGCTGAAGTATTTGCTGAAATCCCTAATCAATTTGCTACAGAAGAATACAAACTTAAATTTTCTAACTGCGCTGAATCAAATGCGCTAATTACAAAGTTTATTCAACATGCATCTTTTCCTGGCGCTGAACTCAATCTTATTGATGGCCTAAGAGTCGAATATGAGGACGCCTGGGCTTTCATTCACGCCTCAAATACCAGTTCCAGTATTGGGTTACGTTTCGAAGGCGCGACCGAACAAAGATTGCTTGAAATAAAAAACCAATTTAGAACAGTATTTACGCTGATTGAATATCACCATCCCCTGCCTTTTTAGTTATAATCCTGATCTATTACTACCTTCCCGTACTGTAGATACATTTCAACAGTATTTAGAAATGATTTAACCAAGAAGCGAATTTCATATTATGTCTGTCGAAGATGCCAATCAAACCGCCCATATTTTAACTGAAGCCCTACCCTATATTCAGCGCTACGCTGGTAAGACGGTAGTCATCAAGTATGGCGGAAATGCAATGACGGATGAAAATCTCAAGAAAAGTTTTGCCAGAGACATCGTACTGTTAAAGCAAGTGGGCATCAATCCGGTTATTGTTCATGGTGGCGGCCCACAAATCGGAAAACTGCTTGAGCAAATAGGCAAAGAAAGTAAATTCATTGAAGGCATGCGAGTGACAGATGGTGAAACCATGGATGTCGTTCAAATGGTTTTAGGCGGCCTAGTAAACAAACAGATTGTTAGTAATATCAATCAAGCAGGCGGAAGAGCTGTTGGATTAACGGGAAAAGATGGCAATTTAATTTTAGCTAAAAAGCTCGAAATGAAAAGCAAAGCCACTGAATCACACCCTTCTGAAATCATTGATTTAGGACTCGTAGGTTCCGTTGATAAAATTAATCCTGGCATCGTCACTTTGCTGGATAATGAGAAATTCATTGCTGTTATTGCTCCCATTGGCGTTGGTGAAGATGGCGTTTCATACAATATCAATGCCGACATCGTTGCGGGTGAAATGGCGGCGGTCTTAAACGCAGAGAGATTATTATTACTCACCAATACTCCCGGTGTTCTCGATAAACAAGGTGAGCTATTAACGGGCCTAAACAAACAAGATGTCTCAAAATTAACTGACGATGGAACAATCAGCGGCGGCATGCTGCCTAAGATTCAATGCGCGCTGGATGCGGTAGAAGCCGGCGTAGAATCAGCAAGTATCATTGATGGTCGCGTTCCTCATGCCGTTCTGCTCGAATTGCTGACTGATGAAGGCAAAGGCACGTTAATAAACAGGTAAGTTAACATCAGTTAAATGCAAGCGACACTATCAAAGACCTTTTTGATTGATTATCTGGGAGGTCTATCTGAAATCAACTTCGCTTCAGGCACTGACTCGATTATCGCGCTAACAATATCGAGCATTATTCCTTTAACCGGACGTACTGATATCCAGAGTAGATTCATTTTAAGGTTTAAATCCGCAAAAACGACCACTTCCTGATAACGATGCAAAACAGCGTTTAGTTTATCCAGAGTTTGTTTTTGATGATCAGAGGATGCCGCTTTTAACTTCGGAATCATAATCATGAAATCCCCCAGATAATTCCCATATTCATCTTTTGTGGGAACACGTTTCCATAACGGTGAATTAGGCTTTAACTCTAACGTTTGTTTGAGATTATGCTGCTGTTTATGATTAAGCGAATTGCTCATATATTTAGTATAAAAGCAGATTAGTTTAATTTCAGAAGTTTTTTGAAGAACTCAAAAGAATATGTATTTAACCAGGATTAATGGGTTAACTACATAAAGACCAATGCATCGCGACTATTGATCGAGATGCATTGTTGTATATTATGGATTAAGACGGCCTTAACTTGCCTTTGAAACAGGCGGGAACATATTAGCAATACGACTTGCTGTCGAATCCATTCTTCGCGAAATTTTACGCACTTCAGGATCTTTTATAAATTCCGACAAGCTAATTCCATCGAGAAATTCGTAGAGTCTTTCGCTCAAATCATTCCATAAATGATGGGTTAGACAACGCTCACCTTTATTGCAATCAAGATTTCCTTTGCAACGTGTGCTATCAATAGATTCATCAACAGCGACGACAATATCTGCAACACTGATTTGGTTAGCGGGTTTACCTAAACGATATCCGCCACCTGGGCCGCGAACACCTTCAACCAGACCTGTCTGTCGAAGCTTTGCAAAAAGTTGCTCTAAATAAGAAAGTGAGATTCCCTGGCAGTTTGAGATGTCGGCTAATGTCACAGGGCCATCCCTGTCGTGGATAGCCAAATCCATCATTGCGGTAACTGCATAACGCCCTTTTGTTGATAATTTCATGTCGATCTCCGGGTTGGTGTAGGACCTTAACGTCAGAAAGACTGCAAGAGATGCATTCGAACTGCACTAATACCCTACTAATTTACTAAGGATTTTAAACAACCAAGGATTTTTGTCAAGTATTAGCGCTGACCATTTGCTCAATTAATTTGATCTACTAATCAATTAATTTTCTGGATTAATTCAATATTATTAAATAAAAACTATTTTTATGTTAAATATTATTATTAGATTTAAATGAATGACCTTGATGTTCTAGGTAGCCTAACCACTTATATAGAAAACGATTTAAACGCCAACGGCATAATAAGACATTATCAAACTGTTTTTCCCATAGACGAATATCACGTCCTGTAATTCTACAATTACGGCTAACAACGTCGGCCTGTCGGGAGTCATGGTAAATTTGCACTTTTAAATCCGGACGCCTGTCCTCATCTTCGAACAGATAAGTAATCATTAAAAGTGTGGTATGACGAGAACGTTCAAGGACCTTTAAACTGACTGGAACGCTTCCCTCAACTCTGGAAATTGTTTCGTCAGGTAATTGTCGAATATCACCACAGAAGAGCCGAAGACGTATATAATTACCTTCATACATATTCATTAAATCAATGAATGAGTGCGGACGCGGGGTAAATGCGTCTGTATTTTTATTTTTTACTTCCATTCAATTATTTTAACATAACAATCATGTACTACAGCAAACCAATTAAACTTCAGCCAGTAAAAACACAACCTTTTACTGATCAAAAACCGGGCACATCCGGTTTACGAAAAACAGTTAATACGTTTAAACAAACTGACTATTTACAAAACTTTGTTCAGTCCATTTTTAACTGCCTGCCTGACCTCGCTGGATCAACGTTAATTGTTGGGGGAGATGGTCGTTATTATAACCGCGAAGCAATCCAGATTATTCTACGTATGGCGGCGGCTAACAGTGTTGGCAAGGTTATTCTAGGACAAGGTGGTATTTTTTCTACGCCAGCTGCATCCCACATGATTCGAAAACACAAAGCACTTGGCGGAATCATATTATCTGCCAGCCACAACCCTGGTGGCATGGATGGTGATTTCGGGATTAAATACAATATCAGCAACGGTGGTCCGGCTCCTGAAGAGTTTACCGAAGCCGTTTTTGAAGCCTCTAAAAAGATCACTGAGTATCACATCGCAGGGATAAAGGGCATTCCACTCGATATCATTGGTGAATATACGATTGATCGATTACAAATCGAAATTGTTGATTCTGTCGCTGACTACGCGGAATTGATGGAAAGTTTATTCGACTTCCCTAAAATCAAACAACTACTCACATCAGATAAATTCACGATGTGTTTTGATGGCATGTACGCAGTATGTGGCCCTTATGCAAAAAAGATTCTTGAAGGTCAGTTAGGCGCTAAAGAAGGCACGGTTATTCGTGGTGAAAGCTTGCCCAATTTTGGCGGCTGTCACCCTGACCCTAACCTTGTACATGCTAAACAATTAGTCGATTTAATGTACGATGCCGAAGAAACTGGCTCTTCTCCAAACTTTGGGGCGGCCTCAGATGGTGATGGCGATCGCAATATGATTATGGGTGATTATTTCTTTGTAACACCCAGCGACTCACTGGCAGTCATTGCAGCAAATGCTCACCTGATTCCTGCTTATAAAGGTGGCTTGAAAGGTATTGGACGTTCGATGCCAACCAGCCAGGCACCTGATCGTGTCGCGGAAAAATTAGAGATACCTTGTTACGAAACACCCACTGGCTGGAAATTCTTCGGCAATCTCTTAGATGATGGAAGAATTACATTATGTGGCGAAGAAAGCTTCGGTACAGGTTCTGACCACGTAAGAGAAAAAGATGGTTTATGGGCTGTTTTATGCTGGTTAAATATACTTGCTGAACGCGGTCAGAGTGTCGAAGACATCGTACGTCAACACTGGGCAGAATTCGGCCGTAATTATTACACCAGACATGACTATGAAAACATCCCTAGCGAAGCTGCTGACAAACTGATTCTCAACCTGCAGAATAATATGGACTCTTTGGTAGAGCGTGAATTCAATAACCGTAAAGTTATCACCGCAGACAATTTTACATATCACGATCCGGTTGATGGCAGCGTCAGTAAAAATCAAGGTATTCGCATCTTATTCGATGATGGTTCTCGTATTATTTTCCGACTTTCAGGAACAGGAACCGGTGGCGCTACCTTGCGTTTGTATATCGAGCGTTACGTTAAAGACATCAAGGAACATGATCTTGATACTCAGGAAGCGCTTTACGACTTGATTGAAACCGCTGAGTTGATTGCTAACATTATTGGTTTTACAGGCCGTGACGAGCCAACTGTAATTACTTAAGACAGTATTACTGAAGACAAACCTACAGTATTAATAGATAAGGACCTAAAAAAACGCCCGTAAGTAGGGGGGTGCCTAAGCAAGTTAGTATTGAAGCTGAGTAGTTTACTACCCAGCTTCAAATCACATTAGTCGATGAAACAAGCTAATCATCACGCTTATAATCAAGGCTTGATGTAAGTGTAACCTTGCATTTGTAGCTTTGATAATTCTGCAACACCACTCGGTACTATCTCCGACTCTTCAACGTTGTACAAATCATCACTGACGCTAACTTTTCTGCCTTTCACGGTATTGTTACACACATTAAACACGACACCCTGATCTTTTAATCCATCAATTCTGGCGGTCATTTTATCCGTTGCATTTGCATGTTTGAATTTAGGTAAACCTTCGAGTGAATCTGGCTCCAACAATAACGCCAATCCATTACCGTGCAAAACTACTTTAATATCCATATTTTCTGCACCGACAGCATTAATATGATTCTGAATATTCACTAATGCACCTCTTTGCTGTTTTGGATTATCATAATTTATATGGTAAACCACTTTTTGCTTTCCATAACCATTTTCTGCCGCATTGACTGTAGTAAAACTGGTTATCGTTAAAAATACTAAAGCTAAAATACTGGTCATTATTTTTTTCATGGTTGTTCTCCTAACGGGTTAATTTTCATTGTTTGAGTAACTAAATCTAAGCGAGCTTCGGTATTTATTATTGATGGCATTTCACTCTACCGATAAGTAAAAAAGCCTTCATACCCTATTTTTTGTATAGATAAAGCCTGAATATACGCCAAGCCCTACTCCCATATCAAATGACTGAAGCAACACCTGAGCGATCAAAATGGCTTTAGAAACATTTACCAGGGTTGATTCAACATCACTGTCTGCAAACATTCTGTATGAATGTACGTTTAGAATTTGTTTTTATATGCAGAAAGTCGTAAAAGTCTTCATAAAATTAGTCATGTTTCTATACTTTTAAACCTGTCTCTATACTATAGACGTATAAGCGACTGTTTTATTCCATAATTTTAATAATTAAGACTCATTTTAATTTATGCCTCAAGAAAGCACGAAAACCCAATATTCAAACACTGATCAGCTCATTACTGCGTTAAAAAACAAACGCAATATCTGGGTACTCAGTGGCGCAGGAATTAGTGCTCCATCCGGAATTCCTACCTATCGAGATAACAAAGGCAATTGGCAGGCCGGAAACCCTATTCAACATAATGAGTTTATAACCCAGGAATCATTCAGAAAACGCTATTGGGCACGAAGCATGGCTGGCTGGATTATTACGGGGCATGCAAAACCAAATGCGGCTCATCAGGCTATTACCCAATTGCAAGAAAGCGGACGTGTATCAAAAATTGTGACTCAGAATGTTGATAGACTTCACAGCAATGCTGGCGCTAAAGAAGTTATCGACTTACACGGACGGATTGATCAAATAATTTGTCTAGATTGTAACGACATCAGTAGACGTGCAGATTATCAACCAAGATTAGAAGAATCCAATCCCGCGTTAAACAGCTATATTGAACGAATCAGCAGCAAAGCATTGCCTGATGGCGATGCGAATATCGATGACTATGCGACCGATACGGTGAACATTCCACCTTGTGAAAAATGCGCTGGCACATTGATGCCCGATGTTGTTTTTTTTGGCGGCATTGTACCTAAAGAACGCGTTGAGCTAGCCTTTAAAACCTTGGCAGAAGCTGATTGTTTATTGGTGATTGGCAGCTCACTGAAAGTATTTTCCGGTTTTCGATTCCCGCGTTGGGCACATCAAAATGATCTGCCGTTATACGCTATTAATCAAGGCGAAATGCGAGGTGAAGAAATGTTTGATCTGGTTGTTCCAGAATCCTGCGAAGAGATTCTGCCAGAACTGGTTAATCAACTAATCTAAATACTCTGATTCACCCCCCCCCCTACTTTCAGCGGTTTTTTTTTGTTAAGACGAAAAACTAAAACAGCTGAAACGAGACAACAACTTTGACTAGTCGAATACCTGTTTACTTAATCTACTGTCACTTCTGTTTTCTTTTTTACGGACATTGTTATGGACATTAACAGCGAATACATAGAACTATTCACAGACATAGCTCAGCAAATCGAGCTGCCAAAGATTGAAGGTTTCTGCTTACCGCAATCGGATAACGATTACGAAAATACAAATCAAGAACACAATATAAAAGATATCGTTACTATCGATAAGAATCTAAAAAAGAAAGACGAATTTGGTGTGGTCATTTTAGAAGATGGCAGTGCCGGCGCTTTTTATACCAGTTTAGATGACACGCTCATTCAACTGGAAAACCACTTGGAAAACATCTATTCAAACATCAAAGACGAAAACCAAAGCACACTGAGTCTTATCAAAAAGTTTAATAGTCATTCACTGCATGAAAGAGCAATCGCTTTGGGCGCAATTAATGCGGTTAGCCAATTTATTATGGATAAAGCGGGTTATATTCCAACCAATAAAAATAACACCAGTACTGGAATTGATCAGGCCAGACAGGGAGAACGGATCGGCATGATTGGTTACTTCTCACCGTTAATCAAAAGATTGACCGAAAAAGGTATTGAGGTACTCGTACTTGAAAAAAATCCAGGTCGTGTAGAATTACAGGCAGGTGTGGTTTTAACCGAAAATGTAAAAGACCTGACCAGCTGCCAGCATATTCTGTGTACTGCTTCTACGCTCATCAATAACACGCTGGATGAGGTGTTATCACACAGCAAACAAGCAAAGTCGTTCAGCCTTATTGGCCCGAGCGGCAGTAGCCTTCCTGATATTTTATTTGAGCTTGGGGTAGATGCCATTGGCGGATATCATTTCACCGACATTCCCTCTTTGAAACAGGCATTAGCTCACAAAGAATCATGGGGTCATGCCGGTAATAAATACCAGTTAACCCCTGAAGATTATCCAGGTGTTGAAACGCTATTAAATAGGATTAAAAACAAGGCTAAATAAAATTGTAAGTCACCCCCCTACTTACAGACCTTTTTTTACAGATCTTTTTTGTTGCGCATAAATAGCAAGAAAACAAGAATCAAAACGATATTGAGTATATTCAAACCCACCAAAGCAAAGAATAAACTGGTGATTGGCAATGTTTCAAGCTGGGCGCTTGCTACACTGTTTTTATAACGAAGTTTTAACGCTAACTGCCTTTCTTGAAGCTTCTTGGAGTCTATTTCATCCTGACTGATTAAATCGTCTAACAACTGCAACTGGGATGATTGGCTTATCATCGCTCCCGACCTTTCACCTATAGGCAAAAAATCTGGAGCTTTGAATACAATCGCCATAGATAACAGGGATGTAAATAGTATCCAGCCCAGTAATATCTTCATAATTTATCTATCGCTATCAATATAGGTATTGCGCTACTCACTTGTATCTAGCGCTATTCAGCCTCTAAATGACTCACATTACGATAACCTTGTGGCAAAAGTTTACCCCGCTTACCGCGTTCAGCCTGATATTCAATGACTTCGGCACCTTGTATAGTTTTATGCTTTTTGCCCGCATGAATAATCAATTTAGCACCTTGTGGGAAAGCTATCATCGCCACCACACTTTCTTCGCCTTCTTTAAGGCGCTTGCTCGGCACATTGATGATTTTATTGCCTTTTCCGCGAGGTAGTTGTGGCAATTCATTGGCATTAATAATCAATAAATAACCTTCGCTAGTGACAGCCGCAATCATATCCGTTTCGATATCACTAATTACCGAAGGGTTAATAATTTTTGCACCTGCATTACCCAAACTTACTGTCGCCTTGCCTGCTTTTGCGCGACTTAGCATGTCTTCGAACTTACAGATGAAACCGTAACCGAAACTGCTTCCTAGTAAGAAATATTCTTCATTTTTTCCCATTAAGGAATAATTGAAAGTAGCGCCTTCTGCGGGTTTGAAACGCCCACTGAGTGGATCACCCTGCCCGCGCGCGGATGGTAAGGTATGGGCTGCTAGCGTATAGCTTCGACCCGTACTATCAAGCAAGACAACTTGTTGATTTGATCGCCCTTGCGCTGAAGCTTGATATTTATCGCCTTGTTTATAGCTCAAGGAATGCGGATCAATATCGTGACCTTTGGCCGCACGAATCCATCCCATTTGTGACAATACAACTGTAACAGGCTCTGAAGGGATTAATGCATTTTCATCAAGAACTTGTGATGCTTCACGTATAACAATCGGCGAACGACGATCATCGCCGTATTTCTCTGCGTCTTCTTTGAGTTCTTTCTTGATTAATGAAGTCAGCTTGTTAGGAGAATCCAATAAGCCCTGTAGCTCATCACGTTCTTTAATTAACTCATCTTGTTCTGCGCGAATCTGGAATTCTTCCAGTTTTGCCAAATTACGTAAGCGTAAGTTAAGTACTGCTTCTGCCTGAATATCACTGAGAGAAAAGCGCTCCATCAGGATTGGTTTAGGCTCGTCATTCTCTCGAATGATTCTGATGACTTCATCTATATTAAGGTGAGCCGTTAATAAGCCTTCTAATATGTGTAAGCGTTCAAGAACTTTGTTTAAGCGCCATTCGATTCGCTTGATAACCGTAGCACGACGGAATTCTAACCACTCAGACAATACGGCTTTCAAGTTTTTGACTTGTGGCTTACCGTCAATACCGATCATATTCATATTGACGCGGTAATTGCGCTCAAGGTCGGTACTGGCAAATAGATGTGACATTAATTGGTCGATATCGACACGATTCGAACGCGGTGTAATCACTAATCGCGTTGGGTTTTCGTGATCTGACTCGTCGCGTAAATCTGCCACCATTGGCAATTTCTTTGCACGCATTTGTTGTGCAATTTGCTCTAAGACTTTACCGCCTGAAGCCTGGAATGGAAGCGCGGTAATAATCACATCTCCATTTTCTTTTTCCCAGACTGCACGTTGTTTTATGCTTCCTTTGCCCGTTTCATACATTGAAGCAATTTCTTCAGGCGTACTGATTATCTCTGCATTCGTTGGGTAATCAGGCCCTTTGATGAATTCGCTTAGCTCTTCAATGGAAGAGGTTTTCTTCTTCAGTAATTGCAAACAGGCATTAACCACTTCACGCAAGTTGTGTGGCGGGATATCGGTCGCCATACCAACGGCAATTCCTGAACCACCATTTAGCAAAACATTAGGTAAACGTGCTGGTAATAATGATGGTTCTTTTAAAGTACCATCAAAATTATCAGCCCATTCAACCGTTCCCTGCCCTAATTCCTGCAACAAGACTTTTGCATAAGGTGTTAATCGAGATTCGGTGTAACGCATAGCAGCGAAGGATTTTGGATCATCCTGCGAACCCCAGTTACCCTGACCATCAACCAATGGATAACGATAGGAAAATGGCTGAGCCATCAGCACCATCGCTTCATAACAGGCAGAATCGCCATGCGGATGAAACTTACCCAACACATCACCAACGGTACGTGCTGATTTTTTATGTTTGGAAGCGGCAGATAGGCCCAGCTCCGACATCGCATAGACGATACGTCGTTGAACAGGTTTTAAACCATCACCAATATTGGGCAGAGCTCGATCCAAAATAACGTACATGGAATAATCGAGATAGGCTTTTTCAGTGTATTTTTCTAGCGACAATCTTTCTATACCATCGTCGAAAGAACCTCCGCCACTACCAGAGCCTCCATTCCCACCAAGGCCATCTCCATTATTGCCAGCGATGCTTTCGTCGTCTATCTTTTCGCTATCGATCTGTTTGTCTTCCATATCTTCTACATCAGCGCCTAATAGGTCCAATTGTGTTTCATCTACCATTTCAAATATTTTTCCAAGATTTTGAAAATTCAAGCAAGTGTTCTTTGCCAGAGTTATCTAACTTTTCTTTTAACAGCGTGTACTCAGCATCTAATTCATCGTTATCCAACTCTCCGCGCATCAGTTGATAACGCAAATAAACCAGATAGGTGTTGAGAACATCTGTTTCACAATAGTTGCGAATCCCACTCAAATTACCCTTTTGATATTCATCCCACACCAAAGAGCCATCCATACCCATTTTTCCGGGAAACCCTAAGAGCATCGCAATATCTTGCAACGATGCCGCCGCATTATGATTATAACTAGCAAGCACATCCATTAAATCGGTGTGACGCTCGTGATAACGACTTAGATAGTTGTCGTAACGAAACGCACTATTGTTATCCCCCTTTTCCCAGTACCCGGGGGCACTAACTTTATTTTTTAACGTTCTGTAATGAATCACGGGTAAATCGAACCCCGTGCCATTCCATGAAACTATCCTCGGAGTTCGCTGCTCTATTTCTTTAAAGAACAATGACAGTAAATCGGCTTCGCTACTATTTTCATCACCCAGACTTCTGACCGATACTTCATGCCCCTTATCATCGCCCATACCACGATAAACGACTGAGATAGCCACAATTTTTTGTAAATGAAGCGGTAAAAAGTCACTGCCTGTTTTTTGTTTTCGTAAGTGAAATAACGCTTTTGCAGTACTTTCATCATCCAGCCCTTGAAGGTCATGGATAATTTTTCCACCTGCGATATCGGGTACTGTCTCTATATCAAACACCAGTACATTCATGAAGGAAAAACTCCTGTTGATATGTATCGATCACCTCTGTCACAGATTATGGCAACGATGGTGGCATTGCTAACTTGCTCTGATAATTTTAGGGCTGATGCAACCGCTCCACCTGAAGAAACGCCGCAGAAGATACCTTCTTCGGTAGCCAGTCGAAGCATAGTGGATTCTGACTCTTTCTGGGTGATGTCGATTTCAATATCTACCACGCTAGCGTCGAATATTTCAGGGAGATATTCTGGAGACCAGCGTCTGATTCCAGGAATTTCTTCATCATTCGTTTTGGGACGGACTCCTACAATTTTTACGTCTTTATTTTGTTCGTGCAAATAACGACCAGTACCTGTAATTGTCCCTGTTGTTCCCATTGCACTGACAAAATGTGTTACTTCGCCTTGAGTATCTCGCCAGATTTCAGGGCCTGTTGTTTCGTAATGCGCTAAAGGATTATCTTGATTGGCAAATTGATTCAGCAACAGGCCTTCTCCATCCTGTTGCATCTGCATGGCTATATCTCGTGCGCCTTCCATGCCACCTTCTTCTTTGGTGACTAATCTGAGTTCAGCACCATAAGCTTTCATTGATGCGCGTCTTTCGGCACTGAGACTCGCAGGCATCAACAATTTCATTTTGTAACCACGCATAGCTGCAACCATTGCCAAGGCAATGCCTGTATTGCCACTGGTCGCTTCAATCAACGTGTCGCCAGGCTTTATATCACCACGCTCTTCTGCACGCTTAATCATGCTGTAAGCCGCTCTGTCTTTAACTGAACCTGCTGGATTATTCCCTTCTAATTTTGCAAGAATCGTATTCGAAGTGTTGCCAGGTAATCTTTGCAGTCTTACCAACGGTGTGTTGCCAATAAGGCTTTCAATAATTGGATATTCCATCTGTGTTTCCCTGTGCCCCTCGTTAAAACTAGGAGTATAAATAAAAAGTGCCTATAAGTGGGGGGGTGTATTTTAAATAATAATGCTGATCTGGTTTCGGTTCGCCTAACTTAGCTAAACGTGTCTTAATCGATAACTAATGTTTATCTAGCTTTCTAAGATAACATAAGCAACTGCATATTTTTTCTCATCGCTGAGTGTAATATGGTGCTTCTTTACACCGAGCTTGTTGGCAATGGCTAATGTTTCCCCATAAAGCGTTAATACTGGCTGACCATCTTTTGTGTTGCTAATTTCAATATCATGAAATGACACCCCGCCAGCGATACCTGTACCCAAAGCTTTGGATACTGCCTCTTTTGCGGCAAAACGCCTTGCGACATACGAAACAGGGTTTTTAAACTCCTTATAAACCTCTAATTCGTTTTCATGCAGAATTCGCTCGATAAACCCGGTCGGAAACTTATCCATCAATCGTTTGATTCGTTTGGTTTGAACGATATCTGTACCTATACCTATAATTCCCATACGTGTACGACTATTTAACCTAAATCTCTTGCTTCTCGCATAATTTGTAGCATTTGACGGGTTGCTCGACTAATACCCACAAAGACTGCGCGCGAGACAATGGAATGCCCAATATTTAATTCTCTTATCTCGGGGATTTTAGCGATCACGGTTGTATTCGAATAGTCTAATCCATGACCTGCATTGACTTGTATACCTAGTGAGTGAGCAAATTCTGCTGCTTCAACAATCCGATCAAACTCACGAGCTTGTGCATCACCTTGCGCATTTGCATAGGTTCCTGTGTGCAGTTCGATAACGGGGGCACCCACATCATTAACACGTTTAATCTGCTCGATATCAGGTTCGATAAATAATGAAACACGGATTCCTTGCTCTGATAACGTTTTGGTACATTTTTGAATACGGTCAAATTGTCCAATGATATCCAGACCGCCTTCAGTAGTTAGCTCCTCTCGCTTTTCAGGAACAATACATGCATCTTCCGGGTTAACGTCACAAGCAATACCAACCATTTCATCAGTTGCAGCAAGTTCTAGATTCATGCGGACATTTATCTGTTTACGGATATCGTAGACATCTTGATCCTGAATGTGACGGCGATCTTCTCTTAAATGAATAGTAATCGCATGAGCGCCTGCTTCTTCTACTAAAAAAGCCGCCTCTAAAATATCAGGATACGCTGTTCCTCTAGCCTGTCGTAACGTTGCGATATGATCGATATTTACCCCAAGCTCTAATTCTTCGTGTATTGCCTTATCCTGCATCACATTCCTTCTTTTATTTAATCTAAGTATTTTTTAACTTTTTCTATACGCTTATATAAGATGAGACACGACAAAGTCAAAGCTATCGATTCGTCTACGCTTATTTGTGTTGAATTATAGGTTAAATCCTTCAAAGGGTGAATGTTTTCGGTATTTCTCTTATTGCTATAGTTTCAATAATTTACGCGTATTAATGACTCGAGGAGACAAGCTAGAAATTACCTTATCTAAAAAGGGCCTCAACTCTGCCCAATACTTGACGTCCATTGATTGCATATCTTTTATTTGATGTAGTAATTGGGCATGAATAATCGGGATATCTGAACTTACGGGATAATTCATATCTATTTCTGTAATGCCTTCTGCCGAGGAGAACGAATACTTAACATTCTGCTTAATCGCTTCCTCTGATAATTCGATATTATCAATTGGAAAACCCATGATATGTAACATATATACTTCAAATCGCATCAGTATTTGACGGTTTATTTGAGTATCACCGAGTTTATGCAATGTGTATTTATAAGCTGAAAAAAGCTCACTCTGGGGGACATGCTGCTGTGTGAGCAACAATAGGAGTTCATTCAAATAAAGTCCCATCATCAATTCTGAGGGAGGAATCTCATGTCTGCCACGTTCATCTGCTTCAACTAATGTCTGAACATCCCCTTTGCCTATCCATTGCAAATGAAGATATCTAAATGGCTCTGTATTTCCTTTAACAATTTTACCGCGTTTTTTTGCGGGTCGAGCGACACAACAGATACGCCCATAATCTTCCGTGAATATATCGAGCAATAAACTAGTATCACGAAATGGGCGTCTATTTAATACATAACCAAAAGATTTTTGCATTTCAAATACTTAGAAATCAGTATTTGAGAAATACTGGTTATAATTCACGATTAGAAATAATACCTAATTCGTTTAAATGCCTTGGGTTGTTTTGCCAGTTTTCTTCAACTTTGACCCATTGTTTGAGCATTACTTTTTTCATCAAAAACTCTTCCAGTGACCGACGAGCTCCCTGACCAATACGCTTTAAGGTTTCTCCTTTTTTACCAATGATGATGCCTTTCTGATTTTTCCTATCCGTCCAAATAACCACTTCAATTGTTACCAAGTCGTCAGTCTCTTCGTATCTCTCAATTTCAACAGCTGTGGTGTAAGGTAACTCTTCGTGTAAATTGAGCACCAACTGTTCGCGAATTAATTCTCCACAGATGAAGCGCACTGATTTATCGGTAATATAATCTTCAGGGTAGATAAACTCAGACTTTGGTATTACTTTTAGCAATGATTCAATAACAATATCGGTATTGATCCCTTTCGCCGCAGATACTGGAATCAATTCGGCAAAATCTCTTTTTTTAGACACCATTTGCAAGAACTCAAAGAGTCTTTCTTTCTCTTTGATACGATCCACTTTATTGATTAAAAGTAACACCGGTTTAGTTGTATGCTTTAGTCGGCTGATGACAAAATCATCTTCTTCTGTCCACTTCAGCGCTTCAACGATAAAAATAATAGCATCCACATCTTCTACAGCGGCAACGGCCTCACTATTCAGCGTTCTGTTGAGTAGGTTTTTAGAATTTAAATGGATACCCGGGGTATCTGTAAAAATGATTTGGTAACCGGAATGAGTGTCGCCTTGTACCTCCGTCACAATCCCGCGAATATTAGTTCTCGTGGTTTGAGGCTTATTTGCGATAGCTGAGATTTTATATCCGACCAAATGATTAAGTAGCGTGGATTTGCCAACATTTGGACGACCTATAATAGACACGGTTCCACATTGCGTATCTACAGGATTTATCACTTCACGACTCACTTGGTTTTTTCCTTTTTCTTAGAGAATAGTTCTTTCACGATATCATACGCATTTTGAGCGGCTTGTTGCTCTGCTTTCCGTCTGGAACTAGATATCCCTTTAGTCTCAATATCCAGAGATTCTATAATACACTCTGCCGTAAATACCTGACGATGGTCATCACCACTTGTATCTATCAAAGCATAACTTGGGATTTCTAATTTACGAGATTGCAAAAGTTCTTGCAGGCGACTTTTAGGATCTTTTAACGAATCCTCGGAAGGTAGCTCATCAAAACGGTTAGTATATATTTTCAATACAAAACGTTTAGCTTCCTCAATACCCTTTTCAAGATAGACGCTGGCAATAACAGCTTCCAGAGTATCAGATAAAATAGACTTTCGCCTAAATCCCCCACTCTTTAATTCCCCTGCACCCAAACGCAAAAAATCGCCCAACGATAACTCGTTAGCGATTTCAGCTAAAGTATTTTCATTCACTAAAGAAGCGCGAAGGCGAGATAGATAACCTTCAGAAGCACGAGGCATTCTTGCATACAGCTCATGCGTAATAATAACGCCTAGAACGCTATCACCCAAAAACTCCATCCGCTCGTTATGTGTATTATTAGCACTTCTGTGGGTCAACGATTGCACAAAGCAATCAGTTGCCATGTGTTTATGACCTAAAAGGTCTATAAGTTTTGATCTCATAAATATCAGATTTATACAAAAAAATGATATTTATCTTAACACGCGTCCTACAACACAACTAAAACATAGTTTCATTAAAACTTAATTGTATCTTTATCACGACTAGCCTTTAAATCATTAGAATCAATATCAACTTTCACATCAGGTTCACCTAATATTACAGAGTGTTTAAACTTGATTAAAAAATTTAAATTATAAAACCAGTTTTCTGGAACATCATAAGTGACAGTGAGTACTTTCCTATTGTTACCTTTTTTTAATTTTGTCAAAGTAAATGGGTTCTTGACTCTCTTTGATTTATCTTTACTGCCATAATAACTATACTCCAAGCTTCTTAGACTATTTAGATTTAAATACTTTTCAACTTTTGAATAAATCACCCTCTTATCAGCATTTTTTATACCAGGCTCTGAAGCAATATTCTTCATCAAACCCTTAACGCTATTAAATTCTACATAATAGGGTGCGACTTTAACGACCGCACTAGCCAAAAGTATTGCAACTCCAGCTGCTAACAACCAAGAAACCATTGTTGCACCACGTTGCTTATTTTTATTAATTATCATTTTATTATCTCTTTTAAATTACAACTTTATTCGAAGATAATATGACATAAACATAGTGAAGCTAAGCTTAACCATTTTACAATGATGGAATTAATCGACAGAAGCACCGATACGAGAGGCTTTAAAACCATCGCCACCGTCTGACCAGTCCCAATGCATCCAGACAAATGATGCTTTGCCTACTAAATTCTGCTCGGGAACAAACTTCCAGAACCGACTATCGCTACTATTATCTCTGTTATCCCCCATCATAAAGTAATGACCTTCAGGGACTTGCCATTCTCCAGCTTGAGAAAAACCAGGAAAGTTTATTAATTTATGTTCGACGGAGTTTTCCTCCGATTTGTTTGCTGAATTATTAACAGGTAAAAACTCTTTTAATTGGCTGACGTTTATATCTCTTCCGAGCCTGTCCTTGGTTAGATATTCTCCATCATTTTCATAGATAACAGGCTTATCGTTTATGATAATTTTCTTATCTGCAGTCCAACGGATTTTATCGCCGGGTAGACCGATTAGTCTTTTAATATAATTGATTTTTGGATCAGGAGGGTAACGAAAAACAACTACATCGCCGCGCTCTGGCTCGCCTATATCTAATATTTTCTTATACGTAATAGGAAGTCTCACCCCATACGCATATTTCTTTACCAAAATGAAATCGCCGATTTCCAAGGTTGGAATCATGGAACCAGAGGGAATACGAAAAGGTTCTGCCACAAATGATCGTACAACGATAACAATCAATAAAATTGGGAAAAATGACCTTGAATAATCAAGTAGTAAAGGCACCTCCCCACTTTCATCGTCTTTTTTAGGTGCAAAAAAATAATAAAGTAAAACTATTCCTGTAAATAAGGTAAGGCAAACAAGAATTACTTCTAAATTAAGATGAACGCCCATCAATTTTCATCTCGTTTAAGAACTGCTAAAAATGCTTCTTGGGGTATCTCTACATTCCCCACTTGTTTCATTCGTTTTTTACCAGCCTTCTGTTTTTCTAATAATTTTCTTTTACGAGAAACATCTCCACCATAACACTTGGCTGTAACATTTTTACGTAAAGCCTTCACATTGGAACGAGCAATAATATTCCCGCCTATAGCTGCCTGAATCGCAACATCAAACATCTGACGCTGAATTACTTCACGCATTCGTTCTACTAATACTCTTCCGCGCGACTGAGAAAAATCTTTATGTACGATAATCGACAATGCATCTACCGGCTCACCATTAATCAAAATATCCACTTTAACTAGAGGAGCTGGTTCAAAGTGATCGAGTTCATAGTCAAAAGAAGCATAACCTCGGCTGACTGATTTGAGGCGATCAAAGAAATCCAACACGACCTCACTGAGCGGTAAAAGATAATCAAGCGTAACTTGGTTACCTAAGTACTTCATTTCTTTCTGAATACCGCGCTTCTCAATACAGAGGGAAATCACATTACCCACGTATTCTTGTGGCACCATGATAGTGCCACGAATGATTGGTTCGCGTATTTCTTCAATATAGTTAACCGCTGGTAATTCAGCCGGATTATGAATACTAATTGTTTCGCCTTTAGTCGTTTCCACTTCGTAAACTACTGATGGTGCTGTGGTAATCAAATCCAGGTCATATTCACGTTCGAGGCGTTCCTGAACAATTTCCATATGCAACATACCGAGGAAACCAAGGCGAAAACCAAAACCAAGTGCCTGTGATGTTTCTGGCTCATAATGTAAAGATGCATCATTTAAATGCAACTTATCCAAAGCATCACGCAAATTTTCGTAATCATCTGCACTGACAGGAAACATACCGGCAAAGACACGAGGTTGAATTTCTTTAAAACCATCCAAAGGCTTTTCTGCCGGATTTTTGACCGTTGTAAACGTATCACCTACTTTAGCTGCTTCAATATCTTTGATGCCTGCAATGACATAACCTACTTCACCAGCAACCAATTCATTTTTTTCAACGCGTTTAGGTGTAAATATGCCAACATTATCTACTTGGTATTCTGCCTTAGTTGACATTGGCATCACTTTAGATTTTTTGCCAATCTTACCGTCAATGACTCTGACCAATGAAACAACGCCGAGATAATTATCAAACCAGGAATCTATAATTAATGCTTTAAGTGGCGCTTCAGGATCACCTTGTGGCGGAGGAATTCGTTCCACTAATTGCTCTAACAGGTCTTCAATACCGATGCCTGTTTTACCACTGACATGAATAGCATCAGTCGCGTCGATACCAATAATCTCTTCGATTTCCTGAGATACACGAAATACATCAGCAGCAGGTAAATCAATTTTATTTAGAACCGGAACGACTTCCAAATCAAGATCGATCGCCGTGTAACAATTAGCCACACTTTGCGCTTCAACACCTTGAGATGCATCGACGACTAATAATGCGCCTTCACAAGCAGATAAGGAGCGAGAAACCTCATAAGAGAAATCCACATGACCTGGTGTATCAATAAAATTCAGATGATATGTTTCGCCGTCTTTCGATTTAAAGTCCAGCGAAACACTTTGCGCTTTGATTGTAATACCACGCTCACGCTCGATATCCATCGAATCAAGAACCTGATTATCCATTTCACGCTCAGTTAATCCTTCACAAACCTGAATGAAGCGGTCTGAGATGGTTGATTTGCCATGGTCGATATGGGCGATTATGGAAAAGTTACGAATATTCTGATTTGCTAAAGCCATTATGAATTCTTTGCTAGTGCTTGTCTTACGGCAATTTCATCAAAAAAATGATAAAAAATCACCTCATCTTGGTAGGTTACCACTGGAATGTCAGCATGATATTGCTTACGCATCACCTCCGTTACCTGAGGATCATTATCGATATCAATCTGCTTAATTTCATACCCCAACTCTTGTTGTAGAGTGATTAAAGAGTCTGTTGCTTGATCACACAGGTGGCAGCCATCGCGATAATACACTATTAATTCTTTAGAGAGTATGGACATTTTGATATTAGCAATAAGCTTAGTTTAAGTATGTTTTTATTAAACTTTTTATTTCTTATCTATTTTAATCGCCAAAAATCTAGCTGCCCCAGATCTTAGCACCAATAGTGCATAGGTCTTACCCTCTTCAATATTTTCGGTCAGCTCGTGAAAATGCTCAAGATCATCGATATTTTCGCCATTGAACATCAACAAGATATCTCCGCGCTCCACTCCTGCACTTCTAGCTGGGTCTTTAATAACGCGTTTAACCATTACACCATTTTCAACATCAAGTGATTCCTTGGCCGTATCATCCAGATTCGATAACTCCATACCCATAAAGTTATCAATTTTCTTAGGTTTTGCCTCTTTCTTCACAGGAGCTTTGGCTAGATCATCAGAAGGTAATTCTGACAACTGAAGCGTTAACACCTCTGTTTTCCCTCCTCTTCGCACAGTTATCTCAACATCTTTATTTAGCTCTGTTGAGCCAACTATCACGGGCAAAGCAGATGCGTTTTTAATTTTCTTGCCATTAAATTCTAAAACAATATCACCTTGTTTAAGCACACCCATTGCAGGCCCATCTTTGATAACTTCTACGATCAATGCGCCTCTTGGACTACTTAAGCCAAAGGATAAAGCCAATTCACGCGTAACTTCCTGAATGTAAACACCCAACCAGCCTCTTGAAACTTTGCCATTTTCTTTTAATTGTTCGATGACACGTTTAGCAACATCCACAGGAATAGCAAATGAAACACCCATAAAGCCACCGGTTCGACTAAATATTTGCGAATTAATACCTACCACTTTTCCTTTCAGATTAAATAATGGCCCACCGGAATTTCCTGGATTGATTGCCACATCTGTTTGAATAAAAGGAACATAGTTCTCAGATGGAAGACTTCTACCTTTGGCGCTGACAATACCCGCCGTGACACTATGATCAAAACCAAAAGGTGAGCCGATGGCAATAACCCATTCCCCTACTTTTAAATCTTCAGAACTGCCAGTTTCCAGTACCGGCAAATTGTCTGCTTCAATTTTAAGTAAGGCAACATCACTACGTTTGTCACTCCCCACCAATTTGGCAGATAATTCTCTTCGATCATTTAGCTTTACAATAATTTCATCAGCTTCTGCTATCACGTGATAGTTGGTCACGACATAACCATCTTTTGAAACGATAAACCCTGATCCTAGAGAACTTGTGTCGTTGTCATTAGGGAAACCACCACCATCTTTATCGAGAAAACGCTTCATTAGCTCATCGAGCATTTCATTTCTCTCTCCTTCTCCGAAGAGCTCCTGCGGAAACTTTTTTGCCGATTTGGCGGTTTTCTTGGTACTAATATTGACTACAGCAGCACTGTGCTCTTCAACTAATTTAGTAAAATCCGGAAGCTCTGCAGACACAGAGAACGAGAACATTAAAAAACCAATTAAGAATAAAGGTATTGTTTTTTTTATTGATTTTATCATCTGCAAGCCTCTCTGATTATTCCAACCAATCCTGATTAGAAAATACCGCTGTAAGTAGGGGGGTGTATTTAATTTTATATGAAGCCACTATCACAAGTGTAAAAATAGCTATAGTAAAGCTAATGGATTATATATCCAAAGTCATTATGAACTAGAAGGATTTATCAATATTATTTTATTGAGTAATTTTGGTTCAAATTGATGCGCGAGTGCTTTATTAGACAAGAGGCGTTTAACAAGAAATAAACTTAGAACAAAACCAGCGCAACCAAATAAGATGCTATACCCTTCGCTCAAAAAAAGCTTTCCCATTGCAGAGAAGAATAAAAGGCTCACCAAAGGTAATATATATACCAACAAAGTCCCAAGAATGAGTTTTTCAGTCTTCAGTTCAACCATCACTCTATCACCTTTCTCAAGGCTCAATGTGTTCAATACTTTGAGCGATCGACCAGGTGAATTTGAAAAAAATGAAAAGCTGGAGCAACCTGACTGCGATGAACAACTTTTACAGGCTGAGTTATTAGTACTTAGATAAACAAAACCGTTATTAACTTCATCTACTACTGCTTCTTCTTGAGTAAATTGCATTAGACAGTCGTTCCGTTTATTTTTTACGTAAGTTTTTCACTAGGTTTTTCAGGGTGATCTCTGGTACTTCACCTACTGCAGTAATTCTATGCTTGCCCTTTTGTTGAGTAACGACATTTAGCGCCCCAGAATTTATCTCTACGGCTTCCATAGGAGTATTTCCCAAATAAGGCGTTACAAAAACCGAAACCGTGCTTAAACCATCAGATAAGACATAATGCCTGGTATCACCATTGTTATTTTGTTCTTTTAAGTGAGGTGCCTGTTTAATCTCATAGCCCAGTGGTACCGTTTCAATGACCCAGCCATCTTCAAGAGAAGTATGACTCACCTGCCTTAGAACCTGCTTAGAAATAATCTTAGACGGTTTTTTAGTGATTGAATTTTGAATAGGATCTACCGTAGTAATTGAATGATCCAGAATAGCCGTTGTAGTGCCTGTATTTGCATTTAAAGACTGCAGAGCACAATCACCTGCGGCACAGATAGAACTATTCGTTGCAGCCATACTTTCTGGCACTCTAATTTCAATTGTAGTAAACATAAACTGTTCAACAGGCTTATGCGACTTACCCACCAACATGTAATCCAGCAACATACCTGAAACCGTATCAATGCAATATTTTTGCAAATAACGCTGACGGTCTTTAGGTCTTGCCGTAATGATTCGACAAGGAATATTGGCTACGCGGTTTTCTCGTCCCATATCAAAAGAATATACTTTTTCCATCTCAGGTCGTATGCGTGGGATTGAAGATAATGAAAACCCTTTTAGCTCTCTTGATAACTCGCTACCAGCCTCATTCAACCTTACAACGCGTTCCCCTTCAACACCATTCACTACGGAATGATCAATATGCAAAGTAGACAGTGAGTTCCCTTGCAAGTATGCCAAGGTACCTGTGTAGTTTAATTCGTGTAGCGCCTGATTCATTTTATTTAACAAATCAACAGCAGCTTTATCAGCAAATGTCGTAACTGGCAAAAGCATGGGGATAAGCAAAAGATATGTTAATTTCTTCATTTTTATTTTTTTCTTATTTTCCAAATAAAATCTAATCATTATTGGTTATCTGTGTAAGCAATGACTCGAACCGAAGGGACAAATGCAGCAGTTGAAGCATATTGCATGTGAGAATCCACATAGCGTTTCAATAAAGAGCGGGTTTGAGTATCTGCCTGAGCATATTCCTGAGTAGCAGCCATCGGCTCACTGTTAGTGTTTACATTATTAGAAGCTAAGTCAGCAGCTGAAACCTGTTTTGCTGATGACATTTCGTTTTCGGTAAGCTGATCTTTTTGCGCAATCATTGTTTTACTAATCGCATTATTGCTAGCAACTAATGCAGAGGGCTCTGCCATTCTAGATTGCTGGAAATTTTGCAATCCTACGACAGCTACTGCCGCTACGGATGCGACTAAAGCAAAACTTCCTAAAGGCTTTATCCATGACTGTGAACGTGCACTCTGACCAGCGGCTACCTGAGCTATCTGGACATCATGGTATTGCTCTTCTTCTTCAATTTTTGCATGTATACCGGAGAGGAAACTAGAGTCTAAATTTAATATCGGTTTACCCACATCACTAGAGCGCATGGTTTCACCGATTAACGCATAAGTAGATAATTTATCTCGCAATGCATCGTTAGTAGACAACTCATCTAAAACACGTTTTTGCTCAAACAAACCTGCTTCATCATCAAGTAAAGCAGAAAGGTGTTCAGGCATTGAAGTTGGGGGTTTATTAGTTTCCATTGGTCACTTCCATTATATTCATGTTAATAGACAAGAATTTATTCACTTAGTTCGCATACATTATAATTTTTTACAACTTAAACGATGCTGAACTAAAAACCAGTCTATTTTGCTATTACACAAGCATCTTAAATTTTGCCTATTAACGGCTCTAATTCACTTTCTATAGACTCACGCGCTCTAAATATACGCGAACGTACGGTCCCTATTGGGCAATCCATAGCATCAGAAATCTCTTCATAACTTAAACCTTCGAGTTCTCTCAACGTTATTGCAATGCGCAAGTCATCTGGCAATGCTTCTATTGCCTTATTAAGCGTATTCTTAATTTCATCAGTCATCATCTGATTTTCTGGGGTACTGATATCTCTTAGTTTGCCACCACCATCGTATTGTTCAGCTTCTTGCGCATCGATATCATCATCAGGCATACGACGGCTTTTAGAAACTAAATGGTTTTTAGCAGTATTGATGGATATCCTATAAAGCCAGGTATAAAAAGCACTGTCTCCACGAAAGTTCTTTAAACCTTTATAAGCTTTTATGAATGATTCCTGAGATACATCCATGGCTATATGGGGGTCGTGCACATATCGAGTGACAAGATTAATAACCTTCTGCTGATACTTTAAAACTAAAATATCGAAAGCTGCCTTATCCCCTGATTGTACCCTTCGCACCAATTCTAAATCTGTTTGATTCGCGCCCATTAGGGCTCTCTCCTATAAGGCGCTGCTGATAAGATAAGTGGAATCACTCGGTCTATTTTTTGCAAAAATGCCTTCACTTCTAAGTTATTAATTAAACGTATGATAATCTAATACGAACATATAAGGAATATTTGAATCAATCTATCACTTAAGCAATTTTTGATAAACCTAGGCGAAATGATTTTTTATAAATAGTTGTAATAGATGAACGATTTGAGTACTACAATAAAATAATTATCTTAATCACCGTAATTTCAGAGTAAATATATGCATGATGTTTTGATTATAGGCAGCGGGGCTTCTGGCTTAACACTGGCCTTAAGCCTTCCAGAAACAATGAAAGTAGCCGTTTTGAGTAAAGAAGTGCTCACCGAAGGAAGCACCTTATATGCGCAAGGTGGGATATCAGCAGTACTCGACAAGAATGATTCCTTTGAATCTCACATTGAAGATACACTAGATTCCGGCGCCGGCCTTTGTATTGAATCCGTGGTTCGACATGTCGTTGAACAGGGTCCTGAGTCAATCGACTGGCTATTAAAAGCAGGCGTCCCATTTACTCGAGAAGAAAACAAAGCCGATGGCACAGAAGGACTGCATCTAACTCGTGAAGGTGGTCACTCAAATAGACGTGTAGCACACGCTGCAGATGCAAGTGGTCGCGCTATCGAAACCACACTCGTTTCCATGGTCCGCGCCAGAAAGAACATAGAACTGTTTGAGCATCATATTGCTATCGATTTAATTACTACAAGAAAACTGCACCACAAAAGCCGATTAAATCATTCAATCGGTGCTTATGTTTTAGACATCAAGAATGAAAAAGTCATTACTTTCAAGTCTCAATATACTGTGCTTGCAACTGGCGGCGCCAGCAAGGTATATCTCTATACCAGTAATCCTGATGGTGCTAGCGGCGATGGCATTGCCATGGGTTGGCGCGCTGGTTGTCGTGTAGCCAACATGGAATTTATGCAATTTCACCCAACATGCCTATACCATCCGCATGCTAAATCTAATTTAATTACCGAAGCCGTTCGTGGTGAAGGTGGACGATTACTATTGCCGAATGGCTCACGTTTCATGGACAAATTTGACCCAAGAGCAGAGCTTGCGCCAAGAGACATTGTCGCCAGGACCATTGACCATGAAATGAAACGATTAGGTATTGATTCTGTATTTCTTGATATCAGCCATAAATCGACTGATTTCATCATGGATCACTTCCCTAATGTTTATGCCATGTGCCAGAAGTTTGGATATGACATGAGCAAAGAACCTGTACCAGTAGTACCCGCTGCACATTACACTTGTGGTGGTTTAATGGTTGATAAATTTGGTCATACAGATGTTGAAGGATTGTATGCAATTGGCGAAACCACATTTACAGGTTTACACGGCGCAAATCGCATGGCGAGTAATTCACTACTAGAATGCATTGTTTACGGCCAATCCTCAGCAGAAGATATTACTAAAAGACATGCTACAGATATCAACCAATTTGAAGACTTAACTATACCCGACTGGGATGAAAGTCGAGTAACTGACTCTGACGAGCGTGTTGTCATCAATCATAACTGGGATGAGATTAGGCGCTTCATGTGGGATTACGTGGGCATTGTGCGTACCACAAAGCGCTTAAAGCGCGCGCGAAATCGTATAGAAATGTTACTCAGAGAAATCGATGAATATTATTCAAACTTCCGTGTAACAAGCGACCTAGTGGAATTAAGAAATCTTGCAGAAGTCTCGAGACTAATTATTCGGTCTGCCCAGCAAAGAACTGAGAGTCGTGGCTTACATTATAATTTGGACTTCCCTGATTTGGACCCCAAACTCAATCAGGTGAACAGTATTTTGGACCCAATGAAAACAAGCCGATAAAAATCGGCTTGTTTTCATTTTAGAGCATTAATGCTTTGAAAGTTATTGTCACCCCCCTACTTTGAGGGAGTTTTTTTCGCTTCATTCTTTATATACCTAGGTGGCTAGGTATCTCCCAAAAAGTGTATTAAACACTTCCAAGAAGCACATCACCTGAGTAACCCTGGTTCTCAAGAATACGACGTAAGCGTCTGAGTGCTTCCATTTGAATCTGGCGTACACGTTCTCTTGTTAATCCAAGTTCTTCACCAACTTGTGCAAGTGTTGAATTATCATGACCATGTAGACCGAAACGTCTAACAATCACTTCTTGTTGCTTTGGTTCCAGCTGTGTAAGCCAACTTTCAACTGAATTACATACCGCTTCATCATTGATGGATTCAGAAGGCTCTAGTTGAGACTCTTCTGAAACAAAGTCAACTAAAGGGTTATTGCCTTCTTTTCCTATATTGATATCAAGTGAACTCACTCGCTCACCATAATGGAGTAACTTTTGAAGTTTCTCTACTGGCTTACCCAATGCTTCAGCGACTTCTGCAATTGTAGGCTCTTCACCACTTTTTTGAGTGAGTTGCTGGAACTTACGGTAATACTGATTGATTTCTTTATTAATATGGATAGGAAGTCGAATGGTACGAGACTGGTTCATCAGCGCACGTTCAATATTTTGTCGTATCCACCACGTTGCGTAGGTAGAAAATCTGAAACCACGCTCAGGATCAAATTTTTCAACGGCGTGAATTAGACCAAGATTTCCTTCTTCGATAAGATCAGGCAAAGGTAATCCACGATTCATATAACGACGTGAGATTTTCACGACTAATCGCAAATTACATACGATCATTTTTTTACGACCCAATGCGTCACCTTCTTTTGCTAAACGCCCATACTTAACTTCTTCTTCAGGGGTCAACAATGGAGAGAACTCTATTTCTTTCAAATAAAGTTGAATGGCGTCGAGTTCCTTACGTGGAACTTTAGCTGGCTTAGGTTTATCAGCAATTAAATCTTCTTTTGACTTATCAAGACCAGCTTTTTGGGATATTTTCAGTTTCTTTGCCTCAATGAGGTCTGTTACATCACCTTTGATTTCAGAAACATTATTTTTAGTTGTAGAAACACTTTCGAAAAGAACATCAGGGGCCGAATGTCCAGTTTGCATAGATCACACTCCAATCCTTTGGTGAAAATAACAATATACAAACAGTACATTCGCAAAGTTTAAATATTATTAATTTTCTTGGGGTAATAGTATTGCTACCATAAAATTTAAATTATCAAAAAAAGACATAACATCTTATACGGGGGCTGATAATTTAGCTCTTTTTAGCTTCGCTATTTTTTTCAACTTAAGCTTCTAAGCTGCGTAGCATTTGATTGAAGATAACACAATAATTACCATTAATTCTACCCTTTTAGGTATATAAGTTCCCACTATTGAAAACCCAATGGGATATTTTCAGTATTAATTGACTCAACTAAAGCTGAGATTAACCAGGTTTATTTGCCTGTTATATTTATGCAATATGTTTACCTATCATATACCTAAGTCGATTATAATTTCGTCAATTAAACTTAATTCATTTTAGACTCAAATATGAACAACACACTCACTATCATCTGTAGAAGTATCTTTACTCTGTTTCTATTGTCTTTGTTAAGTTCAGCTGCTTATGCCTTCCCTAATAATAGCCTAAGGCCTGGTGGTGTAGCGGTTTTAAGCGTTGCCCCATCACACAATGCAAAGCCATACGTAAGCTACAACAATAAACCCATCGCTTTAGTTAAAGGACAACAGAACTGGCTTGCCATTGTCGGCATATCCTTAGATGCAAAAACCGGACAACATAAAATAGACATCAAAGATTCGTCAGGAAAAACGAGCATACAGAAATTTACAGTTAAGCCTCATAAATATAAAACCCAATACTTAACTATTAAGAATAAGAACAAGGTGAACCCAAATAACAAATCCATGAAAAGGATTGAACGTGAATTTGTTATGAAGAAAAAGCTAAAGTCTACCTTCTCTAACTCATCACCTAAACTAAACTTTATTCGACCTGTAGCAGGAAGAGATAGCGGAAGATACGGACTACGTCGAATTTTAAATAAACAAAAAAGAAACCCACACAGCGGCATGGACATCGCAGCCCCTCAGGGTAGATCTGTAAAAGCTACTGAGTCTGGTACAGTGTTGTGGGTTGGTAACCTCTTCTTCTCTGGCAATGTCATCTATATTGATCACGGGAATGGCGTTTTAAGCCTTTATGCTCATCTTAGTAAAATGAATGTTAGAAAAGGCCAACAAGTAAAACGTGGCGAAATTATTGGTAAGGTAGGAAAAACAGGTCGTGTCACCGGAGCGCATTTACACTGGACTGTTTTCCTGAACGGAAATGCTGTAGATCCCGCATTATTCATAGCTAAACAGTAATTGATTTTATCAAAATCCTCTTTTTACTAATTTTAAGTACTTGATATATCTAATATTTTACAATTTATCTGCTTTTAATTGACAGTTTTTAATCTCATTCAGCTTCGATTCAGCCTCATAAAGGTATTCTATATACAACTTCAGCAGAGAGTCACTTTTCAAAGGGGTTTGTGGTGTGACTTTTGTTGATTGGGGAAACCTAGACTCCTAAAAATAATAAAAAAGGTTTGTATTTAAATACAACCGAATTAAGGAATCCTCCCTCAACTGCTGAACATAGTCACCGTTCCAAAAATCGGCCAAATATTGGGGAGCTGGTTTGCTGGGCTAACACGATGACGGTTATTAGTCTTACGGGGGTATTACTGATAACCAAAAAAAAAGCGAGCTTCGGCTCGCTTTTTTTTATTTAAAATTTATCTTAACGTAATTCTAGCGCTTCTTAAAATGACACCGATTTACGCATAAAACCTATAACACTCTTTTCGGCGGCATTGTAATTGGAGACTTCTTCACACCATGCTCTACCGCCATTACTGCAGCAGTGATTCGAGAACTAATATTGAGTTTTCTTAGAATGGCTTTCACATGCAATTTAACCGTGCCATCAGAGATACCAAGGTTTCTGGCAATAACTTTGTTACTTTGGCCTTCTGCCAGTAACGTCAGTATTTCAAATTCTCTGGGTGTTAACACAGCGAAAGGATCTTCCTTCTCAGACTTTTCCTGATTATCGCCCTGCACTGCACTTGCCAGTACGGGTGCAAGATCAGGCGCAACGACAGTCTTACCTGAAATAATATCCCGAAGCGCTACCACTAAATCATCAGGTTCCATATCTTTTAGTAAGTAACCCTGAGCGCCATTTCTTAAGGCCCCAACCAAATCACTTTCATCACTACTTGTAGTAAGCATCGCGACAGGAAGATCAGGATGTGCAGCTTTAATGACCTTTAACACACTTATGCCGTCCATTTCTGGCATACGCATATCAAGCAATACGATATCTAGTTGCTCATCATCAATTATTTTCACACCTTCTGAGCCATTACCCACATCAGCAACAACATTGATTTTTCTTCGAGTAAGCAAGTCACGCAAGCCAGCACGAAATAAAGTGTGGTCATCTATCAATAATATTCTTTCGTTCATATCTTTTTGTACTCAGTTTGTACTCGGGTGTATTTTATTCAAAGTCTAATTTTTGAAAATAAAATCTCATGCAATAAAGAGATAACGTTTCTTTAACGTTTATCTATTTCAAACTTTCTCTATTTCTTAAAGGTGTTCAAGGTAACGGGGTTCGCATCTACATCAAAATTAAGCTGCAATAAAGTCCCTTCACCGCCATCACTTTCAAATTGTATTTCACCATTTATTCTTTCGGCTCGCTCATTCATTATCGAAAGCCCAAGATGGTCTCCAGTCTCATTATTCTGTTCAGACCACTCATCATTCAAACCTACGCCATCGTCTTCAACTAGCACACTGCAATGTCCTTCTTCAGTGCTGGTCATGAGAATACGTACATTTTTAGCATTGGCATGTTTCTTAATATTGGCTAAAGCTTCCTGCACAATTCTAATCACTTCTACTTCAGTATCTCGAGACAGCGTTTTCAGATTCCAGTTGTGATAGAAGAATGTATCAGCGCCTGTTTCTAATTTGAAACGGCCAACAACTCGTTCCACTGCTCGTACCACGCCTTTACCATCAATCGGTGCTCTAAAGTGCGTAATTAGACTTCTCAGTTCAGCATAGGCTTCATCTATTGTGCTTTCCAAGCCTTCTAATTCATGCCAGATAACTTCTTCATCACCCTGATTTAAAGAGTCATCCATGAGACGTACTTTAAATCTTAATGAAGCCATGGTTTGCGCAAGCGAATCGTGTAACTCATGCGCCATGCGGGTTCTTTCTTCGATAATGGAAAGCATTCTCGCGTCTTCTTCAACACCAGCTTGTTCTATTGCCATACCAAGATGCTGACCGATACTGACCAGAAGTTCATGTTCTCCCTCAAGAAAATCGTGGTCTTTTCTGTGTACAAAAAGATTATAAACACCCAAGGTTTTGCCGCGATATTGCAAAGGTATCGCCAGCATTTCGATATCTTCATCGCTTTCAAAAAAGTTTTGACCAACCGTCAAAGCACACTGAGTTACATTTGTATTTACCATTACACTAGCATCGCTTAATGCCTTACCACATAGGCAATCTGGCGCTGGCAAGGTGTCTTCTAGTGCAATGATTTCATCACTTAAGCCAATGCTGGCAACCAGGCGCATCTGATTTTCTTTATCCAGCAATCTCACCGTTGCAGCTTCAGCTTTAACGACCTTTCTGAGTGTGTGTAAAAACCGCTGCAATAAATCTTCTAAATTATTCGACTTATTGATGGTTGATGAAACATCATATAAAACATCGAGATAATATTTTTTCTGCTCTATGCGTTCTGCCTGGCGCTCAAAACGTTGCTGTTCAAATTTTGCCAGTGATTCGTAATCTTCAGAAATTTTGTTTACGTGCATGCGAAGACCTTCAGAAGGACACCGCGAAGAACGAATTAACATACGAGAGGATAAATCGCCCTGCAACAAGCCATTTGCCCAATCAGTAAGATCGGTGCAGAACAGATTGAATTGACGCCACATCAAATACAATAGGCCAAGCACTCCAACACCTGAAACCACCCATAAAAAAGTCATTAAGGGCGCTACCCATGTTGGTGCTTCATCATGACTAACAGCCCAGAAGTAAGTTGCGCCAATAATCACAAAGAAAATAAACAAAATAGAAAAAACAGTACGAGCAATCAAAGGCAGTTTGATTAATTCCTCTGGGATCTGGTAATTATCCTCTCGTGCTTTTTCCTTCATTTCTTCTCGTCCATTAGAAGTAGAAGCATCCTCAGTAGCAGTCTCGTTTCGACTTTCACTGTCATTGCCTGTGTTATCAACAACTCTAATCGGAATATGAATGGAATTTTGTTGTGCCATAGTAAGCCGTTTTACTCAGTAGGAGGCTTGAAATTAGGATCATTAGGATTCAGAAAAACAATCTCATGCTTGCCACCAATTTCCACATAATCCATTGTCATACCGCCTATAAGTGGCAGGGTGGCAGCATCAACTACGAAACTAATGTCTTTTTCGACAAAGCTTTTATCGCCTGGATGCGTATTATCATCAAACCCCATGTTGTAATGAAAAGAACCATCAGGCTGCACTTTTATCGCTATCCTTAAAGGCAGAACATCAGCGCCCATTTGCTCCAATGAAATCATCACTTGTTTTGCGGCATTGTCTGAAATTTTGATCATAATATGACCCTCCTTTTTCTTAACTTTTACTTTGTTCTTTTTTAGCTACATTGTTTAGCTACATTGTTTAGCTACATTGTTTAGCTACATTGTTTAGCTATATTTGTTTAGCTATATTTTTTCAACTGTCTTAAGACCCTCACCAAGAAGGTCATTAAGAATATCTTGATTATCATCTTGTCTATTAGTGCTCACGTGTTCCTGTACAAAATTAACAAACCGTTTTGCCCATTGAAAATTATCTGTATTTCTTAAATGAGAATAATTGGCGAGTAGGTTTTTATAAATCCACCCATCTTTATCGCCGGTGATCCCCACCCCTCGATGAACATTATAGGCGTATTCGCCATGACTTGAGATATTGACCAAACGTGAATAATGAAACTCGTGTGCTTTAATTAGCGAGTTACTGATACTGTCTTCGTCGCCAGCGCTATCAACTTCTCTAAGATTCGCTAATGCGGAATCGTGATTAATCTTACCCCAGGGCATTTTGGTTGTTTCTTCCAGTTCAACATACCCTCTTCCCTGAGGTTTTCTATGCATAACCGTATCAGCAGAAATCACTCCTACCATATCTGATTTTTTACCGTTCCACTCTAAACTGCGGGTCAAATACATAAGACCACCACACTCTGCATAGGTCGGCATACCAGCTTCGATAGCATCATGGATACTATTTCGCATCGATACATTATCTGACAATTTCTGCATTTGAGTTTCCGGAAAACCACCCCCAATAAACAAACCATCCAGATCATCAGGTAAGCTTTTATCGTGAAGTGTATTAATACTTACTAGTTCTGCTCCGGCTGCCATCAATGCCTTTTTATCGTCGATATAATAAAAACCGAAGGCTTCATCCTCACATATACCGATGCGTACCTTTGCATGCTTAGAGTAATGGCTTTGTCGGTTTTTACTAGCAACATCTTTTTTAGATATGGATGTGACTGGGGTAATTTTCGGAGCAGACTGCGCAATTTCAATGAGCTTATTGAGGTCTACAGAATCGCTCACTATTTGTGCAATGTCGGAAATTTTCTGGTCAGCTTGATGATCTTCGTTGCTTGGCATTAATCCAAGATGTCTTTCATCGAGCGCCATAGCTTTATTTTTTCTGACCATACCGAGAATGGGTATATCAGTATATGTCTCTGTTATTGCTCGCAGTTTTTCTTCGTGGCGTGGACCACCGGTTAAATTGAATATTACGCCGGCGATATTTACGTCTGGATCAAAGAGTCGATATCCTGCCAATAATGGCGCTACGCCGCGCGTGACACCGCGGCTATCAATCACTAAAACAACAGGGCTTTGTGTGAGTTTTGCCACTGCGGCATTGCTATCGCTACCGTCTAGAGCAACACCATCGTACAAGCCTTTATTGCCTTCAATAATACTGATATCTGCATTGCGGCTTTGTAGTGTGAGTGTATCCAGAATTTCTTGTTTTGACTGCGTATTAAAATCTAAATTATAACAACCGACCAAATCGTCTGATTCCATTCGATTTTTGAAAGCGATACTAGATAAACCACTCGCACGCGCCAACCACAGTGGGTCTATATAATCGGGACCTTTCTTGAAAGGTTGGACTTTTAACCCCTGTTTAGAAAGCGCTGCACACAAGCCAATCGATATCGTGGTTTTACCCGATGATTTATGCGCTGCTGATATATAGATTCTAGACATATCAGCATATACTACATTAGTATTCGCTAATATAGAAGCAAATACTTTATATTGAGCCTAAAATCAGAGGGATGACAATATCAGTATCAATCGCATTTTGATCAAGGCACCCCCCTACTTTAAGCGGCTTTTTTATTTTGCTGTTTAAAACAACCCAAGAAATTTATTCAGCGCTACAGGGCTTTTATCTCTAAAGCATTCGACGAAAATTGAATACCATCCCAGCCATTTTGCATAAAATTACGGATATTCTGGTGATTATCAGCATCAGGGTTTTGCAACACATCTTCACGATAAAACGCACCGAAACAGGCTAGCGTCTGTTCTTTTGATAAACCATTTAGTTGAGCAAATGCGAATAATTTACACGACCCCTGATTTTGATCAGCTGCATTTTGCAAATCCCCATTACTAAACGCTGCGGGCGTGAAATCATAGTGTGCTTCAATCAATGACATCAGGTCATTAAACTCAAGTGTTTCCGGGGAAGTTTTTACCTGTTCAATATATTCTGCTATGTCCATCTGCTCATCCTTATATTCATTGATAAATTAGCGCAGTAAGCTAACACAGTTTTTGTTAAAATACAGTGCAATTACATCGGATTTCATCCAACTAAAAGGCTAGCTATGCATACTAAAGAAGTATTCTATCGCGGCAAAAAACTCGGGCATGAAGATCGAATGTTGCCTGCTGTCTCCTATAACGCCATGCGCACTTTGTTAGCATACTCAGACCTTGATAACAGTGAATCATCAGGCGTTTTCCTCCCGATTCGATCGATGCAATATATGGCCGTCATCGACCAACAAGAAATTATTTTTGTCGATGGTTTATGCGCCAAAAAATCCATTGAATTTGCATGGCGTAAATTTAACCCTCAGCAACGTGAAAACTTAATCGATCCTGTTCCTTACCGGATGAGTTATTACGATGAGAAAGCGCTGGAAACCATGAAACGAATCCAATGGGAATTTAATAAAGCACTACAAGTAGAATTGGAAAAGATGAAAGATCAGTACCCAAAAAGTAAAGCGGATGTGATTACTCTCAACACATATAAAACTTAGCTTTATTTCATATCTTTTAATATATCGTCTCTAGATAAAGAACCCCCCCCCCTACTTTGGGACACTTTTTTTGCGCGTTGTTATTTTAGCAAGAGTTTCAATGTGCGTTTGCTGGCTTCTAAGGCTCCTTCTAGTAAGCCATTGTGTCCTAGGTGATGGTTTGCCGATTCGGTCCCTGACCAGATTAAACGCCGACCAAAATTACTTTCCGCATAATCACTCATGGATGATGTCGCATGACCAGCGCTCATTGATTGGTCAATATCATTAGCAGTAAATGCTTCTTGCGCCCAATCTTGCAACACAATATCAACCGGACTCGCCGCTTTGTCTCCAAATAACCGAGTCAACTGATCAATAGCGGCTTGACAGATTTCCTGATGTTTTCCTTTACGGTAACTTCCGGGTATTCCAACAAATCCGAATAAGGCATATCCTGTTTTGCTCTTTTTATCGCACTCTTTATTGTCCTTAGAGCTATTAGCATCTGTCGAGGCATCATGAATTTCACGTAAGGGGCCTAATTGGCTCACTGCGTCGCCCGATAATCCCTGTTCTAACCAAAACGCTGAATCGTATACTGCAATGAATTTTGCATGACCTGCCATCCACGTTGAATAGCTGTTCAACTCAGTCACTCTTGATTCTGATAGCGGAGGAGTAAACTCAATCGCTGACATGGCAATACGCGGCGGTAACGCAAATACGATTTTATTACTGGTGATTTGGTAACTGCTTTCTTCGTTATTTTCTTCACGCGACAGTTTACGATTAGCATTATCAACAAAGGTGGTGACTATCTGATTGTCCAGATATTCCACATGCGTTACTTGAGAATTTAAGCTTATATTCTCATCGTCTATGTGATCTTTCAGCGTCGATATGATTTGACGAATTCCGCCTTTTAATCGATAAGCCCCTTCCATGGAAATACCGTAAAAACCTTTTTGGATAGTACCCTGCTGGTCTTCATAAACGGCCTGACCACTTCCCTGTTGCAGAAAAACAGAATCATTCAAGCCGAGCTCATTTATGAGCTTTTCCATCTGTGTTTGCCCCGGCCAAAACCATGAGGGACCAAGATCATAGGCGGGTTTATCTGCTGCATATTGATTCGAAGACTCTGAATCTAACACAGCGTAATTTTTTGATAATATCCGGCCACCGAGTCGCTCTCTCGCCTCGATCAACCTAAAAGGTATTCCTTCTTTTTGCAGCTGGTAGGCGCTATGTAAGCCGCTAATTCCGCCGCCAACAATCAGTATTTCTGTGTGCATATTATTTTTTTCATCATAATCAGTCTCAACCTTCCTTATATAACGTAAATTTGTAATGCATAGTAGCGCTAACTATCATTGAAACGATTCTTATCCTATATTGGAATCAAAGTAGAGTTGAACTGACACTAGAGCGGAGTCAAAAAAATAATGGATGTAAACGCTGATTTTTCTAAACGTATCATGCTTCACAGTGATGAAATCGACTGGGAAGACTCCCCCATGAAAGGAGTAGTAAGACGCAGACTAGACCGCGTCGATAATGAAGCCGACCGTGTGACGACGATTGTGCGTTATGCACCAGAAAGCAGCTTTTCACCACATGTTCACACTGGCGGTGAAGAGTTTATTGTTTTGGAAGGCATCTTCGAAGATGATTATGGCAACTGGCCAACCGGCTCGTATATTCGTAACCCGCCTACATCAAAACATAAACCAGGCTCTAAAGATGGCTGCATTATCTTTGTGAAGCTGTCTCAATTTCAACCCGATGATCGCACCTTTGTGCATATTGATATGAATAAAATAGGCTCGGTTTCAGATGCTGATAGAGCTGGGGTTAAAGTCACGCCTTTATACAAAGATAGTTACGAAAATGTGCGCGTAGAATACTGGGAAGCAAACACAAACATTGAAGTAGACGCATCTGGTGGAGCAGAACTTTTCGTTTTAGACGGAGGCTTTACAGAAAGTGGTGACGAGCTTCGCAAAGACTCCTGGTTACGCGTTCCGGTGAATACTACCGTTACTGCAAAAACCGGCGATCAAGGCGCGAAGGTCTGGATTAAAACAGGTCATTTAGTGTCACCTGTAAACGGATAAAATTAAGCCAAATTAGATCTTGGAATGAGTTAAAGGCACCCCCCACCTTTGGGGCACTTTTTTAAAGCCTGATTAAACATCATCATTTACATTAAGCGGTTAAGCTCGCAAACAAGGTTGGTAATTGTTCAGGCAATTTATCTACCTTGTCGATTATGGTGTAGTTATTCGCACCGAAGATTCTTTTCACATAATCATCCGCTTGCGGATCTAGCGTCAAACAGTAAGTTAAGACACCTGTCGCATAAAGTTCTTCAACCGCTTTCTTGGTGTCATGGCGTAAATGCTGTGGATCGCGCTCATCGATATCTGCTGGCTCACCATCGGTGATCATCAACACCAGCTTGCGACGTTCTGGCTGCTTTAACAGATGGTTACCTGCATGGCGTAATGCAGCACCCATTCGAGTCGATAAGCCTCCTTTCATTCCAGCCAAACGTGATTTAGCATCATCATCAAAATGCTGATTAAAATCTTTAAAGCGATAATACTGCACATCATGACGCCCATCAGACGCAAAGCCATGAATCGCAAAGGGATCACCAATGCCTTCTATGGCGGTTGCGACTAAGGTCGATGCTTCACGTGTTAGCTGTAAAACGGTCTTTTCAGAACCATTCATGGGCTCATTAGTGGATTCCGATAAATCCAGCAATAGCACCACAGAAAGATCACGGGTTTTTAATACATTACGCATCGTGATTCGCGTATTAGGTTGCTCCCCCATTCGTATTGCAATCATCGCATCAATCGCTGCATTGATATCAACTTCGTCGCCGTCTTCCATATTCCGCTGGCGTTGCACACCTTCTGGTGTCAGCAAGTCGATAATTTGTTTGATACGATGCGCGACCGGTTTATATTCATCAATGATGGCCTGAATATCTTCGACATGACCACGCGGCTGTCGACGTTCATAAACCGTGGCCCAATCAGGACGATGTAGCTGAATTTGATAATCCCATTCCTGATAATGGAAGGGATCTGATACCGGTTCTTTGCCCCAGGCATCATTGAAGCTTGCAGCATCGTCGGTTAAATCATCTTCGTAAAAACGCATCACATCTTTATTGGTCCAGATTTCTTGCGCATCATCACCTGCCAGTTCGCAATCCACCTCATGCGCCATCATCAGTGCGCTCACTTCTCGCCTGACTTGCTGCTGGCTGGCTGGCAAATATTCAAACTCGACATCACTTGTAAATTCTTCAAACTCCCAGACATAGCGATTATCGTCACGATACGGAATATCAATACGTTCGAGTATTCGTAGGCTGGGCACTTCTTTTCGTTGAGAAAACAAATTAAAGATGTCCAGCCCGAGATTCCAGCAAAATGTGTTGTTGTGCTGATTTTCCGAGATCCCTGCGTGGAAACTTTTGGCGAGTGCATTGAGTTCTTCATCATCCGAAGTGACGCTTTCATCCAGCAACATCAAGGAAAAGTGGACTAAAATAGGCATGGTCGGATGTTCTGCCTGTGAATCCTGCTCGTCACTATTAGCAGCTTCTTGCATCATTCGACGCCATAGTTTTTTCAGACCGGGAAAATCATTTACCGCTTTGTATTCGATACGCGCATCTTCAACCAATCCAATAAAGAACATCTGGGCCGGACTCAGTCCTTCAGCTGAAATAGGCTCGGATGAATACATAATATGCGAGGCCATGTGCGCCGCCGTCGCACGATACACTTCCAGACCCGCGATATCACCATAATCATCCAGCGCATCGGGCAAGTACAAAATACGGTGTTCTATATAGGGACGAAAATCAGCAAAATCAGCTCCCGTCGGACGTAAGAAAAAATCCCTACCCCACAAAGCACGGAGATAAAAATTGAGTTTTCTTTGGGTTTTGATAAACAAAATGCCACGTCGTTCTTTTTGCAACATGGCACGACTATCAGCAGACTCAAGATCAAAATAAGCCGTGAGATTATTAAAATCACGACGATACGCCTGCGCCCCAAAATTTGCCCAACGGCGTAAACCACTCAAGGTTAATTTAGAGAGCAATTCATCCATGTGATTCAGCATCGGACGCACACCACGAGAAGCGGTAGAGGCCAATTGATGCACCAGCGTTAAGTAGCCACGAAACAGTTCTGCATCGCCTAGATTGCGCGCAGCACTGGGCATACTGGCAAATAAGAGAGAAACAACTTCAGCCGAAGTCATTGAAGATAATTTTAGTGCAGCCGTTAAACAATCGCCGATTACATCTTCGCCACACTCTTTGGCAACCAGTGGCATTTCCTGAATGTACGAGATAACTACGTCATGCCCACGCCCTAAATTACACAGACTTTTTGCGCCATCCATATAGGTTTGCAAACCGGACGGCGACATTACACGTGAGGCTTCCTGAAAAGTACCCTCTAACACTTCCCTCACTTCTGGGGCGGCATCAATCAGGAATTCTTCGTAGTCTTCGAGTTTTATTGACATATTTTTATCTCATTCACCAATGTAATGTTGGTTACCTGAAGGTAAAGGTCTACCCAAAGAAAGTTTCCACTGCGGCATTCAGTGTATCGCGCATATCAGGATCATCCGTTAACGGTGTTACCATCGTCATACTACAAGCCGCTAGTGGTGACACGCCTTTTGCAATCAACTGACCCGAGTAAACCAGTAAACGCGTTGAAATACCTTCATCCAAACCATGGCCTTTCAGGTTACGTGCACGGTGTGCAATTTGTACTAATTTCTCCGCTGTCTCCACATCGACACCCGATTCTTTCGCCACGATACTGACTTCGATTTTCTCTTTAGGGTAATCAAAGTCCATTCCACCAAAACGTTGTTTGGTCGATTGCTTTAAATCTTTCATTAAACTCTGGTAGCCAGGGTTATAAGAAATAACCAACTGAAAATCAGGATGGGCCTGAATCAACTCGCCTTTTTTATCCAGCGGTAAACTCCGACGATGGTCCGTTAAGGGATGGATAACTACGGTGGTGTCTTGTCTGGCTTCAACGATTTCATCCAGATAACAGATGGCACCGATTCTGGCGGCAGTCGTTAATGGCCCGTCTTGCCATTTTGTGCCATCCTTATCGAGGAGAAAACGTCCCACCAAATCAGAGGCTGTCATGTCTTCATTACAGGCTACGGTAATTAAGGGTTTGCCTAATTTCCATGCCATGTATTCAACAAATCGAGATTTACCGCAGCCTGTTGGGCCTTTAATCATCATCGGCATCCGAACCGCATACGCTGATTCATATAATGCGATCTCTTGATCTACCGGCTCATAGTAAGGCTCATCATTAATGATATATTGATTGGCATCTACGATATTTTCAGTAATGGACATCGTTACTCTCTCTAATTCGTGAGATCTTCTGTGATCTACTGTTAATATATTTGTTAGCTTGGTTTAACAGAAAGGAGAGAATGAGAGTACTCCCAGAATAAAACTAATCTTCATCCTCTGTTTCTACTTCACCACTCCAGCCTGCGGCACGCGCTTCTGCGATTGCTTTATCATGTATCCGCTGATGTTTCTCAAAGAGTTCAGGGGGTAACTGGCTCACTAAACAACCGTATTTGTCCCACTCTTTATTCACTTTATCCAATAAAGAATCAACGCCTGCAAAATTCCAGCCTTCACAGGTTTCGCTTTCTTCAATCAGTCCAAAGACCCATGCATCGCGAATGATTTTGCCAATAGTGGTCATTCCACCATTTACTTCTTTGTCGATACCAACGTATTTATCTGGTCTAGCCATAGTATTCTCATTGTTAGTTTTAAGATCAAAAAACATTTATATAAATACCCGACAGTAAACTCAACTGAATCCTTATTGAATCTTTATTTAAATAATTTCTAAAAATGCCTCTGCCAGAATCTGACTTAACTGTATGTCAGAACTAATCTGACAGAGGCACATTTATCTAAACGCTATACAGATTTACCGCGATGAACAACCATCGCAGCGCCTGCAGACTGGGCGAAATTATCAAAGCCCAGTAAGCGCACATGATTTTCTGGATGCGCTTTATGGCAGGCCTCTATCTCAGCCATAATTGCATCGACATCGGTTTCACCAAACATTGGCAATTTCCACATATACCAGTAATTGCTAATCGCATTCTCTGGCTCCGTATGTTCGATACCCGGGTTCCAGCCTTTATCTACAATATATTGAATTTGTGCACGAGCTGACTCAGCACTTAAAGGTGGCAAATAAGAAAATGTTTCAAATTTTCGGCTTTGTGCAGCATCGCTTAAGCTCGAATTGTAATCTTGTACATCACTCATGTGATTTACTCCAAATAATTAATTTTTAACGTGAAAAAGTTGAATAGTGCGTTCTGGCAAGGCGCGAAAAGGAGAGTGTATAAAATATACATGATCCTTTTCAGCAGCTCTTTATACCAATCTCGCCAGCGCGCTAGATGACATTGTTACTTGTGGGCAACGTCGATTTTGTCGACAGTATCAAATTCGAATTTGATCTCTTTCCAGGTTTCCATCGCAATCTTCAGTTCAGGACTATGTGCCGCTGCTTTGGTAAGAATATCTTTGCCTTCTTTCTCCAGCTCGACGCCCATATTACGTGCTTCAACACAGGCTTCTACCGCTACCCGGTTGGCTGCCGCGCCTGCCGCATTACCCCATGGGTGACCTAATGTGCCGCCACCGAACTGCAAACAGGAATCATCGCCGAAGATGCTAACGAGCGCAGGCATGTGCCATACATGGATACCACCGGAAGCAACGGGGATAACGCCTGGCATTGAGCCCCAATCCTGATCAAAGAAAATACCGCGTGAACGATCTTCTTTGATGAATGAATCGCGCATAATATCGATCCAGCCCAAAGTAGCATCTCGGTCACCCTCCAACTTACCAACAACCGTTCCGGAGTGAAGATGATCACCACCAGACAAACGAAGAACTTTAGTCAGTACGCGGAAGTGGATACCGTGATGCGGATTACGATCAAGTACCGCATGCATCGCACGATGAATATGCAACAACATACCGTTGTTTTGACACCATTGTGCAAGTTGGGTATTCGCTGATAAACCGCCGGTTAAATAGTCATGCATAATGATCGGTGCGCCTATTTCTTTGGCGTATTCTGCACGACGCATCATTTCATCTGATGTGGGAGCGGTAACGTTCAAATAATGACCTTTGCGCTCACCAGTTTCTGCTTCGGCTTTATGGATGGCTTCCATTACAAAGTCAAAACGATGTCTCCAACGCATGAATGGTTGTGAGTTTACGTTCTCATCATCTTTGGTGAAATCCAGACCACCACGAAGGCCTTCGTAACAGGCACGTCCGTAGTTTTTCGCGGATAAACCCAACTTCGGTTTGATCGTACAACCTAATAGTGGACGTCCGTATTTATTCAGAATATCGCGTTCTACCTGAATACCCTGCGGTGGACCATTACACGTCATAACATAAGCGACTGGAAAACGAATATCTTCCAAACGAAGCGCACGAAGTGCTTTAAATCCAAATACATTACCTACCAGAGAAGTCAGTACATTAACGACCGAACCTTCTTCAAACAAATCGATTGGGTAAGCAACAAAACCGTAGAAGCAGGTATCATCTCCCGGTACATCTTCGATCGCATAACAACGACCTTTGTAATAATCAAGATCTGTTAGAAGATCAGTCCAAACCGTTGTCCATGTACCTGTCGAAGATTCTGCGGCTACCGCTGCAGCCACCTCTTCTCTTGGTACACCATCTTGTGGAGTGATTTTAAAACAAGCCAGTATATCGGTGTCTTTTGGAGTGTAATCGGGTGTCCAATACGTTTCTCTGTATTCTTTTACACCGGCATCATATTGCTTAGCCATAGTTGCGTTTCCTATCGTTTGATTAGTCTTTAATTAAAAAAATTATCTTTTTCGTTGTGTCTGTTTTATTCCGTTTTTACGTTGGAATTACTGAAAAACAAATCACATCTAAATGACATTTTCCTTAAGAGCGAGATCATTCTGTAATAATTTATCCATAAACGAAACTAAATATTAAACCCCTCTAATATAAGAATTGCTTATGTTAAAATATCGGCGTAAGATAATCATAGAAGTCGGTATTTTCTAATCCGCTATCTGACTTTTACGCTAAGAAAAAATAAAAGAGGAGAACCGCTATGGCACATATATCAATGCGTCAAATTCATATCTTCGATTCAGTCGCTCGTTATCAGAGTCACACGCAAGCCGCGCAAAAATTGCACATGACGCAACCCGCCGTTTCAATGCAGATGAAACAATTAGAAAAAAATCTGGATATTGAATTATTCGAAAGACACGGCAAAAAACTCAGCCTCAGTGATGCAGGTCAGCAACTGCGTGAATACAGCAAAGAAATCATTCAGGGTTATGAGAACATGATGGACTTTGTAGACAAAATCAAAGGCTGTCATACAGGGCATTTGACGATTACCGTCGCCACCACTGCGAATCATTTCACCACCCGAATTCTTTCTGCATTTTCCAAAAAATACCCGGATGTCACTATCAGTCTGGATGTCACCAACCGTCGACGCATACTCGAACAGCTAGAAAATTACGAACCCGATCTGGTGATCATGGGCGAACCGCCTAAAGGTCATGGGCTTAAATCAGAGCGGTTTATGCCAAACCCACTGGCGATCATTGCATCACCTGAACACGCCTTGAAAGACAAAAAGAACCTTAAATTAAAACAGGTACAGAAGGAAAAGTTTGTTGTCCGAGAAAAAGGATCCGGCACACGCGGTGCAATCGAAAGACACTTTTCTGAAAATGGATTAGTCTGTGAAACGACACTGGAAATGAGCAGTAACGAGGCGATAAAACATGCGGTTTCAGCCGGATTCGGTTTGGGCATAGTGTCGTTACATACCGTAGAACTAGAACTGGCCAATAATCATTTAATAACGCTAGATGTAGAAGGATTTCCGCTACAAAGGCACTGGCACCTGGTGACCCGAGAGGGAAAAGCAATATCCCCTGTTGCGGAGGCTTTTCGAACCTTTGTTTTAGAAGAAGCAGATAAATTTGTGTATTACGATAAATGAGTGAATGAGTTGGTAAGTAAGTAAGTAGATTAGCCCCCCCCCCTACTTATAAGCCCTTTTCTTGTGCTTGATCTAACCTATTCCATCGACATTTCCTTCGGAAATTACGATGGACTTTGTTGGCTCTTGGTGAGCCTAACAAAGTCACCCCCCTACTTTGAGGCCGTTTTTTTTTTACGGCAATTTGTTTTTGCAATTACAACTCTATTGCTTATTCACAGAATAAAAGACTTATTTCACCGGAAGCATATTTAGGGAAAAATTAGCAATCTCCTGCAATTCCTGTTTGCTTTTACCGGTACGCGCGTGAACGGATAAACCATAGATAACAGCCATCAGATAGCCTGTCATTTCTTTCAGGTTGGCTTCTTCTGTAAATTGACCTTCTGCTATTTTCTGTTGTAGAAAATTAGAAATCATTTTCTCATGCATTGCTTGCTTTTTTTCCATTAACGCAGACATATCATCCGGAAAACCCACGCCGCCAGATTCACAATGGCTCTTAACGAAAAAGCATCCACCCGGGTTTTCATCTCCCGCTTGTATTTCGATAATTTTGTAAATATAAGCACGCAATGCATCTTTAACAGGAATCGCTTCACCCTCAGAAAGGGTCTGGCTTAATGGCGATGCATATTCAGATAGGTAGCGCTCCAAGGCTGCTTCAAACAACTTTTCTTTATTGCCAAATGCAGCGTAAAGGCTTGGTTTATTTATGCCTAACTCGGTTGTTAGATCGCTTAGCGATGTTCCTGAATAGCCATTCTTCCAGAACACACGCATGGCTTTATCCAATGCTTCATCTTTATCGAAAGTTCTTTTTCTTCCTGCGCTCATATATTTCTGCGTCCAATAGTTCTTATTCAGTCGTTAACTACGATGTATCAATTCTTTACAGCGTAATAAATTATGCTTGACATAATGTACCGAACGGTAAAGAATGTCAAATATGTACCGAACGGTACAGATATATTTTATAAACAATTTAATTCAATGAATGGACTAAAACGTCCTGGAGAAAAAACATGTCACGCGAAAAACTAGTATCACTTGAAGCAGTAAACCCTGAAACAGCGACAGGACGAGCCAAAGAATTATTCGATGAAGCTAAATCAACAGTCGGTTTTGTCCCTAATATGTACGCCAACATGGCGAACAACACTGCCCTGCTAGATACCTACTTTCATGGTTACGGAAAATTCCGCGAAGGAAGTGGCCTAAGCTCGCAGGAACAGGAAGTCATTTTCCTTGCGATTAGCAGTACCAACAATTGCGAATACTGCATGGGTGCTCACAGTATGATTGCAGACAAAATGTCTGGCGTTCCAGCCGATGTGCTTCAAGCTATCAGAGCAGGAAAAGAAATACCTGACGCTAAATTAGCAGCACTAGATGCCTTTACGCGTGAAATGGTGACATCAAGAGGCAATCCAGACAAAGATGCGATTGCGGCATTCCACGCAGCAGGTTATGAAGATAAAGACATGCTTGCGATTGTATTGGCGATTTCCGTTAAAGTGATCAGCAACTACTCTAATCACCTATTTGCCTCACAACTGGATGATGCATTTGCTGCATACAGCTGGCCTGAGTAAATTATTCATCTTTGTTTTGATCCATTGAAATAGAACAAAGCACTTATACACCCCCCCACTTATGGGCACTTTTTTAAAAAAGTGCCCATAAGTGGGGGGGTGTATTTTTTTGTGTAATATCTTAAAACATCCAATAACAAAGACATCAATGATCGCTAATCTCAGATAAAAACCCTGATGATTGATTCATCGTCTCAAACATCATTTCCCTAAACGCTTTTACCTGTGCCGATACCAGTTTTTCCAAGCCTTTTGATCTACGTCATTAAATGACTAGAAATCAAATTTGTTCTCATAAATTTTCACATTTCATGCACATTTCAGACTTATATTTGGTGTGTGCGGTAATGAGTACCTTGCTTGTTCAATGTATTCATTCTGATAGCAAATTGGATGAAAATCATGACAACTCAATCTTCAGTGTTAGAAAAATTCGGCTTACAGTATCCGTTTAAATTCAGTAAAAAAAGCAAACTGGCACTAGGTTTTTTTTGCCTAATGTTGCTACCATTCCTCGCGACCTTTAGTCTGGATATGGCAGATAAAACAACTTATGCCACTATCCTGACCACGGTAAATGTGCTGGCAATGATGGCATTTTATATGCAGTTCCCCTTAGTCAGCCGCTTAAAGTCATTTAGTCTATTTGCGAATATTGACTGGAATATCACCCACCATAAAAAAATTGGCCTTTGGCTTGGCATTATCTTCCTGCTACATCCTGTGTTGATACTCGCGCCACGATTTATGGTTTCATTTGATGATGGTATGCACAGCCTTGTATCGGTCATCACTGCGCCTCAAATGCTCACGGGGCTTATTGCCTGGGTCGGCATGATCATCTGGATATTGGTCGCAATATTTAAAAACACACTCAATATCAGTTATGAAACTTGGCGCTTTACCCACATGCTGGGGTTAGTGACAATTATGGTTTTGGCCACGCTGCATATTACTTCTGTAGGTAGTCATGGACAGTTTCAGGAAAAATTCAATCTCATCTGGTGGGCATTGTGCGCTAGCTCGGCGACAATGGTTCTGTACAATTATTTCATCAAACCCAGAATACTCCGATCTAAACCCTTCAAATTGATCGATGTTGCACAAGTCAGTAGCACCGACTGGCAGGTAACCATCGAGAAAAAAGACGCATCAGGTTTTGATTTTGAAGCTGGTCAATTCGTTTGGCTCAATACCAGCAAACACAGTGGCGGGGTAAAAGAGCACCCTTTTTCAATCGCATCCTGTCAGGCGGATCTTCCCCGTGTGTCATTTCTTATCCGAAATCTGGGTGATTACACCTCCAAATTAGACACGCTTAAGATTGGTCAAAATGTTTATGTCGATGGTCCTTACGGCAGTATTAATCTGGCGGAATCAAGCAAAGCAAAAGCTATAGTTTTAATCGCAGGTGGTGCCGGCATCGCGCCAATGTTGAGTCTGTTACGTGGCTTGGCAGAGAAAAACGACGTACGCCCTATTCGACTTATCTATGGCAATAATCGACTCGATCAAATGGTGCTCCAGGATGAAATTAAAGCGCTGGAAAAAACCATGCCAAATTTCAAACAACAATTAGTCTGCAATGAAGAGTCTAATCAAGAACATCGAGAGGATATCTATCAGGGAGACATCGACAAAGACTGCATTGAAGGTGTTTTCAACAGCATCAATAACCAAAATAGCATCGAAGCGAAAAAAGACTGTACGGTTTATCTATGTGGCCCCAAAGCGATGATTGCAGGTGTTAACACTAGCCTGAAATCGCTCAACATACCCAAAGCACATATTCATTATGAACAGCTTTCATTCTAAATGACTGTTGATAATTTAAAGGTAAGAGGAATTCATCATGCCAATAAGTGAAATAGCAGGCTGCATAGGCTGTCAAACCTGTGTGCAAACCTGCCCGACTGACGTCATACAGTTCGATTTTGACAAGAAAAAGGCCTACATCGCCTACCCTGAAGACTGCCAGATTTGTCACCTATGCCGTCTTTACTGTCCGGTAGATGCGATTAGTATCACCCCCGAAAAATCCATTCCTGTTGTCGTTTCCTGGAGATAAAATCATGTCGGATCAAATCAAGTCAGATAAAACAAAAATCTCACGACGAACCTTTCTGGGAATAGCAGGTGCGACACTTGGTGCAAGCGCCATCGCAGGAAATATGCCACCGATGCTAGCAGGCGGTCCTCCTCCAATGGGACACCCACCCATGGGGCATCCTCCGCAAAGAAATGAGACGAAGGTTGATGCAGATAGTTTTAAAGAAGAACAATTAGAAGCTGATGTGCTGGTTATTGGAAGCGGTATTGCAGGTCTGTTCGCGGCGGTTAAAGCCCACGATGCTGGCGCAAAAGTAGTAATGGTGTCCAAAGGTCGTTTAGGCAGTTCGGGGCTGACACCCTTCGGTAAAGGCGTGTTTAGTTACGATAAAAAGAATCCTAAAATGCAAGTGGATGAATACCTTGCAAAGGTCGCTGAATCTTCGATTGGTACGAATAACCCGGTGTTTACGCGTCAACTGTTAGAACATTCAGCAGATAGAGTGGCAGAATTAAAAGAATGGGGTTTCTTCGATTCTGCGCTGTGTTTCGAAAGTTTTTCCAAGCCCATGAAAGCACGCAAAATACCCATTATCGAACGCATTATGATGACGCATCTGCATAAAAAACAAGGGCGCGTTGTCGGGGCATCCGGGTTTAGTTTAGATCACAACACCATTTTTAATTTTTCAGCGAAAACCGTGGTTTTATGCACCGGTTCTGGCGGCTTTAAAGCCAACGGTTTTCCTTTATGTGATTTAACCCACGATGGCACCATTATGGCTTACAACATCGGCGCAAAAGTCACCGGTAAAGAATGGAACGATGGCCACCCCGCATCAGCCAAAAACTCTGGTTCGAGTTACGATAATTGGCACGGTCAGATAGAAGAAAAACCGAGCACTACCTCGGAAGATATTCATCATGACCTAGGGGTAGATTTAAATTACACCGCTTACACCAAGGGTGGTCCAGTTAGCATGGGGCCGCCGAGTGATCGTTCAAACTCAGATAACAACTCAGGTGCAGATTTCCCTAGTGGTCCCTATATTCCCGAATCATTCCGTCATGCAGGCGGCCCTCCTCCACAACAAGAAGCAACAGGTCTGAGTGCGCTGTTTGCTAAAAAGAAACGACAAGGTCCACCGAATATGGGGGGCGAATCTGTAGGTGGTTCGACTGCAGGTATGGCGATTCATAAATCAGAAGGATTAGTGCCTATCGATGAAACCGGCTTAAGTACGATACCGGGTTTGTGGGCATCGGGTGATGCATTAGGCTCTTATATGTCGGGTGGTATTTATACGCAAGTGGGTAGCTCTATGGCGGGTTCCGCGGTGCAAGGGGCAATAGCGGGAGAAGCCGCAGCCAAAGCCAGCAAAACGGTTACAGCGATTTCGATACCAAAGGAAAAGTTGACACAAACCAGAGAAGAAATCCTCGCACCCTTAAAACGCGAAAGTGGTTACAGCCCTGCGTGGGTCACGCAAACACTGCAAAGCACCATGATTCCAAATTTTGTTTTATACATTAAAAAAGAACGCATGATGCAAGCCGCGTTAGCCTATATTGAAGAACTCAAGGAACATCACGGCCCAATGATAATGGCATCAGATCGCCACCATTTACGCCTTGCGCATGAAACCATGCACATGATTATTACTGCTGAGATGAAACTGAAAGCATCAATGATGCGCACCGAAAGCCGTTGCAGTCATTATCGTCTGGATTATCCAGAAATCGATACTGAAAACTGGCAGGCATGGATCAATATTCACAAAGATGAAAACGGTGAAATGAAGCTAGAAAAACAGCACTTTGATAAATGGCCGGAATTTGCTTAGAAATTTGCGTGAGTTGTTTTTTAAAGATGTGTGCCTAGATATGCATGTTTGGGAATTTAACCAAAAAAACGCCTGTAAGTAGGGGGGGGCAAATACACCCCTCTACTTACAGGCACTTTTTTAATCTTGCAGTAAAACGATTGTAAATGTGTCGTAATGCTTAGCTAATAAGCATTTTGACTCGATCTTTTATATCCTTCGTCAGTAACTCCTCTGTCCAGCCTGCTCTTCCACGAAACACATACCCTTGTCGCATATCATGCAATAATTTTGCTCGTTCAAGAGATGGGAAATCACTCGGTAACACCCCTTTTTCTTTCTCCAGATCAAATCGAGCAGATAGACGAAAATCAGTTTCTTCAATTGCACTCATCATGCGTTCTTCAACGCCCTCCACTTCGCCGACACTTGTCGCTACACAAGATGCAAGAAAGCATCCTTTAGCGCCACTTTCGTGTTCAGTCGAATAGTGAATAACGGATAATAAAAAACCTTCTATGGCTTTGGCTATATCATCTTCAGATTCGAAAGCGACTATCGGTGCACAACCATCAACATCGGCGTAACGGTCGATAGCTTTCAAGTAGAGTTCACGTTTATCGCCGAAAGCTGCGTATAAACTTGGACCACTGATTCCCATGGCTTTTGTCAGGTCTTTCATCGAAGTGCCGTCATAACCTTTTGCCCAAAAAGTATTCATAGCGGCAAGCAGAGCCTCATCTATATCAAAATTCCTGGGTCTTCCCTTCTTACCTGCAATTATATTTGTATCGTTCAATATATAATTCCTTGACAGTTAATTTATCTTCATTAATTATATATCAAACGTTACATATATAAATAACTTAATCATTATGACACATTTTTTAAACAAATTTAAAAGGATCAATTTCATGCGTAAATCTATTAATCTCTCTTTGTTTCTCGCCTTGATAATAGGAATATCGGTTGCTTCGTTTGCGATGGGAAAACAATCCACTTCAGTTGCCAGCTTAAACGCTTTTAATGATCATTTTAATGCGTCAGTAATTGCCGGAGATGCGGACGCTTTAGTCAACATGTATGACGACAAAGCACTCTGGATCGAACAGGGAAAACCTGTTGCACAGGGTTTGGAAGAACCTCGTAAGCTATTTAACTTTATCACTTCTAACAAAGGACAGGTTAACCACACTATCGACAATTTGTTTGTATCAGAAGATTCCAGTCTTGCAGTCATGATTGGTTCTGTAGAAGCCAAACTAGAAAAAATTGGGATGGACGCTACCGGAACGTATTTATTCGTACTTCGTCCTGATGGAAAAACATGGAAAATTGTTACCGATATGTGGCACCAGCATGCTCCTGCTAAATCAGAATCAGCCCAGTAAATCTTCAGCTACTCAAAAATCAAATCACTTAATTAATCATTAAATTAAACACTAAACAAATAACGACATTAAAAATAGGAACAGATCAATGACACCCAATTCAGCACAAGCACAAACCGTAAAAGAAACACTGGATAATTTAATCCATGCCGCTTCTAGTGCGCATCTCGAAATACTCGAAACCTTGTATCACAATGATATGAAGATTTACATGCTCGCAGGTAGCGACCAATTACACATAATGAATAAACCTGATTTTATCGCTCATCTTAAAGAGTCTATGAAAGATGGAAACACTCCCAGTACCTGGGCTAACTACCATCTGGTAGAGGCTGACGAAACAAATGGACATGTCATTATAAGCCGCAAGGTGAATCTAACAGGTGAAGAAAAGATTATCACACTGAGTATCGATTTCATCTTTGAAGATGGGCGTTGGCAGATTACCAGAGAAGTTATTTATACCTAATTGTTCTTTTAGATATTAAATATTATTCAAACACACCCCCCTACTTATAGGGGGTTTTTTACATGCAGGACTACATCCAGCCCAGACTACGCAGAATCATAATCCCCAAACTCACACTCACTAGCGACCCTAATGAAGTCAGGGCGATAATATTCGCCGCGAGTTTGTAGTTACCACCAATGCCTTTCACCATAATAAAACTGGCTGAAGCGGTGGGCGCAGAACACATCAAAAACAGAATACCTAAATCGATGCCTCTAAACCCGACCAGTATACCGCCGAGGGTAATTGCGAAAGGCACGATAAATAATTTGGAAACGGTCGCGTAGATTGTCTTATTCGGGTTTGATTTCAACTCCTGGAAGTTCAGCGAACCACCTGTACAAATCAATGCCAAAGGCAAAGCGAGGTTGGCAAAGTACTGACCCGTTTTCGCGGCAAAATCTGGCATGGGTATATGTAAGGCGGATACGACTAAGCCTGCTGTAATACCAATGATCAACGGATTTTTAGCAATGCCTTTAATGATTTTACCGACACTTTGATCGACCTGAGAAGAACGGTTGAGCGTGATCACAGATAACACGTTATACAGCCCAGTAATAAACCCTAAGTACAATGAAGCCGCAATCAAACCCGCTTCGCCATAGGCATTTACACAATAAGCCAGACCAATAAAACCCATGTTCGCGCGGAAAGCACCTTGTACGAAAACCCCTCTATCGCTCGCGGGTTCCAGACGTTTTGCCCACAGCCCTAACAGCACAAAGACAACAATCGTTGCTATCGCTGCATAAATAATAAGCGGTAGATTATTCACTTCTTCCAAGGGTGTTTTTTGAATACCAAAAAACAATAATAACGGCAGTGAGATATTAAAAACGACCTTAGAGCTCACATCAATGAACGAGTCGTTGATGAAATTGATACGCTTAAGAAAAATACCGACGAGAAGAACGATAAAGATTGGCGTAGTGACTGTGAGTGAAAAGCCGAGGCTTTCTAAAAGAGTCGTCATAAGAACATTCAAGTAGAATTAAAAACAGATTGTGGAGGACTGATAAAAATAGTCAAACAAATTTTAGTTAACTAATTCAATATAACTCCCTTCCATCCTGCTTTTCACATCTATTCTCACAGGGATTTGTTCTTTCAATTCCGATACATGAGAAATAATGCCCACCATGCGACCCGTATCGCGCAAATCCATTAAGGTGCGAATCGCCAGATCCAGAGAATCAGCATCCAGACTGCCGAAACCTTCATCAATAAATAAGGTATCCAGATGAATCCCGCCCGCATAGGCTTGCACCACATCGGATAAGCCCAATGCAAGCGACAGCGATGCCATGAAACTCTCACCGCCTGACAAGGTTGAAACAGGACGAATTTTACCCGTGTAGCTGTCCTCTACTTCCAGCTCTAATCCCGATGCCTTGTTACCTTTGGCTCGATCTTCCTTGCGCAATAAATTGTAACGGCCTTTACTCATCAGCTTTAATCGATGGCTTGCATCAATCAACACATCATCCAGCAGAACACTCAATACAAAGCGTTGCAGACTGATTTTATTACCGGTATTGCCATTCGCGACATTGGATAAAGTCCCAATGATTTTGTATTCGTCTTCTTCGGCTTGTTGGCTTTTACTGATCTCATTTAAGGTTTTCTGAGCTTGTTCAAAATTGCCCAGCTCTTTATCTTTCTCTTTGCTTTGCTGCTCAATTTGATTTTTTGCATCATCCAGACTTTGTAACTGCGTTGCCAATAAAGTCATATCCGGTTTGACCTTGCCTTTCAGCGCAGCCTGCTGATTCTCAATGATGCCACTCACTTTTTGCAACTCTTGCGTGTATTCTTCGATAGTCTTTTTGATAACGGCTAAGGCAGCTTCATCCAGTCGTGCCTGTTGATACGCCGCTTCATTCTCAAAATCACTTTTTTCCAAAGCAGACTGCCAGGCAGATTGCGCTTTTTCTAATTCTGATTTTAATTTCTGTTGCGCCTGCTGTTGATTTTTTAAGTTAGTCTCCGCTTCGGTTTTCTCATTGCTCGCGGCTGCCTGTAGCTGCTGAGCCTGAGCAATACTGTTGTTAAGCGCTTCGATGTTTTCATTAACGCGCTGAATTTCTGCGTTTAACGATGTCAGGTCGCGGTACTCTTCGGGCAGTGCTTTCTCGGCATTTGCTACCAGCGCTTTGCTTGCTTCCAGTTGTCCGTTCAACTCAGATTTTTGCGCTTGCAACTGATCCTGATTTTTTCTCGCGTTCTCTATCTGGGTTTTTAACTGGTCTATTTTTTCTTTTAGTTCGGTTAATTGTTTTTGCTGATTTTCCTGCAAAGCTAACTGTTGCGTTAATGCCTGATGTTCTTTATTCAGCTCATCCAATGAGATACTGGCGATGTCATTCCATTGCTTTTGTAATTCTGCTAATTGCTCTTTAAAACCATTCAGGCTGGAGCGTAAACTTAAAAACGCCTCTTGAGCCTTTGCATGTTTCTCTCTCGCAACTGTCACAGCGCTTTGCGCTAATTCTCGATCATGATCTGTCGGTAAATCTTCCTCACTGTAAGCAGGTTGCGGATGCTCAAAACTACCACACACAGGACATGCCTGATCGTCTTGTAAATCTTTGGCAAGAATCGCGGCTTGCGCCTGATGCCATTTCAACTCTAAGGACTTTGCCTTTATATCTTCCGCTTCAAGACTGGCCTTTAAACGTTTACCATTTTGAGTAAGCTCTGTTAATTCTTGGGTTAGCGTCACTATTTTGGTTTCTAACGCTTCATAGTTTTGACGTTTTTTGATCTGATCAGACAGCGTTTGTAATCGCAGTTTTAACGTTGCTTCATTGCTAAGCTGTGCTTCAAGTGCAGCTTTTTCTTTGTCTGTCGTTTCCTGATTTTCTAGCAGCTTATTAAGCGCAGCTTGCGCCTCGGTAAACTGCTTTTCTACCGCGACAAAATTGTCCTGTATGGTTTTCAGCTTTACAGATTCTTTGTTTAAAACTTCACCCTTTTCCTGATAGCTTTTTAAATGAATTAATTGTTCTTTTTTCTTATCAAGTTCGATTTGGCGTTGTGGATTTTTTAATAAATCTTCTTCGGCACTTTTCAGTTTCGTTACAGCCGTTTGATGACGCTCTTCAATCGCTGTTAACTGTGTAGATGATTCCTCATAGGCATTTTTGGCTTTTGATAAATCAGAAAATACGGGAGTGATTTTTTCAGCGACAGCGGCAAGCGAAAGCTGTTCTTGCTTTTGTTTGATCTCACTTTCTTGTTGCTTTAATGCTTCGAATCTTTCTTCCTGTTGTTTTAGATTCTGGAAGTCCTTTTCTAAATCTTTGGCTTTCTCGAATGCCTTGACTGATTCTAAGTACGCCGTGTTTTTTACCGCCAGTTCTGCCTTTAAGGTTTTCACTTCAGGCTTGATTTGATTGATGATCAGTTCTAGTGCTTCAAGGTTTTCGACACCTACATTTTGGAACACGCCTTCTTGCTGATCTTTTAAACCCTGGACTTTTTTGGCGACCACACTGGCCTGTGCCCTTAATTTATCTTCAATGCGTTTATACACATGTGTTTCAAAAAGCTGACTGAATATTTTTTCACGGTCTTTAGAATCCGCCATCAACAACTGTCTGAATTGTCCTTGTGGAAGTACCATAACCTGACGGAACTGATCAACCTGTAAGCCGGTTAACTGCTCAATCATCTGAGTCGCATCTGAGACCTTTCGTGCGACTAAATTCTGTGCGATTTTACGATCTTTATCCAAACGGTTTAACTCAGCACTTGCTGCCTGTTTGGTGGTGCCCTCGCCTTTTGCCTTTGCCCTTTCCTGCTCTGGGACACGTTTAATTTGGTATAACTCACCGCCTAATTCAAACACAAATTCAACTTCGGTGAGTAAATCATCGGGCGCAAAGTCACAACGCATTTGCATGGCTTCTCGTTCTTTGCCGGTTGTTTGACCGTAAAGCGCAAAACAGATCGCATCGAGAATCGTGGTTTTACCCGAACCTGTGGTGCCATTAATTAAAAATAACGGGTTCTCACCCAACGCCTCAAAATCAATCACTTCAGTATTGATAAATGGCCCAAAGGCAGTCATGGAAAGTTTTATCGGTTTCATTGGGTAAACTCTTAACTAATCAGCTTCGTTGTTACTGTGGATTTCATCAAGTATCGTCTCTAATACTTTCTCCTGATCTTTATCTAAAGCCTGATCTTGAACCTGATTGTAAAAGTCTTTAAACATCGATAATTCGCCTTTTTTCAGTAAGTCCCGATGCGCTAATTTCTGCTCACCCGATGACATTAAGCCAGGCCGTTCAAGATGCAGAACATTGGGATACACCTGACGCAGCTTACCCATAGGATCAAGAATCGCATGCTTATCGGTTAAACTAATCAGCAGATAATCTTCAGGATGTTTATCCTTTTTTGCCGCTTCGATAATCTCATCAAAAGCGCCTGAAATTGAACGCATATCGTGCAACGCTTTCAACGCAATCTGCTTAATCTCACACTCACCTTTCTCATCCATATCGACCAGGGTAATGGATTTATTATGATGCTCTTCAGAGAATGAGTATTTAAGGATAGAACCAGAATAACGAATGTTCTTTTCAGTGCGATGTTGTTGACTATGCAAATGCCCTAATGCCGTGTAGTTAAAGTTTTTAAAATGTTTAGTTGTAACATGCTCTGCACCACCCACCGACAAAGGCCTTTCGGATTCACAGCCATCACCACCTGCAAGAAAACAATGGCTGATAGCCACCGAACGTTGCTTTTTATGATCAGGGATTTCTTTGATGATCCTTGCCATGCATTGATCGTGCGTTCTTAACTCAGCTGAATCAGTGTTAGCAGTAACATTAGCCGAATCATCACCATCATCTTCAGCAAACACACTGCGCACAGTCGCCGGATCAGCATAAGGAATGGAATAAAACGTCACTTCACCAAACGCATCGTTTAAAACAACCGTTTCAACCTTTTTGCTTGAAGGCCCAGTGATGTATAAATTAGCCTGAGACAATTGGCGAGAACCAAAGCTCAATCGTTCCGGACTATCGTGATTACCCGCAATCATAATCACCGGAATATTAAGCACATTACATAAGTGGTTTAAGGTCTTATCAACAAGGCTAACCGCAGACGCAGGCGGAATCGCACGATCGTAAATATCGCCCGCAATAATCACCACATCAACCGCCTCGGTTTTAGCGATATCAATGATCTGATCTAAAACATAAGCCTGATCGTCAACCAGAGAAACATTGTGAAACTGCCGCCCAATATGCCAGTCTGATGTGTGTAATATCCGCATTTAAAATTAGCCTTTTGGTAACTGATTTGAGAGTTGATACTCCTTCCTGTCAATCAGTTTAATTTGTCTAACGCTACATTGGTATTTTAGGAACTTGTAAATGAAATATCGTGAGACATGATCTTCATGTGTAGAAAGGATAATTTGCCTATCCGAAAACTCATTTCTTAGAAGTTCAACTAATGAAATCATATTTATTTCATCCATAGTTTGAACTGGGTCATCAATAAGCAAAGTACCAAGTCCTTTGGTATATATCTTATTTAACGCTAGATAAAGAGTAATAACTACGGCAGCAATTTGACCCGAACTCATGGTGTTAATGATGTCATGATCACTTTTCCAATTAGAAACAAAGCGAATATTTTTTAGTTCTTCTCCACCTGTTCTATCTTTAATAAATATTCCATTTCCAATATTCGATTGATGAGATTGAAGTACTTTCCCTGAATAAATATAGAATGGGACTTCTATGTCTTTAATAAGCAACTTTTGGTAACGCTTAACTGCTGAATTTAGGCCTTTTCGTAATCTTTTAATCACTTCTATATTGGATTCTAATTTTGATATTTCCAATTTTATAGATTCATAAGCCTTAATATCACTTGAAATGGATTCAAAAAATAGTTGTTGAATATATAGACTTTTTTGTTCTATATCTTGTGAATTCAACATAACTAAATTTTTTGAATTAGCGTCAAAATAAATTTTAAACACATTTTCAAAATTTACATCTTCATTTGACTCATCGTAACCTTCTGGGCTTTGCTTAACTTTTTCAAGAATTCTATCTTTAAGAAGTGAAACAGACTCTTCAATTTCATCTTCTGAATTATTAGCTGGTTTATATGTTAATAACAAATCTGAAAAAATAATTTCTTCTTTATTCAACCACATTTCTAACCTACGAAAACGTTGAGTGAGGTCTTTAGTTTGTTCCAGTTCAATAATATGTTCTGGGGTGGGACCTATAGTGTTAGTTAAATATTCAGTAACATTCGCTAAAAATTTAGGAAATATAGTTTCTAGAAAACTACTCTGTAATATTTCTAAGCGTTTTTCGTCGTCGGTTAGGAGAGATTTTAAGGCTAATTCTTTTTGATCAATCGAATGAATTAACTGAGTATGATCATCAAAATCAGTACCACAAAGAAAGCATTCTTTTTCTTTTTCTTGATTACTTAAATGAATTTTTAAATGATTTCTATAACCAAGTAATTCAAGCACAAGCTTTGAACTGTCTTGATTTCGACTCTTTCCTTCAACTATCTTTTTTAGAGTTTTAAGAAACTCATCTCTATACTCATAATTTACTAAAGTAAAAGCTTCATCTAAGAGAGGTGAATTCAATAAATCATTAAAATTATCTACATTCAGCAGTGATTTTATATTTGTTACTACATTAATTTGCCTAGACTTTTCTTTAAGTTGATCTAACTCATTAATATATTGAGAGTAAGCGACAAATGATCTCAAAATAGATGATTGAGTAGCTCGGTTATGCCTCCCTCGTCTTATGAAATATTCTCGATATTTCAATAAGGTTTCAATGTTGTAAAGCTCAGATAGAAAGATATCTTTCTTTTCAATAGTAAAAGCTTTAATTTTTTCTCGATCCCACTCAAAATGACCTTCTTTCCATTGCAGTAAAGGTTTAAAACTAATATTTGATTCTTTAGTTTCTTCAGAAACATTAATGTTTCCTTTACTCTCAATAGCAAGTTTATCTTTAACCTTATCCTTTAAAGTCTTATCTAATTGTTTGAATACCAGTTCAACTTTATTTACTTTTTGCTGCATTTCAACAGTATCGCCGAAAAGAACTGACAGAGCTTTTGCTCGTTCACTCTCTGTTTTTTGCTTCAGAAAGTGAGCTGTATCTTCCTGCTCCACATAATGAAACAATGTAAAATCACGCTCCAAATTAGGACTATCTATCAATTCATTTAGCTTTTCCTGAGAAATAATTTGTCGGTCATCATTAGAAAGTAAATAAAGATTCCAAAGTTTTTTAAAGTTGCTAATTTTCTTATCGATATTTAAGAAATCATTTTTTAAATGCCTTTCAATAATTATACGATTTTTATTATTACTTAACTCCAACCTTACAAAACAATCTTCTCTGTCTTCATACGCTACTACCACATCTTTTGGGATCTGTTGTTTTTCAGTAGAATTGAAACGTCTTATACCGCCAGTAAGAGCTAGTTCGATAGCATCATATACAGTTGTTTTGCCATGTCCATTTGGGCCATCTAACACTACAAGTAAGTTATCATTAAAATTAACAGTAAACTCTTCTCCAAACAGTTTGAAGTTATTAAAAATAATTTTTTCCAGTCGATACAAATTACTCATAACTCACTCCAAACTGTGGAAATTTTCTCATCAATAATCTCTTCACTTAAATTTTCATCTTCCCTACAAATAAAATCCAGTAATTTTATCGAGGACTCATCTAATTCAGTTTTAACAAATTCCTCTAAATCATTTAGCTGATTTTGTTGAGGTAGATAATGTATAAAAGGTAGTTTGGTTATTACCTTTATGAGCAGAGGATAATAACTATCGTTTCCAAGTGAATGAGTTTTAAATAATTCAAATAGTCCATCGCTCATAAGCAGTTTATTTAAGTATTCATTGCTATATTGGTTATTCAACTCTTGTTCAAATGCTAACAGTTCTTCCTTAGAATAAGTTATGACATTCTTTTTAAAATAATATGGATCCTCTTCAAATTGTAATAACGTTTGTTCAGATATATTACTGTTTTCGCAACAAAGGATCATCGTGCAATTTTTTCTTAAGCTTTCATCCGTAAATTCCAATTCTTCTAATTTATCCATAAACTTCTCAGCATGATCATTAGTCAAATTAGTAATAAGCGTATCGTTGACACTTTTACATTCAAGGATGAAATAATATTCTTGGTTATTATTATCGCTATTAGGTACTACAATTTTAGAATTGACATCTTCAATATTGCTTTCAAACTCATGTACTACAAATTTATTTGACTCACAAAGTTTTTGTAAAATATCAAGCATCGTTTATTTCCTCTATTGCAGTACTTAGTTTTATCAGGCGAATGTCACCATAAATCTGATTAATTTTTTCTCCTTCCTCAGGTGGCTCACCATCATAAGAGTCTCTGACATTTATATCTGTGATTTTGCTATATTCCTCTGAAAAGCTTTCAATTTCATTAGCATGTTTATACCCTGTTACCATGGCGGTCATTTCAAAAAGTGAAGGAATTGCATGGCTATTCTTCATTATTTCGGTAACTAAATATTTGTTAGTTAAGTCTCCAATTGTTGTAGGTAAATATTTTTCTTTCCCATTTTGATAAAAAACTCTTTGTTTTTTATCGTCGTGAATGAAAATTTGCTCGCTTATCTCACTAAAGATCAGAAATAGATATTGTCTTAAGTCATTAATGTTTATATCAATAGCTTTATCCATTGTGTTACTTGTATCCATAGCAATATGTGGATTGAGTTTTAGATAGTGAGACCACAATTCATTTGCTGATGAACGTAACAATATACGCATAACAGGATTCAGGTTAGACTCATTATTTGAATATGACTCTGCAATATCGGCTGGGCACAAATCTTCGTCACTAAGGTAATTTTCAAAAGCATCAATAAACTTCAACTTAAATCTAGATGCCAGATAGGTGTCACTACTATCTCTTATTCTCTGGTCAGTAACAATATCAATGATTTCCACAAAAGGGATCGGGTTTTTATTTAGAACACTAGACTCAGAGTGCTTTAAAATGACATTTTCATCTAACTTTGCTAATAGAGCGCAGAAGATTTTATCTAGCGATTCATCGTCACCATCTAAAGGATTACCATGTACAATATTGAGATTAGTTATTGCATTTTTTACCTTCGCATCAATAACATCAATGCCACAAGCTAAACTACCGTCATAGTCATATTGTTTCACTCTATTGACCACACATTCGTCATCAGTAGATTCATAAGCTTGAGTAAATATTAATTGAGTACTATCTATATCAACTAGACGTTTGTCTTTTTCTTTAGCTTGCTTGAGGATTTTTACCGTCTTTTTATCACCGGTGCTTTTAATAAAAGTTTTGCAAATATCTGATTTATCAGGATCATCATTATGATTATCAATTACTTTTTTTAAAATATCCCTGAGTTTTTGGTCAAAATTTACTTTGGGACGCCATTTTAAATCTTTCCAAGTATGTAAATAACCTATAACTGAAGCGTTATCAGGAGAATCAAGCTGCAAAAGCATAGCAAAAAGAGCATCTTCATATCTATTAAAAGCTGAATCATTAATTGCCTTTACTTGATGAAAGGATATGAATCCATCAGGACCTTTGATATCGAAATCCTCATGATTCTCTAATATAAGTTCATAACCAGAGAACTCGAAATTCATGTCTTCATCGAGTTTTTGATTTATAAAAGTTAACGTATGATAGAGAGCAACTTTACCTTGATAGTTAAAGCCACTCCAAGTAGCTGACGCATCATGCGACATGTAAATTCCTTATTGAATGTTTTTATAAATTATTATTAAACAAACGCGATATTTTACGTTAGTTAGAATTATCACCCCCCCTACTTTGGGGCGTTTTTCTTATGCTGATAAAACCACGATCAATCACTCTGCTTAGTGCTATTAATTAATTGAGTTTTAGTCGTTTAACTGCTTCCATTTTCTTGATTGATGAAAAACTCTCAAGATTGTTATCAGTTCTGATTCTGTCAAATAAACTAGGGTATATGGCGTGCCCGAAACAACATGTTCTCTGGTTTTATGAATTCGACCTGCTTTTGCCAATAACGGGTGTTCAATCAGGATATCGACCGGATGGAGAATTTTGTTAGCCAACCTGCTAGCGGATTCAGGATTCTCTCGTTCAATAAATTCTCGTAATTCAATCAGGTCGTTGATTGCATCTGACTCCCACCTTATTTGCATTGAGGTGTTTTTCCTTCGTCAGTTGTTCCCCAGCTTTTTAGCCAATCACCCACTGCATCATGTCCTGCAAATTCGGCATCGCCTTGTTGCACTTTAGCTAAGGTTGATTCAATCGCCTTAATCTGCCACGACTCATGCTCAACATATTGCTCAATCGCATGCGCCATTAACCAGGCTTTCGATCTATCAGTAATTTTTGCTAATTCATCAAGCCGCTCTAACACTTCTATGGGCAAACGAATTGAAACTGTCTGGGTCATAAATTTACCTTATGTAACACAAAGTTTACATCGTAACACAAAATTTAGAAAGTAGAAAAAATGACATTTGCTAGCACGAAGAAATAGATAGCTTCTAAGTTATTAGATTTGGCTATTTAATATGGGGAAATAAAAAGTCACCCCCCTACTTATAGGCACTTTTTACATTCTAGCGATGTTTCAAACTACCCATTCAAACAAGCCGAGCCACGCAGAAAATTGACGATTAAGGTTTTAGCTGTTTGAGCGACTTTAGGAGTGAGTTCTAAAACCGCGTCGATTTTTGAGTAGTGAGGGAACCGCTTGCGGCTTGTTTGTTGGGCAGCCTTTTGTTTATTTGACTGCGTCTCACCCTGAAGGGCCGTCGTTGCTTCGCGCCGACGTTGTCTCACTATCGTTCGGCTGGTTCTGTTATTTTGGCTGCGCAAAATAAATGAACTCGTAGCATTCAGCTACGAAATTATTAGATATGTCACCCCCCTACTTTCAGGCACTTTTTCAATTGATCTTGAAGATCACAGTTTTTATTTGATCTGCTTGTTATAATTATGGGCATCCTGTTTATTGATGCAGATATTATTTGAACTAAGATTATCTTAAACTATCGAAGCTATTATGAAGTCAAGTTACTGAGAATTAATAACATGAAATCTTTAGCGTTCTTTATCTCTTTTTCAACTATCTCCTTTTCCCTGATTCTTTTTTCCTCCTCAGTGAGTGCTAAAAGTAACGACTTTGTTAAATTATGTGCCAATCAAATACCGCTTCAAACGATTGAAAAGAAGTATCACAAAACACGCATTAATAAGCCGTTGCAAGTCGCAGAAAAACTTTATGGAAAAAGAGATAAGACGTGGCGGGTAGTAGGCGTTGATTATACAGAAGCGGAAAAACCCAGACTTTGGTACCCCTGTAGAAATCAAAAATATGTGGTTGCACGACTAAGTCGTGATGCGTTAAAAGATAAAAATAAATCTTTCGCTCAACTGGCACAACTTGGGTTTTATTTACTCTCGCCCGATAACAGAAAAGCGAGCCACACTATGCTGGAAGAAGGTTTAGCAACCCAGCTAGCCATTGCAACCTTAAAAAGTGTGACAAAAAAATCTGCGAAAAGAATTCCGCCTAAAGCCATTCACAAAGATTCAATGTATGCATATTATCAACTGGGCACCATCAAATCTTTATACCCAGATATGACTCAACGTATTAGAAAATTAAGGGCGCATGGTATTAAGCTATCACAATTAACTCCGGCTAAATTAAAACAGCACTTCCCTAAACTGAACAATGTTCAGTCCATCATATTAACTCGCGATACAAGTTCAGGAAAAAAATATGCGACAACCAATAAAAAACCAATAACGCCGAAACAGGCTAGCAAACCAACCAACAAGAAAACAACTACAAAAAAGAAGCAAACAGCCGCCAAAGCTAAAATGCCCAAGATACATCTTCAGGTAAGTCCTACAGGAAAAATGCATTCCGGGACGTGGTAGAAGTCACCCCCCTACTTTGAGGCGTTTTTTTAGAATACGAATGTATTCTTTATTTCTCAAACCAAATAACAGCAAGGACACTCTGCTTAGTCAGGTGTTATTTTCGTCTGTATAATAAGCTGTTATACAAAAAAATTACTACAGGACAACAAATGAGCGATAGTTCAAAAATCATATGTTTAGAAGGATACATTGAAAATAATAAACAATTAGCTACAGATTTAATTAACGAACTTCAGCGTGAAAAAATCATTGAGGGTGAGTTATCGGACTCTACTCTTGGAGGTCTTGGTTATGCAAAAGGAAGTGAAATTTCTAAAGCAGTACAATTTCCGGAAGAAACTGCTTTTTTAAGTTTAAATGGCGTAAAAGTATCATTAGAACCATCAGTATATTATTCGGGAGAAATTAACCCTGAATTTGTAGTTATATGCCCTAAATGTAATCAAAATTGGTTTAAAGATATTTCGGTTGTTGATTTTTACACTGAGAACTTAACTAAAGAACAACTCCAGTCATATGATGACTTCGTTACCTCTATTTATGTGTATGACGGAAAAGATCAATTCTTAAAATGTAATCACTGTAAAGTAGAAAGTGAAATTAGTAGTTACAACTACCAAGGAATGATTACCTTTTCTAACTTAGCTCTAGAGTTTTACAATTGGGGAGACTTTAAAGATAGTTTTATTTCTCATGTTGAGAAAAACTTAGGACACAAGGTAATAATTTATTCTATGTCCTATTGATTAATAAAATGTATGACAAGTTGCTTCATCGGAAAACCAACTCGCTCGCGCTCGTCGTTTTCCGCTGAGCAAGCGTTATACGAAATAAAAATTTAAAAATACACTCTGGAAGTATTGTGAAAATAATCAGAAGTAAAGAATTTACGGCAGATCGTGCTTGGGGAGCTAAAGATATCTCCAATATGAACGGGATAACTACTCGCCTGCATTGGACAAATGAACCATACAAATGGCACATTAATGATGGTGAGGAAGTTTTTGTTGTTCTCGATGGCGTTGTTCAGATGCTTTATAAAGAAAACAACATAGAGCATTCAATTTTGTTAAATGCTGGTGACATATTTTATGCTTCTGTTGGCACTGAACATGTTGCCCATCCAAAAGGGGAAGCTAGAATTTTAGTTATAGAATCAGAGGGTAGCGTATAACAATTTTCTGCATCGAAAAACTACTCGCTCGCGGTCGCGCATTTCTAACGAGTAAGGCGTTAGCCTGATAAAACTTTACATACTGAGATACTAACTAATGATTTTAGAAAGGATAAAATTGTTTCTTTTTACTAGAACAATAAGAAAAAGACCAACATCGGATGAAGAATGGGAAATATGTAGAAAGGCTTACTCTGAACATTATCCAGATATAGAAATAGATCTTTTAAAGGAGATTGATTCCTCTCTCGGATCCAAGACTTTAATTAACAATGAAATATTTTCTCCTATAGCTTGGTTTTATAATATTCGTGATATGACGAAAAACGAAAAGGTTGATTTGATAGAAGATCATCTATCAAACCTAGTTGAAGAAGACGAAGATGAAAAGCAAATGAATAAGGCTTACGACCTTTTAGTTAAAACAAGAAAAGAAAAAATCTTAAAGTACAAAGACCTAAGTAAGAAAGAGACGTTACTAGGACTCTTAGAGGATGGGATGGACTTAGAGTATGTTGATCCCCATCTAAAAAAAGACCTAGATATTGTGATGACCGCTGTAATGCAAAATGGAATAGCACTGGATGATGCAGATGAAAGCTTAAAGTCTAATAAAGACATTGTAATGGCCGCTGTAAAACAAAATGGAGAGGCTTTGAGTTGTGCTGATGATTCTTTAAAAGATGATAGAGAAATTGTTATAGAAGCTGTAAATAAAAATTGTTCTGCGATGCAGTATGCTAGTGATACTTTAAAAAAAGATAGAGAAATTGCTTTAATTGCTACGTTAATGTTCGCTAAGTCTGGAGAGGCCTGCTACTCATTTAATGAATGCATAGATAAAAAATTTAAAAGTGATAGAGCGTTTGTTCTTGAGGTGGTTAGTATTGATGGAGGAGCTTTATGTTGCGTAGATGAACATTTAAGGAAAGATAAAGAGGTTGTTCTTACTGCTGTAAGAAACAATGGTCATTCTTTCATGGATGCTCATATTAGTTTACAAGCAGATAGAGAGTTTGTTTTAAAAGTTGTTAAAGAAGATGGTTCAGCATTACAGTTTGCTAGTGATGAGTTGAAAAAGGATAAAGAAATTATTTTAATAGCCATTGAAAAATACAGTCACTTTATTTCATATGCGGATGAAAGTATGAAAAATGATGAGGATATTTTACGAGCGATAGAACTAAAAGGCTAACAAATTAATACACTTGAAAATAACTCACTCTCACATTTTTCAATAAAAATAATTTTGATATTCATAAACCAAAAGTTATTTTAAAAAAAGTGAGTTCCTAATTTATTCTAGCTGGCTATTTAACATAGCAAATTAAACAAAAGTCACCCCCCTACTTTGGGTGTTTTTTTAAGAACAATTATCAATTACTTATTGAGATAATTTTGGATGTCTTATTTATTATCTTATTTATTAAGAAAGACGTGGCTTCAGTTAAAGGTTGTCCAGCAAGTCTAAACGTTAAATAATAATCTTAAGAAGTTACAAATTTTAAGAAGACACTAATATAAGCAAGGGAGAATTTTATGGCAGCAATACGCCTCGGGATGATAGCTGGTCGGTCAGTACTCGTTGTAGACGAGCATGCGATCGATATCGAAAAGCGCTCTGGTGGTCAGTTTTCTGCCGACCCGATGAAGATTTACGAGCAGTGGGATACGTTTTCTGATTGGGCTGTTAAGCAAGTGCTTAAGGGGGATGAGTCACCCGTTGCTGATACCAATTTTCAATGCCCTGTTCCCCGACCAAGTGCAGTGTATGCAATTGGGCTGAACTATACGGATCACGCAGAGGAAGCGAAGTTAGATATACCTAAGCAACCCATGGTATTTACTAAATTTCCTAGCTGCATTGCCGGACCTACGGCTGAGATTCCGTTGACGTCTAATCGCGTTGACTGGGAGGCTGAGCTTGTCATCGTCATTGGTCGCGGAGGCAGAAATATTGCCGAAAGTGACGCTCAGAAACATATCGCCGGGTTTACCGCTGGGCAGGATATCTCTGATCGTAGACAGCAGTTTTCTGATCGCCCGCCGCAATTTAGCTTGGGCAAGTCATCTAAAAATTATGGGCCAATTGGTCCTGTTGTGGTGACGGCAGATGCGTTTGATGACCAAGACGCCATTCCATTTAGCTGTGAGCTAGATGGAGAGCAAGTACAATCGGGTAACACTGCGAAACTGATCTTCTCTGTCTCGCAGATAGTTTCCTTTTTATCGAAGTGGACAGAACTAAACCCTGGTGATCTCATTTTTACCGGGACACCCGCTGGCGTTGGCTCTGTGCGTGATCCGCGACGTTATTTAACGGAAGGTGAAACCATCACTACGACTGTTCCTGGTATTGGGACAATGACAAACAAATGCGTTGCTCAGTGAGCGATTAATGCGGTAACACCAACTGACTCTTTCTATTCTAATATTGGTATGTCGTGGCTCCGCTATTGATATGTTGTAGCTCCGCTATTTGTATGATGTAGCTCCGCTATGAAAACAGAACAACGTTATTGATTCCTAAATATATTCAGTAGTCAATTGAACATCGTACATCGACGATGGACTTTAGTGAGCTTATCGTTTTGTTTGTCAAAACGTTTAACTCAATTATTTGACTTGTCATTGTTAGTTCTTGGTGAGCTTTGTTTAATAAATTTATGCTTTGTAGTTTGATTCTTCTCTGGAACTATCTATGTACATCGACGATTCCTTGCGGAATCTACGATGGACTTTCTTGGCTCTTGGTGAGCCTAAGAAAGCCACCCCCCTACTTTGGGGCATTTTTTCTTTACGGATGTTTTTTCGTATGTAGTAACATCATATTACCCGTTTAACCCCTTACTATGGCTTACTCCCTCTTAAGAAAATGCAAAAGCATTTTTTAGCTTCGTGTACACAAACACTGAAGCGATAAAAAAATACAAACCAAAGAACTTGAGGAGATAATGATGGCTAAAGTATTGATGATTACCGGTGACTTTGTTGAAGATTACGAAAACATGGTTCCTTTTCAGGCGCTACAGGCGATGGGACATGAAGTTGATGCCGTTTGCCCTGATAAAAAAGCAGGCGACACTATTGCCACTGCAATCCATGATTTTGAAGGAGATCAAACCTACACTGAAAAACCAGGTCACAATTTTGCATTAAACGCTGATTTTGCTGCGATTGATGTGACGAGCTATGACGCTTTGTACATTCCAGGTGGCAGAGCACCTGAGTATTTAAGACTCAATCCTGAAGTGTTAAATCATATCAAACATTTCTTTGATACAAATAAACCGGTTGCGGCAATTTGTCATGGTGCACAATTGTTAACCGCTGCAGGTGTGTTAGAAAACCGCAAGTGTTCAGCATACCCTGCTTGTCAGCCAGAAGTAGAAAGTGCGGGTGGCGAATACATGAATATTGATATAGATGGTGCGGTTACTGATGGCAATTTGGTGACAAGCCCTGCGTGGCCTGCACACCCAGCCATGCTAAAACAATTTAATGCGCTATTATCATAGGTAGAAAAAAGAATAAGTTCGAGAAATCGAAAAAACTACCTAGATTGAGGAGTGACCACTATGTGTCAATTGTTCATTAATGCCGATAGTAATCTATGGGCGAGTCATACTAAATCGCTACGGATTGACGGCGTTGTAAGTTCCATCCGACTGGAAAACTTTTTTTGGCAAATTCTTGAAGAAATATCCTTTCGAGATGATATGACGTGTAATCAATTAATCACTAAATTATATTTAGAATCCTTAGATGCAGAACATGATATGGGTAACTTTACGTCATTTTTGCGTGTCTGTTGCTCACGCTATTTATCGATGATTGCTGATGGAGATATCCCCAGAGATACAACGACGTTGCAAGACATTCGAGTCTCACATCATTGAACGGCAACTATTGAGCTGACCTCGCAAATAAAGCGCTACTCTATAAAAAGCATGTACAAGGAGGGGGTGACTTTTTAAAACACTCCCTCTGCGGGTCAGCTTTAAACACCAAAGCTGTTGTTTCGATGTGTTCGGCTGGCACTTTTTAAGAGCCATCAATCAAAATCAGTTCTAATAGTAAATTACATTCCAAACGCGTACACATTGTATATCGAAGATTTATTCACCCTAGCGGCGTAATAAATCGGCTTTTATGATACTTTATTTAGCAATCATCAAAATCTCGCCTTAATGGCAGATTAAACAGTAAAGTGAATTCGATAATGAAACTCTGGTATACCTATTTTCTTAAAGTACTTCCAGCTAGCGCTCTTGTGTTAATTAGTCCGTTAGCATTTGCTGCTTCAGCTGCATCAGAGAAAATATCATGGATGACGTTGATGTTTATTGGGATAGCTATTTCTCTCGTAGTAGCGACCATTTTAAGCATTCGCAATAAAAATGCAGAAGGCTTCACGATGAAATTTTTATTTGGTGGTGTCTATTTTTGGGCTCTGGCTTTTATTCAACTAATAATTTTTGCCGCATATACACATTTTAGTAAATAAGTAGCTGTGCCAATCACGCCTTATTAATTTTAAACTACACTACACCTCTAATATTTTAACCCTTTAGCCACCCCCCTACTTACGGGCGTTTTTTTCTGAACTCTTCGAATATTCGTCGCTGTATTTCATTGTTGGTATCGTATGTAAATATCATTCTCTCTTTCAGCCTGATTGCCTTAGTCTAATCGTGGAATATTGTGGCGCTTCACAACTCAAAATAAGCTCAGCCTGAAAATTACCACTATGATGTGGTTTAGGGTATTTAACGTGGGAGATTTGCACAACGATGGTTAAAGTAATTTCGATAGGCGCTGTATCACTGGCTTTGCTGATTGGAGTGGGTTATTTCTTTACAATTGGTTTTGTAAAACCCATGAGTAGTGATCTGTCCATTATTGGCCAGGGTAAACCCGTGCTGGTGTTAGCGTATGAGAATTATTCACCAGACGGTGGAGAGGCGCTGAGTCGGCTACAAAAGGTAAAAGGCGATTATCATTCGCGACTTGATTTTGTGGTGGCAGATTTAGGCACTCCACAAGGCTTCGCATTTGCCGACCGTCATAAGATGTTTAATGGTCAGGCGGTGTTCTTAAAACAAAACGGTGAGCCATTGGAAGTTACATATATACCGACTAATGAACAGGAGTTGCGCAGTCAGCTAGATTCGAAACTTGCGACTGTGGAATAAAGGAATAATAAATCAGGCGATTACCCACCCCCCTACTTTGGGGCGCTTTTCTCAAAGCCTCACGTGAAAATGGCATAACTGACAAACGTCGATAAATCAGGCTATGGGTAATATTTCTTTATCAGTAATCATTACCGCTTTTACTATTTTATTGTCTACACTGGGATCAAAGCGATTCCAGTTTGTATTTGACCACTGCACAGTAAGAGCAATCGAGTGCTTATCTATTTGCTTCCTTATTGGCTTCTCTATTGTCTTCTCTAATGGCTTCCTCATTTGCTTCTCTGAATCTATATCTTGATCTGCTTCGTGTTCCAGATAAGACTTTACTGAGTCACAATAATATCCGTTGCAGGTATCCGAACGCATAAATCTGGGAAGTGAACATCCCTGTTTTGTTTGATTGATACATGAATCTTTAACTGTTTTATTTTTAATTTTAGATAAATACAGTTCGCGAATTTCAGCTGTTGTTAATTCAGGTTTATTTTTCATTAATCGCTTAATAGTCGCAGCTGAAAGGTAGGCATGATCATTCCCCGAGGGACAACAACCTCCTTTACACATTCCACAAAAACCATCCGCTATTGTTCTTAATTCTGGATGTTTAGAAAATCTCTGCTCTACCGTTAACACCCTGTTTTCCAAGCCTTCGTCTTGAGCATTTATAAGGGTGTTACTGTCAATATTGTCTAATGCCTCATTAATAATATTGCTTAGATGTTCGCTGTATTTCGTTATTCTTTCATTGCTTGGGGAGCTTAGTTTTGTCAACCCCGATGGTATTCGAACGAGTTGAACATTGGTTTTTAAATATTGAGGGTTACTGTCTAAGAATGTTTGTAATACTGTTTGATTCTGCTTTTTTTCATGCTTTTTTATCTTTTGAATATACGCTTCTCTGAGAGCAGCTTGTTCGCGAGATGTTTGAAGCCGTTTTTTCTGATTGATTAGATAGCTTTTAAAATGGAGAGGCACCATTTTTGACTTCTGACTCATGATTCTTTTGCACTCAAACGAACCACAAACCAGGTAATCTAATTCTTTTATTTGTAAAAAATCAGCATAAGTAATCAAGCATTCGCAAACGTCACATTTACAAGATGCGGAATATTGCAGCTTAAAAAACTTATTGTTTAAGTTATTACGATGCGTATTCATATAAATTCATGCATTTTTATTTATTTATAATTTAAGCTTAGTCTACATTTCGTTTATTTGGCGCTATAAGAAAAATAGCTCTCGATGCCATTGCTAAAGCAGAAAATTACACCCCCCTACTTTGGGGCACTTTTTTATAGTTAAGCGAAATAAGCAGTTACTAAATACCCATACGCTGATGTTTCTGTATCTCCAAACTTATCTTCTTCGATACACCCGCTTCTTTTGCAAAATCCATCCATTTACCCACAGCGCTTATCACTTCTTCGAGTATTTCATCGGGTCTGGAAAGACTGATCGATTTTCCCGTTTCAATTAACTCTTCCCTTGTGAAGTGATCTCGTTTGCCATTGACGCTCATCTGGTGTTGATTGGTCCATTGACCTGCGGGATTGTGTGAATAGGTCACATCGTATGCGGGTGATAATCGCCATTCGCCTTGCTGGTTCATGAGAAACGATATGTTTTTGGTGTGGTCGTCCTGATTGCGTGAAATGATATTGAATAACATGCGACGATATTGTTGTGTTGCCTCGGCCTTGCTTAGGCGTAGTTTGCGCATGACTTCGAATGCCTGCTCATAACTGGTTGCGCCTGCGCTATTGAAATCATAATGTGCGATGCCGCAGAGGGTTTGCATGTGTTGCTTAACTTGCTGCCCACTTTGATTCTCACGATCAAAACGTTTGGTCATGAAATGCGCGCGGCCATTTTCTTCGAGTAATTTACAGGGCATCATTTCTATACCCGCTTCCTTTGCCATGAGGTAGTAGGCATATTCGATGCGGCCGTAATCTTTGGGTTCGCCCAATTCAAGATCAGTCACGCCATCAAATTTTAGTAGCCAATAATCGTAGCCCTTGGGTACATCAGTTTGACCGGAGATGACATTGCCCTTGTCGTTCATCGCAATGACGGCTTTTGGCCTGGCGCCACCGGCTGATGTGCCGACGCGCAAAATATCGAGAATCGCGTCTTCATTTTCTTTATCGCTGGCCTTGCTCAATTGCACATCCAGTGCTTTGCGTTCCTGCATGACATCTTGTGCCAGTTTAACCAGTTCGGCTATCTCTACCGCGACTGAATCATCATATTTTTCAATCACCGTCGGCGAAAACTCTAACGCACCCATACCGCGTTTACCGCTATAGCAAAGCCTTTCCACCGGGCTGAAACTGGCACTGTCGCGACCATTACGGGCCAACCATGCATCGATAATACTGTTACCAAATTTATCGGGTAACACATCAGCCAGCATGCCGGGCAGCCCCAGGTAGGTTTCTTTATTGAGCGCAGAGAATGCAAACTTGCCATCGCCTCTTCTGGCATCATTCAAACTCATGGTGATCGGTGCAATATCCAACCCTTTTTTGAGGAAGTCCTTATCGTATTCGAAAACTGCATACTCACGATCATCCAACCATGCGACTGCGCCTACAACATCACCCCAGAGTTTCACAAAGGCTGTATCAATCTTTTTTACCATTCTGGCTCACTCTCTTTGTCTTGTTGGGACTTTTTATATTGATTAGTCTTTTTATTAAGACGTTCGCCCGATGCCCGCTGTCGAACAATGCCTTTATTTTTGGCTAACTGCATGGGGCTGATGGTTATTTCAGGAATGAAATTATCGAGCTGATCGAGCGCGTCAAGCTCTCTTAATACCGCGATTAATGAAGAAATCTTACTGCGACCAGACTCAAGCGCCTTAATGGAATTTAGCGATAATGTTGTCGCATCAGCGAGTTCTTGCTGGGTCTTGTTTTTACGCAGACGCAATGCTTTGAGCCGATCACCCAGCTCTTTTTCTATCGCTTTATCTGAAAGAGAATAAAAATCCATAACAACCTTATATTAATCTATTAATAGCTTTAAATAATTTTAGAGCCTTTTATTGGGATATTATAATATCTAAAGTGATTAACTTCAAAGGCTAACGGTTTAATGGTCTTATTTAAGCCCCTTGTAAACAATAAATAATTTAATAGTCTTTTAAAAGGCTATTAAATAATCTTAAATAATAAAGTATGACTTATTTATAAAGCAAAGACACCACCATCCCCTACTTATGAATGATATTTAGGCGGCTACGCCTTCCCTACGGGTAAGCATTAAACAACAATGCTTTTGTCTCACTGTCGCTCGGCTTGTTATTTGAAAACGTAAATAGAACTTATGCAGGGCTGGGTGTTTTTCATTGTAGTGATGTTTTAGACTGCTCAGCTCAAACAACCCTATATATTCTAAAACTAGTATTCTAAAACTAGACTAAGCTCTGATAGGAATACTCTCAAAAGAATATTCCATAAACCCTTTAACCTACTGTGATACACCACGGAGAATACTTATGTCTAAATTGATTGCCATCTTATTGGTCGGACTACTGTCACCGGCTCTGGTTCATGCCGGACCGGATACCCCATCAAAATTTGATCCAACGCCTTACGCACCACAAAAAGCGTTATATGACTTCAATTTTGCCGAACCGAAACCGCGTCAGAGTTTTGGTTATGTGTTAAATCATATCAAGGCGCTTAAGGAATTCAGCGATTTCGACAAATCGCAGATCGTGATCGTTGCCCATGGCAATGAACTACACACCATGGCACGAAAGAATCGCGCTATCTATCCGGAGATGTACGATGCCCTGAAGGAGCTAAACAGCTTGGGCGTGAAGATCCGAATCTGTCGCAACGCGGCACGCTCGCGCGGTTATGGTCCGGAAGATTTCTACGAATTTGCCACAGTAGTTCCTGCGGCTGTAATCGAGATCGCCAAATGGCAGAACGAAGGGTTCAGTTATATGTATCCTGCAGCAGCCAGTACCAATCCTCGCATCACCCGCGAGCAGTTAGTTGAGAAATACCCAGAGCTAGAAATGGCAGATTAAATACCCTCGCTGGTATCCATTTCGGATACCAGCTTTCAGGGTGACAGATAAACGAAAATAAACGTGTTTTTACTCTCACAATAATGAGGAAATATGAATATTCAAATGGATCACCTTGTTATAGGAGCCACTAATCTAAAACAGGGCGTTGATTACGTAAGAGATTTATTGGGTGTTGATATCCCTTATGGTGGTGTTCATGAAAAAATGGGAACACATAACCACCTGATGCAACTCGGCAACAATACGTTTCTTGAAGTCATTGCCATAAACGAAGATGGCGAAGCACCTAATAACCCTAGGTGGTATGGGCTGGATGATCCTTTTTTGCGCCGACAAATTGAAATCGAGCCAGCGTTATTAACCTGGGTGGTCAATACAAAGAACATCGAAGAATTAACAAAACAGGCAACCTTTTCACTGGGGAACGCTAAGTTAATTAGCCGAGGGAGTTTAAACTGGTATTTTGGTCTTCCAGAGGATGGCAGGCTATTAGCTGGTGGAATGCTACCTTATGCTATTGAATGGCAAACAGACGTTCACCCATCGACAAATATGGGTGATTTAGACTGTAAACTTCACAAGCTGGAAATTTACCATCCGTATCCGTCATGGTTGAAAGATGCCTTAACGTCTATTAGTGCTCTGGATCTTGTGGAGATTAAGGCGTTACCAAAAAATAGTACGCCATATCTAGTAGCCCACATTAACACGCCGTCAGGTATTAAAAAGGTGACTAGTCATGGAGCGTTATGATGACGAGGAAAGAAAAGAAAAGAAAAGAAAAGGAAAGATAAATAATGAAAACTAATTTCCAATTCCCACTGTTATTTTTAGCGACCCTATTGGCTGGGCTGCTTGCGGGGTTTTTCTATACCTGGTCTTTTACCATCATGCAAAGCCTTGATCTCATCGATGATAGCAATGCAGCTACGGCGATGATTTCTATCAATGCCAATATTCGCAATGGTTGGTTTGGTGTCATATTTTTTGGTACTCCCCTATCAATTCTGTTTTCGTTAATTTTGATATTGGGTGCAAGAAATAAGAGGCTTTTGCTTTGGGTATCATTAGCGCTTGCGTTTGCCATTTCTACTTTGGTCATTACTTTTAGCAAACATCTACCTCTTAATGATGAGTTGGCAAATAGTTCTAATTGGGCTTCCTATGTTGGTCCGTGGGTTCTGTGGAATCACGCAAGAATGGTGACTAGCTTCTTGGCATTTGCATCTATGCTGTGCGCGCTGGTATCTCTTCTCAAAAAATGATTTGCGGATTCTTAGTCAACCACTCAATCAACCACTTAATCAAAAACTCAAAACAATAGTGATTGGCTATATGACTGCTTTTAATTCGTTGTCGTTTGCTAGTTCATTCAGGGCATCAAAGTAAAGTCCACCCCCCCACTTTAAGGTCATTTTTATAAGAATCAGCGTTGATGCTATTCTGATTTTAAAGATATAGCTTATTACTATCACCTCGTTACAGTGATTCACTCTTAACTACGGACAGTTACCATGATCAAAAAAGTGTTATTTATTATTCTTCACGTGCTGTTATATGGCGGACAGCTTGCCTATGCAGACGTAGAAGTGACTTTTGTAGAAAGTGCGCCTAAAGACAGATTTGAAATTAAGAATACCAGTGAGTGTGTTTTGAAGGATTTGGTACTGAATGTAGACTTATCCAACAGCGCTGGACGATTGATTTTTGATACGAGCGCAACGGGTGCCGGGGTTGAAGTTTTCCAGCCTTTTGAAGTCGTCAAAGGTAAGCTAACACTGATTTCTTCCACTACAGTGAAGGATGGCGACAAGACGCTGTCGCTAAGTATCGAGAGCATTGAGCCTAACAAATCGGCCAGCTTCAGTATCGATGTTGATGATACTTTAGCGCAAAGTGAGCTAGGAAATATTCGTGTATCTGGATCAGAAATATCAAACGGCTTAATTGCCGTTAATTTAAAAAATAAAAAACCATATAAAGCAACGTTTAACAAAAATGGCAAAGCACTGATCAAGCTTCCACCTTGCTCTGCTTGAGTTTTCTCTTATCGGTCTTTATCTTACGTTAGCTTTTTCTAAGGCAAACCTGACGGACATTGTTGGCTTTTGCTGAGCCTATAAGCCCCCCCCCTACTTTAAGGCGTTTTTTTAATCGCCTTATTAAACGGGTCTTCCGATAAATATCGCTGTCCATATCACTAAAGCCCAGATTACCAAAACGATCGTGTAAGTCGTTATTAGCAATGATTTAGAGCCTATTAATTTGAAACGCGCTTTGATGAATAGATAGAGTTTTCCTGCAATGAGAAAACCGAACGCCCAAACCATACCCGCCACGATGATTGCTGGCCATATCCAGTCTCCATGTAATGAGTCTATATCCGGAAATGACAGATTCAAAACGGGTGACACCATGTAATACAACAGCAAGCCTAAAAAACCCATGCTGAATAATGCCAAAAACAGCGTTGCAACAAAGGCTAATAAGGAGAGACGCATTACCTGGGTAGTGGGGAGTAATTTCATAGGCGATGGAGTTCAGTGTGTTTATTGAGTGTATTTCTATAAAGCACTGAGTGTAATTGATTCGGGGGATATATTAATAGTTTTTAAGGCACCCCCCTACTTTGAATGATATTTTTGCAGTTATACCTTTCTTTCAGGTCAATACAAAAAGGGTTTGCATAGAGTAGGCACTTTTTTTTCTATCAGCTATATTTATAGTAGTGATCTAATTATTTACACCATCAACTATATTTCAAAAGAGGCTATCATCAACGACACCTTTCAACAGTGGCGATTATTTCAGGACTTTACTGAGGCTCAGATTCAGAGCGTTATCGATAAAGCCGAAGAACGAATATTCGAAACCGGTGAATATATCTGCAAACAGGACGAGATTGGCGAAAGCCTGTTTATCATTCGTTCTGGACGCATCAATATGCGTGTTACGAAAGCGAATGGCGTTGAAAAAAACCTGAATATACTCAAAGAAGGCGACCATTTCGGTGAGTTAGCGCTGTTATCTGGTGGTGTTAGAACCGCATCTGCGATTGCGCTGAGTAATGCCGTTATTCTGGAAGTCGCCAAAGATGATTTTTTAGCCCTGCTCAATGAGATCCCTGCTTTTTCGATTAACCTGAGTCGTACCATTGGTAGTTGGCTGCAGGGAGAACTTAAGGGAGATAGTGTTCGCAATAAGTTGCACATTATTGGTCTGGTGTATAGCTGTGGCATCACTGCTAATTTTGCGGCACAGGTCATTGAGTTCTTCGCGGACAAAGATAAGAAGATCGCAGTGTTTAGTGATCGGCAGAATTATTGGGAAGGCATTGGTGTACCTGCTGCATCAATCGAAAAAGGGGCTATTGAGAGAACTCAACAATATGTGATTAAAGCCTCAGAGGCTGTCGATCATGTGTTTATTGATATTGGCCATCAAGCAACAGATTTCATTCCGTTGTTATCACAATGTGATCGTATCTGGTGTTTCATCGAACAATCCAAAGGTTCAGAAAGTACCCTGGCAAGTGCGATGCAACTGCTGGATTATCGGAGCAGTATTCTGCTTAAAACCCAATGGGTGTGGGTGCAGGAGAAATCGACAACGCTCGCCCCTGTCATCAGTACTTCGAAAAATACGTCGGAAAACACACCGTATGATGCATTGCGCCTTCAGTACGTTAACTCGGATATTGATATTGGCAGTGACAGTGAAGATGAAGATGAAGATGAAGATGAAGATGAAGATAACCACGAGCAAGACGAAAACCAGAAACAGACATTAGTTAAACGCGATTTAAGCCGCTTATTCCATTTAGCCAATGATATTCAACTGGGTATTGCACTCGGCGGTGGTGGGGCGAGAGCGTTGGCACACATTGGTGTATTAGCCGCATTAGAAGAACATGAAATCTATTTCGACAGAATTTCAGGCACCAGTGGTGGTGCGATTGTCGCGGCTTTCTATGCCGCGGGTTTTGATAGTGAGTACATGTTGCAACTTTTCGATATCGGCATTAAACCACCGAAGTGGGTGAAATATATTCCTCAGGGAAATAAATGGTATTTACTGGCGATGTTTCGATCGGGATTAATCGAAAAACGTTTTCATAAAGTCTTCGGCAAGAACACCCAGTTTGAACAATTGATATTACCCACGCATATCATCACCACCGACTTGATTAGTGGCAATGAGGTTGTGAGAAGTAGTGGCAATGTGGCAGATAGCGTTAGCGAAAGCATCAATCATCCATTGCTAGGACGTCCCATATTACGTGATGGTGAAGCCTTGATTGATGGAGGCATTTTGAACAATGTCCCCAGCTCGGTGTTACGCAATAACAACGTTGATTACATCGTTTCTGTCAGTATTGGCGCCAAACTGCAAAAGTCTTTCGGTAAAAACGATAGCACCACCAATAAAGCTAAAATGAAAAAAGTGGGTCTAATCGGAACCCTGTTTCGCGCACTGGAAGTCGGACAGAATGGTTTAGAAAATCACTATGAAAATGACAGCGACTTTTTAATCCTGCCCGATACTTCTGAGTATCAGTTTGAAGATTTCACTAGAGATGTAGAGCTGGTAAAACTCGGTTATCAATCGACTATTGAGGTTATGCCTGAACTCAAAGCTAGTTATTTAGAATTTATTAAGACGGGTTAACATTCTTCTAAATTTTTGTTCTACTCACTATTTACCCCTATCTTCTCCCAATCCGTTTTAAGACGCTTAAAATCCTTAGTCACACGACTAAATCACGTTATCATTAGCGATTATTTATAGCCTGGTATGACCTTTACAGTGGAAGATTTACAAACAATTCTTGATGAAATCACGTCAGCCGTGACAGCTTTACCTCCCGAGGGCGAAGTCGCTTGTTACATACCGCAACTTGCTGAGGTAGATCCTGATCAGTTTGGCATTGCGGTTGCTCTGGCAGACGGACAGATTTTTCATGCAGGTGATGCGCAAACGCTATTCTCTATCCAGAGTATTTCAAAAGTGTTCACCACCACCATTGCCCTGAGAAAATTTGGCGACAACATCTGGAAACGCGTAGGCCGCGAACCATCTGGCGACCCGTTTAATTCTATCGTGCAACTGGAGATGGAATGCGGCAAACCGCGTAATCCCTTTATCAATGCTGGCGCCATCACAATCGCCGATACCATTATGGAAGGTCGTACCCCCGATGAATTAATGGAAGAAATCCTTCAGTTTATTCGCGAGATTGCGCATGACGAGAGTATCCAGATTGATAAAAAAGTCGCAGAATCGGAATTAAAAACGGGAGATAGAAATGCCTCTTTAGCGCATTTCATGGCTTCTTTTGGTCTTTTTGAGAACGCGGTAGATGATGTGTTGTGGGCCTATTTCAACCATTGCTCGATCACTATGACTTGTGAGCAACTGGCAAAAGCGGCGCTGTTTTTGGTATCGGACGGTTTAGATAAAAGTTGCGGCGTGAATGTGGTATCTGAAAAACGTGCACGACGAATTAATTCACTGATGATGATGTGTGGTCATTATGATGGATCGGGCGAGTTTGCATTCCGCGTCGGACTACCCGGAAAAAGTGGCGTTGGCGGTGGAATCATGGCGGTTGTGCCAGGCAAAGCGTCTATCGCGGTTTGGTCACCTCGATTAGATAAAGTCGGCAATAGCTATTTGGGAACCCTAGCTCTGGAAATGTTAACGCAACGCACTGGTTGGTCTGTTTTTGGACATTGACACCAAAAGAGAGTTTTAGTGTTTTCAGTTACTTAATCTTTCTACCTTGACGTGGTTTATAACGTGGGGTTGTCCAGCCAAACAGCAATGCTGCAGCCCTCAAACCAAATGCTAATAGCACGCCAACAAAAACAGCAACTATTTGTGGCACACCCATTGAGAATAAAAACACAAAACTGGTCGCGCCCAATAAGGCTGCACTGATATAAATTTCATCACTGAGTAGTACTGACTTTTCACCCGATATGACATCACGAAAAATACCACCGAATGTGGCAGTAGAAATCCCCGTTACAATCGCTGCATAAGGCGATATGCCATATTCCAGTCCGATCATTGCACCCATCACACAATACGCTGCCATCCCAATCGCATCTAGCCACAGGAGAAGGCGATAACGAGATTCAACCAAGTGCGCGGTAAAGAAAACAAGTACGGCGATGATGACACAAATACCAATAAACAGCGGTTGCTTAATCCAGAAAACGGGGAGTTTACCAAGCAGTAGATCGCGCAAGGTGCCACCACCCACGCCTGTGATTGCGGCAAAAAAGATAAAGCCAACAATGTCCAGGCGCAAACGTGATGCCGCCAATGCTCCCGTTGCTGCGAATACAGCAACACCGGCATAATCTAAAAGATGTAAATAATTCATAAGTACACCCCCCTACTTACAGCGGGTTTTATTTATATAAAACAGGTGCAGGAGAATTATTCGATTCCAGCAACAGTTTCGTTACCGAAGCACCGATACGTTTACTCAGGCGTTCGAAAATATCTTTTTCAGGGCTGAAATTAACCATGGTTTCTGCACCAATCACATCTCGTGCAACCGAAGCTGGGCTTCCAAAATCATCGATTAACCCAAGTGCTTTAGCGTCTTCACCGGTCCAGAATAAACCGCTGAATATATCCGGGTCATTTTTCAATCTATCACCACGACCTGCTTTAACCGCATCGATAAAGTGCTTATGGGTTGTTGCTAATAAGTCTTTAACGAAGGCTTCATCTTCAGGTTTGCGTGGCGAGAATGGATCAAGAATGGCTTTATTCTCACCAGCCGTTAGTTCACGATTTTCAACACCGATCTTTTTCATCGCTTCTACTACACCAAAGCTTTGCATACGCACGCCAATAGAACCAACTAAACTGGAAGGATTCGCGTAAATTTCATCCGCTGCCGAGATGATAAAATACCCGCCAGAAGCACATAAGTCTGCCGCTACCGCGATTACCTTTTTATCTTTATAAATACCACGTAAGCGTTTGATTTCGTTATAAACATAACTTGATTGAACAGGACTTCCGCCAGGACTATTACAACGCAGAATAATGCCTTTCACTTTTTTGTCTGCAAACGCATCCTGTAACGCTGGGATAATATTATCCGCACTCGCTTCAGCGCCTTGTAAAATCACACCCTGAACATCAACCACTGCGGTGTAAGACGGAGCGGCGCTCATACGTGTGCTTTTAGACATGGCAGAACCTACAACCGCCATTATCAACAAGAACAATAAAATCAAAGTCGCAAATTTGAAGAAGATAGACCAGCGACGGGAACTGCGCTGCTCTTTAATGCCAGCCATCGCGACATCTTTCAAAGCATCAATAGCTTGTTGGTTTTCGTTATTTAACATGATTTTTCAATTATTTAGATCAGGAATGGATATTTAAACACACCCCCCTACTTTTATGTGTTTTTTTTTATTCATTTTAAATGAAAAACACACCCTTCGGGCCATCGTCGCTTCACTCCGACATTGTCTCAATGCGTTTGGCTAGGCACTTTTTTTGCGTATCTTATGAGGGTAAATTTGTTATTTAGATATTACGTTAATCACATACGATCAAAGCAAAAATGCTCAGCTTAATTGAATAAGATGAGCATTTTTTAAAATCTCTAAAAGGATGGGTTTATTCTTCAAATTAGTTTCTAGCTTGCACAAGAGCAAGGCGGAAATTATGAGTTTACAAATGTAAGTGATTAACTTTATGCTATTACTAATTATTATTTACCCCGATTGTGCTTTGATTTTTCCAGAGGCAAGCCGAAAGCAGCGCAGCTTATAAGTATAAGTGAGCACTTTCAACGCTGCTTCTGGGAAAAGTAGAGTGCAATCGGGCTAAATAATCAGACGTTGAATCGAAAATGTACTACATCCCCTTCTTGCATAATGTAGTCTTTACCCTCTAAACGCCATTTACCCGCATCTTTCGCGCCGGCTTCGCCTTTACATTCGATGTAGTCATCGTAGCCAACTACTTCTGCACGGATGAAACCACGTTCGAAATCTGTATGAATTCGACCTGCTCCATTTGGTGCTGTTGCTCCTTGTTTTACTGTCCAGGCGCGTACTTCTTTTACGCCTGCTGTAAAGAAGGTTTGTAGATGCAGTAATTGGTAACCGGCATTGATCACACGATTGAGTCCTGGCTCTTTCAAACCGAGATCATCGAGGAACATGGCTAGTTCTTCATCATCCAATGAAGACATTTCTGCTTCCATCTCGGCACTTACGGCAACTACTTCAGCATTTTCTTTAGCTGCGATTTCTTTAACGGAATCCAGGTAAGGATTATTTTCAAAACCATCTTCTGCCACGTTCGCCACAAACAGAATCGGTTTGATGGTGATCAACTGGTATTCTTTGACGAGTAATTTTTCTTCTGCACTTAGGTCTGCAGATCTTGCTGAATGGCCTTCTGCCAGACGTTCGTGAATTCGCTCGAATACAGCTAGCTGTGCTTTTGCATCTTTATTGCCAGATTTTGCATTCTTGGTAGCACGATGAATGGCTTTTTCGATCACATCCAAATCTGCTAATGCCAATTCGGTATTAATGGTTTCGATATCTGAGACCGGATCTATTTTGCCATCCACATGCACGACATCATCGTTGTCGAAACAACGAACAACCTGCGCGATTGCATCGGTTTCGCGGATATGAGATAAAAACTTATTACCTAAACCTTCACCTGATGCCGCACCTTCTACCAAACCTGCGATATCAACAAACTCCATCGTGGTAGGTAATACTCTTTCAGGTTGTACTATTTCAGCGAGTGCATCCAGACGTGGATCGGGTACTGGTACGATTCCTACGTTTGGCTCGATGGTACAGAAAGGATAGTTTTCAGCAGCGATTCCTGCCTTCGTTAATGCATTAAATAGCGTTGATTTACCAACATTGGGAAGTCCAACGATGCCACATTTAAAACCCATGTTTAATCCTCAAAAGATCCACTTAAAAAGTGTGTATAAGTGGGGGGGTGTATTTTAGTGTTTAATGATTTTAGTTTGTATGACTTAGTCTGTATGCAATACATTCATGGCTTTTTGATCATCACCTTGAACAATCAGATCGATTACTTTTAAAGCACGGTCGATAGCATTTTGTATTGCAATTTCATCATTTTGACTGGGTCTGGAAAGCACATAATCTGCTACTTTCTTACTATCACCGGGATGACCAATCCCAAAACGCAAACGAGCATAGTCTTTGCCAATTTGCGCGTGTAAATCTCTTAAGCCATTATGACCACCGTGGCCACCTGAATACTTGAGACGCACAGTGCCTACTGGTAAATCCAGCTCATCGTAGGCGACTAACACTTGTTTTACATTGATCTTATAGAAAGAAGATATTTGATGTGCGGATAAACCACTACGATTCATAAATGTAGACGGTTTTAACAACCAAACCTGATTGCCATGAATGGTGGCTTTAGCGACTTCTCCAGAAAACTTTGTTTCTGTTTTGAAGCTTGCGCCATACTCATTTGCTAATGCATCAATAAACCAAAACCCGGCATTATGCCGGGTTTTAGAATACTTCTCGCCTGGATTTCCCAGACCTATAATCAATGTGATTGCTTGATCAGGCATATTGAAATTAGCTTAAATTAATTAAGCGTCATCTCCGCCTTCTGCTTCACCATCAACTTCAGTCTCAGGAGCTTCTGGAGCTTCATCCGACACTTCTTCAACAGCTCTTGGTGCATGGATACTAACCACAAGATGGTCATGATCTTCGCCGTGAGATAGTTCTGTAGAAGATACGCCTTCAGGGAACTTGATATCAGATAAGTGTAAAGACTCACCCAATTTAAGCTCAGCAAGATCAACTTCGATGTACTCAGGTAAATCACCAGGTAAACATACAACTTCGATATCAGAAAGGTTACGTGTAAGTACACCACCTTCCATTTTAACGCCATGAGCGTCTTCTTCGTTAACGAAGTGTAATGGAAGAACAACAGTCATCTCAACGTCGTCTCTTACACGCTGTAAATCAACATGTAATACAAATGGTTTTGCTGGGTGACGTTGTAAATCACGTAAGAAAACTTTTTGCTTTTTTCCTTCTAGCGTTAATTCGATAATCGCTGCGTAGAAACTTTCTTCTTGAAGGTTACGCATTAATTGGTTTTCGTTTAACGTTAAAGACCATGCAGGACGCCCTGCACCGTATAGTACCGCTGGAATTTTGTTTACACGACGTAGGCGGCGGCTCGCACCTTTACCTAAGTCTTCACGCATTTCCGCGGCCAACTCATATTTAGTTGCCATTTTTTTCTACTCCAAATTGTGGATTGTTACTTTTATTCTTAAACAAGAAATAAAAATGAGTAAGCAATCCATAAACAAAAAAGCAAAACTCGCGACCAAGTTTTGCAACATTTTGTCAAACCAGCGTTACTTTACAATAACGCTAGTTTGACGAATTTTTATGACTAATCGTCAACTACATGCGCGAACAAATCACTCACTGATTCATCGTAATGAATGCGTGAGATGGTATCTGCAATGATGTCCGCTACAGAAAGCTGGCGGATTTTAGCACAGTTTTGACCTTTTTCACTCAATGGAATTGAATTTGTTATCACAATTTCATCCAATTGAGAGTTATTGAAGTTATCAATAGCAGGGCCAGAGAAAACAGGATGGGTTGCATAAGCGATAACTGCTTTTGCACCATGCTCTTTTAAGGCTTCTGCGGCATGACACAAGGTACCACCGGTATCGACCAAATCGTCAATCAATACACAGGTTTTATCTTTCACATCACCAATGATATGCATCACAGCAGACACATTAGGCTCTGGACGACGTTTGTCGATAATAGCCAATCCGACATCACCACCGAGGCTTTTGGTCATTGCTCGTGCTCTAACTACACCACCCACATCAGGTGATACAACAACAAGATCATCATAGTTTTTCTCTACGATATCTCGAAGTAACACAGCAGAAGCATAGATATTATCAACGGGAAGATCGAAGAAGCCCTGAATTTGGTCTGAGTGTAAATCAACGGTTAAGACACGATCTACACGACTGGTAGATAGCATATCTGCCACTAATTTAGCTGAGATAGGAACACGTCTTGAACGCACACGACGATCTTGTCGCGCATAACCGAAGTATGGTATCACTGCCGTTATACGACCTGCCGAAGCACGATACAATGCATCTACCATGATCAGTAGTTCCATTAGGTTATCGTTGGTAGGTGCACACGTTGGCTGAAGTACGAATACGTCTCGACCACGAACATTTTCTAGAATTTCAACATGGGCTTCACCGTCGCTAAACTGACCGACTGTTGAGTTACCTAGTTTGATATCTAATAGTTCTGAGACTTCTCGAGCAAGATCAAGATTCGCATTACCGGAAAAAATCATTATCCTGTCTGATTCTGACATGAACGATCTCTTTTGAAGTTATGAAGGAATTAACACATTGTCATACTTCTGAAGGAAATGAAATATGACAATGTATCAATAAAATATGGCTGGGGCGGTAGGACTCGAACCTACGCATGCTGAGATCAAAACCCAGAGCCTTACCACTTGGCGACGCCCCAATATTTACTTACATTTACTGCTTTCGTTACGTTTTCTGTAACGCCGCTATTGCATTATGCAATGGCGATTGATTAACCCCTTTAGCTACAAAGCCCTGCCAATTATTCGGCGACTTTGCTAAAGCATCAAGTACCTGATTTGCTTCATCTTCGCTTTTAAACTTTGCAAAGATACAACTACCAGTTCCAGTTAATCGTGCTTCTGAAAAAGAAGTTAGCCATTCTAGCGCATTTGCTATTTTTGGGTACTTCTTTTTAACAACTATTTCAAAAACATTTGACTGTTTGGTGAAAACGCCGTCATTCAGAAAGCGCGCTATTGTGAGGGCATCACAATCTCGTGTCAATCCCTGATCTGCAAAAATTTCTGCCGTTGATACAGAGATATCCGGTTGAATCACTAAAAACCATGATTCTGGCAAATTTATTGGCGTTAATTGTTCGCCAATTCCCTCTCCCCAGGCAGAATGACCGTGGATAAAAACAGGGACATCCGCACCTAATTTTAGCCCTAATTCTGTAAGCTCCTGAATGGTCAACTGACAACCCCAAAGCTCATTCAAACCAAGTAGTACGGTAGCTGCATCGGAACTCCCTCCTCCGATACCACCTCCAATTGGCAATTTTTTATCGAGTGTAATCTCAACCCCAAATTTTGAATTGGTATGTGATTGAAGTAATTTTGCTGCTCTTACACATAAATCTGACTCTAAAGGAATCTGATCTAAAGCATTAAAATTTTTGTTTGATTCGTTGCGAATTATTTTTCCATCCTGACGAATTTCCAATGTAATTTCATCAGAATAATCCAGTAGTTGAAATACTGTCTGCAACAAATGATAACCATCTTCACGTTGCGCCGTGATATGGAGAAATAAATTAAGCTTTGCCGGAGCCGGTAACGTTAACTTTGCAACCATTGAAACGCTTTAAACACCCTGCCATGTTTTTGCAATTAGCTTTATATACAGCTTATCTTTACTGCGCGTAAGAACCACTCTTCGTGGCATCGCCTGTGTACTGTTATTTGTATAATTCGAATAACTTACCTTCCAACCGGCCTGATAAAGCGTTTCTGGGCGACCTAGGTTATCCAGAATCAATTGATCTACCTTGTATTCGGGAGATGTCATTCCTCTTACCCAATACTGCATACCCTTGACGGGAATTCTTACACCCGATTGATTCTGTAATAGGCGTTCTTCATCTGTATCGCGATACGTTCTGCCATTATCGGCGAGTAATGTCACCCCCCCACTTTGGCGGCTTAATTTTGCGACCAGAGCTCCTGTTAACGGGTGTGTGATTTGCATGGTATATTGGTTGGCGTTTTGTTGCGCCCAACTTAGACCGAAAATATAATTTTCGTCACCATAGCGTAATGAGATTTTACTACCCAGACTCCAGTTTTGTCTGCGAGCCAGATAAGCTTGGCGTTGTTCCCATGAAGATTGTTTAACCGTAGGATTTACTACTGATTTAACCTGGGGTGGCTGTGTTCCATATTGCGTACAACCACCAAGTAAAATAACACTGCTGATTAACAGTGCGCGTGGCTTTAACCAAGACACTAACCTTATTGACATTATATTATCCTTTGAAAGATCAAGCCGTTACAAAAACGATGTAACATACTTGAATAGTATCAATTTAGGCCTGCATTGGTATATATCAATTTTGTAAATATTGTTTTGCTTCGTGTAAAACTCTGTTATGAGGGAATTTTTTAGTCATATCTTCATAAATACTCAAAGCTTCTTCCTGCTTATCATTTTCTGCCAGAACACTGATTAAATGACTCGCAACTTCGGGGTCTTTAATCAGTTTAAATGCTTTCCTCAGGTACTTTTCAGCTTTCGCAAAATCCCCATTTTTAAAATGCACAAAACCCAAACTATCCATGATAACGGGATCATGTGGTTTAATTTGATGCGCCTTTTTAATATAATTTTTTGCCTCATCAAGGCGCTGGGTATTAACCGATAACATATATCCCAGAGCATTTAAGGCATCTGCATCGTTCTTGCTAATCGACAATACCTGATTGAAATCATTCTCCGCAGAACGCAATTGCCTCATGCGTTCATGCAACAGACCACGCCTATAATAATACTGTGCATTCAAGGGCGATAAATTGATTGCCTGATTATAAAGCACAAGTGCCCGAGGGTATTTTTTTAGACTAAAGAGATGATCTGCATAAAGTTTTGCCCAATATGCCTTGTCGACCGGATCAGTTGAAGATATTTGTTTTTTCTCAAAGTAACGCTCAATTCCCTTATCACCTTTCAATGCACTTGAAAGTGATATCGATTTCTGATGAGCATTTCTTAAGAACGCCCCACCATTTACTTTTTCATAAAACGTTAATGCTTTCTTTAAGTTCCCTTTTGCCTGAAAAACCTCACCAGCGAAGTAATCAGCATCGAACTCATAACTTTTTATAGCACGTAATTTATCTATATTGGATTCTGCTTTTTTAAGTTGAGCTTGATCAATTTGCAGGGCTATCAATGATTTCAATAGATCATTGTTCTTTGAATGTCTGATAATGAGCTTTTCAAGAATGGGTAATGCTTGTTTTTTTTGTTTTTGCAAAACAAACAAGCGAACCAACTCAAGCCGACTGCTATCACTTACCATAGGATTATCTTTAATCGACATCAGCACATTGATAGCATCTGAATTCCTATTGAGCTTATGTAAGGCTTTCGCCTTCATTGCCATGGCATCAACCAGATTTTGAGAATCAAGTCTTTCAAGGTTTTCTAATTCAAATATTACGGCCTTATAATTTTTAGCCTTTAGGGCTAGATTGGCGGCAATTAGTTTTTGCTGGCGATAGTATTTACTACTTTCATGTTGCTTTATGTAATCAACAAAGACACGATAAGCCTTATCTCTATGGGTTTCTGCTGCTAAAACAGATCCAATAAAGGTCAACCCCTGACTGACTTTCATCTCTCTAATAGTCTGGGTATTCGTTGGCAAGTCTGTTTTATCGATTTCTTTTGATATGCTTTCTTTTGGTATGCTTTTTTCTTGTCGAGTTGATACCACTTCATCTTTTAAAGATGTTTGCTCTACCAATTCGTGAATGGTATGAAACTGGGCAGACGATAATTTTATTTTATTATTTCTAAGGTAAAGTAACGCAAGGTATTGTCGTGCTTCAAGATCATCAGGAGTCAATGCAACCCATCGTTCTGCTACTTTTAATCCTTTGGGTAGCTGCCCTGTTGCCGCGGCGAGAATAGTAACCCGTCTAGCAATTGCAGGATCTTTACTCTCTAAGGCCAGGTGCTGATATTGCTCAACCGCAAGGACTTCATCACCCATTTCTCTGTAAATTTCAGCAGCAAGCGCCTGATAAAGAAATTCAGCTTTGAAGTTGCCTGATTCGGTATTTTCTTGATTTAAAACACGCGCATGAGCAGGTAAAACCAATGAAGAACATATAACAATAACAACAGTAATAAGTTTTAAGGGGTAAAGAGATACTTGCGATTTCGATGATTTACTATGAACAACCCAAGAAGCAAGGCATAAGGCATGCTTGCCTTGTATGCCTTTCTCTAGATAGATTAAGGCCTGTTTTAAAATAGCAAATATCATATATAAAATCCTTCCCTGGATTATTGAGACTGCATAGATCCTATATCAACAAAAAACACTATCGATATATTAACTATAGTGTACATAAGCCAACTGTGCTCAGTTGCATGGTAAAGAATAAAGTCCAGCTATCACCAGCTAACTGGTAGATAACACAAAACAGACTGTATCAATCGTAGGTTATGACATCTACCAGCAGAAACGGGCATAAAAATTATCTCTGCATTTATTCGATTACACCCCAAACAACCGAAAGTGTTCACGCTATAACCTTAAGAATTCGGCTGTACTTCACCTTTTATAAAATAAATAAGACTACTCAGAAATCAAGCTAGATAAATTTATAAAACAAAGCAGTAAACTACTCTGTAATAAACCTCGGAATTCACGCTATAATCGCGCCCCTATGTCTTTACGTGTAATTGGAATCAACCATAAAACAGCGCCCGTCGCGATCCGCGAGAAAGTTGCGTTTTCACCAGATGGATTGACTGAAACACTTTCACAGATCAAAAATGACATAGAGAGCAATCACAAAGAAAACGAAGTAATTATCCTATCTACTTGTAATAGAACAGAAATTTATACTTATTCTAATTACACAGAAGAACAAATCCTGGATTGGCTATCTAAACAGCAAGGCCTGGATAGTCAAAGCTTAAAAGAATATATCTACAACCATGCTAATGATGAAGCTATAAAGCACGTAATGCGTGTTGCCAGTGGATTGGATTCTATGGTGTTAGGTGAACCGCAGATATTTGGCCAATTGAAAGGGGCGCTTAAAACCGCTTCTGAAAAAAAGACCGCAGGCACTACACTGAAACGATTAATGCAACATGCTTTTTCGACAGCTAAAAAAGTACGTACTCAAACGGGCATTGGTACCAATCCGGTATCAGTTGCTTTTGCAGCAGTAAATCTTGCAAAACAAATCTTCAGCAATCTGGATAATAAAACTGCCTTGTTAATTGGTGCCGGTGAAACCATCGAACTGGTTGGTAAGCACCTGAGTAACGCCAATATTGGTAAAGTCATTATTGCCAATCGAAGTGTAGAAAAAGCGACTCAGCTTGCGAATGATTTCAATGGACTCGGCATTACTTTGCAAGATATCGGTGATTACTTACCCGATGCTGATATTGTTATCTCATCAACCGCTGCACCTATGCCAATTATTGGTAAAGGAACGGTTGAGGCTGCATTGAAAAAGCGCAAACATAAACCGATTTTCATGGTGGATATCGCGGTCCCCAGAGATATAGAAGAAGAAGTCGGCGAACTAGATGATATCTATTTATATACGGTTGATGATCTCCAGTCTGTGATTGAAGATAATATGAAGTCTCGACAAGAGGCTGCCACGCAAGGCGAAGAAATGATCGCTGAGGAAGTTGAAAACTTCATGGGCTGGATGCGTGCACAAGATCAAATGAGCCTCATTAAAAGTTATCGTGATAAAATCAATACGATTCAGGATGAGACGCTTGAAAAAGCACTCAAATTACTGCGAAATGGTTCAACTGCAGATGAAGCATTGTCATTTCTGGCGCATACATTGACCAATAAATTGGCTCATGATGCTACAGTGGCGATGAATAAAGCCGCTCATTCAGGGGACCATAAATTACTCGAAGCCTCTAATAAAATACTCAATCTTTCGACAGTTGAGAGTCAAAACCAAATGATTGATAAGGAAAACAATAAACAGTGAAAGCATCCATTTTAAATAAACTCGATACGCTGAGCGATCGACACGAAGAAATTGCTGGATTATTGGCAGAGCCAGAAGTGATGGCTGATCAAAATCATTTTCGTGCACTATCTATGGAATACAGCCAATTAGAACCTTTGGTTGTAGAATATAAAAAATATCTGCAAATAATCGATGACAAAGAAACTGCAGAAGAGATGCTTAATGATCCTGAGCTAAAAGATATGGCAAAGGAAGAGCTTTCTGACATTAAGGATTCTCTTGAAACGTTTGAATTGACCTTGCAGAAATTATTACTGCCGAAAGACCCGCATGACGATAGCAATATTTTTTTGGAAGTTCGTGCTGGCACAGGTGGAGATGAAGCAGCAATCTTTGCAGGCGACCTATTCCGGATGTATTCACGCTACGCTGAACAAAAGCGCTGGCAAGTAGAAATCATGAGTCAAAACCTGGGCGAACATGGTGGCTATAAAGAAATTATCGCCCGTATTGTTGGTGCTGGTGCTTATTCGCGTTTAAAATTTGAATCTGGCGCTCACCGTGTACAACGTGTTCCAGAAACAGAATCTCAAGGTCGTGTACATACCTCTGCTGCTACTGTCGTGGTAATGCCCGAACCGGATGAGGTTGAAGCACAAAACATTAACAAGAATGATATTCGAGTAGACACATTCAGAGCTTCTGGTTCTGGTGGTCAGCACGTTAATAAAACCGATTCCGCAATTCGTATTACACATTTACCGACAGGTATCGTCGTTGAATGTCAGGACCAACGCTCGCAACATAAAAACAAAGCGCAAGCCATGTCTGTATTGCAAGCCAGAATACTGGAAGGTGAACGATCGGTTCAAGATGCAGAACAAGCTGAGCAACGTAAATCTTTAGTAGGAAGTGGTGATCGTTCAGAAAGAATTCGTACCTACAACTTCCCTCAGGGACGCGTATCTGATCACCGAATCAATCTTACTCTGTATAAACTAGATGAGTTCGTATCGGGCGATTTAGACCAGATTATTGATCCATTGATCAATGAATATCAAGCTGAGCAATTATCTGCGTTAAGCGAAGAAAACAGTTAGAACGTAGTTAAAAATAAAGTTATGAGTCACCCCCCCACTTTCAGGCACTTTTTTTGTTGCTTATGACAGCTATTACCATTCAACGTGTTTTATCTAAAGCTAGAAAAGAATTAGAGGGGGTATCTGACTCGGCTGCATTAGATGCGGAGTTATTGCTTGCACACTGTCTCAATAAAAGTAGGACTTATTGCCATACATGGCCCGAGCACGAATTAACCGAGACAGAATTAACCTGCTTTGAAGACGCTATCACACGTCGCAAAGACGATTACCCAGTAGCTTATATATTAGGGAAAAAATCTTTTTGGACATTCGACGTAGAGGTTACGCCAGATGTATTAATCCCCCGCCCTGAAACCGAACTGCTTGTTGAAACAGCTATAGAGAAATTAGTAGATATTAAAAACCCAAGAATATTAGATTTGGGCACAGGTTCCGGAATTATTGCATTAGCAATTGCTTCTGAGCGTCCCGACGCATCAATAATGGCATGCGACTTTTCAGTAAAAGCATTAGCAGTAGCCGAGAGAAATGCCAAGAACCTTAAACTAGATCATCAAATTGAATTTTTACATTCTAATTGGTTCTCAGAAATAGCGCCAGATTTGACATTTGATTTGGTCATATCCAACCCACCATATATAGAACCAAACGACCCTCATCTTGAGCAAACAATAAGACATGAGCCATATTCGGCGTTAGTGGCGAAGGAAAATGGACTTAAAGATATTAAGAATATTATTAAAAACTGTAAACAATATTTAACATCATCCGGGTGGCTGCTGTTGGAACATGGATATGATCAGCATGAAAAGACTCAAGAATATTTAGCAATATCTGAATTTGTCGAAATTGAAAGTAGAAAAGATCTTGCTGGTAATACAAGAATAACTTTAGCAAAGTCTTATTAGTTCTACTCTAAGCACACAAAAAAAAGCGCCTATATATTAAGCGCTTTTTTATTTCATCCAGATTGAAGTGTTAGATATTATTTCCAACACTCTTTTGAACGATCAACACTCCCACCATCAGCCGAAACTCGTTTCAAACCCGTATTGGTAATAGTAAAATTATCACAATGAGAATCATTTTGCTTAGCTTGAGCGTCTGCTGTTAACGTATATGAAGTACACGGTGATGCAGCAGTACCTCCACATGCAGCTGGCAATGCGGTCAACTCAATTGCATAGTTATCCTGCTCTGACATTACAGGAGCAGTCATGCCTAAACCACCAGCGTTCCTTGCCGCTGTAAGACTCGATGCATAACTTAGATTCTGAGCATAGTAACTCTCTTGAATTTGTGCTATCCGTAACAACTCAACTTTTGCATCTGTCCTTTTGCCTTTTCGTACATGCTCCATATAGGAGGGAACAGCGATAGAAGCAATGATCCCAATTATTCCAACCACTATCATCAATTCAATTAAGGTAAAACCTTTATTAATTTTTAAACTATTCATTTTGCACCTATTTTTATTATTCATTATCAATCCAATAAACTCTTTGTAATGCTTTATTTACCGGTGATCCACCAACACCATCAACTGTTATTGCTGGGTTACCTGGCCCACAATACCCCGCACATACTTTAACTGGTGCTCTTTCACAATTACCTGCTTCACAGTTATTCTCATCTATAGCCGGAAAGATAAGTTGAGGCGTACCCAATATCTCACCTGAAGAAGCTTTAGTATTCGAATACTCAGTCCCTGCATTCAGATCAAGGATATATAATCTAGACTCATTAGGCTCAACACAAATTGTGCTTGGAGTAGCCGGATCTATAGCTGTCTTGCCAAATGTTGTAAAAAATATTTTATTTTGATAAGTAATTGCAGACGACAGTACCTTTTCTCCATTAGTACTTGTTAAATCTTTATACCAACCTTTAAACGAATCTAAACTTATATTGAAAGTATCTGTAGATGGAGACAAATCAGCCATTTCAATTTCTGTCGTAGTACTCGCAGGTGGATTAAAAACTTCTTTATCGTATAAAACAAAGAATTTATCCTCAACACTTTCACTTAACGGATTCGTTCTATCTCCAGAACCAATTGCTATGGTTATAATAGGCTTTCCTTTATTTTTGAATACTGCTATTGAAGGCTCTTCAAAGAACTTTCTTTTTACAGTTCCAGCCCCACCTAAATCAGCGAATTTATGAAGTTCAGCTTTAGCTAGATCATAAGGAGTAGAAGGAGAATCAGCCTTACCCGCATCTAGATCAACACGCCAGAAATATCCCCCAGTATCTCCAAAGTAAAGCCTATCAACAGAACCATTATTATCAATATCTAAAACGCTTATATTTGATGGAATTGAATATGACTCTGTAGTAGTGATTGTTTTTGAAAAAGTACTTGGGCCACCAAGAGCATCAACAATATAAACTGCATTTGCCTGATCCAAAACTTCATCTCCAGCACTATCATCAATGTAGCCACCACCAAAAATTAAAACTGGCGCAGGATCACTACTAGCATTCCGCTTTAACATTTTAACGACAGGTTGAGACCAGGAATTACCATCACCAAACTCACTAGTCCACAATAATTTTGGGTCAGTAGGATCTGTTACATTAAGTGCGTAGTAACCTTTTCCACCTCTTCTAAGCCCGAAGAATATATAAGCCTTTTCTCCATCATCAACATCTAAAACACCATTGCCACGAGTAATAGTTGCATTAGTTCTATCGTCAATCCATAAAGTGATAGGAGAATCGACACCATATATATGCCTAGACAGAACAGTATTATAATATTGTGGTTTAATATTTTTAATCAGCTCTCTAGGCATGAATGTGAATGCTTCGGTTCCATCTGCATCATTAATAGCATGTAAAAAACCTTCATTACTACCGACAAATATTACTTTCTCATTACCTGTTGTTTTAGCTATTTCAAGCTGTATAGGTTTACTATGCATGATATCCCCCATATGATTTCTAGGCGTATCATCATTGTTTGTTCCACTTATGTACTTTAAGAATTCATCTTTCTCTGCATTTGTAGTTCCGACCCCAAAATCATCATTAGTCGCAGAAGATAATTTAACTAAACTACCTCCAATATTCGTTTTCATACTAATTGAAAGGCGTTCCGCAGGATCTATTTTATTAGCCGCTCCACCGCTACTTATAGCATCTTTGGGAGTCGCTGTAGTATCAGTCCACATATCTCTAGCAGTACTTAAAATTGAACCATCTTCATCTGTTGCAGAGTTACCCGCCTTATCCATCAACTCACCATTGATAAGCTGGAACTTTTTAAGGTTACCCGGCCATACAGTTCCCCTTTTATCAAACATGGGAACATACACTGAGTTTCCATGAGACAACAAAGTAGATGTATCTACTGAATAAGAAGGAGCAGCAAAAGATCGGGCTTTACCGGCAATAGAATTAATAAGCTGTTTAAAGGCTTCGACCAATGTTGCCTCATCATCCGCGATCAAAAATGACCCACCGCTACTATCTGTAACTCTATTTAAATATTGCGCAGTTGCCGAGGTTTCATCAAGAGCAAGCCCTACTATATGAGTTTGAATGGTCTGAATACCTGGCACATCTATAGAGCCTGCTGTACTTCCACTCGCCTGATCTTCAGTCGCCAAAAACTTGGCTAGTTCAGGACCACAACGACCGTATAGATCTACTCCAGAACCGACAGGTGCTTCACATCCATTAGAATATGTTGTCCCAGATGCATCAATCATACTAGCGATTAAATCTGCACTTGAATTTTCTGTTGGCTCGCCATCAGTTAGAAAAATCACACCATTATTAGAACACTTATCAATAATCGGCGATTTGTAACTTTCGCTACCTTCAACAACTGATTCAGTATATGGATCAGGACATTTCGTACACTTTTCTACAGGATAATCACAAGTATAAGTATCAGAGGCATCACAACGAGTTATCGTTAATGTTTCCTTACATTTAACTCTGGTAACTGCTGAACAAACTGACTGCCCTTCAACATCTGTAGAGCACTCAGTGGACTCATAAGTTGAACAAGAATGCCAACTCGGATTATTAGCCTCACACTCAGCAACTGTACTGATATTAGAGTTACACCATCTATCAGGAACATCAGTTTCAGAACTGCAGTTAGTCCCTAAACCACAAGTCGTTCCATAGGTTGAGCATGTTCTTCCTGTATTGGTAGAACAGTTTATTCCTCCAGTAGAATCAAAACGTGTGCCTACCTCGTAGCTTGTTCCGCAACTTTCTGTTGAACCACACGAACCTTTAGTACAAGAATTTCTAGTTTCAAGTGTACATTCTGGAGTAACAGTCGTCACAACTTCCCTGAATGGATTTCCCGTCCCTGTATATGTCGAAGGATGAGCAGAGCGAATATCTTTAGGTGCATACTTTCCCCAATGTACTCCTTCTCCACGAAAATAGAGTGCAGCCTCGTATAGGGCATCAACCATAGGAGTACTTCCTCCTACTTCCCAAATACCTTCTGCTGGGGAAGATAATAGACTCAGATATTCTCTTGAAGTGTTAGCAGCGGCAGCAGGCATATAACTGTTATCTGGGGATACTCCAGGATGCGTATAACCCTCTCTATTTAGAATCTCTTGTGCATTACCTGTAATAGGACTTACCGGGTATGATATTCCGTGTGCCACCGAAGCACCTAAATTACTTTGAGCACCACCAGAAAAAATGGATAAGCCAAAATTCATACTATCAAATTCGGAGTTGGCAACAATAGCCTGAAATGCTCCACGCAATACATCTACCCTAGCAGGATCAGAAGCAGAAGGAGTGCTGTATTGCTCTTTGCCCCACCCCATACTTCCAGATAAATCCATGACAAATAGAATATTAGCAGAGGTAGGTGTATCTAGAATATCCGTGTCATCTGCTGATACGGATACGCTAATAGATAACACTATCATTGAGATTAAATATTTTACTAAGCGTTTCATTTCTAATACCTATTTATCTTATTTTAATTTTATTAATTTAACGTTTTTAATTTATCAAATTATGGCGCGATGGGAATTGCTAGCCCCTCGGTATGATTATCTCTTGCAGATGTAGCATTAAGACTACTTGCTCCGTTGATTTGAAAAACCTGATAATTAAATCTAGCATCATTTCCAAGCCCATTAGGCGGTAAAGTGTCCGTTACACCTTGATAAGAAACCGTTGCTGACGAATCAAGAGTAACCCCGCTTGTTACTGTTTCAACCGGATTAAAATAACTTGCTGGAACAGTCACATTCCCACGAGTTAAAGCAGCTTCACGAATATTAAATAAATCTGAACCCGAGCGACCTAAGGCTGACTCAGCACCCTGAAAAACCAGCGCTGAATACATACTATTACCGGCTGTTTGAGTATTCATGCCCGTCATACGCGCTGCGCTAACCCCTAAAACCGTAATGATCAGTAATAGAATTAAAGCCATTACAAGGGCAATGCCTTTTTGCTGACGTGGATATTGTCGACGAAAATGTTGTTGACGATGATGCTTTATTGATGACATTTGTTTCATTTTACAAAGTATTCCTCAAACTAACCGTAGTGGTAAAAACAGCACGTAAAAATCTATCATTTGGTGACGTGTACACGCTATCAAGCAATGAATATTCTATAGACTCAGGACTATCTTTTACTTCTCTAGACGAACGAACCAGAATTGCAATCTGTACACTGACAATATTATCGGCAAACGTTCCTACTTGAGTGGCATTGATATATCTATCCACTTCAGGGTCACCATCTATATTGACCCCGTATAAAAGTTGAATATTTTCAATGCCTTCCGCAATATCCACCTTATCAGCAGTTCTTGAACCAGCACACTTCAAAGTACTATCTTCTACAAAAAAGGAGCTATAAATTCTTGCTGCATCTGAGTCTTGATTTATCGCGCTTATACGACACTCAACGGGTAATGGCTCCCCCGCACAATCAGAAAAAATATTATTATCGCCTAAGTAAATGACACCTATGCTATCGCTTGCGCCTGAAGCGCCATCATCCGTATATGTATCAGGAAAATTAGCAATTGATTCGGCAACCACGCTTTGCTTACCACCACTACATGCCGAAGATACAACATCATCAGTAATAAAACTGGAAGGAAAAATAGAGCCAGAAGGAAATGATGTATAACCTGCATGCTCTATTGTCTTGGACATAATTTCCAATGCCACACGACCGTTGTCTTGTAATAAGGAGTATTCATCTCTTTGAATACTCGTCTTTTTACTAGTCAAATATGACGATGTAATACCCACTAATAAGAACAAACCAATAATCATGGCTATTAAAAGCTCAAGTAACGATAGACCTTTTTGCTTGTTTCTACTTAAAAGACTCATGGCAATATCCTCGTATTGATAACTAATGAGTCACTTTCTATATCTTCTCCTTCTTCTTCTTGTCCAAATCGTCTTTCGCTCCATTGAACTTCAATTCGTACATCACCTGTAGCTGAACCATTCGGATAAGTAACAGCAACATCGCCATCAGATAGAACTACAATATCATTTGCAGTAGAAGCCTTAACCCCACCTGTTTTATGAGATGCAGTTGTTGCCTGATAGCCACAAACAACATTATGAAGATCAAATGCAGCTATATTAGCCGCAGAACAATTTGCAGTAGAGCTATTACACCCAGGTGCCGCACCACTACAATCAACAGGATTAGCATTATCTACTAAATAAAATCCACCTATCACTCCTTGTCTATTAGCACGCATTCGTTCTGTCAGTGTATATACAATATTTGCTGCTTGTTGCTTCATATAGGAATGTTGTGTTCCTTTCATGCCCACTATTTGCAGACCAGCTACTCCAAGAATTCCAATCGATAGAATGAGTGCCGCAATCATTACTTCAATCAAACTAAAGCCTGATTGTTTTGATGCATTACTATTAATAATTTGAAAATTTTTGGAAGTCAGTCTTTTCACTATTATTCTCTGTATTATTTTTATATTTATGTTGAAGTAACTAATGATTGGTAAGTAACACTATTCATCGAAGTTATAAAAACTCAGTAATTACGACGATTGAATACTTTCTTATATGACTGTTTTATCTAACAGCAATCACAAACAACAACTCTATTATTTTAACTATTATAACTGTATGTTTCTTAAGCTCAGTTGAACCGAGCTCATCTATTGATCAATAATTCTACATTTTCTTTATCATAATTAATATTATTTTGCCAATCCCAAGACTAGCGGTAGACACTCATTGATAAATGGTAATTTATAAGTCACCCCCCCTACTTATAGGCTGATTTTTAAACACTTTTTACGGTAACTGGGAACCTTATTAGAGTAACAGCCTAATAAGAAAATAGGATATAGCGTGCTTCGCAACTACAAAACCACTTCTTTGCCTAATCGCTTTAACTCTCGCCTGTGTTTTTTATAATTAGGGTCACAATCTTCGACTAAATCCCAGAATCGGGAAGAATGATTCATTTCAAGGGTGTGACAAAGCTCGTGTATCATCACATATCGCACCACATCTACAGGCATAAACAGTAATTTACAGTTGAGATTGATATTTTTTTTACTCGAGCAGCTTCCCCAGCGTGTTTTCTGTGCCCTGATACTCAAACCGTTATAATGAAAACCATGTTCTTCTGCCAATTGTTGGAGCATCAAGGTAAAAATCTTTTTTGATTTTTTTTTACACCATTGATTAATCAGAAAATACAGTTCACTGATATCAGAGATATCACCAGAAATTCTCAAACAATAATCATCGTCCTCTTGCAAACTCATTTGAGTACTTGATTGATTAATGTAATCGATATTCCACTGTTCATTCAAAACACGTAAATTCAATGACGTTGGGATTATCTCTTTTTCAGAAATTGAAAGTTTGCTTAGATTTTTTTCTACCCAGACAGATTTCGATTGAATAAAAGAATGCCCCAAGCTATCAGGGGTTCCTGCGGGCAGGACAAGACTCAACTCACCTGAATTAGATAACTTGATTCTAATATGTTTTGCCCGTTTAGAGCGGACGACTAGATAGGGGTGAGCACCATCAGACAGGGCTAAAGAATATGTATCACTCTTCAAGTTCTTTTTGTGCCCTTGGCCAGGAATTAATAATTGCGTGAACCAACGTAGCCAATGGAATGGCAAAGAAGACGCCCCAAACACCCCACAAACCACCAAATAATAACACCGCAGTGATGATTGCAGCGGGATGCAAATTTACCATTTCTGAAAACAATAAAGGAACCAGTAAATTACCATCCAGAAACTGAATGACCCCATAAGCGATTATCACGTAAACCGTTTCAGTAGAATAGCCCCATTGAAAATAAGCCACAATCGCAACAGGCAAGGTAACAAGAGCTGCACCAACATAAGGAATTAATACGGAAACACCAACAGCAAATGACAATAACATCGCATAGTTCAAGTTAAACACCATGAAGGTGATATACGTAATGACCCATACCACCACGATTTCCGCAAATTTACCTCTTACGTATCCTGCGATTTTACCGTTCATTTCATACCAAACCTGCGATACCAATGTTCTATCAGTAGGTAAGAATGCTTTAAACCAATTGATAATGATTTCTTTATCTTTAAGAAAGAAGAATATCAATAAAGGCACAACCACCAGATAAACCATAAAGGTGAGTAAATCTGACACAGAAGATAAAGAGAAACTAACGACAGCTTGAGAAAAATCAGTAATCTGGGTTCTTATCCCTATCAACAACTCGCTAACTTGCTGTTCAGAAATAATATTCGGATATTTTTCAGGCAACTGCATTAATAATGCCTGCCCTTGGGCAAACATTTTAGGAATTTCCAAAACAAACTGCGTAGCTTGTCTAAACAATAAAGGCGCTAATATAAACAGCACAATTAATAACAATATAATAAACACACTAAAGGTAGACAGTATTGCAACCAGCCTTGGCACCTTGCGTTTTTTTAACATGCTGACAGCGCCATCGAGCAAATAGGCGATGATGATTGAAGCAAGTAAAGGTGTTAATACATCACCAATAAAATATAAAACAGTTGCACCTAAAACAAGCAATAACGCTAATATGGCTACCTGAGGGTCTGTAAAATGCCGGCGATACCAGTCATTAACGAGTTTTAACATAATTTAAGCTTATCTCTTTTGTACTTTATAATTTATTTTTATTTATTGATGAGCTTAATTGTTTGGGCCTTGGTATTCTTTCAAAAATACCGCTTCAAGCTCATCGATAATCTGTTCTGCTTCCTTTCCCTGCAACATATGAGCCGTCATAAGATCGGATATCGGGTGTAAAATATTATCCTTATTTACCATAGGATAAGTCTCACTCAGTCTTTTAATAGCTTTTATGACACTCTCATTTTCAGGGCGTTCAATATCAAGAGGTTCAGTAAGGGATGTTTCCTTACCTTCCTGCTCTAACGATACTTTAGCTTCTTCAGATGCTTGAGTTAGTAAAAATTCTGCAAAAGAAACTAATGTCTGTTGCTTGGAAGCATCAAGCCCTTTAAAAAGCTTGAGCAGCTTTCGCTCAGTTTTACTGCCTTGAATAGGCATTGTTGGTAAGGTTGGCAACATTTACTTCTACTCTACCGCTAAATAACTATTACTAAAGGTATTAAAACAAAATAATAGCACGATAAGCAAAAAAAATCGGACAAAAAAATCGGAGAACAAAGTCTCCGATTTTTAAGCTAACAACAAGGTTACTATTTATTTTCTTTACAATAGCTTCTGGCAAAATCCAGTAGCTCTTCCATGGTTCTTACACGGAATTTTTGACGCTGCCTAACAAAAGAAAACTCTCTGCTTAGAGGCGGGTCTAGTGGAACTGTTACCAACGTACCAAGTTTTAATTCCTTTGCCAAGCTCACACTAGACAATACAGAAATACCCATCCCCGCTTGTATCGCACCTTTTATAGCTTCTGGACTACCTAGCTCTAAACAGGCTTTCAACGCATGCTTGCCAACACCTTGAGCTCTCAGGTGATCAACAATTACTTCTCTAGTGCCTGACCCTTCTTCACGACAGATGAAAGGATATTCAAGCATCTTTTTAACAGAGATAGCTTTTTGTTTAGCCAATTCATGATCTGGAGGTACAACAACCACAAGGTCGTCTTTGCGACAGATTTCCACCAACAAATTTTTATTTGTAACTGGACCTTCAACCACACCTAAATCAATGACATTGTTTTCGACCATCGAAACAATGCCTTCTGTATTAGATACTCTAAGCCTCAGCAACACTTCAGGATTCTTTGCATTAAAGTCTCCCAGTAATGCCGGTAGCATATATTCGGATATGGTTGTTGAAGCCCCAAGTGTCAACGAACCACTAATACTACCCGTTATCTCACGAATAGCATTTTCCATTTCTGAATACTTTTCAAAAATAATTTCTGCATATTCAAACGCGACATGCCCTGCCTCTGTGAGGCTAACCCTGTTATGAGCACGATCGAATAATCTTGTATCAAATTGTTCTTCTAGCTGACGAATTTGAAACGTAACGGCAGGTTGTGTCATGTGTAGTACTTCTGCAGCTTTTGTAAAGCTCAGCAGTCTAGCTACAGCATGAAATACCTGTAATCTCCTATCTGACATAGGTTTTTGTACTCCTAAATTAACTCTTACTCGCAATAATTGAATGCTAAGAAATATTTTTATTATTATCCTTAGCAACTGTATTTATATAACAATCAACTTATATAGTAGGTGAACTCCTTTAAAAATCAAGAAACCCGACCTTTTTAGACCCTGTCTAGAAAATATTTTTATTACAAGATACTTTTTTTGACACTATAAAATTATTATATAACCCTTGTACTTTACTCTGTTACTAAAAATACTAAAGTAACATTCAAAATGATACGGTATCAGAAAAATCTAAACCTGATTTTGCTCTTTATCTATTTGAGAAACCTCAGTTTTTTTTTGCTCCGATGAATTACCAGGAATTCTAGGATCATCATCGTCCATCAGAATCCTATGTGCTGGTCCTTCCATATCATCGTACTGACCACTTTTCACTGTCAGCACAAACGCAAAAACGACAATCAACATGACTAGAACTCCAATCAAAATTGTCATTGATAAAGCACCCATATTTTTTACACCTTCAATTCACCTTAATTCATTTATTTAATATAAAAACATCTTGAATTTTAAATCATTGATCTTTTTATAGTAAACACTTCAAGATATCAATACTAATAGCAAATCACATGCCAACTTTGTATCTTGTTGTTTTTATTAGTAAAATATTTTTTACTCTATTTATACATATATTTAATAGCGACAAATACTGACACTATTAAAGACAACTTTTGCTCAATCATGACAACAGCACTTGCCAAATATAATGTAAGTATTACATTATGCTATTACAACTAATTAATGAGGATGCAAAATATAAGCATTCAATATTATCAAATTGTGAGAAGTCGTATTCGTACGCGAGCATAAACATAACGATAACTAATAGGAGAAGCACATGCCAGACATTGTACACCCCGTATCTGTCGAATTTGCAGCAAATGCAAATATTAATGCAGAGCAATACCAAGCTATGTACAAAGAGTCCATAGACAACCCCGACGGATTCTGGGCAGAACAAGCCAATAAATATGTATCCTGGTTTAAACCCTGGGATACGGTATCAGACTGGAGCTTTGATCAGGAAGATCTTCATATCGAATGGTTTAAAAATGCCAAGTTGAATGTCTCATATAACTGCCTAGACCGTCATTTAGAAAAACGCGGCGATCAGGTTGCAATTATCTGGGAAGGCGATAGCCCAGAAGATGATCGCAAGATTACCTACAAAGAACTTCACGAAGAAGTTTCACGCTTCGCAAACGTACTGAAAGATCGCGGCGTGCAAAAAGGTGATCGTGTATCACTTTACCTACCAATGATTCCAGAAGCTGCAGTGGCAATGCTTGCTTGTACGCGTATCGGTGCTATCCATTCAATCGTCTTCGGTGGCTTTTCACCTGACGCATTAGCAAGTCGTATCAATGACTCTGATTGTAAAGTTGTCATCACTTCAGACCAATCAATGCGTGGCGGACGTAAAATCCCACTGAAAGTGAATGCTGACACAGCTATTGATAACTGCCCTGGCGTGACTACCTGTATCGTTGTTCGTCGTGGTGGTGATGACGTAGCATGGACAGAAGGCCGTGATATCTGGTACGACGAAGCTATTGCAGCTGCAAGCCCAGATTGTCCTCCAGAAGAAATGGACTCAGAAGACCCGCTATTTATCCTCTACACGTCTGGTTCTACAGGAACACCAAAAGGTGTACTTCACTCAACTGGTGGTTACCTGGTTCAAGCCGCAATGACACACGAAGCTGTGTTTGATTATAAAGACGGTGATGTTTACTGGTGTACGGCTGACGTTGGTTGGGTAACAGGACACACTTACATCGTATATGGCCCGCTAGCCAACGGTGCAACAACCTTAATGTTTGAAGGCATACCAACCTACCCTGATATTTCACGTTTCTGGCAAGTTGTTGATAAGCACAAAGTTAACATTTTCTATACTGCTCCAACCGCAATCCGTTCATTAATGGGTGCTGGTAATGGTCCTGTAGAATCAACCTCTCGCGAGACCTTACGCGTACTTGGAACCGTTGGCGAGCCAATCAACCCAGAAGCCTGGGAGTGGTACCACGGTGTTGTCGGTAATGGAAAATGCCCTATCGTTGATACCTGGTGGCAAACAGAAACAGGCTCACACATGATGACTCCATTACCAGGCGCGCACGCATTGAAGCCGGGTTCTGCGACAGCGCCATTCTTTGGTGTTCACCCTGTATTACTGGATGACGAAGGTAACGAGATTGAAGGAAATCCTGCATCAGGTAATCTGGCAATCGATCGCCCATGGCCTGCCATGATTCGCACGGTATTCGGAGACCACAAACGTTTCTACGAAACATACTTCTCAATGTTTAAAGGCTATTACTTTACGGGCGATGGCGCGAAACGTGACGAAGATGGAAACTACTGGATCACAGGACGTGTTGATGACGTATTAAACGTATCTGGTCATCGTCTTGGAACGGCTGAAATCGAAGCGGCTCTTGGCTTACATGAAGTTGTTGCGGAAGCTGCTGTTGTTGGTTACCCACACGATCTTACTGGTCAGGGAATTTACGCTTACGTGACACTTATGGACGGCGAAGAAGGATCAGAAGAGCTTAAAGCAGAACTGGTTAAACTTGTTCGTGGCGAAATCGGACCGATTGCAAAAATCAACATTATTCAATTTGCTCCAGGCTTACCTAAGACACGTTCTGGTAAAATCATGCGTCGTATCTTACGTAAGATAGCGGCAGATGAAGTTGATGGATTGGGCGATACATCTACACTTGCTGATCCATCTGTTGTGGATGACTTGATTGATAATCGCGAAAATCGCTAATAGCCCATTAAACACCTACTAATTAGATAGATGATTATTAGGTATTTATAAGCAAAAAAACCGCCTGTAAGTGGGGAGGTGCCTTTAAAGTCCCCCCCCTACTTTAAGGCGGTTTTTTTATTCATTAAATATTGTTATTTAACGGAATTATTGTGGTTTCAGAATGATACCTATCAAGACCCATTTACGACTATTTCGAAACTTGATGACGTTTAAATCTTAAAAGAACTTTTCTAGCTCTACTTGAATATAATCATCTTTGCTAAAGGTATAAAAAGGATCATTCTCATCCACATCGGTAAAAACCTGTCCTTCTATATTCAGCTTCATACCATTACCAATTCTTCGACTTGCTTCTAATCTCAAACTTTTTGAAGAGTTATCTAAATCGACAAAAGCACCTGCTAACAACTCACTACTGTCTTCATCATTTAACGCCAGACGCGCGCCAAAAAACAGATCGTTCTGAAAAGGAGCGTTGGCTACTTCTCCGCGTGAGTCTCTATGGTATTCAGCCAGCAAACCCAGTTCTGCACCAGATTCTGAGATAGCGGGTAAGGTATATTCAACCCCCCCCACTGCTGCAGAGTAATCATCCCCCTTTCGCTTTCGATGTATCGCTTCTAACTTCCAGATGATAGCTTCCCCTGTGTATTGAAGATCTAAACCAAGCTGGGTAATTAACGGATAATGAGGCACCAGAACTGCTTCCCCATTCTTCTGACCTATACGCAAATCCGGATCACGCGAAGTACCGTCGAAGAGATGCACCCCAAAATCAAATTCGTCTAACGACTCTGACCAATGCACCGCATAATCTATGTGTTTATCTTCAGAAGCTGACTCATAGGTTGCGGCATCTGTATCGACCACCAACGGCGTTCGAAACCGTCCATTAACACCCGAAAACGTCCTCTCTCGAAAATAAGGCAATACAAAGAAATCCACTGAACCCGTATCTGTGAGACGACTCACACGAAACATTGGCTGACCGAGCTTATCCTCGCCATCGATACCCTCAACACCATCGGTCTGATTAATAATATCTACTAGATGCTGCGACTCTGTTACACCCCAGAATTTTTTACTGATACCAAGCTGATATTCCCAGTCTCCCTTACTCACCAGGTAATCTAGCTGACGGATATCACCGTGCGTTCTTTCATCGTCGTTTTCATCCCAACGATAGAAAGGTGTGAAGGTAAACTGCTGGTCTTCATTATCCCACTTGTGTTTAAACTCAGGCAGAAAACTCAATGACACCCCCCCACTTTCGGTCTGTTTTTCATAAGCAGGATCGGTAGTAAACAAACGTCCTTCAACGGCAACATTGCCCGAGAGCTCAGCAGCAGTCACAGTAGAAGTGAACGCCAAAGCTGCGATAGACACAGCCAGTCTCTTTACAGATAGCGACAAATTATCCCCCAAACATTTGTTGAATAGATGTTGATTTTTTAAAGCCATCGTCTAACCCTGTTTTTATAGTCTAAATATTCGTTCGTAAATTTCTGCTCTAGCATGCGTTCTTCCGGCTTTATCTGCATCTCTGTAATAACCCAATAAAACGCAGGTAACATAACAAAAGGAGACAAACTACCTAGCCATATACCGAAACCAAACAAGATAATTAACATACCAAGATACATAGGATTACGGCTATATTGATACAATCCCTTGGTGACAATACCAGAAGTATTTTCGGGTTTCATAGGATTGGGCGTGGTCTTCTTTTTCAAAAACAGCAATAACGACCAGACATCAAAACTCACTGCAATAACAATAATCACCAAACCAATTTTGTTCCAGGGGGTTTGAATAATCTCGGCAACTGGCATGTATTTACTCAGTAACCACATAACAATGGCAATACTGATCGAATAAACGGGTGGTGGGATTTTAAGTTGCAACATGTAAAAGCTTCCGTGCTTTTGGTTAAATTTGTCTTTTCTATTTCAGTATTTTACTGCGATCGGCTCGCTGCTTGTAACGCTTCTTTAGCCCATTCGTGCATCACATCCTGATCTTCAAAACAGCTTTCTGGGGCGGTATAATATTTACGCACTTTAACCGCACCCGTTTTCTTTTCATATTCAAAAGGCGTCATGCCTAGCGTTTCATATTTTGGACGACTTTGATCATCTACCACAAAATACAGAACATCATCGATAATCATTGCAAACTGGATTTCTTCCAACTGCTCCTGATACTCACCCTCTGGGCTCACCCGATAACGAGATCTTAACGATTTACCGCCGAAAAATGCTTTAACGCTGACATCAGGCACATCGCAGAGTAAATCCTGAATATATGCGAGATACTCTGCGGATACTGACATGGACTTTTCTCAACGCCTTATATCGTTTACGTTTAACGCGCTAGAGACTTTTTATTGAAATCACGTTTTGATAAACCGGTTTTAAATTTATAGTTAGTCCACTCTAAAGTCGTACTTTTACCCGTTTGATGGTTCTGCATTGCCATCAACGCTGGTCGCCAATGCTTACCTGCGTATTGTTTAAATCCAGTAGCATTTAAGGTCTTTAACAAAGAATTTTTACGATCATAGTACATCACTTTTACTGGTCGATAAGCCTGAGTATCAATCCACGTCACCTGTTTTGTGTAGCCAGAATATTTATACGCAGGAATACGTTCAATCACATGACACTTCATGCCATTTCCGCACGGCTGTTCTTTGAGGTAGTTGTATGTATATTTCTCAACTTCCTGTGATCCCAAATCTTCAAAGGCAAATTCACTCCCCATAAAAGGACCAGATTTGTTTTTCGAATTAATTCGCTTAACACGCTTAAGTGCAGGAAGGTAAAGCCATTGATCATCAGGTTTTAAACCATGAGAAAAGGTCAACATCGCCGTGCCTTTGACATCAGCCGGCTCATCGAATAAGGATAAAGACTTATCGCCATCACCCTTACCTTCTAAGGTTTTGATACGAATAATTCGACGGCTGGTTTTACCAGCACGGTTTTTCAAGGTCATTACCATATTCGCAGTAAAATCAGAAAAGCCCTGGTCACTGAGGTCTGCCGCTTTAGCAATTCTTAGCCCTTTTTCCGCAGGTGTTTCAGCAAATACACCCAATGATGAAACAGTTAACAATGTCGCTAGTAACAGTTTGATTTTCATTCTCTCTCCAATTATTCATACTATTTGTTAAGTCTTATCTATCCAATTAAGACTCGATAATCACATTGCAGTTCAATCACTGCGATAGTCGGTTCTTCTACTATCGAACCTTTTCTTTATATTCGTGTTCGTTTTGCAACGAATACCTATGACCTTTTCATTTTATGATCTTTTTATACATTTCACATTAAATCTGATTTTCACTAATGACAGCCGAAACAGGTTCTGTCACTTTTTTATCTTTGTTCAACCAGGCATCCAGCTTTATAAGAAGTGGCGGTAACAACAAGAAATCAACAATCAAAGCGATTGCGATAACTATCGCGGTTAGTAGCCCCATGCCTGAATTCAATTTAAAGGAGGATGTTGCTAACACCAAAAAGCCTGCAACCAATGCCACAGAGGTCACCCAAAGAGCCACGCCTACCGTAGAAAAGGCATAACGCACGGCATCTTCAGCACCCAATCCTTTTTCTCGTCTGGCACGTAAATATTTGGATAAAAAGTGAATGGTATCGTCTACCACAATCCCCAACGTCATTGCCGTAACCACAGACAACGCTAAACCAATCTCACCACTAATAAGCGCCCAAATACCAAATGCCATGCCGGCAGGAACAAGATTAGGGATTAAACTCAATAAACCATATCGCCACGACTTCAAGGCAAAAACCAGAATCAACGAAATCAGGACTAAAGCAATAGTTGTTCCACTAATCATACTGATAATATTTTTCATACCAATATGGGCAAACATAATTGTAGGGCTAGCGCCAACTGCTTTCAGATGTGGCATATTCTGCTCCATCCACTGATCAACCCGGGTTTCCATCTCTAGCACTTGTTTTGTCGATATGGTCTTCAACGTCACGGTGATACGCGTACTCTTCTTATCGATATCGATCTGATTGTTCAAATCCAGACCGAAAGGCAACGACATTTCGTATAGCAACAGATATTGCGCAGCCATTTCTCGGGATTCAGGTAGCTTGTAATAGCTCTTATCATCGCCGTGCATATTTTTATTTAAACGGGTGAAAGTATCCGTAACAGTATTTACATGAACCACTTCAGGCTGAGTATTTAACCAATCCGTAAATTTCTTGATATTCACCAACACATCGGGATCGGAGATATCACCGGTGTTTTCTGTATTAATAGAATATTCGATATTATAAATACCGGTTAAATTTTGACTGATAAAATCAGTATCCCGACGAAACTCAATGCGTTCATCAAAGTACTCAACAAACACATCGTTTAATTCATTGATTGGAATAAGCGAAATCAAGACAACTGCGATTAAGCTCATACCTACTAACAGAGATTTTTGCTTCGCAATCACCCATTCCGCAAACGAAGACATGATTTTTAAGGTGTGCGTGTCTTTTTTCTTTTCCCTAATCGGTAAAAGGGTCGCTATTGCTGGCAGAAAGAATATAGAGAAGATAAATGCTGCAATTACCCCCATTGCGGCAACATTCCCCAGGTCGCGAAAAGGTGGCGCATCACTTGTATTAAGAGATAAGAAACCTATAGCAGTGGTGACGGAAGTCAAAAATACCGGCATAAAGTTGACCCTAAGACTTTCAACCATTGCCGTTTTCTTGTCAGACCCCTGACGAATTTCAGATAACCAGGTAGAAAGGATATGCACGCAATCCGCAACCGCCAGCGTCATAATTATGACGGGTGCAGACATCACAGGAGAAGACAGCTCGATTCCCAGCCAACCGGCTAAACCAAACGCCGTAATAACAGAAAACAAAATCACCAGCAAGGTCGCCAAGGTTCCGGAAACACTTCTTAACAATAAAAAAACGGTAATTAATATCAGCAACAACGCCATTGGCAAAAGATGTGACATATCGTAAATAGTTGCCTCACCAAAAGCATTATTCATCATTACGATGCCTGATAAATGAACGCTTAGTTCGGGGTATGTTTTTTCGATATAGCTTTTTAGTTCGCGGACAGAAGTAACCACTTCAGAAACTTGCTTAGTAGGGTCCGCAGCGATTGTTCCACCTTTACCATCGGGAATTTGCTTGGGAAATTCCATGGTAATGTTGAGAGCACTCACATGTGCTTTTTCTGATATCAAACGATGCAGTAATAGTGGCTCATTCAGCGCAATCGCTTTAATACGACTGAGCTCATCTGCATCCAGCTCACTCGCTTCTTCAAACAAATTAGCCACCGACATATCATCTTCTACAGATTCACTGTGTTGATAGTTTGATAGTGAATCGACTCGAATTGAATAAGGTGTTTGCCACGCTTTTTCGGTGACATCTTCTATTGCAGTGAGTGTTTCTGTTTTAAACACAACACCGTCTTTAGGCGCCAATACAATGATGACATTGTCATTTTTGGTATAGGTATTTTGTAATTCTTCGAAGGCTTGTAAACGAGGATCATCTGCCGAGAAGAATATCCGGTAATCGTTATTAAAAAATAGATTCTTAGCGCCAACACCCGCTAATAACATAAATAAAACAGACAGTATTAACAAAGCCCAACGAAATTGAATAACACTCTCAGCATACTTCTTTACCATGCTCTTTTTCCTAAGTTTTTTTAGTTGGCCGTAACGATTCTAATTGATCTATAAGACCCTGACCGCAACTCAGTAAGGCATCTTTACTTTGCAAACTTTTAGCGTATCCCAGACACCCTTCGAGGGAAGCAACAAACAACAATGAGGCTTGTTTGGAATCGACACTACTCTTGAAATTACCTGCCAGCTTTCCTCTTTCGCAAGCCGCTTCGATGGCTTCTTGCCACTCCGAATAGACTTTTGAAATACGCTCTCTAAACCCTTCATCTATCGGTGACATTTCTTGAGCCAGATTATTCATCGGACAACCTAAGCGGATATCCGCATCGGTCATAATCTTAGAGGTATTGGTCAAAATATCCTGAATCGTTCTGATCGGATCATCGGTTTGATTCAATGGTTCGATCCAGTTTTCTTTAATCGACTGAAAAATAAATTCATCAACCACCGCATAGCCAAGATCCATCTTATTTTTGAAATGATGGTATAGAGCGCCCTTGGTGGTGCCGGTATTTTTAAGAATATTATTTAGAGACGCCGCCTGAAAACCACAGTGATAGATTTCATTAAAGGCTGCAAGCAGGATTTTTTCACGAGTAGCTGAGCTTTTACTTAAAGGCTCAGAACCTTCAGCGTCAGCGGAATATGGGCATAAACTTGACCATAATTTCCACCAGCTTTGGGGAGTTTCAATAGTTTTTGAAAGTGATTTCATTAATTCAGCACCATACATACATACCGGTTGGTATGCAAACTTATGGTTTAGTCATTAATAAAAGCAATAAAACCCTCTGTAAGTAGGGGGGTGCTTGAATAATTAAGAATTCCGGTAGCAATCATTCCCAGCCCCCAATTTTTATCAAATTACCATCAAAATAATGTGGCGGAATGGTTAATTGATAACTCAACTGATTCGGAAAAACGGGCAGTCCATTTTCATCAAAAACATTCTTGGAACAGGTATCATTAAACTCACCTTTGGCATAATACAAAGGACAGTTACCCGAATCGCCATGATTTATGAAAACAAAATATTCTGGTTTTATTGATCGAGTCTTGGTTGATAAGGGCTTATGCAAGGTATCTTTTGATGAGTCACTGCCCTCTTCTGATTGGGCTTTTTTAGTAAATTGGCGATAAAGTACCGCGGCTTCTTTTACGCCCCAGCGCACTTTTCTTATTTCACCTTTTCGCATATCGCTGATATCGATAGCAACCGTAGCAATTTGCTTTTCTTTTTTATCTTTCTGATTATTGTCTTGTTGATTGGTAAATAAAGAATTAACGAATACCGCGATTAAAACGAATAAACCAACGAAAAATAATGATTTCAAAATAACGCGAAACAATAAACGACGGTTTTCCATAGAATGCACAAATCAAAAATAAAACATTATAGTGAAAATACGAGATCAAAGAACGATAAACTACTGAAAAAGAAATACCAAATGATCACTAATGATACGTAATCCTTACTAGCGATTAATACGCCAGTCTGTTAATTTACACGGTCTTTACTCCTTACAATTAGTCCTGAAAACTTAGCCTTATGAATCCCGTTGAAAAACCACGCAAAATACTGATTACCTCTGCTCTTCCTTATGCCAATGGACCGATCCATTTAGGCCATATGGTGGAGTATATCCAGACGGATATCTGGGCACGTTTCCAACGACTTCGAGGCAATAGCTGCATCTTTGCTTGGGCTGATGACGCACACGGCACACCGATCATGTTGCGCGCACAACAAGAAGGTATCGAGCCTCAAGAACTGATCGACAAAATGAAACAGGAACATGAGCGTGATTTCAACGATTTCCTGATTTCATACGACAACTTTCACACCACCCATTCTGAAGAAAATAAGTACTTCTCAGAAACCATTTATCTAGCCGCAAAAGCTAAAGGTAATATCGCGACCAAAACCATCAAACAGGCTTACGACCCTGAAGCGAATATGTTTCTACCGGATCGCTTCATCAAAGGCGAATGCCCGAATTGTGGCACACCCGATCAATACGGTGATAACTGCGAGAGTTGTGGCGCAACCTATTCAACCACAGAAGTGGTTAACCCATATTCTGTCGTCACTGGCGCAACTCCTATCGAAAAAGACAGTGAACATTATTTCTTTAAAATCAGCGACTATGCTGATTTTCTTAAAGAATGGGTAAACAGCGGCAGTGTACAAAAAGAAATCGCCAACAAAATGAATGAATGGCTGGAAGACGGCCTGAACGATTGGGACATTTCTCGCGATGCACCTTACTGGGGTTTCAAAATCCCGGGTACTGAAGATAAATACTTTTATGTGTGGCTAGATGCGCCTATTGGCTATATCGCATCATTCAAAAACTACTGTGATCGTGAAGATGTCGATATCGATTTCGATGAGTACTGGAGTGCCGAAAGAAACCAGAACAATGAAACCGAGTTATACCATTTCATTGGTAAAGATATCGCTTACTTTCATACTCTATTCTGGCCCGCAGTTTTAAAATCAGCAGATATGCGTTTACCTACAGCCGTTTTCTGTCACGGTTTCTTAAACGTGAATGGTCAAAAAATGTCTAAATCACGCGGCACCTTTATACAGGCACGCGTATTTCTTGATCACTTACCTGCGGAACCGCTGCGCTACTACTATGCGGCAAAACTAAGCAATACTGTTGACGATATCGACCTGAATTTAAAAGACTTCCAGCTACGTATTAATAGCGATCTGGTTGGTAAAGTCGTGAATATCGCTTCTCGCTGCGCAGGATTCATCAGCAAAAAGTTTGATGGAAAACTGTCTGCTACGCTTGCAGATGAAGCCTTGTATCAGCAATTTATTGATGCCAGCGATTCAATCGCACAAGCCTACGAAGACCGCCGTTACAGTAAGGCAATGCGTGAAATCATGGCTTTAGCTGATCTTGCTAATCAATACGTTGATGAAAAACAGCCATGGGTCTTAGCTAAAGATGAAACACGCCAGCAAGAAGTACAAGATATCTGTTCCTTAGGTATCAATATGTTCCGCGCGATCATTACCTACTTAAAACCTGTATTACCTGAGTTGGCGGCGAAATCAGAAGATTTCCTGAATGCCGGCGAACTAAGCTGGAATGATATAGCCACCCCCCTACTTTCAAGCGAAATTAAGAAATTCAAACCGTTAATGACGCGAATCGAAGAAGATAAAGTAGATGCCATGCTAGAAGCCAATAAACTACTTTTGGCTGAAGCGGCAACGCTACAGGCGAAAACCAATACAAACAACACTGAGAAAGATACGGATACAAAAATGAGTGATGCTAGCGAATCTGCTACTAAGGCTACTAAAGAACAAGACCCAATCAGCCCAACCATCGAATTTGATGATTTCGCAAAGATTGATCTACGTGTGGTTAAGATTCTAAAAGCAGAACATGTGGAAGGTGCTGACAAATTACTTCAGCTGACACTCGATCTGGGCGAAGGTGAAAGCAAAGGTCAGCGCAATGTATTTGCAGGTATTAAATCTGCTTACGAGCCTGCTGAACTTGAAGGCAAATTAACAGTAATGGTTGCGAACCTTGCACCACGCAAAATGCGTTTCGGCATGTCAGAAGGTATGGTTCTGGCTGCAGGCCCTGGCGGCAAAGACATCTTTGTGCTTAACCCAGACGAAGGGGCTTTACCTGGAATGCGCGTTAAATAAGGAGCTAACCGAGTCGAACTGAAATTCTAAAGTATGTTTAATCAATACGCATAAATGTTATGTGCGCTGACCTTTATGCATATTATCAAAAACATACTTTAGATTTTTATAGTCCAATAGGACTTGAGCTAAGCCGCCTGCCCACTGATAGATTGATAAAGCACCTTGAAAGACTCTTCAATCTTATCCGTAAACAATGGATCAGATTCAGTCTCAATAAGCTCTTCGAGTAATTTCCAGTCTTTATCTTCCAAAGTCTTATTAATCAAGGGGAACACAACTGCTTCTTCCAGATTCATGTGCTCTCTTTCCAGATCAATGTATTCCTGAATTTTCTTCACCAACTCTTCACGACTGATAAAACCCAAGCCATTGATAGCTTCATTGAGCAATCGCTTAAACTTAATCGTTACATCAGGCATTTCTTCGTGCTGCTGAATTAGCGTTTTAAACACCTCAGCCTCGTCGCCAGAACGGTATTTGAAAACCTCAAACACCTTGTTTTCTCTGGGGTGATGAATCATATCTGGGTAGTTTTGAATATAAGTACTCGCATCAAACATCAAAGCAAGTGCAGCATCATCGCCTTCAGCAATGCGCTCCAGCTGAAGTTGCATAATATCTAGCACTTTAGCCAGGTTTATATGATCTTTTTGCAGTCCTTTCAATATCGAGTGCATCACCAAACTCCTGTTAGATTGATAGTAGTTAACACTTATACTAATACCAACGAGACTTTAAAAGTTTGACATAGGTTCGATATTGCTTAATTGATAATATTACTTAATTAACATCATTATTAGGGTCATTTAGCGCTTTTTACGAACTTATACACCTCGCCTTTAGGATGAAACGCATACCAGGCAAACCAGAAAGTATTGGTACTGGTGACCACTTCCCCGTTTGCATTTTTGAAAGTCCCGTCTCTGTTTTCAACATCAAACTCAAGCGTTAATTCTTGCCCATCAACGCGATCGATTAGTGAAGTTTGTTGAGTTTCTGCAAAATATTTAGATAACTCCGCAAACGGATACACTTTTTGCTTATCGTTAATCGTAATTCCCAATACTCTCTCTTTCGGGTGATAACGTTTGCTTTTGAAAGCTACCGGAAAATAGACACTGACATCATTATCATAAGTACCATAAGGAGAGCGATTGTAATCACGATCAAAGCCCGTGTCGTTAGAGAGTACTTTGGTGTCCGGGTATTGCTTTTTCCACGATGCCCAACTGGTATGAGCAGATTGAATCACCTTCAGCTTCTTATTCACCAGTTCGCCACTTACGCCTTTTGACAGTATTTGTGACCAGAGTGTTTCTGTCTCTCGATCAAACAACAACACGTCGCTATTATATAACAAGCCAGACACACCAAATTTATGTGCATTACCTTCAAAATCAGCGTCGTAAACAATGCCACTTCCACATAAGGGGCAATAGGTTACCGCTATAGCTTTACCTGAGATCTCATCATTCACAATCTCATGCCAGTTTAATATTTTGATGGGATAAGCGCGTGCTTCTTCATCTCCTTTTTCTCCTACTACAATCCCCAAAACACGATCTGACTCTTTCAGGTAATCCACATCATCAGCGTTTAAAAAAGCAGGTTTATCAATGGAAGGAATCCCGTCACGTGGCGGCCCACCACTTAATATTTTATCCACTAGGATGATACTATTTTCAAGGTCAAAACCATTCTTAACCGGTTTGGCATGTGCGCTAGTCGACAACAAAACAGCCATTAACAGAGCCACAATATACAAGGTTTGTTTAGATCGCATAAATCCTCTAATTACTTTTAATTGGTGTATTTATTAACGCTTACTGTATTCTTAATTTAAGTAAAAACGCATTATTTAACTAGATACGCACAAAACAGTGTATTAGTTGTAAATCTATAAGTAATAACAAAGCCACCCCCCACCTTTCAGGCCTTTTTTTATTCTATGTCGTTATAACGATACTTTAAGGCTCAGAAAAGTAATCGTTAAAATGGCAAAAAGTCAAAATGACAGGCACATGAGTCTGAATAGACTTACACTGTATTAACGATGATTATTTACAACCACGATTAACCATAAAACGCAGAGATAAAGATTATGCAGCATTACTCGGGCTTTGGCCTGTTAAAGCATGCCATGAGTCACCACGAAAACTGGCAACGTGTTTGGCGTAACCCTACCCCAAAAAAATCCTACGATGTGGTTATCGTCGGTGGTGGCGGACATGGTCTGGCAACCGCTTATTATTTAGCCAAAGAATTCGGTATAACCAATGTCGCGGTTATCGAAAAAGGCTATTTAGGTGGTGGTAATACAGCAAGAAACACAACCATCGTGCGTTCCAATTATCTCTGGGATGAATCTGCGTTTTTGTACGAACACGCGATGAAGCTCTGGGAAGGCTTATCACAGGATTTAAACTACAACGTAATGTTTTCACAACGCGGCGTTTTGAACCTGGGTCATACCCTGCAAGATATGCGAGATATTTCTCGACGTGTGAATGCCAATCGCCTGAATGGTATCGACGGTGAAATGCTAGATGCACAACAGGTCAAAGAAATTGTGCCTGATATGGATTGCAGCGCGAATCGTCGTTATCCAGTAATGGGTGCATCATGGCAACCTCGCGGAGGTGTCGCCAGACACGATGCAGTAGCATGGGGTTTCGCTCGTGGTGCAGATGCCCTGGGTGTCGATCTCATTCAACAATGTGCAGTAGAAGGTTTCGAGATAGAAGATGGCACGGTTACGGGCGTTAAAACAACGCAATACGGCACTATCAAAGCAGGCAAAGTTGGTTGTGTGGTTGCTGGCAACTCCGGCGTACTTGCAGACATGGCGGGATTACGCCTGCCGCTTGAATCACATCCCTTGCAGGCATTAGTGTCTGAGCCGATAAAACCCATTTTAGATACCGTTGTAATGTCAAACCACGTGCACGGCTATGTCAGCCAATCCGATAAAGGTGATTTGGTGATTGGTGCGGGTATCGACGGCTATAACGGCTACGGCCAACGTGGTTCCTACCCAACAATAGAACACACTGTGTCTGCGATTTTAGAACTATTTCCTATTTTCAGTCGTGTTCGCATGAATCGACAATGGGGTGGAATTGTTGATACTACGCCTGATGCGTGTCCATTAATCAGTAAAACTGAAATTGAAAATCTCTATTTCAACTGCGGCTGGGGTACTGGCGGCTTTAAAGCCACACCGGGTTCTGGGCATGTTTTCGCAGCATCTCTGGCGAAAGGCGAAATGCACGAACTGGCAAAACCATTCTCTATCGATCGATTCAATACCGGCGCTTTAATCGATGAACACGGCGCAGCGGGGGTAGCACACTAATGTTCCTTATCTACTGTCCATATTGCGAAGAAGAACGCGCAGAAGAAGAATTTCATGCCTCTGGTGAAGCGCATATCGTGCGCCCTACTGATCCCGAGTCATTGACTGATGAAGCATGGGGAGATTACGTTTTCTTCCGTAAAAATCCACGCGGCAATCATCACGAGTTATGGCAGCACACCACGGGTTGCAGAAAATTCTTTTACATGACCCGCGACACCGCGACCTACGAAATCAAAGAAATTTACAAAGTCGGAGAACAACCAAAAGTTGCCACTGCTCCTGCGGTTCCAAATAAATACGATCAATTCAGCCTTGAACAGGCGGTGAAAAAATGAGCCAGCCAAACAGAATTCAGGGAAACAACGCATCAGCACAAAGCCGAGTCGATGTGAGTAAGCCAATTACCTTTAGCTTTAATAATAAATCGTATACAGGCTACGCTGGCGATACCATCGCTTCGGCGCTATTAGCTAATGATGTTGATGTAGTCGGGCGAAGTTTCAAATACGGAAGACCTCGTGGAATCGTTGCAGCCGGTGCCGAAGAACCCAATGCGATCCTGCAATTAGGAAAGACAGAAGCGACCCAGGTTCCCAATATTCGTGCCACTCAACAACTGATTTACGAAGGCCTTGAATGCCATAGCACCAATGGCTGGCCTAGCACTGAACGCGATGTGATGGGTGTCGTCGGTAAACTCTTCGGACGTTTTATGCCACCGGGTTTTTACTACAAAACCTTTATGGCGCCCAGCAAGCTGTGGATGACTTACGAAAAAATGATTCGTAAAGGTGCGGGCTTGGGACGTTCTCCCAAAGCAGTTGATCCCGATACTTATGAAACTATTAATCAACATGCCGATGTATTAGTCGTTGGTGGTGGTCCTGCAGGCATAACTGCTGCATTAAACGCTGCACGCACTGGTGCACGCGTCATACTAGCGGATGAACAAAACGAATTTGGTGGCAATCTATTAAGTCAGACTGATCTACTCGATGGTGCCCCTGCGCAGGATTGGATTGCTAATTCAATCGATGAATTAGCAACGGCAGATAATGTAACCCTACTAATAAATGCCACAGTTAATGGTTATCACGATCATAACTTCCTGACCATTCACGAACGCTGTACTGATCAAAGCTTTGATTTAGCGCCCGAAGGTGAAATTCGTCAAAGAATGCATCGGGTCCGCGCCAAACAAGTGATTCTCGCGACGGGCGCACATGAACGCCCCTTGGTATTTGGTAATAATGATATTCCGGGCTGTATGCTGGCCTCTGCGGTATCAACCTACATCAACCGTTATAACGTCGTACCCGGAAAAAAACTGTTATTGATGACGTCTAATGACAATGCGTACAACACCGCATTTGATTGGCATAACAGTGGTCGTCTCGTCAGAGCAATCATCGATACCCGTCCTGCGGCAGGAAAAGCAGTGGTTAAAAAGGCCACAGATGCGGGTATCGAAATCATTTACTCCAGCGCTATCGTCCAGGCACAAGGTAATACCTGTATTAGTAATGCGATGGTTGCGCCTCTTGATGAAACCGGTGAAAAACTAAGCGGTAGTGTTAAGCAATATGATTGCGACACAATTGCAACCTCTAGCGGCTGGAACCCGGCTGTGCATTTATCCTGTCACACAGGCGGTCGCCCTACCTGGCGTGAGGATATTCAAGGCTTTGTTCCGGATAACTTCAATAAAAACATGATCGCAACGGGTGCGGGTAACGGCTTATATCCACTTGCTGAGATTTTACAAGACGCGGCGTCTGCAGGAGCATTTGCGGCTAATGCCTGCGGCTTTAACGCGACTAAAACAAGTTATGCAAAAGCGGAAGTCGAAGACGTTGCTCCTTCCATGCCGATCTTTCATATTCCGCACTTTAAACCGACCAGTCGTGCGCCTAAGCAGTTTGTTGATTTTCAGCTGGATGTAACTGCTGCTGGTATCGAACTTGCAGTTCAGGAAGGTTTTGAATCCATCGAACATGTAAAGCGTTATACCGCTTTAGGTTTCGGAACCGATCAAGGAAAGCTAAGCAATATCAATGGTATGGCGATTGCAGCTAAAAAATTAGGTAAGACGATTCCGGAAACCGGCACCACTGTTTTCCGCCCGAATTACACACCTGTGACTTTCGGTGCGATCTCTGGCCGTAATGTGAACGAGTTTTTCGACATCGAACGCTATTCTGCCCTGCACACATGGCATGTGGAAAATGGCGCTGAGTTTGAAGATGTCGGCCAATGGAAACGCCCCTGGTACTTCCCGAAAGGTGAGGAGTCCATGCACGAAGCGGTTAATCGCGAGTGTTTAGCGACCAGAAACGGCGTGGGTATTATTGATGCATCAACACTGGGTAAAATAGATATTCAGGGTCCGGATGCACGTGAATTTCTCAACAGGGTTTATACCAATGCCTGGAGTAAGTTGCCTGTTGGTCGTTGTCGCTATGGTTTGATGTGTGGTGAAGACGGCATGGTATTTGATGATGGCGTTACCTCATGTATTTCGGATAACCACTTTATCATGACGACTACATCCGGTGGTGCAGCTCATGTGTTCAACTGGTTAGAAATCTGGCATCAAACCGAATGGCCAGAGCTAGAAGTTTACTTCAATAGTGTCACCGATCAGTGGGCAACGCTTTCTATATCGGGCCCTAAAGCACGACTATTACTGGGCGAGCTCACCGATATTGATCTTAATCCTGATACCTTCAAGTTTATGGATTTACGTGAAGGCGTTGTCGCGGGTGTGCCTGCGCGTGTTTTCCGCATCTCATTTACCGGCGAACAATCCTACGAGATCAACGTGCAAGCCAACTATGCGCTAGCAGTCTGGGAGAAGTTATTCGAGCATGGTGCAAAATACGACATCACGCCTTACGGTACTGAAACCATGCACGTATTACGTGCAGAGAAAGGCTTCATCATCGTGGGTCAGGATACCGATGGATCGATGACACCTTATGATTTGGATATGGGCTGGGCGGTTTCACCCGCGAAAGAATTCAGCTTTTTGGGTAAACGCTCCTTAGCGCGTGAAGATACGGTCAAAGAAAACAGAAAGCAGTTAGTGGGACTAAAAACCACAGACGCCAAAACGGTTGCTCCAGAAGGATCGCAAATTGTCCTGGACCCGAATCAAAAAATCCCAATGACAATGGTCGGACACGTCACTTCCAGTTATTACAGCGCGGTGTTAGAGCGCAGTATTGCAATGGCGGTGATTAAAGGCGGCTTAGATAAAATGGGCGACAAGGTGTATATGCCACAAGTAGATGGAACAACGATAGAAGCTGAAATTTGCAGCCCTGTTTTCTATGATCCAAAGGGAGAACGTCAAAATGTTAAATAATATCCGAGCAAGTAAAATGCTACTTTGTAAAAAAACGCCTCAAAGTACGGGGGTGGCTTTATGATGGAACTCAATCCCAAGGATACAAACATTCAACGTTGTCTATCCATGCATCATGTATCGCAGAAACACCCTGTTGAAAGCGTTCACTACAGCTTGCAGGAAATGGCGCTTGGTCATCTGATGGTCCGTATTCCAGAGACTAATACAGACGCCATCAAGGCGATTAAATCAGTGATTGGTTTAGACTTACCGACACAGCCATTGTCATCGGTTGAAAACAATCACTTTGTGATTAACTGGATCGCACCGGATGAGTTTTTGATTCTTACCGCAGATAAAACAGAGCATGCTTTAGAAGTTAAACTGCGCGAAGAAATGTCAGGACATTTTGCCATTGTAGATGTCACTGGTGGTCAAACAGTATTATCTTTATCTGGCGAACGCGCTGAAAATATCCTAAAGAAATCCAGTACTTACGATGTACATATCAGCAACTTTCCCATTGGAAAAGTAGTCACTACCGTATTTGCCAAATCACAGCTTGTGATGAGACGAACCGGTGCGGATAGTTTTCAGCTAGTGGTCAGAAGAAGTTTCAGTGATTACATCTGGCAATGGATTGTCGATGCAGGTTCACGCGCATAGAATCTAACACATCAAACATTAACAACAAATATCGACAAAGAATATCAACCAAGAATATCAACCACGAACAATAGAATTTAAACAACAACGCTAACGTTGGAAAACAAGCGAAGTCATTACTGTGGTTTGCTTTTGTATTACTTTTTGTATCTACAAGTTTTTTAAAAACAAAGCTAAACCACAGTGATGTTTACTTACTTAGTCATTACTACAACAGCTTATTCAAGCTACAAATGACACCCCCCTACTTATGGGCACTTTTTGTACATTACGTTGTGCTTTGTTTTGCGCTTTTTTGCATAGCGTTTTGCACATGATGTATACATAAAGAACGGGGATTACGTTTAAAGAGGTTCATTACCAATGAATAAAAATGCGACACTAAATATGCCAAGCTACATCAACATCCCGAATGGCGAGGCGGTCAACCCAACATTTAGTAAACAGGAAATGCAGTCACGCGTCGACAAACTACGCGTTCTGATGTCAACACTGAATATCGACAGTTGTTTGATGACATCGATTCACAATATCAACTATTACAGCGATTTCCTCTATTGCTCTTTTGGTCGCAAATATGGGCTTGTTATCAATCACGACACCCAAATTACAGTCACTGCAAACATAGATGGTGGGCAACCTTACCGTCGAACCTTCGGCGAAAACCTCGTTTACACCGATTGGCAGAACGATAATTTTTATAAAGCCAGCGCATCTTTAATCAAAGGAAAACAACGCGTTGGCATCGAATTTGATCAAGTTCCACTAGAGATGCTGGAAAAACTAAAACTGGCGATGCCGGAATCTGAGTTTGTGGATATCAGCGCCGGTGCTATGAAACTTCGTATGATCAAATCAACCGAAGAAATTGCACACATCACCAAAATGACCGCTATTGCAGATATTGGTGGCGCAGCCTGTGTCGAAGCAATTGGTGTGGGTGTGCCAGAGCACGAAGTCGCGTTGCATTCGACTCAGACCATGGTGCGTGAGATCGCCAAGGTATTCCCTGATGGCGAGTTACTGGATACATGGACATGGTTTCAATCGGGCATGAATACCGATGGTGCGCATAACCCAGTTACCTCTAAAAAGATCGAAAGTGGCGATATATTAAGTTTGAACTGTTTCCCAATGGTTGCGGGTTATTATGTCGCGCTGGAACGAACATTGTTTGCAGAATCAGCCTCTGACGAACATCTACGCATGTGGGAAGTAAACTGCAAAGTACACGATGAAGGCAAAAAACTGATCGTACCAGGCGCACGCTGTTGTGATATCGCTTATGCATTGAATGAAATTTATGCAGAACACGATTTACTCCAATACCGTACTTTTGGTTATGGTCACTCGTTTGGAGTGCTGTGTCATTACTATGGTCGTGAAGCTGGCTTAGAACTGCGTGAAGAAGTTGAAACAGTCCTCGAAAAAGACATGGTGGTTTCAATGGAGCCAATGATTATGCTGCCAGAAGGCATGCCAGGTGCGGGCGGTTATCGCGAACACGATATTCTGGTACTTACAGATGATGGCGCGAATAATATTACGGGTTTCCCGTATGGGCCTGAGCACAATATTATCTAGCTTAATTGTTCTTCGTTTTAAAAAACTCCCCCAAAGTGGGGGGGTGATTTTCAGCGAACTGTTTTATACTCATTCTATTGAATTGTGATATGAGTGATGAAAATGAAGAGAGTATTAAACAGTGCACTAAATTTTCGGATTAGAAAAATAATACCGCCCATTTTTTCCGTTGCGGCGATAGCGTTATTGACGGGCACCAGTCAGGCGCAATCTCCTGTTTTCCCACCGGAACAAGTATTCCCTCAAAACCCGATTCCTGCTTATCCGGTTTCACCAAACAACGCTTACAGCAATTCTTATGGTCAGTTGAATCAGCCTAGTCTTCCGGGAAATTACTCAAGTAGTTTTCCAAATAATTTTACTAATAATTTCACGAATAACTTTCAAGGAAATCAGCAAGCTGCGACACAACCTTATCAAATCAATCAAAATCAACTGATTCAGGCGCAGCCTCAAACCCAGACGCAATCACAGCTTCAGAAACCACCACAAAAGCCTGAAAGAGAGTACTCAGGCTTTCTAGGTATTATTTTGGATATTTTACCCGAAGCCGTAATCGCGCAATTACCAGACGGCGTAACACAGGGTGTTCTGATTAAAGGTTTTTCAGACAATGCGCCAGCAGCAAGCAGTGAACTTAAGCCATACGATGTCATGTTTGCCTACGATGATATTAAACTTAACCACCCTGCCCAGTTCATTAAAATCGTTCGAGAAGATAAACCAGAACGTGAGGTAAAAATCAAAGTCGTTCGTAAAGGAGAAATTCTGGAGATTCCGGTTGTGATTGGCTCACAAAAAACACCTGACCCCAGAGAGTTTAACAGCCTTGAAATTAGACAAATCGGTAATAATAAATTTCGCGCGATCGTGAGATTTGTTGGGCCAAACGGAAATAAACAAATACGTTCGTACGAAGGAAGCCGTTCGCAGATTTTTGAGCAAGCTCATTATGCTCAGGATTTACCACAGGCAGAAAGACAGCAATTACTCAATGCAACACGCCCTATTTACAATAATTCAAATAACGGCTTCGGTAACTTCTTTCCCTTTGGTGGCAATAATAACGGCTACAACAATGGTTACAATAATGGCGGTAACTTTATGAATCCACGTCGATATTTTAATTGGTAGAGACAGCAAATATAAAAAAACCACGTCCATATTTACTATGAACGTGGTTTTAAATTATCAATCTATATTTTTCAGCTAAGCACTGAGCATCTTACTTAAATTCAAGCGCCAGTTTCTCGTATCCTGCTTGCTTAAGCTGATCTTTGGGAATGAATCGCAACGACGCTGAATTAATGCAATAGCGTAGGCCATTTGCACCTGGACCATCATCAAAAACGTGTCCTAAATGAGAGTCAGCAAATTTTGAACGAACCTCAACACGTGAATAAAACAGTGATTTATCGGCTTTTTCGACGATATTTGTAGCGACTAAAGGCTTGGTAAAACTCGGCCAGCCAGTCCCTGATTTATATTTATCTTTCGAACTGAACAAAGGTTCGCCAGACACCACATCCACATAGATGCCTTCCTGTTTATTGTTCCAATACTCATTGGAAAATGCTCGCTCTGTCGCATCTCTTCGTGCCACATCGAACTGAATTTTAGTCAGGGTTTTCTTAAGTTCTGCATCACTTGGTCGAACCCAATCAGCCGTTATATTTTTAATTGGAGCCATTTGATGCTGAGCATTCATTGCCGCATCTGCGCTAACGCTGGTAGGTTTATTGGCATACACCGAAAACCCTACCCCTGATAGAAAAAGAGCTAAGCTACCATAAAGAAAAAACGTCTTAAACTTGCCTACTTGCATGTACTTATCCTCTTTCGAATTATCATAATTAGTTGAATTATTTAGATCAGCCATCTTGTATACGTTCAAATTCAAAACAACGGTTTTGCCTTTGATTATTATTTCACATGTATATCAAAGATGGACCTTTCAAACTAATACGGCATATTTAACTCGCCGGATGCATATTAACGTGTTTGAGAAGAAATAATGGCTATATTCCCAGTATCCAGAACAACACAAAAAAAGACAGGCTGGAAAATATCGTCTGAAACGTAATGATACGAGACATCAAACTATGATCGCCCCCCATATTTTTCGCTAAAATATACGACGCTGGCGCAGTGGGTGATGCTGCAAAAATAAGAATAATTATCTGTGTCTGACGATCAAAACCAAACGCGACAGTGATGCCAAAAGCGATAACGGGGTAAATCAATAATTTCAACGCGCTGGCTGTTAAAAGCGGTCGTAATACCGACTTCAAATCTTTAACTATCAGCGCCGCACCAACTGCCATCAAGCCAATCGGCAAGGCAGTAGAACCCATCAAACTAATCGTAATCTGCACCGGAGAAGGTAGATGGAAATTACTCAAATTAAGCCCGATGCCGACAACACAGCCAATAATCAAAGGGTTTTTAATAATTTGCTTTAGCACTGCCATGAAGTTTGCAGGCCCGTGTCTTGTGCCATAACGATGCAATACGATCACCACCAGAAAATTCAATGCAGGAATCAGAATCGCGGTAATGATGACCGCAGTAATCAAGCCCGAATTACCAAAAAGGTTTTCCGCCAGCGACAAACAGATAAAGGTATTGAAACGAGTGGTCCCCTGAAACACCGAACTAAAACTCGGATTTTCAACCTTCAACAAAGGCTTTATCAATAAGGTAATCAAGCCGATGATCGCCATGCCCAAGCACAAGGCAGATATTAGCGGAATCGCATCCGTATCTGAGAGGTCCGCAACCGACATTTTCGACACCAGCATCGCAGGGAATAACACGTAATAAACCAGTTTTTCAGCGTCATTCCAGAATGCTTCGCTCATTAATTGGTAATGACGCATCGTGTAACCCATCACGATTAATAAAAATATGGGAAGAATGGCGTTGATCATGACAAATAAGTGACTGCTAATTGGCTACAAGAGAGGAGAATGTACTTCTGATTATTGAATTTGAATTATCCTATATTCTAGGTCTAAGAAGAAAGCAGAGTTTTGTCTTTTAGTCATTTAAATAGATGTAGAAAAAATCGCCTGAAAAAAAGTGCCCATAAGTGGGGAGGTGGCTTTCTTAGGCTCACCAAGAGCCAAGAAAGCCCATCGAAGATTCCGCAAGGAATCTTCGATGTACAATGGTCGATCAACAACTAATATCCTTAAGACTCAAAAGCTATAATCTAAACCTCACCAGGAGCCAAGAAAGTCCATCGGAGATTCCGCAAGTAATCGCCGATGTACCTTGAGTACTCATCTTCAATCTCAAGAGTTTTTCATTGTTATACTCGGCTACTTATTCACCCTGCTACGAATGTACTATTTGGCATTCATAAGAAACATAGCGATACTTCTCCATTACCGTTAAAATCGCGCGTTAAACCATCCACTGTCCGTATCCAACGAATCATATCGGTCAGCCCAATTAGTAACATAAAAGTTAAAGAAGTTAGTGAGTAGCCACATGAGTAGAAAAATTGAATTATTAGCACCCGGTGGCGATGTTGAAGCCATTAAAGCCGCCGTCATAGCAGGTGCCAATGCGGTCTACTGTGGTCTGGATAAATTCAATGCGCGCAATCGCGCTTCTAACCTTTCTTTTGATGACTTAACCGGTGTTATCCGATTAGCGCACAAATACGATTGTGAAGTGTTCCTGACGATGAACGTGGTGATTCTGGAACAAGAACTGCCTACCCTGATCAAACTATTGAATAAATTAGTCAACTCGGGCATCGATGGCATCATCGTGCAGGACCTTGGCGTATTCAATTTAGTGAAGAAGTATTTTCCGACGCTTGATATTCACGCTTCTACACAGATGACCACACACAACGAAGGGCAGATCAAGTTCCTCGCCAAGATCGGCGCATCACGCCTTAACTTATCGCGCGAGATGAATATCGACGAAGTGAAATCACTCACCGCCCTCGCCCACGAACACAATGTACTTACCGAAGTGTTTGTACATGGTGCCTTGTGCATCGCCTTTTCTGGTCAGTGTTATTCCAGCTCGGTGAGTGTGGGTAACTCGGGTAATCGCGGTAGCTGTAGCCAGGCCTGTCGTGAAGAATATGAAATCACCGAAGCGGGTAATAAATTTCCACTAAATCTTAAAGACAATTCGGCCTATTTTGATCTGCCTCAGCTGGTTGAAGCACAGGTTGATTCATTGAAAATTGAAGGTCGCATCAAAAACGCACACTATGTTTATACCGTGACCGACACCTGGCGCAAGTCGATCGATTCCTTTGTTGAATCAGGTAAGTTACTTGCTGACGATTCGAATTTGCATCGTGTTTTTAATCGCGATTTTACCAACTCGTTTTTACAGGGCAACCTGACGAAGGATATGTTCATCGACAACCCTCGTGATCACAGTATTAAACACGCGGTTGATAATAGTAGCGCTAAAACAGTGATTCAGATTCAGGAAATCAAAGACGACTTATTCGTTAAAAAAGATAAGATTGGCGAAGAACTGGCAGAGAAAACCCAATACCTGAGTATTGCAAAACTCCCATTGCAGATGACTTTTTCTGGTCAACTCGATCAACCATTAACGTTAACCATGACAATTGGCGATTCTGCTATCGATGATTTTGATGGTACGAATGGAGTGACGGCTAACAAAGTCCATACTTTGCAGACCGAATCAAAACTGCGCACAACCAAAGATTTAGCCATCACTCAAAGCGTTATTGAAAAGCGCTTCAAGAACTTTGCTAACGATGGTTATACCGTTGAAGGGTTTGATTGTAGCGATTTAGGCGAAGACTTAAGTATTCCGTTTAAAGAACTGACTTTAATGAAAAATCAGGCCGCTTATTTATTAAACGGTGAAGTTGATATTGTTCCTCATGTGGATATGCCTCGTTTAGAAAATCATCCTAAAACGTCGACTAAACACAGCATGTCGATTCTCATCGCTGACGAAAAAGATGTGCATTTATGTGACCTCACCGATGCAGATGTCTATTTCAAACTCCCTGAAAGCTGGAAAAAAGATAACGACAAATACATCGAAATCTTTGAGCGCAACCCGCAATTGATTCCGTGGTTCCCTGCGGTTTTAATCGGCAAAGATTATGATGAATCTGTGCGCTTACTCGAACGTATCCGCCCTGCTCGCATTGTCAGCAATAATACCGGTATCGCTTTTGTCGCCTACGAAATGGGCATAGAATGGATTGCAGGACCTTTCTTGAACACCACCAATTCCTATGCGCTATTAACACTACAAGAAGAATTGAATTGTGCCGGTGCCTTTATTTCTAACGAGATAAATCGCATTCAAATCAAAAATATCGCACGCCCTGAAAACTTCAAAATGCTCTACAGCATCTATCATCCTATTCTGATGATGACCAGCCGCCAGTGTTTCTTCCAGCAAACCGTTGGCTGCAAAAAACCCAGCATTGAAGATGGCTGCATGCTGAAGTGCAAAAAAGAAACCACAATTACCAGCGTTAGAGGTGTGAAGTACGCGATCGATAAACAACGTGGTGGTTACCCCAGCATTTACAATCACGAGCAATTCCTGAACCCGGAAATTGTTAATGACCTGGGCGATTTATTTGACGAGTTCTTTATCGATCTCACCAATATTGGTGCAGGTTCTAAACAGGAACACGACAAAACAGAATTGATTACGCACTTCGAAAACCTGTTAAATGCAGACAATGATTACGACAAAGAACAGGCGCAATTAGAGTTAAGCCACATGGTTACGCTTTCGACAAACGCCCAATACAGTCAAGGTTTGTAACGCTGTTTATGTCGACTAACACGCCACTGCCATTAGCGATTCTATATTCGTTACAAAACTGCCCTTATGCGATGCGTGCAAGGCTGGCACTGTTATTAGCTGAGCAACAGGTGCAATTACGTGCAATAACGATGAAAGACAAGCCAGAGGATATGTTACACGCCTCACCCAAAGGCACGGTGCCTGTTCTGATCGTCAAAAAACAACGACACAGCAAAGACGATGGATTTGATCCAGAGAATGATCAAGTTGTCGAAGAAAGCCTGGATGTAATGTTGTGGGCACTGAAACGCAACGACCCAGAAAATCTACTCTACTATAATGACCTAGAAGCACTCACAGAAATGCTAAAGGTCATCGAAGAAAACGACAAAGAATTCAAACCCAGTCTGGAAAAATACAAACGAGCTAAACGCTTTCACGGCGACGATCTAGAAACATGCCGCCTGGAATGTGAACCCTTTGTGCAAAAGCTGGAACAACGTTTATCTGAGAATGAATTCTTCATGGGTGCAACCCCCAGCTTATTAGACTTCGCGCTGCTGCCTTTTATTCGACAGTTTTCACGCGTAAATAAAGCGGTATTTGCACAAGACGAATACGCCAATTTGCGCCTATGGTTAAGCAAGCATTTGCAAAGTCGCTTATTTTCCAGAGCCATGTTCAAATATCCTTTGTGGTTGGAAACGGGTGAAGTTTGTGTATTTGGATTGGATTAATCTTTTTTAGTCACCCCCCTACTTTAGGGCACTTTTTATTCTATTTCTTGAAATGACAAAAAGAACTTATGCTTTGCGGAATGAGCTTGTGTTTTTGTCATTTAATAATATAAAGCGAATGTATGTAGAGCAAGGAGCGTTTTAGAACACTGTAAGTTAAAAACTTTTTAGAAATCCAAGGTGTTAACGATTTCATAAATAAAAGTACATAAAATCGGCCTTCACTCTACCTTCACTTAGTATAGATAAATCACCTAAAAACACCTTATCTAAGTCATTATTTTTACAATAAAATTCCCACAACGCCCTACAAGAATACAACCTGTATACACAAAATTTCTTTCTCAACATCCCACCTTATTTATTATGTGCGGACTCTGAAATACCACCATACCAAAGGCACTAAAATAACAATTTCAATGCCTATGTTTAGCCATTGCTTTGCCACTGAACCATCCAGCATTATCCCAATTAACCGAGCTACCAATAAACCAAAAAAAAGTGAAGAGAGGGTAGCTGCTATTGTTGTAATCCATGGTTGTATTTGATGATGAAACAGAAGTAAAAATCCGAAACCGATCAATAAACCCCACCATATTCTTCTTTCAACAGCTTCAAATGTATCACTGGGGATTGGCTTGTTGCTTACAAGCTCTGGGTTTGAGACTAAGACTAAGCCAACAATAATTAATGCAACACCAATAAATCTAAAAATACTAATATCCATAATATACTCCTGACATTGCACCACAGTTGATAATGCAACCCACTCAAATATTGTGTTATACAGTCTAATTCTGACAAGACTGAACTAACTGCTTGTTCTACTTTTCATAATAAGCTTTGTAGGCCTTTCCTAGTCCTATAAAAGCTGATTTCTGCGCTCTGCTAAAAACATATTTCATGAGCCAACCCGTTCCAAAGTATTTCGGATTGAAACCGCCTTTATATTTTGAAAGCAGTCCACCTTTGTGTACTTCAAAGGATAGCTCGCCACCAAAGTCGTTAACAGGCATGCTGCCGTTACGGGTTGTATAACTGAAATATTCTGGCGGACGAAAACCGACAATATCCTCTGTGATATTCATTGAACCTGATATCACAGAACGAACGGCACCTGCTCCTTGAGGAACATCTTTACCAGGCTTGATTATGGATATCTCCCCTGGCAAGATATCCGATTTTGACCAAGCCTCATAATCGAAGAACATATCCCAGAATTTTTGCCGATCAACATCGGGATAGAAATACTCTATTTCGTAATAAACCTTCTTGGTATTGTCCATCTTGTAGTTAGCTTTTGAACGCTTGCTTTGCCAACAACTTTGAATCATATTTTTCATCACCTTCAAAATGAGGAGCATAACGGTCAAAGGCCTTGGTGAGCTCTTCTGCTGTTTCCCAGAAATAATCTTTTGCCCAGGGATGAGATACAATATGGAATTCACGATTTTCAATCTGTGGCCAAATAATTTCTACAAACTCATCGGCAGGCATACCAACTTGTGTTAGCGCTTTGCTGCCTCCCAGCTCTGTTTGAACTATCCCCGGATAAATACAACTCACTTGGATATATTCAGGCATCTCTAGTCTCAATGTTTCGCAGATTGCTCTGGCAGCATACTTTGATGCGGCGTAGCTTCCGACCATAGGGCTGGGAATATATAAGCCCACTTCAGAATTCACGTTCAAGATCAATGCGGGGGAACCTTGCTCAATCAAACGCTTGCCAAATGCCCAAATGCCATTCAGCATTCCAAATATGTTGACGTCTAATACCTGCTGAAAAGCTTCTTTCGATGAATCGATAATTGGCTGCGGAACCCCAGAGACACCGGCATTATTGACAAGAACATCGACTTGTCCGAAATTGTTCCAGACATAATCTGCCAGTGCCTTAACATCATCTAACTCTGACACATCGCAAACCTTGTAATGGGCATCAAGCCCCTTATCTGTCATTTCTTTTACTGCTTGCTGAAGCCTGTCTTCGCGTCTGGCACAAATAATTACCTTTGCGCCTTCATGAGCAAATTTATTCGCTATTGAATTTCCGATACCTGTCGCTCCGCCAGTAACGACAACTACTTTGTTGTTGTAACTCTTCATAACTCTTTCCTATCTATGTATGGTGAATGCACCTATTTATAAATTCTGTTTACTGTTTCTTAACTTTATCTTGTTAAACAGTCCACTCAAACCCGGTCTCCTTTTCCGACCGACTCCATAATTTTTCCATAACGGTTTTGTCATATGCGTAAGGCTCCAAGGTGCCTTTGCCTACTGGGCCAATCATTTCCATACGTCCAGTGGGACCATAAAGCGCCCTCTGCTCCAGACCCTTTTGAGTTGCACACATCACCTCTGGATAAGCCCCTTTCTCAGCTGTTTGAACCATCGGTGACTTGGTCATAAGCCACCAGGCAATCCTCGTGATAATGCCGCCACTTGTACTGATCAAAGATGTTGCGGATGATCCGGGGTGACAAACATAGACTTGGACGTTTTTGTTTGTTGCTTTGACCTTGTCTTGAAGTTCGTAGGCAAACATCATTTGCGCCAACTTACTTTGACTATAAGCAGGATTGGCACTGTATTTTTTGTCCCAATTCATATCATCGAACTGGATTGTCCTCAGTCCTAGCTTGTAGCCAAGGCTAGCGACAACCACGATTCGCCCTTTAGACTCTTCAATACGACCAAAGAGCATTCCACACAGAACAAAATGGCCATAATGATTAGTACCAAGTTGGCTTTCAAACCCATCTACGGTAAGCTTTTGTGTCGGAACTTGTGCAATAGCAGCATTGCAGATCAGTGCATCGATTTGAGGAACCGTATTTAAGACTTCTGCTGCGGCTTCGCGCACACTCGCTAACACTGAAAGATCCATCCGAATGAACGTCACATCAGTGCCTGCACCAAATTCCTGTTTTAATAACTCAATAGCGGCTGTCGATTTATCTGCATTGCGGTTTAACATCACAACCTTTGCACCCTTAGACAATAGAATTCTACTGGCTTCAAAACCTGAACCACTATTAGCGCCCGTAATAATGTAAGTTTTACCTGCGAGAGAATCTAATTCCTCAGGGGTCCATCCCTTTTCTCCAAAATTCTTCGTAGTTTCCATGTAAATACTCCTGTCTAAGACAGTTAAATAATTGATGAGACTAACGTCTCGATTGAGATAACTATAACTCTCATAAATACTCTTAAATAGGCGAAATAATCTCTAAAAATTGCCTATTTGTATCATCATAATTGAAATATGTAATTTCTAGTGATACTTTCCGGTTATGAGTAAACAACAAATAAAACAATTGATTGAAAACAAAATTTTCGAAGACGGTATGGTGGGAACTGGCGTTGAGGGAGTAAAACTCTTCCGAGTGACAGACTCTATTCGATGCGCGCCAGCCGTCTATGAACCGACGGTTATAGCCATCCTTAATGGAGCAAAAGAAGCGATATTAGATGGTCAGCGATATGTATATGACAGCAATCAATACATGTGTTGTAGCATGTCGATGCCGGTTGAAGCAGGTACACCGACAGCCTCACCAGAGAATCCCCTTATAGGTGTTTATATTTCACTTGATACGAAAGTGATGACCGAACTAACGATAGAGATGGAAACTGCCCCCGGCGCTATACGAAAGCCCAACAGTGGCCCGCTCCCACAAGGTTTTGCACTTGCCCAATGGGACGACTCATTCTCAGAAGCATTATTACGCTTACTTCAATTAACAGATACTCCTGAAGATACCTCGGTACTGGGGAATGGGCGATTGCGCGAATTGTATTATGCTGTTTTAAAGGGCGACGCTGGAGATTCCGCAAGGCGCGCCTTTGGCGTGGGTAATGAAATTGCGCGATCCATTGAATATTTATCTACCCGACTAGACGAAGCAGTGACTATTGAAGAGATGGCCTCAAAAGCAGGAATGAGTCGCGCTGTATACCATCGAAAATTCAAACAGGCGACTACCTTGTCGCCCATTCAGTTTGTTAAATCCATGAAGCTAAACAGTGCAGCAATGAAGATAGCAGGCGGAATGAATGTAAACGTTGCGGCAATGGAAGTGGGCTACACCAGCTCTTCTCAATTCAGCCGAGAATTTAAACGTTTGTATGGGGAGTCACCTAAACAATGGAGTCACCTCAAGCAATTGGCATCTTAAAAAAGACGGAAAACTGTTGTAAATTTAAAGTAAGAACACTCCAATCTGTTGGGTGCGAGTGCATCAGATCAGCGTTAAGGCAGTGCCTTGCTGTCGCTTTTCATACTCAGGCAATACATCCATACTTGGCCATAACCCCGTTTTAAGGGCCTGATGATAGCCTTGGGTTAAATGTATTTTCAGCATTTGTTGACGCGCTGATTCAGCATCATATTTTAAGCGATGATGTCTAAAACGAATCTCATCATCAACAGTTTCCAATAGCGAAAACCAAACGGATTGAGTACCGTCATTCGCTGGCATGCCCAATGCGCCTGAGTTGTGCCACTGCTTGTTATCAATTTTTTTTGTGAATGGTAAACCGGAATGACCTGCAATAATGATATCTGTATCATCATTCTCATCACACAGTGAAAACTCATCGATAAAGTCTTTATCTGATTGGGAAGCAAACATAAATCGACTGGTATCAGAAACCGCACCGTGAACGACTCGAACTAATTTATCTTTAACGGTAAACTGTAAATGTTCGGGTAATTGTTTAAACCAATCTCTTTGGTCTTGTGTAGTCGCCGCATCGGCAATTGGATACCAACCTCGGGATAAAATATCGCAAGTCGTGTTTTCATCAAAACCACAACCGCAATCATCCGCTTTCGTGGCGAGTGATTGCTCAACATTCCCTTGAATACAATGAACGCCCCAGTCCCTAATGAGTTCCACCGTTTCGTATGGGTTACCACAGTAGGCAACAATATCGCCAGTGCAGATACATTGATCGGGAAGGAAATTATTTTCAGAAGCCCAGTCTCGTAACGCTTGAGTTGCTTGCAAATTAGAATAACAGCCACCAAAAATTAGCACTGGTGCTTCTACCTTTTGTAGATCCTGGGTACGAGCTTTGTTTGTCTTCTTAAAAGCCATCATCGAATAAATTCCTGATCAAAATGTTGTTAGTTGATAATACTATTGAGACATACCTATGTTAACCACTGCTTTTATTTTCAGCCAATTAGCAATGATATGAACCCTACTTAAGCAATAACGATATAAATAATCAAATGGATGTAGCACAATTAAGAATAGAAAATCACACCCCCCTACTTTTGGAAACTTTTTCCTGTCTAACGATCGTTTTTCCATCCTCTTCAAATAAGCCGAGACACGCAGAAAGTTGGCGAAGGTTTTGCAAGTTTGAGCAATTTCAGAATTGAGGTCTATTGAATAGCACCTCACGACAAACATAGAGAAAAATTTAATAGAACCATTCGCCACAGCATTATATTATCGAAAGAAAATTTCTCCTTCAAAATACATCATCAGGAACAAACCATGCTTACAGTGGCTACCTTAGGTCCTTCGGATAGTAACCATGATTTTGTTACGAAAAAATACCTGAAGACACTTGATATTAAGAAATCCTGTATTGTGCTATTTGAAGATTTTGACAGTGCTGTATCATTATTAAAAAGTGGAGAAGTCGATTGCATTATCCAATGCGCTGCTCATCCCGATGTCAGTAAAACCATTGGGGCTAACCTCGGTGATATTTTCGTCATTGATACGTTTATTTCTGAGAGCAAACCCTTAGCGGTAGTTACACAAACTGGAATAAAACAGCCAACATCCATAGGCTTTCACCCAGCGACTAGAGAATACGTGAACCTAAATCAGTGGACAGAGCATTACGAGGAGCAATCTACCGTCAGGGTAGCGGAAGGACTCCTATCCGGAAAATATCATTCTGGAATTACGGCATTGGACATTGCTGATAATAATCCCGGGGAATTTCGAGTCGACTCTGTGATCGGTTCTGCACAGGATGCGTGGATAGTCTATTCAACTCGTTCTGTTTATTCAGGAAACCTGATTACATGGCGTGATGGGCCCGGCGCATATTTATTGCGTGAAATTGCTTCAACTGAAAAGAGCGATTGAAAACCTAAGATAAGAATTATCAAACACCCAAGAAATATCCAATAAAAAAGTGCCCTAAAGGTGGGGGGTGGCTTAAAATATAACCCTATTCTCAAGCGATCGATCTAAAGCAACTCTACAAGCACAATAAGCATATAAAAATATGGATTCTGATGTTCTCTACAAAGTCATTTTATTCTGGCTGATTTTTTTTATTACACCCGGGCCCGTGTGGGTGTCGGTGATGGAAGCGACACGCAAGCTTTCTGTGCCCGAAATCATGGCGTTTTTCTTAAAGGTGTTTTTCCCAGCCAGCCTTTTTATTCAATCTACTCAGGCTGTCATTTCTGTTTTCTTTATTGGATTTGTCTCTACGTTTTTCTCTCAGGTTGGTTTGTTATTTTATATTCTGGGCGGCATGTACATCACTTACCTCGCTTACAAAACGTACAAGAGTAAACAGTCCAATACCTTATTCACTCTGGGCTTTGTCAATCTGGCAGTGATCATGTTGTTATCACCCAAAATCTGGTTATTATTTCCTTCGGGCGCGGCTATTGTTAATCAGCTGACAGCTAGCACCATCACCAATGCCTTGGTATTTGCATCGAGCATGATGTTGGTTTTAAGCGTTATGTTTGTGGTGTATGCAGCCATTGGTAAAATTGGCACGCGCTTACTCAAAGACAATTTTTCTTATCTTGCTACTGGTCTACTCTTACTGTTTGCGGTATTTTTGTTCAATGAAGCGTTTACAATAGGTTTTGCAAAAGCCTGAAACAGTGAATAATTAGAAGGCACTTAACAAAAACTAATTCTATCAAACGTACATTATTCGATTGAAAGGAGTCCGATATGAATCCATGGTTATTTCCGTGGTTAGGAATGTTTAAGGGACCATTAAGTGGCGATGTCACTCAGGATATTTCTCCTATTACGAGTCTGCTTTCACCGCAATTCGAATTTAACTTCGCGGGAGACCGCAGCATAGAATCAGAAGTCGTGGCTGACGTTGCCAGTTACGGTAAACAGCTTGGAATTTTGTCAGAGGCATTGATTGAAATTGCTGAAGGTAAACAAGGTGATGCCCTGAAAAGATTACAAAAGCTGACAATTGAAATAGAGGCAGTCAAGGATAGACACAAAGATAAACTTGAGCAAACTGTAAAAGCTGATCTGGATAAATTGAAAAAAGACGACCCTGAAAAACTTAAACAGCTGATTGATGAATATCGATAAGGCACTATGCTATATATTCACAACGTTTCCAATGTATTAGCTTAAAAAGGCTGGCACCCCCCTACTTTAGGGCACTTTTTTCTGGAAGTGCCCTGTCTTCATCAAGAGTGTCTTTACAGGTTGATCAACTTGTTTGATGCTGATGTACGGCCAGTTGTTCAAATGCGAGAGCAACCCAGCCACTGACTAACATATCAAACCATTGTTCTACACCGCTACACGCGACGACCACATTGCCGTAAACAAAGGATCCGTAAAAAGGTAAATCACCCTCTCGTAAAGAGGATGGGTGTATTGCTTGTGTTACAACGTTTGGCTGACTGTCGCGCCATGCCTGTTCCGCTTTGCTACGTGCAAATTCATCGTAAGGATTTTCCCAAACATCAGTATTACGGATGGATTCCTGATATAAAATCGCATCGTTAAAGTCACATTCCCAGGGTTTTAACCGGGGATCCATAATAACGATATGAAGTTCTTTTCGATTAGTCCGTTCGAACAAAGCTTCTATTGATGGTTTAACTAATTCAATAGCCTGTTGTGCGATTTCTTCATGCTTCATATTTTTTGACCCCATATTTAGTGAAACCTTTTCTTCAAAGAAAAGGTTTTAACGATGTGATTTCAGCTTTGCGTTTTGTCTACGTAGTGTTTGAATTACTTTTCTAGTTTAAGAAAGTAATCAAAGATTTCGGGGACATTACCTTCACCTAGACCTGCATCCAGTGCCGCTTTTAGATTTGCAGAAGTGCCTTCAGCAATGGCTGTTTTGCTTCCGAGGTCGTTAACCATTTCTACGAAATAGCCAATATCCTTATTTGCATTTGCGATTGAGAAACCCAAATCACTCACGCCATCTACGGCATAGTTCTTACAGAACTGCATAAAAGGCGAGTTAGAAGGACCTGCCGACATAATGTCGAACAATTGCTGACCATCGATACCCGAAAGTTTCGCCACAGCAAATGCTTGCGACATTGCACAAACGGTCGTCATGCCAAGGAAATTATTGATTAGCTTAGTAGTATGACCTGTACCTAACGCGCCTAAGTAGAAGACATTCTCGCCTTGCACATCCAGAACTGGCTTAACCTTTTCGAATGTTTCTTTATCACCAGCCGCCATGATATTCAGCAAACCATCTTTAGCGTGAGCCGGAGTTCGACCTAATGGTGCATCGATCATACCTGCCCCTTTTGCCGCAAGATCAGCACCTATTTTACGTGTAGAAGCCGGAATAGATGTACCGAAATCGATCACTACAGAACCTTCTTTTATGCCTGCCAGAATTCCGTCTTCTGCATACATCATGTTTTCTACAACATCTGAAGTTGTCAGACAAAGCATGACGATGTCGCTCGCTTCAGCTAATTCCTTCGCTGAACTTGGGGCGCTCGCATTTCCACGCGAAAGTACAGTTGCAACGGCATCCTTGTCGAGATCCATCACGTTTAATTGAAAACCATTCTTTTGAAGGCATTCAACCATATTGCCACCCATGAGGCCGAGTCCGATAAAGCCTACTGTTGGGAGATTTGTATCTGTCATAATTTTTGACCTGCTTGTTTAATTAGTTAGTTAATTGGTTAAATGATTGATTATTTTGTGTAAATTTAAAAAGTTACTCTAATCTGGTGTTTATCGGTAAAACATTTCAGGAAGGTATAAAACGATTTCCGGAACAAATGTGATTAACAATAAAACGAAGATAAGGGGGATTAAAAAAGGTGCTGTTGATTTAACACATTTTTCGAAACTGACCCCGGAGACATCCGAGAGAACGTACAACACCATTCCCACGGGAGGTGTAAGCAAACCTAGCATTAAGTTTAAAACAACAATAATACCCAGATGTACAGGGTCTATACCGACTGCTGTTGTGATTGGAATAAGTATAGGAACCAGTATGGTCATTGCAGCTATCGTTTCCATGAACATGCCGATTAGCAAAACCAGAACCATTATTATTAATAAAATAACAGTTTTATTGTCTGACAGGTTTAACAGAAAATCACCCAAGTGTTGTGCGACCTGATTCGCCGTCAAAACCCAGGCAAAAACCGCGGCACTGGCAATAATCATCAAAATAGCGGCAGTGGTTTCGATAGTATCCATGGAGACTCTGACGATATGTCGCCAGGTCAGCGTTTTATAAACAACCAATCCCAATAATAAAGAGTACATAACAGCAGCCACTGCAGATTCAGTCGGTGTAAACACACCTGTAGAGACACCACCGATGATAATCACAGGTGTGAGCAAAGGTAATATGGCTTTCTTAAAGGTGTGTGAAAGTACTGCTAATTCGAAGTGACTATCTCTAGGATAGTTTCGTTTTTTAGCGTAATAGGCAATCATTATCATCAATGACAGAGCCATCAAAAGTCCCGGAATAAGACCCGCTGCAAATAATTCCCCGATAGAAACCGAGGCCATGACACCATAAATCACTAAAGGCAGAGATGGCGGAATGATTGGACCAATAATGGATGATGCGGCCGTAATTCCTACAGAAAACTCATCATCATAATCGGCATCTCTCATCGCCTTGATTTCGATATTTCCTAAACCACCCGCATCAGCAACAGCAGCGCCTGACATGCCGGCAAAGATCACGCTGGCACCTACATTTACGTGGCCCAAACCGCCGTGCATCCACCCTACCATTGCTCTGGCGAAGGCAAATATCTTGGTGGTTATGCCTGCGGTGTTCATTAAGTGCCCAGCCAGAATAAAAAACGGAATGGCGAGCAATGGAAAGCTGTCGATACCATTGATCATATTATGCGCCAGTACGACATCGGGTAGACCATCAATCAAAATATAGACTAATGATGCTAAGCCCAGAGACACCGCAACCGGTGCTCCAATGACTAGCAATACAATTAAAGTAACAAATAAAAGTGTGAGAGCCATTAATAATCCTTAATATTCAGTTTTTCAGTGTAAATATCTTGAGCCGAGGTTTTTATGTATTTCACAATATTAAAAACGGCAAATACCACTGATACAAAACAAGCGATGGTCACGATGTAATAAACAATATTTTTGGGGAGGTTGACGGACACCATGTTTTGCGTAGTTTCGCTGGCAAGCACATAACATAACCAGCCTAAATAAGTGAAAAAGCCACCGACTAATACTTCAACCAGAAGCACGATAACCTTTACTGACTTTGCACTTAGGTAGCGATAAAAGAATTCTAAAAAGATATGTTTATGCTTTCGTACATTACTGGCAGAACCAACAAAAGCTAACATAATCAGAATGTATCGCGCGATTTCTTCAGTCCAGGATAGACTGTCGTTTAAGACATAACGCGTAATAAACTGTAACGCCACGATGACAAATAAAACAAAGAAAATGAATAAGACCGGTATATCAAACCATTTCACATCGGAAATATTATCGCTAACTTCTGCTTCAGCTTCTAATTCTTCGATCGTCTTTTCTGTTTTTGTATTCATAATTATATGTGTATTAATGTCCCCCTTCTTTTTACACATGAGTTGGCGCTAAAGAGCCAGTGCAAAACACGTGCACGCACGATCTAAAGAACAAGCGTCTTTATAAAAAGAAGGGGGAGATTTAATTAATTACCAGGAATAGCCTGTAACTTTTTCAAGTCTTCTGCAGTGAAAGGCAAGCTTGGATCATCAAGTAAAGGAGTTACCTTGGTGATAAATGGCGCACGATCAACGTCATTTACAGTGATGCCTTTACCCTTAAACCAATCAACTAAAGTCTGTTCCGCAGCGATAATTTCTTCAGTCGTCCATTTAGCCGCTTCTTTTAATTCAGCGATAACAACTTTTTGATCGGCATCACTCAACTTGCCCATCGCTCTTTCCGACACAATAGTCACAACCGAATCTACGATATGGCTTGTTAAGTTAATGTTAGATTGCACTTCATAAAAACGCTTGGCTTTAATCGTTGTTAGTGGATTTTCCTGTGCGTCTACTACGCCTTGTTGTAATGCTAGATATACTTCAGCAAATGCCATTGGTGTAGGGTTTGCTCCTGTCGCTTTCGGAAAAATGATAAATGCAGGTGCATTAGGCACTCGAATCTTCAAATTTTTCATGTCGTCAGGCTTGGTGATTGGCTTGTTAGAAGTAACATGTCTTGCGCCATAATAATTCAGTGCAACAACGCGCGACTTATTATTGGTTGCTTTGCCGTAACCTGCGGCAATCTCTTTAAAAAGATCACTATCACGATAGTTTTTCCAGTGATCTAATCCTCTTAGAGTAAAAGGAAAGTTAGTCATTGAAATCGGGCCATAGGCAGCACCAGCAAAACTCGCACCGGTATAGATAACATCAACCGTACCGAAAGAAAGACCTTCGTTGATTGCAACTTCTTTACCTAATTGCGAAGCCGGAAATACTTTGACCTTAACGCGGCCTTCCGTGGCTTTTTCTATTTTCTCAGCGGCCATTTCAGCGGCTTTGTGTAATGGGTGACTCACCTCATATACATGGGCAAACTTTAACTCTTCAGCTGCCTGAGCATTAAAGCTTGTTAGCAGGGCTACCGTTAATACGACACCCATTTTTTTTAACATTTTCATTTCCTATCTCCTTGAAGTAAAAGACAACTCAAAATGAGTTGCGCCTAAATTTCCTATTCACTCAATGCCTCAGGTATACAAAGTTTCCGAGCCTGTCGTTTACTTTGAATACATGGCTTATTCAGTTAATAGGTAAATTCTCCTGACATGACGCTACGCGGGGTTGGTCAATGCCACTTTATTATATGTTTCGTATTATGAAACTACGTTGCTTAGTATTGAACGTTTAACTTAAAGTAGAACTGAATTGAAAACTTGTCAACAAAAAACCTCTAATAATGAAATATAATTTCTTGACATCACATACCATTTCATAATATGAAACGTACATGGAAGATAAAATTACAAAATTGAATACAATTGGCAAAGCAATTAGTGTTATTGAAACGATTCGAATGGCAAACCGTCCACTTAGAATCAAAGAGATCGCTGAAGCTTTAGATTTAAATAAATCATCGCTACATCACCATATAAAGACCTTGACCGAATTTGGATATTTACAACAGGATTCTGATTCACGGAAATATGATATTGGTCTTAATCTGGTAAGAGTTGGGCAATCTTATTTGCAGCGTCTGGATGTACGTGAAAGAGGACATATCTATCTGGAGCAATTAAGCAACGAACTAAACCAGACCGTTCACATGCTGGTGCTAGATCACGACGAAGCGGTGTATATTGATAAAGTGGATGTCAATCACCAACCTGGCGCATTGCAATGTTCATCGTTTATTGGAAAACGAACCGACCTCTATTCAACGGCATCCGGCAAGGTGTTGTTGTCGAATCTGGAACAGGGATCATTGAATGCTATTCTGGAAAATATAAAATTAAAACCCATCACGCCTTACACGCTCACAGACGTAACTGAATTTGAAGAAGACTTAATTCGCTGTAAAGAGCGCGGCTATGCCATGGACTTGCAAGAGCACTCAATGGGTTTGCAGTGTATTGCTGTTCCTATTGTAAATTCACATTCTCAATGCGTTGCGGCGGTTAGTGTCTCGTGCCCTATTGCAACAATTTCGACTGAAGAATTGGAAACAACCGTATTAGAAAAACTCAAAGATACCGGGATGAAAATATCTTCTGTGATGGGCTATATTGCGACCTATTGATTAAGACTAGATAAGAGTCGAATGCCACGTTATTCGTATCTTTTCTAAAGGCATTAATAGAAAAACTACCAGCCGAAGCGCAGCGGAGACAACAGCTTTAGCTGACCCGAAGGGCGAGTAAAACGAGTCATAAGTAGGGGGGGTGCCAGTTAAACTTATTAAAACTTTTGATAAGAATGAAACAATGGGATCAAACTCTTAAAACAAGAAAAGCTCTTTTCAGAGCTTTTCTTGTTTATTATGGTAGTCAAAACCTATAGCAGACTTATTTATCGAGCGCCGTATTTAATGCTTCCATAAATCGCGCATGATTTTCGTATAAGGTCATGTGACCTAGACCTTCTAATTCGAGCAGGGTTGACCCTTTGATAAGCTTTTGTGCGTTTTTCCCAAGCTTGTTATATTCACCAAGCTTTATGGTAACACCTTCTTTTTTCCAGCCTCTGCCAGGACCTGTTTTATCTCTAGTCCCGATAATCAGGAAGGTTTCACTGGTAATATCAGGTAATCTAGCAACAACATTTTCTGAGAATATAGGACCGTAGGTTAAGGCATTATTCCATGCAACCACCGGCCAATCTTCACTTGCCAGCATGCCTTTTAGTGGAATCAAAAGCTTGTCGTACTCTGGATCCCAATCGCCATCGTAGTAATTCTTCTTTTGATAGCCTTTTGCGCCCTTGAGGGTTTTAGCCAGTTCTCTTTTATAGAAAAAATTCACGTCTTTGACTTGCGCATATTTACCGTAATCTTCTAATCCCAATGGATTCATTAAAATCAGTTTATCCACGTATTCACTATGATTCACAGCAAAGGTCGCAGCGACCATACCGCCCATAGAGTGCCCCACAATAACCGCTTTTTTAATGCCCAGACTATCCAGTAGAGACTTGGTATTTAAACCCAACTGCCCAAAGCTGTATTGGTAATAATCTGGCTTGGATGATTTACCAAAACCGATCTGGTCCGGCATGATCACTCTGTATTTTTTCTTAAGCAGGTCTTTCGCAACCTTTTCCCAGTAGTAACCTGAAAAGTTTTTGCCATGTAATAAGACTATGATTTTGTCAGAATCTTTATCTCCGACATCCATGTAGCGCATTTTCAAGTCTTGTTGCTGTGAGTTAAACTCGAAAGTACTCACTTCAAAAGGATATTCAAACCCATCCAGTTCTTTGTTGTACTTTAACGTTTCTTCGGCCAATACCTGTGTACTGAGCACAAATAAAGCAACTAACATTAGTATATATTTATTCATCTTAACCTCGTCTTTTCTTAATGTGTTTTTAATTTTATATCCGAACTAACGGAGATTTAAGCCACTTACATGGTTCTCACTCGTATCCTTTTAAACGTGGTTATCACAGCATCGAAGTACGACAGAATAATTTTGAAAAACTGTAATAGGTCTATTTAGCGGGAATTGAATAGTCATCTCTTTAGAAAATAATTTGAATTCACGATGACTGAGAAAAATTATAGGACTCTCTCGCTATTATTTTGGTTCTTTACATAAATTTACAAACACGAGTCAGCTTAGATCGATTAATCCTCAAATAAAAATATGCCCCAAAGTGAGGGGGTGTATTTGTGTAAAACACTCCCCTCCACTATTTGAAAACTTATCCATGTTTTATAGATAACTTCATTTAAAAGCACCTATGCAGCTGCCTTATTTAATTGCTTACTCGCCTCGACCATGTTTATCAACGCTGGTTTTACCTCTTCCCAGTTACGCGTTTTTAAACCGCAATCCGGATTGACCCAAAGACGCTCTGCGGGAATTCGCTGCGTGGCTTTCTGCATCAGATTGACCATCGCTTCAACCGTTGGGATATTTGGCGAATGAATATCATAAACGCCCGGTCCTATTTCATTCGGGTATTGGAATTGGTCGAACACATCGAGTAATTCCATATCCGAACGTGAGGTTTCGATGGTAATCACATCCGCATCCATATCGGCAATCGCTTTAATGATGTCGTTGAATTCCGAATAACACATGTGCGTGTGAATCTGCGTTTCATCTTTTACGCCATTGGCGGTAATGCGGAAGGCTTTGATTGCCCAATCCAGATACGCCTGCCATTCTGCTTTGCGTAACGGTAGCCCTTCTCTTAATGCAGCTTCGTCTATCTGAATCATGCTAATGCCTGATGCTTCCAGGTCTAACACTTCATCACGTATCGCCAGTGCCAGCTGCAAACAGGTATCGGCGCGTGTTTGGTCGTCTCTGACGAATGACCAGTTGAGAATAGTCACGGGTCCTGTCAGCATGCCTTTCATTGGCTTTTCAGTGAGTGATTGCGCATACCTGCTCCACTCGACGGTCATTGCCGTCGGGCGTGAAATATCGCCATAAATAATCGGTGGTTTTACACAGCGCGAACCGTACGATTGCACCCAACCAAATTGGCTAAACGCATAACCTGTGAGCTGCTCACCAAAGTACTCAACCATATCGTTACGCTCAGCTTCACCGTGGACTAATACGTCTAAACCGAGTTCTTCTTGTTCGCGAATACAACGCTTGATCTCTTCTTGCATCGCGTTTTTGTAGTTATCATCAGACAAAGTCCCAGCTTTATAATCACGGCGAGATTGTCTAATTTCACCGGTTTGCGGGAAGGAGCCGATGGTCGTGGTTGGATACAAAGGCAAGTCGAAACGTTGTTGTTGTCGTTTTGCGCGCTCTGTAAAAGATGACACGCGGTTTTGCATTTCATCGTTAATTTGTGCCACACGCGATGCAACCGCATTGTCATGCACACGATCTGAATTATTCCGGCTTTCAATCGCTTTGGCATTATCGGCTAAGGCATCGGCGACTACTTTTTCGCCTTCATTTAAAGCACGAGAAAGAATCGTCACTTCGTCTAGTTTTTGAATCGCAAAAGACAACCATGACAGTACCTCGGCATCCAGTTTTTCTTCACTTTCCAGATCAACTGGTACGTGCAATAAGGAACAGGAAGGCGCTAGCCATAACCTGTCTCCCAATAACTCATGAATAGGCTTCAACCATTCCAGTGTTTTATTCAGATCTGTTTTCCAGATATTACGTCCGTTCACCACACCTAAAGAGATCACCTTGAAATTAGGCAACCAATCGATGAGTTTTAACACTTCATCTTTGGCGTTAATCGCGTCTAAATGGATACCATCGACGGGTAGTTCGCAGGCCAGATTTAGGTTCTCTTGTAGCTTGCCAAAATAGGTGGTTAATAAGAATTTAACGCTGGTACGCTTTAAACTGTAATAGGCTTTTCGTAAAGCATGTTGCCAGTCTTCGTCTAACTCTAAAACCAGAATAGGCTCATCAATTTGTAACCACTCTACCCCAGCTTTCTCTAATTCAAGTATCAACTGCGCGTAAGTTGGAATTAATTGATCAAGTAAATAGAGTTTATTAGAAGCGTCTTTTGCTTTACCCAACCAAAGGTAACTTACAGGGCCGATAATGACAGGTTTAACATTAACTCCTTGTGCTTTTGCCTCTTCGATTTGCGCCAGAATACGACTCGCATCCAGCTTGAATGTAGTGTCTTTATCGAATTCAGGCACGATGTAATGATAGTTGGTATCGAACCATTTGGTCATTTCGCCTGCTTGAACACAGGAACAGTCAGACTCGGTTGCAGATGATCGTCCTCTCGCGACACGGAAGTAATCATCCAGGGAATTGTCAGATACGTTTTGCACACGCTGAGGAATATTACCGAGCATGAAGCTAGTATCTAGCACCTGATCATAAAAAGAGAAATCACCGACAGGAGAATAATCCAGCGCCTGTTGTTCTTTCCAGTGATTCTGTCGCAGTGATGCACCAGTGTTTAATAATTCCTGTTGCGAGATTTCCTGCTTCCAATACTTTTCTAATGCGTATTTTAGTTCTCGTTTTTTACCAATTCGAGGGAATCCCAAATTATGTGTAATAGCCATTGTTTTGTGCTCGATGTGTGAAAGAACAGACAGTGTATTTTTATTTTAAGATGAACTATAGTGATGGTTTTTGCACTATCCATGAAGAAACCTCATGATTGAAAACAAACACCTGAAAATCATTCAAGCACTCCATCTCAACGGCACATTGACAGAAGCCGCCAACACCCTCTACCTGAGTCAGTCTGCTTTATCACACCAAATCAGTTATTTAGAGAATAAATTAGATACCAAATTATGGGAAAGAGAAGGCAGAAATTTACGCCTGACTCAAGCTGGTAAATTGCTATTACAAACGGCCGAACAAGTATTACCTGTAATTAAGCAAACCGAAGAAACGCTTAAGGCGTATAGCGAAGGTCGTCAGGGAATATTACGCATTGGCGTCGAATGCTATCCCTGCTATGAATGGTTAACAGGTGTAATTGGGGTATTTTTAGAGAAGATGCCCGAGGTAGATATTGATATTGTGAATAAATTTCAGTTTTCAGGTTTGGAAGGTTTACTCAATCAACATATCGATATGTTGGTCACACCTGACATGGAAATTCGCGATAAAGTCCATTACGAAACCATCGCAGAATACGAACTGGTATTGCTGGTCGCTAAAGATCATCCATTAGCAAATCACAAAATCGTTTCACCGGCTGAGCTGGCAAAAGAAACCTTGTTGAGCTTTCCTGTACCTTTGGAAAGACTGGATATCATCACTGAGTTTTTAAATCCCGCGAGCCTCAAACCCGCCAAGATGAAGCAAATCGAATCGATTGAGTTGATGCTGCAAATGACAGCGCTTGGCCGTGGTGTTTGCGCCTTACCGCAATGGCTTGCAGAAGAATCGACCAGGAAATATCCCTTGCAGACCTTGCAGATCGGAGAAAACAGTATTCATAAAAAACTGTATATCGCCCTGCGCAGTAACGATACGGAGATCAGCTACATTCAGAAATTCATCGGTATTGGTAAAGACATGGCGAATCAGAAGTTAGAGGGGATAAACAACTAATCAAGAAATAGGGATAGAGGCAGGGATAGAAATTCAATAAATGACTTAGTCACCCCCCTACTTTGAGGCACTTTTTTTTATTCACCTAATGATGAATAAAAAACAATTTCCCCAGAGATTATATTGTACATCGACGATTCCTTAAGGAATCTACGATGAACCTTTCTGGCTCCTGGTGAGCCTCGACTTGGTGAATTATGAGCTATCGGAAATAGAGCTGAGACTTATCAATCATTGTACATCGACGATTCCTTACGGAATCTACGATGAACCTTTCTGGCTCTTGGTGAGCCTCGAAAGGTCATTTCCTACGACGAGAACGTCTAGGTGCATCTTTTTGCACATACGCCCCTTCAGCAATAGATAACTTACCTTCAAGCTGTGCAATTGCGCCGGTACTTAATTCGCCCAATCGTTGTTCAATTTCTTCTTTAGATGGAGAATCACCTTTGCTGTGATTATCAATCGCCTTGCGCATTGCTGCGACGTGATTATAAGATGTACCGCAACAGCCACCGATGATTCTGGCACCTGCGTCTATAGCCATCCCAGCATAATCTGCCATGATTGCTTCTGTTCCGCTGTAGACGATTTCGCCATCGATATACTGTGGTACGCCGCAATTGGCTTTTGAGATAATAATAGTCTCATCGGCTTTATCACATTCTAAATTAGAGAGCGCTGTTCTGATATTCACAACCGCCGCGAGTAACTCTGCCGCTCCGATACCGCAGTTAGAGCCAAATGCAATTAGTGGTGTATCCATTTCATTTGACGCTTTAACGATATCATCAGGTGATAAACCCATCATGGTGCGGCCATTGGTGTCAATACTGTAAGTCGTCACAATCGGCAAACCCAAACCTGTGCATGCTTCAACAGCAGCTGCAGCTTCTTCTTTGGATGATAGTGTCTCAATCCAGAAGACATCAACACCGCCCTTCTTCAACGCTTCAGCTTGTTCACGAAATGCCACGACCGCTTCTTCATGAGTCATCGTTCCTAACGGCACAATCAATTCACCGGTTGGCCCCATCGAGCCAGCACAGACAATTTGACGACCCGATTTTACGATTTCAGCTTTGAGTAATTTAACGCCATTTACGTTGAGTTCTTCGACACGTTTTTCCGCACCGTGTAACTTCATTCGATATTGTGTGCCACCAAAGGTATTGGTCAAGATGATGTCTGAACCTGCTTCGACAAAATTACGATAATGCTGAGAAATTCTATCGGGGTGATCTGTATTCCAGAGTTCTGGCGCATCACCGGTTTGTAACCCCATACCAAATAGATTGGAGCCAGTTGCCCCATCTGCCAGAAGTACGCCTTTTTCTTCGAGTAAATCGTGTAATAGTGTCGACATGGTTTTAGTTCTTACTTGTTGTATATAAAGGTATAAAGGCATTATCCCACTAAATGCAGGTACTTTCATTAAGCCTTGAGTAGATGTCGCAACGGTTATCAAGCATGACGTAGAAATCGGCTTATTCACACATATCTATGTGCAAAGCGTAAGCCACCTCCCCACTTTGAGGCACTTTTTTTATTTGACGGAAACTTAAAGCGTTTGGCTAACATCTGAAAAACTTCCATGTTAATATTCTCTGCCATCCAAAACGTAGAATTTACGTGAAAGTAACAAATAACCAATGACAGTAACGACATGAATATCCAATCAGCAATTAACAAAGCGATAGAAAGAGAAAACCTCAGCATTGATGAGATGACTGATGTCATGCACCAGATAATGACAGGTCAGGCAACCGATGCTCAAATAGGCGGATTTCTTATCGCGATGCGCATGAAAGGTGAAACCGTTGAAGAAATTGCAGCAGCAGCAAAAGTGATGAGATCACTCGCTACACCGGTAAATCTAGATAAAGACAAACTGGTTGAAATCGTCGGCACAGGCGGAGATGGCAGTAGCACCTTCAATATTTCAACCGCTAGTTGTCTGGTTGTTGCAGCAGCTGGTGGACGTGTTGCCAAACATGGTAATCGATCTGTTTCTAGCAGCTCCGGTGCTGCGGATTTACTCGAAGCATCGGGTGTCAATCTTGAAATAACTGCAGATCAGGTAAAACAATGTGTCGATGATATTGGCGTCGGTTTTATGTTTGCACCCAAGCATCACAGCGCAATGAAGCATGCTATCGGCCCGCGTAAAGAAATGGGTGCACGCACCTTGTTTAATTTACTCGGTCCTTTGACCAGTCCTGCTGGCACACCGAATCAAGTGCTGGGGGTTTTCAGTAAACAATGGGTAAGACCGGTTGCCGAAGTACTCCTGCAATTAGGTTCGAACCATGTGATGGTTGTGCATGGCAAAGATGGGATGGATGAGATCAGCATCTCTACAGATACCTATGTTGCCGAGCTCAAAGATGGAGAGATTACAGAGTACACTATCAAACCTGAAGACTTCGGTTTAAAGCAAAGCCCCATTAGCCATATCCGCGTCAAGAATGCCGAAGAAAGTCTGGCAATGGTCAATTCGGTTTTAAACAATGACAATAGTCCGGCGAGAGATATTGTTGCTTTGAATGCTGGTGCGGCTATCTATGTTGCTGGCTTGACCGCTTCACATCAGGCTGGCGTTGAACGCGCTTTAGAAGTGATTGAATCTGGTGCGGCCCGCCAGAAATTACTCGACCTTATCCACGAAACTAACTCGTTCTAGCTGTTGCTAGCGATACTGGAATTTTAACACCATGGAAAGTAACACCCCTGACATTCTAAAGAAGATTATTCTTCGTAAAGAACAAGAAATAGCTGAACGCCTTCAAATAAATAGTTTGGACGACGTTATCAAACGTGTTGAAAACGCTTCACCTGTACGTGGTTTCGTCAACTCAATGCAACAGCGTATTGCCAATGGTGATGCTGCGGTAATTGCTGAAGTTAAAAAAGCCTCGCCAAGCAAAGGCGTGATCCGCGAACATTTTATACCCGCTGAAATTGCTAAAAGTTATGAGAACGGTGGCGCTAGCTGTTTATCTGTTCTGACGGATATCGACTTTTTCCAGGGCAGTGACGAGTATTTACAACAAGCTAGAGCCGCTTGTGAGTTACCAGTAATTCGTAAAGATTTTATGGTCGACCCTTATCAGGTTTACGAAGCACGCGCGATGGGGGCAGATTGTATACTGCTGATTGTCGCTGTATTAAGCGATGAAAAAATGTCATCGCTATATCATCTGGCGCGAGAGCTCGGCATGGATGTGTTAATTGAAGTACATGATGAAGAAGAACTGATGCGTTCATTACCGCTAGACGCAACCTTAGTCGGCATCAATAATCGAAATCTGCGAAACTTCGAAACCTCGCTAGATACCACTCTGAACCTGCTTGATAAAATACCTGAAGAGCGCATTGTGGTGACAGAAAGCGGCATACATAATGCCGAGCATGTGAAATTGATGCGTGATCATCAGGTGAACGCATTTCTTGTTGGCGAAGCCTTTATGCGCGCAGATGAGCCAGGCGAAGAGCTAAAGAAATTATTCTTTTAGTCACGTGTAATTATTTTTAATCGTTTTCCAAGTTAAACACGTTTAAAACGCTTTAAAACAATCCAAACGTAACAACGATACGTACTCATAAACCTAACACAATGATTTGGTAATTTTTACCCATGTTCACCTATCCTGAAATTGATCCTATTCTTATCCATTTCTCTGAAACCACTGGAGTACGTTGGTACGGTTTAATGTATGTCATCGGCTTTGTTGCTTTTCTTGTTTTAGGAAAGATCAGAGCTAGACGCCCACACAGCCCGGTTAAACCAGAGCAAGTTGACGACATCATGTTTTATGGCGCAATTGGCGTCATCGCAGGTGGCAGGATTGGGGAGATGTTCTTTTATCAATTTTCAGAATTGATGGCTGACCCAATGAAGCTGTTCCGCTTATGGGAACCCGGCATGAGTTTTCATGGTGGTTTAATTGGCGTTTTAATCGCCATGTTGATACTTGCCAGAAAATGGAATCTACGCATTCTACAACTTGGTGACTTTATCGCCCCAATGGTGCCTATCGGTTTAGGCGCTGGCAGAATGGGTAACTTCATCAATGGCGAACTTTGGGGACGCCCTACTGATGTTCCGTGGGGAATGGTTTTCCCACACGTTGATGACCAAGCGCGACACGCCTCGCAACTCTACGAGTTTATTGGTGAAGGTGTATTGCTATTTCTTATTCTGTGGTTTTTCTCGAAAAAACCACGTCCGCTAGGTGCCGTTTCAGGGCTTTTCCTACTCGGTTATGGTATTGCCCGTTCGACCGTAGAGTTTTTCAGAGTTCCGGATAATAGTGATTTCCTTGGAATTGAATGGCTCACACAGGGCCAACTATTATCCATACCGATGATCATTGCTGGTATCGGATTAATCGTATGGGCATACAAAAGTAACAATGCAGACATAGAGCCGAGAACCAAAAAGGGAGCAAAAGCATGAAGCAATATCTAGACCTTATGCGTCACGTTTATGAAAACGGCACGGTTAAAGAGGACCGCACAGGTACTGGCACCAAATCTGTTTTTGGCTATCAGGCGCGTTACGATTTATCAGAAGGTTTCCCTCTTGTAACTACCAAAAAATGCCATCTGGGTTCTATCATCCATGAGCTATTATGGTTTTTAAAAGGCGACACCAATATCAAATATCTCAAAGATAACGGTGTGCGTATCTGGGATGAATGGGCTGATGAAGATGGAAACCTGGGACCTGTTTACGGTTCGCAATGGCGCTCATGGCCTACACCGTCAGGTGATCATATCGACCAGATTTCAATGATTATTGATCAAATCAAAAATACGCCTGATTCACGTCGAATTATCGTAAGCGCATGGAATGTTGCTGACGTTGAAAACATGGCGCTTCCACCTTGCCATGCGTTCTTCCAGTTTTATGTGGCGAACGGCAAGCTTTCTTGCCAATTGTATCAACGCAGTGCTGATATCTTCCTCGGCGTGCCTTTTAATATTGCTTCTTATGCGCTATTGACCATGATGGTGGCGCAGGTTACCGGACTGGAAGCGGGTGATTTTATTCATACGCTGGGCGATGCGCATTTGTATTCTAATCACATGGAACAGGCCGAATTACAATTAAGTCGTGATCCACTGCCACTCCCAACGATGAAAATTAATCCTGACGTGGATTCTATTTTCGATTTCAAATTCGAAGATTTTGAATTACAGAATTATGAAGCGCATCCTCATATAAAAGGGGTGGTTGCTGTTTAGCAAACCCACCCCCCTACTTAAAGGCGCTTTTTTAGAACATTCGAATTGAGCCTCTATCGATAGAGAGCTGTTTAATCCAGCTCTGTAGATTCCTTTATCAACGCATCATAGTCTTCACTACTCATCAAATTGCGTTCCAGTATTAATTCTCGAATAGTACGTTTCGACGTTAATGCTTCGACCGCTATTTCAGATGAAATCTCATAACCCAATTGCGGATTCAAAAGCGTCACCAAGGTGATACTCTTTTCCAGATTTTTCTGACAATGCTCGATATTCGGCGTGATACCTGAAACGCAACGATCACCCAGAATGCGCATTGCACGTTTCATAATGTCGATCGATTGAAACAGGTTTGCAACCATCACCGGCTCAAAAGCATTCAATTGCAATTGCCCACCTTCACACGCCAGCATGACGGTCAGGTCATTACCCATCACCTGATAAGCCACTTGATTGACCATCTCTGGAATCACCGGATTCACTTTGCCCGGCATAATTGATGAGCCGGCTTGTACTGGTGGTAAATTAATTTCGCCAATACCTGCCCGTGGACCACAAGACAGCAAACGTAAATCATTACAGATTTTTGATAGCTTGGTCGCAGTACGTCGCAACACGCCAGACCATGTAAGATAAATACCAGTATCAGACGTTGCTTCGATTGGATTTGCGGCAGGTGTTACTGAAAACCCGCTGATATCTGCTAAGTGTTTACAAGCCACAGCGGCAAAACCTTTGGGCGCATTAACACCTGTGCCTATCGCTGTTCCACCAAGCCCTACTTCGCCGAGTAACCCTTCTAAATCGCGAAAGCGTTGCTTCTCTTCGCTCAAGGTATCGGCAAAGGCCTGAAACTCTTGCCCCAAGGTCATGGGAACCGCATCCTGTAACTGGGTTCTACCAATTTTATAGATGGATTTAAATAATTCCGCACGATCTTTGAAATGCCCAATCAACTGCTCAAGGGCAGCCAGTAAATCTGCATGGCTTAATAGCAATCCAACACGAAAAGCGGTCGGATAAACATCATTGGTAGATTGGGATAAATTTACATGGTCATTGGGGTGTAAATTCTTATAGCTACCTTTTTCATGACCAAGTATTTCCAAGGCACGATTAGCAATGACTTCATTGGCATTCATATTAGTCGAGGTACCTGCGCCACCTTGAATCAAGTCGACGACAAAGTGCTCATGCAATTTGCCATCGATGATTTCATCACAGGCCTGATTAATCGCAGCTGCTAATTTTTCATCAATCAGACCAAATTCTAGATTAGCGGCCAAAGTGGCTTTTTTGACCATCGCTAATGCGATAATAATGCGTGGAAAATGGTTAATTTGAACCCCGGTTATGGTGAAATTTTCCAGTGCCCGAGCAGTATGTACGCCATAGTAAGCGTCTTTGGGAATATCTAAACTACCAAGGAAATCTTTTTCTGTACGTATTGCCATAGCAACCTCTTAGTTAGTGTATGAAAAGGCTTTGTTAGCAGGATAAAAAACACAAGCCTGTGAATTAACTTTATAGACCAAACAATCAATGTATTTATTAAATAATAGTTAAATTTTCACTTTTAAACCCAAATTAAAAAATAAAGAGAAATCATCAAAAAGGTTTCTGTAAGAATAGTGCCCTAACTAAAAGAATCAAAACCAGGCTAAGCAAAAAACTGCCCATAAGTAGGGGGGTGGCTTTCTATTATTTTATAATTAGAAAATACAACTACACTTGTGTAATACACCCAGAAATATTCTGTAAGGAATCGAAATAATGAGCAACACCATACCGGATACCATGACTGCCGCTCTACTCACAGGACACGGCGGCCTGGATAAACTGGAATATCGACATGATGTTGCTACACCAAGCCCTAAAGCCAATGAGGTTTTGATTAAAGTTTCTGCGGCAGGCATCAACAATACCGACATTAATACCCGCATTGCCTGGTATTCAAAATCGGTTACCACAGCCACAGACTCTGGTGCTACAGCAGGTTTTGATGATGCGAATGCAGACGATAGCTCATGGACAGGTGAAGCCATTAAATTTCCCCGCATTCAAGGTGCAGACGTTTTGTGGGGTGATTGTTGCAGTGGGTGATCAGGTGAGTAATGAACGAATTGGTGAAAGAGTTCTGATCAGAAGCATTATGCAAACTTACACTGAATTTAGACCTTACGAGTGTTGGGCATTTGGCTCAGAAATCGATGGTGGTTTTGCGCAATATACCGTTGCTCCGGCAGCAGAAAGTTACCCTGTAAAAAGTGAGTGGAGTGATGCAGAACTTGCATCGATACCATGTGCATATTCTAAGGCTGAAAACATGCTACATCGTGCTGGGATAAAAGCAGGCGAAACGGTTTTGGTAACGGGTGCGTCTGGCGGTGTTGGATCAGCTGCAGTGCAATTAGTGAAACGCCGTGGTGCTCGGGTTATCGCTGTTACCAACCAGTAAAAAGCCGAAGAAGTAAAACAACTTGGCGCAGATGAGATTGTCTTTCGCGGTGAATCTATCACCGATAAAATAGGTGCCGACCAATTAGATGTCGTTATTGATCTGGTCGCTGGAAAAGATTGGCCCATGTTTATCGATGCTTTAAAACGTGGTGGTCGTTATGCAACCGCCGGCGCGATTGCTGGACCTATGGTCGAGTTGGACATAAGAACATTATACTTAAAAGACCTCACTTTTTTTGGCTGTACGTTTCAAGATGAAATCGTTTTTCTAAATTTGATCAAGTACATTGAGGCCAATGAGATTAAACCCTTAGTAGCGAAGACCTATCCCCTTTCTGATATCGCAGCGGCCCAAACGGACTTCTTGCAAAAAACACATACGGGCAAACTGGTTTTAATTCCTCCGACATCTGATGCGTAAATATCCTCAAAATAACAATCAATGACCAGAGCAAAACAAAGACACTACAAATACTAAAAAACACCCTATTTCTGCACAAAAAACGTAAAACTTCTTGAATTACGCTAGAAAGCCTCAATTTATGATAAGACCCGCTATTATTCATTATTTTTATTAAAATAGAATAGCCTTTGTCGATATATCGGGTTAAAATTCACTAAATTTGACGCGTTTTGTCTTCAACTTCCTCTAAAATCAAGAAAAAAGCAAAAATGGCTAAAATACTACTACTGAATGGTCCTAACCTGAATTTGCTTGGGACAAGAGAGCCTGAAATCTATGGTTCTGATACTTTAGACGATATTGCCAAACGCCTTGAAAAACAAGCTTCTGAAAAATCTCACACCTTTGAACATGTGCAAAGTAATTCAGAATCAACGCTTATAGAAACTATTCACCAGGCAGCCAGAGATGGAGTCGAATTTATTTTGATCAATCCTGCTGCTTATACCCATACCAGTGTCGCTATCCGCGATGCTCTTCTGGGGACACAAATTCCTTTTATAGAAATACATATATCCAATGTGCATCAACGCGAAGCATTCCGTCAGCATTCTTATTTTTCAGATATTGCTGTTGGTACTATCGTGGGCTTGGGTGCGCTCGGTTACGAGCTTGGCTTACAGGCAGCTTTAAACCAGTTGGATTAACCATAAAGTCATCATTTGCAGCAAATGTCTGCATAGGTATGGCTAACTTATAGAAATTTAAATTAGAGAACACATTATGGACGTTAGAAAAATCAAAAAACTGATCGAGCTAATCGAAAGCAGCGATATCGCAGAACTGGAGATTGTTGAAGGCGAAGAATCAGTAAGAATTTCACGTAACTCTACAACGCCTGTATATGCTGCACCTCCAGCTGCAGCTCCACAGTATAGTGCGCCACCAGTGGCTACTGATATGTCGGCCTCTCCTGGACTTCCGGATACGAGTGCACCACAAGGCGAAACGATTGATGCGCCAATGGTAGGTACGTTTTATAGTGCCGCTTCACCAACGTCTCCACCATTCGTTAGCGTTGGTTCTAAAGTCGCTATTGGCGATACGCTTTGCATCATCGAAGCAATGAAAATGCTTAACCAGATTGAGTCTGACAAAGCCGGCACTATCAAAGAAATCTTACTAGAAAATGAGACGCCTGTTGAATTTGGGCAACCACTTTATGTTATTGAATAAGCTTGTCTTTTAAACACAGTTTTTTATAAACCCGTTTTATATTAAATTTTTCAAATAGACAGATAAATAATAATCGAGTCAGATATTGAGACAATTAAATGATTAAAAAATTACTCATCGCCAATCGTGGTGAAATAGCATTAAGAATTCTTCGCGCATGTCATGAAATGGATATCAAAACTGTTGCCGTTCATTCAACAGCAGACCGTGATTTAAAACATGTAAGACTTGCAGATGAATCGGTGTGTATTGGTCCACCTTCATCTATGGATAGCTACTTGAATATTCCGGCTATCATTAGTGCTGCAGAAGTTACAGATTCAGATGCGATCCATCCGGGTTATGGTTTCCTCTCTGAAAATGCCGATTTTGCAGAACGTGTTGAATCTAGCGGCTTTATTTTCGTTGGCCCTAAAGCTGAAACCATCCGTGTTATGGGTGATAAAATTGCAGCCAAAGCGGCAATGATAAAAGCGGGTGTTCCCTGTGTGCCAGGTTTTGATGGTCCCATCCCAGATGACCCAAAAGTTTGTTTGAAAATGGCAAAAGATATTGGCTACCCTATTATCATTAAAGCTACGGGTGGTGGCGGTGGTCGCGGAATGCGCGTGGTTTACGATGAGTCTGATTTACTAGAATCTATCTCACTCACCAAAACAGAAGCCGGTGCGGCTTTCAATAACGATGTGGTATTCATGGAAAAATTCCTTGAAAAGCCTCGTCATATCGAATTTCAGGTACTTGCCGATACGCACGGCAATGCCATCCACCTTTGTGAACGTGACTGCTCTATGCAGCGTCGTAATCAGAAAGTGGTTGAAGAAGCACCTGCACCTGGAATTACTCAGGAACAGCGTACACGCATGGGCGAAGCAGTATCCAAAGCCTGTGTTGATATTGGCTATCGTGGCGCAGGTACATTCGAGTTCTTATACGAAAATGGTGAATTCTATTTCATTGAGATGAATACCCGTCTTCAGGTTGAACATCCAGTGACTGAACTAATTACGGGTGTTGATCTGGTTAAACAACAGCTGCTTATTGCATCTGGTGAAGAACTGAAAATCAAACAAGGATTGATTCCGCGTGGTCATGCGATTGAATGCAGAATCAACGCTGAAGATCCTGAAACGTTTGTACCCTCTCCAGGTAAGATCGAGCGTTTTCATATGCCAGGTGGTTTAGGTGTACGTGTCGACACGCATATCTATGGTGGCTACACAGTACCGCCCTATTACGATTCCATGATCGGTAAACTGATTGTGCATGCAGAAGATCGCGAAACTGCGATTAAACGTATGCGCGGCGCACTGTCTGAAATGGTTATCGAAGGCATCAAAACCAATGTACCTTTACAACGACGTATCATGGAAGATACGGCCTTTGTTGCAGGTGGTGCGGGTATTGACTATCTTGAGAAAAAATTAGGTTTATAGGATATTTTGATCTTAAGGATACAACAGCATGTCTGAACAACGTTGGTTACAACTGGTTTGCCAAACAGATCAGCAGAACCACGCAATCATAGAAAACGCGATGGAGAGTGCAAATGCACTCTCTATTACCTTTCAAGATGCAAAAGATACGCCAGTGTTAGAGCCTTTACCGGGTGAAACACCGCTATGGGATGAGCTTATCATCACCGCCTTGTTTGATTACGACACCGATCTCTCTAAATTGACCAACGCTTTAGAAACACATCGTGAAGAATGGCATGTAGGTAACGTATTAGTCGAAACTATCGAAGATCAGGATTGGGAACGCGTCTGGATGAAAGACTTTCATCCCATGCAGTTTGGTGACAATCTCTGGATATACCCCAGTAATTACGATGTTCCGGAAGATGACAGCGTTAAGATATTGCTTGATCCCGGGCTAGCCTTCGGTACCGGCACCCACCCTACTACGTCTCTTTGCCTGGAATGGTTAGATCAAAATCATCCAACCGATAAATTAGTGATCGACTATGGTTGTGGCAGCGGCATTTTAGCGCTGGCAGCCGCTAAACTCGGCTCAAAAAACATTATCGCGACCGATATAGATCCTCAGGCGCTTACTGCAACCTACGACAATATGGAGCGTAATAACATCAGCAAAGATGCCATCCAGTGTTACTTGCCGGATGATTGTCCGCAACAACCTGCCGATTTATTATTAGCCAATATTCTCTGCGGACCACTTCGTGAACTTTTTCCTTTATTCGCTTCACTTACCCGCAGCGGTGGGCAACTCGTTTTATCAGGAATTCTGAGCGAACAAAAAGATCAGATACTCGAAACCTATTCGGCAGCATTTAAAGATTTTAAGGTTAAAATTCTTGAAGACTGGGTAAGAATCAGCGCAATAAAAACTTAATAGCAGAGGTTCTAAAACCACATCCATGTTTACTCAATGCGAACATTGTAAAGCCATATTTGAAATCAATATGCGCGAAGTCACTATCGCTAAAGGCATGTTGCGTTGTGGTGAATGTCATCAGGTTTTTAATGGATCAAAAACATTATCTACCAATATGCCTGAGCCCTACTCTGATAAAAAAATAGAATCTGCCAAAACACAAGAATCCAAAAAGCCCGAAGAAATCAGGCACACGGATATCATCACTGATAACAATAAAGATGGCGGCAATAACGCTGACAAAACTGACAAAAAACCAGCAATCAAAGGGGTCGAAAAAGATTCCGACGGTGTGGGTTTGCGATTAAAAACCACCGCCTTATTACTGTTTCTTTTGCTAATTACTCAGGTTTTATACCATTACAAAGATGAAATTTTAGGTGTAAACCGCTACGAGCCCGATAAAATCCACATGGTCAACCATAATGTCTTTACGCACCCTATTGAAAAAGGTGTGCTATTGATTTCTGCGTCCATGGAAAACGAGGCTGATTTTGATCAGAAATTCCCTATTCTAGAAGTTCGGCTGACTGATTCACAATCCAAACTCGTCGCTCTAAGAAGGTTTAAGCCCAACGAATATTTGGAAAACTACACAGAGTCCATGTTGTTAAAAAAGAATTTAGTCACCAACCTTAAATTGAAAATCAAAGATCCGGGAAGCAAAGCAACCCGCTTTCAGTTTAACTTTTTATAAAGCACTAAATCATTACCATTATGTCGTATCAGATAGGTTCATATACGCTCAAGAGCAAACTTTTGCTGGCTCCGATGGCAGGTATCACCGATCGCCCTTATCGAGACGTATGTCGCCAGTATGGGGCGGGTCTTACTTCGTCAGAGATGATCACTTCGGACCTTTCTCTGCTTAAAACACGAAAAACACAACAACGACTTCCCCAAAGAAATGAACCCAGCCCCAGATCAGCTCAGATCGTAGGTACTGAACCTCATGTGATGGCAGAAGCGGCGAAATTCAATGTCGATCTCGGTGCAGAAATCATCGACATCAATATGGGTTGTCCGGCAAAAAAAGTATGCAATAAAGCGGCAGGCTCGGCATTGATGAAAGACACTAAACTAGTTGCAGAGATTTTAGAAAAAATTGTCGCCGCCGTTGATGTGCCTGTCACATTAAAAATTCGTACTGGCTGGGAGTCAACTCATCGCAATGCATTAGAAGTCGCCCGAATAGCAGAGAACGCAGGAATAGCGTCACTCGCCATCCACGGTAGAACCAGAAACCAAGGCTATACGGGACATGCCGAATACGAAACCATACGCCAAATAAAACACGCTATTGACATACCAGTATTGGCAAATGGAGACATTAAAACCATTGAAGATGCGCTGTTCATTTTAAACTACACCAACGTCGATGGACTCATGCTGGGTAGAATTAGTCACGGTCAACCGTGGATATTTAAAGAGATTAATGATATTTTGGTCGATGCAGCACCAACTTTTCCCATTAAGTTGGAGGAGAAGATTGATACTACGTTAAAACATATCGATGCCATTCATCGCTACTATGGCACTGATCAAGGAGTTCGCATTGCGCGAAAACATATCGGCTGGTATTTATCTAGTTTAGTAGGCCAACAACAGAAACTACTGAAACCTTTGACCAAAGAGATCTACCCAATCTCATGCTCGAAGAAGCAATTACAAAAGTTAGAAAGTATTCTGTTAGCTCTTTAAAGGCCATGGAAACAATTTAATACAAACCAGCAATGTACCCGTATTGTATTAGTATTGATCAATTAAAAAATAATTAGCCTTTTGCTTAGAGTCAGCTGCTCTAACAAAACCTAATAACAAGGAAAGAACAAGCCATGAATCAACCTTTAAAAACACTGCCAGTTATCACAACTACAGGTAGTTCTTTATCAGAAACCACACGCGATACTGTTGAAAACTATTTAATGCTGTTAGGTGATCATGACGCGACGTTTTTATATCGACAAATCATGGATGAAGTGGAAAGACCGTTATTAGAAGTGCTAATGCAACACACCAATGGCAATCAATCACGTACGGCTGCGTGTTTGGGAATCAATAGAGCAACACTTCGCTCGAAGCTAAAAAGACATTCTATTATTTAAACCTGTCTATTCTGGTTATCTGAATGACAGATGCAGAGATATATTTATCCGTGCATCAAACAATAGAGCAGTGACATACCAACACACACAAAAAAGCCTGAAATAATTCAGGCTTTTTTGTGTGTTTCTCGTTCAAATTAACATTCAGTAAAACAACATTAATTTACAGTTTTTATTGGCATCCCTATTGGCACCCCCCTACTTATAGCCGTTTTTTTAGCTACCCCATAGAGAAGACTAAATCACATAAGCAGAGATCGATATATAATGGCTAAGGCTGCCACCTATAACAAACAAATGCCACACTCCATGAGCATGCTTTACCCGATCGCTTAGAATAAAGAACACAACGCCCACTGTATAGAGAACACCACCCACAGCGAGCAACCATACACCCGTAGAGGCTAGACTCTCCGTTAGCGGTTGTATTGGTATAATGACCAACCAACCCATAACCAGATAGATGATTAGCGGTATTATTCGTTTATTTTCTTTATTCGCATCTTTAGGCCAGACATCTATCAGCATGCCAATCAACGCCAAACCCCAAACCACAGCAAATATTGTCCAGCCCCAGTTGCCACGCAGCGTGACCAGCATATAGGGTGTATAGGTACCTGCGATTAGCAAGTAAATTGATAAATGATCAAGCTTTTCGAATAAGTCTCGGAAGCGTCCGCTATGACCATGACACAGGGTAGAACTGATATACAAAAGCAATAAGGTAGTGCCATAAATGCTGGCGCTGACAATTTTCCAGGCGTCACCTGTATTTGCGGCTAAAACAATTAAATAGATAAGTCCGGGTACAGCCAAAACTGCGGCAAGAAAATGCGTAATTGTGTTAAATTTTTCTCCTTGCTGCATTTTTATTATTTCCTTTCCTTCTAACTAGTTTTCTTATTTACTTACTGATAACACACTATTTAGTAACGTTTTTTTAATTTGTTATTTGTAAAAATATTGTTGTGAAGCGTGTTTACTGCTCAGACGATATTGCTTTGCTCTCCATCGATACTTTTTTGACAACAATAGACTTGATTTGGTTCTCGCAAAGCTCAGCTATTCTCTTTCTTTCGCTAAACTCTCCCGCAGGGATCAAAGGAAGAAACGTCAGTATAACATTAATACTCGATTCACCAATGATACCGAGCAGATTCGACATAAAGCTTTGATCTTGCCACAATATTTTAGGGTGTGGCTCACCTTTATCGTTTAAATACTGAACAGCTATCGGTTGAACTGCCAAATTATGATCCATCACTGGCGCAAAAATACGCGCATGAAAACGACGCACATCGCCCGCTGTTGATGTAGTTCCTTCCGGGAACACTAAAATATTATCCCCTGCATTTATTTTGTTAGCGATTTCTTGTGAGGCGCGTTGCGAAGCATTTACACCACCACGCTTTATATAAACCGTTCCACCCTTTTCACCCAACCAACCAATCACAGGCCATTTGCGTACTTCCGCTTTTGATAGAAAACCGGCACCCATACTGCCAACCACCGGAATATCTAACCACGAAGCATGATTTGCGACCCATAATGCAGGCTGATCTGGAGATGGCACATCACCTTTAACCGTGAAATTTAAACCAACAATTTTAATCACGGTTGCCAGCCACCACTTACGCACTTGTTTTTGTTTTAAGGTCGGTATGCCTTTATTTTTAAGAGACTTATCACGAGAACTGAATGCGCCCATCAAAATCATGCCAATAATCGACAAAATAATTAAAGCGGGAATTTTGTATAAAATACGTATAAATTTCATGTAGGGTTAAATATTAGAATAAACAAATTATAAAGATTTTGAAGAAATTATACCTTTTGAATCGGAATAAAATGATCATAATTATCAAGTTTTAAACCTTCTCCCACCCAGGCGTGACCATAAATGACTTCCCACGTAGCGGGGTATAAACCCTCATCCGTTTTAAATTGCTCGTAGGCTGTTTCAAAAGCTTTTAATTTTTGCTTACCCATTAACCCTTTACTGCGACCGCTATGGCTGTTATTTGCACCAATCTGCTTGATATCACGCATAATCTGGCGCACATTCGTGTAGGTCATGGTAATCATTTCCATATCTGTCACCGGATTGATGAAACCTGATTGTAATAGCGCATCGCCAATTTCATGCATATCCAGAAAATGACTGGTGTGTGGTACATTATCTACGGTTGCCCAGCTTTCGCGCATCTCGCGTAAAGTTTCCGGACCCAGAGTACTGAATAACAACAGCCCATTGGGCGCTAATACACTGTGAAAACCAGCAAAGGTTTGTTTTAAATCATTACTCCACTGCAACATTAAACTAGAGATGATTAAGTCTATGCTATCTGCTTTTAGTGGTAATTGTTCGGCATCGGCGCAAACGGCAAGCGGCTTGCGAAACCAGCCGCCCAATTGTTGGCTCTTGCTTGCCATGCTATGCGCCAGGTCTAACGCGACTATTGAAGATTTAGGATAACGTTTGAGTAAATCCTGAGTAATAAAACCCGTACCAGAGCCGACATCCAAAACGGTTTTTGGCGAATGTTTGATGTAATCCAAACGTCCCGAAAGTCGATTCGCTACTTCTTTTTGCAGCACTGCAGAGGCATCGTAGGTATCTGCGGCGCGTTCAAAGTGAAGGCGTGTGGTTTTCTTATCGAACATGATTAATATTTATCAACTTTTATTTGTTTAATGACATCTATTTCGTTTATAGACATCTGTTTGTTTAATAACATCACTTTGAAGTATCTATAAAAGTCGATACTGCGCTAACGAATTCATCGGGGTGCGTCATAAAAGGCGCGTGCCCGGCATTCTCAAGGAGCGTGATTTGAGCATCAGAACGTAAAGATTTCAAATCATTTATCACATCAGCCGGTATTAATCGGTCTTTCCCCGCGAACAACCAGAGTTGTGGATGATGACTCACGCTGTTTCTGAAGTCGCTCTCTGCTAGTAGCTTCAAGCCTAATGTTAAGGAATCTGAAGTCACCCCACTCTTTACTCCAATCTTCACCCTATTAGTCACCCCCCCACTTTTAGGCACTTTTTCTGAAGATGCTGCTTTGTCTTCTGCAGGACAGATATCTTGAATCAGTTCGCGCTGAATCTCTTTCGAACCTGCAACACCCATAAACTGCAACGCAATAAAACGCTTCAATGTACCTTCGATATCTTTGTGTAAATTGATCGCAAAATTATTCAGCACCTTCAAGCTCATGGCATGCGGCCACAAACTTTCTGCACTTTCATCCTGAGAGAAACGTAAAGTGCTAGCCACCAAGGTTAAAGATTGTATTTTTTCTGGTATTTTATCGGCTAAAGCCTGAGCAATTAAACCACCCAACGACCAACCCATGATATGCACTTTTTCCTGATCCAATTCATCAATCAAATCAGAGAATAGCGCCACGATGTCTTGCATCGAGTCTGCGTTGACGTCGTTATTAATGCCATGACCCGGCAAATCTACCAAATGAATTTGATAATGTGACTCCAGCCCCGGTAACACGGGTTTCCAGACATTTGAGTTCATACCCCAGCCGTGTAACAACAAAAGTGTGGGTCTATAATCTGATGACGATCCAAAACCTGATGATTTTACTAAAAGTTTTTTCATTTTTTGCTACACTGCTCAGACACTCATTTTCTTGGTCATATCATGCCTTATTTCCTGGTTATTCTCGCCTATTTTCTTGGTTCAGTATCAACCGCTGTAATTAGCTGTAAGATGCTTGGAAAAGTTGACCCAAGGACCGTAGGCTCTAAAAACCCGGGCGCAACCAATGTACTGCGTTACGCAGGAAAAAAAGCCGCTTTTTTCACATTATTAGGTGATCTACTTAAAGGCCTGGTTCCCGTCGCGATTGGTCATGCACTGGACCTTAGCTGGGGCTGGTTAATATTAGTCGGTATTGCTGCATTCATTGGTCATGTATACCCGATTTATTATGGCTTTAAAGGCGGTAAAGGAGTTGCGACTGCTTTAGGTGTTTATTTAGCATTGAATCCAATCGTTGGTATTGTTGTCATTTTAACCTGGTTGATATCCGCACTGGTTTTCAATATCTCTTCTCTTTCTGCCTTGATTGCAACACTGCTCGCACCGCTCTACTTTTTCTGGGTAACAAGCTCCTTAGATCTGTTTCTGGGATTAGTCTTAATCACGGCGATTATCTACTGGCGTCATCGTACCAATATCGTTGAAATCATCGACGGTACAGAAGATAAAATCTCTGAGAAAAAATAGTCAGATCATTCCAGTAAAGTATGCGGAAAAAATATGCGGATGAATAGGCAACTCGATCACGCTCAGGCTAGCGCTCAGGTTAATCCTCTCGAAGATAGCCAAACGCAGAAGTTTCCTATTTGCATTCTCGCCAATGATATTAATATCGCAGGTAATGTCGGTAGCTTATTCCGGATTGCAGACGCGTTGGGTGTTGAAAAACTCTACCTTACCGGAACGACTGCGACACCTCCAAAATACAAAATTCGCAAAGCGGCACGCGCCAGTGATAAACATGTCGATTTTGAATATCACGAGTCAGCAAACACACTCATCAACACGCTGAAAACCACAGACACCAATATTATCTGTTTAGAAATTACCGAATCTAGCATTGATATCAGAGACTTCAAACCAACAAACCTCTCTGAAAATAGCAAACTGTGTTTAGTCATCGGCTCTGAAAATGAGGGTATTTCCCACGAAATACTCAGCCTTGCCGATCAAACCGTCCATATTCCCATGTATGGCGAAAACTCATCGATGAATGTTGCCACCTCATGTGCGATTGCCATCCATGAATTAATCCAGCACTTCCAAGCGTAGTTTATGGTCACCCCCCCACTTATAAGCCTTTTTTCACCGGTAACCGAATTAAAAGGTGTCGGCCCCAAAATGGCCGAGAACCTTGAAAAGCTGGATATCGAAAAAGTACAGGATTTGCTTTTTCACCTGCCGTTGCGCTATCAAGACAGAACCCAATTCTATGAGATTGGTGCGGTCTCGCATGGCCAAGAGGTGATGGTCATCGGCGAAGTCGAACACTCGGAAATTGTGTATCGCGGTCGACGCATGATGATCTGTACCATTTCGGACGGCACCGGCTTACTCACATTACGTTTTTTCCACTTTAGTAATGCTCAGCAAAAAGCACTGACACGTGGCACCAAACTCAGATGTTTTGGAGAAGTGCGCATCGGTAAAACCAGCCGTGAAATGGTACACCCGGAATATAAAATTTTGACGGGTTCTGATAGCCAGAATACCCAAAGTGGCTTAGCCAAAGCACTGACACCGATTTATCCGGCGACCAAAGGCTTACAACAACGCAGCTTGTTACGATTGGCTCAAGCGGCGTTAAGTCACCTCAATGGGCTAGAAGACCTTATCCCTCATCAAATAGTCGCGGATAATCATTTATACGATTTAAATCATGCACTGCAAGCATTGCATCAACCCGTAGCTAGGGTTTCAGTTGCGCAGTTATTAGCGCGTAATCACCCCGCGCAACAGCGTTTAATCTTCGAAGAATTACTCGCGCATCAACTGAGTTTAAGAAAACTCAGAGAGCAGCAAAAACAAGCGAACGGAATCCCTTTTAATACCAAATCAACGTATTTCAATCGGCTAAAAGATAATTTGCCGTTCGAACTGACCAATGCGCAAAATCGCGTCATCGAAGAAATAGATGAAGATCTGCAGCAAACATGGCCGATGAGTCGTTTGGTACAAGGTGATGTGGGTTCGGGTAAAACCCTGGTCGCTGCCGCAGCTGCGTTAACAGCCATAGAAGCGGGCTATCAAGTAGCGCTGATGGCACCGACCGAAATACTCTCGGAACAACATTTCAAGAACTTTACCGACTGGTTGAGCCCGTTAGGTCTTAATGTCACGCTATTATCAGGCAAGCTAAAAGTTGCAGAAAAACGAGAAGCGCTAGCAGCAACTGAAAGCGGAACGAGCCATTTAATTATTGGTACGCATGCCCTATTCCAGAATGATGTGAATTTTCAACGACTGGGATTAATCATCGTCGACGAGCAACACCGTTTTGGTGTGCATCAACGTTTATCGCTACGTGAAAAAGGTAAGACCCAAACCCAACAAGAAGATATTTATCCACATCAGTTAGTCATGACGGCAACGCCTATTCCACGCACATTAGCCATGACTACCTACGCCGATATGGATTATTCTGTTATCGACGAATTACCACCCGGTCGAACGCCAATCAAAACCGTCGTTATTAGTAACTCGCGACGTGATGAGATCGTGCAAAGAATTGATGTGGTATGTAATGAAGGTGCTCAGGTTTATTGGGTATGTACGCTGATTGAAGAATCAGAAACCTTGCAAGCACAAAATGCCGAAGAAACCACCGAATTACTCCAACAAGCCTTACCAGACTTAAAGATTGGATTAGTTCACGGACGCATGAAGTCTGCCGAAAAAGAAGCCATTATGGCTGAATTCAAATCCGGTAAATTGCATCTATTAGTTGCTACGACAGTGATTGAAGTGGGTGTAGACGTACCCAATGCGACCCTGATGATTATCGAAAATGCAGAACGCTTAGGGCTGGCACAATTACATCAATTACGCGGACGTGTCGGTCGTGGTAGCAAAGCCAGTAGTTGTGTACTGATGTATCAAACACCCTTATCAGATAACGCACGCAAACGTCTGGAAGCATTGCGCAATAGCAACGACGGCTTTGAAATAGCCAGAATAGATCTGGAGATTCGCGGCCCCGGTGAAGTATTTGGCACCCGCCAAACTGGCGAATTACAATTTAGAATTGCCAACCTGATGGAAGACCAGATGTTACTGCCAAAAGTACAACAGGCAGCAAAACAAATGTTAGAGCAATATCCGGAGAATATCGAACCCTTAATCGAACGCTGGATAAAACACGCTGAGGATTATGCATCCGTTTGATGTGAGAATAATAACAAGGTCACCCCCCCTACTTGAATGACAACTCGTTTTTGTTTTATAAAAAACGATATTGGAATTTATGCAAAGCTAGATGAGTTTTTTAATGACTTAAGCCGAACAAGAAAATATGATGATCTTGATCCCTTTTAACGGTTATACCCATGGATATTTCCCACCTAAAGACCTTTCTCGAGATTTACAAAACTCGGCACTTCAGAAAATCCGCTGAAAAATTATTCATTACACAATCAGCCGCAAGTGCTCGTATCAAATTACTCGAAGACCGATTAGGCGTCGCTTTATTCACACGGGATAAACGCAATATTGAACCGACACCTGCCGCACACCGTTTCTTTAAATACGCAGAAATGGTTGTTACTGGTTGGGATCAGGCCAAACAAGTGGTGGCTTTACCAGATGAATATGAGCTATCGATCTCAATAGCCTGTATGGCTGATATCTGGCATTTATTTCTTAAGAACTGGATTGTTGAAATAAAAGATCAACGACCTGAATTTGCTTTTAACTTGATGATCAATCAGTCTCATGATGTATCGGACTTATTAATCAACGGCGCACTGGATTTAGGTTTTGTTTTCGAGCCGATTCAATTGCCTTCGATTGAAGCGCACGAGGTGCTTGAATTTGAAATCAAACTATTTTCGACCACACCGAACCAAACACCCGAACAAGCACTGGATAAAAATTACATAAAAATAGACTGGGGCGTCTCGTTTGAATACGAATATTCACAGGAATATAAAGATCAGGCGATTTCAAATGTGCGCACAAACTATGGTCTGATGGCGATTGATATCATGAAGGACAATGGCGGAGCCGCTTACCTTCCTGACTTAAGTCCTTTGAAAAATGACCCAGCACTGCCACTTTATGAAGTTGAAAATGCCTTTATCTTTAAAAGAAAGCTCTATGCGCTTTATAGAAAAGACACTGAAGTGCATGAAAATATTGCAGAAATTATCAACACCATCAAAACGATTATTGCTTAGACACTCTTTGATTGGATAAAGCCCTGAATGGCAGTGCTAATAGTATATCCAACCATTCACATTGAAATTTTACATATAGGAAAGCACCTGCTTAAAAAAACGATGTTTCTTAACCAGGTGCCGGGGGGATACCCTCAAGGGGTAATTCGGTGACTTGTAGTTGTGTCCTAACGACTAGTCATAGTCGTAATCAAAATCCCAATTCCAGTCGGTATCTTTCATCGCTTTTCTTTCGAAATAGTCTTCGATACGATGACGAGCGCTTCTCTTGGGTTTTGCACGATGTGATTTTCTAGACGTTTTATTATCGTTAAAATTCAGATCATAATCATTATCCGATACTTCTAAAAAGTCATCATCAAAGTCGTCGAAATCATCTTCATAATCGTGCTTCTGATTCTTAGCCATTTATCAATTCTCCAAAATAATAATTAACAGCTTATAAACCTCGATTTTTTAAACAGTACTTTTGTAATGTATGTACTGAAACTTCGAGATAAAATAATTGTTGCACTATTTATTGAGAATAAATAACAAAAAATATTGCTCAAATTGACAAGCGTTTTTGATCAATCGTTAATGTAATAACGAAATTAATTCGTATGAAGCAGGTAGAAAGAATCCATAATCAATTGACAGCTTTATCAAACTGGCTTTAAACGTCCTCCCAAAGTTCGAGTAATTCTTCTGTCGCTAATTCGTAGTTTTCAGTTTTTATAATGGCGGAAATCATGGCGACTGATCCAATACCAGTCTGTTTTAAATCGGCTGCTCTTTGATAGTTGATACCACCTATGGCAACCAGCGGAAATTGCTTACCTAAGAGATTCACCCACTTTTCTACCGCAGTAACACCTTGTGGAATCCAGGGCATGATTTTACTGGTCGTTTCGTAGATTGGACCCAACGCAATGTAACTAGGGTTTATTGCGAGTGTTCTGGCGACTTCGGTATAGCTATGCGTAGACACACCTAAACGACAACCCGATTGTGCGATGCTAGCCATATCAGCATCATCCAGATCTTCCTGCCCAAGATGAATACCATAGGCTTGGTGTTTAACCGCCAACTGCCAATAATCATTGATAAACAGACGGACATTGTATTTCTTTGCGAGCTTAATAGCGGCAATAATATCCTCTTCCACATCATCTGGTTGTTGATCTTTAATACGGAGTTGAATGGTTTTTATACCCAGCGGAATGAGTTTCTGTAGCCATTCAAGTGAATCAACAACGGGGTAAATGCCGAGTTTATTATTAGGTTCTTTGTTGCAAATAATGTTATCAGGCTTGTCATCAGAGACAGCATCGCAACAGGCAAAATCAAAACTCTTAGATAACATCTCTGCATGTTTCACCAGCTTCGGCATATCCATTAATTCAAACGGGTGATGTGTATCGTAATGAGAAAACTGTAATTTATACTGGTTGTTTTCGGTCAAGCTTGCATTACGAATGCCATTACTGATGAGTGCCTTGGCATAAACGATAGAGTCATTCAGAGGAAATCCCAGACTTAATTGACAGGCAATAGCTGTCGCTAATGAGCAACCTGTACCGCGTACATTGCTTCTGTTTTTCCAGCGTTCGCCACTTAAGTAAAAGCTTTCTTCTTCACCTTTGATGTTGGCGCTACCATCGACACTTACGAAGAGATCATTACTCTGATTCGTATCATTAGCATTATACAAGTGACCACCTTTTACCAATACATTTTTTGCACCCAATGTAATTAATTGTTGTGCCGCTGCTTCTAAGTCTTGCTCATTACTAATGGATATTCCGGTCAAGCTTTCTAACTCATCACTATTGGGAGTAATAAGTGTAATCAGAGGGAATAAATCTGTTAGGAATGCCTGTTTACCGGCTTCATCCATCAGTGCCCCGCCTGAACTACTAGCCAGTACCGGGTCGGCAATGACAAATGCTTTACGATGTTTGCTCTTTAATAATTGATTATACGAAGCAATAAATTCGACTACTGCTTTAACCGCATCTGCATTGCCCAGCATGCCGATTTTGATCACGGTAAATGGCTCAGACTTTACACTGCCCAACTGTGATTTTATTTGAGAATAAGCTAATACACCCTGATCGAAGACCCCTTCACTATTTTGAGAAGTTACTGCGCTAACCACACTACTCGCATTTACGCCAAGGTGATGCGCTACTTGCCAGTCGGTTTGTAAACCGGCACCGCTAGGATCAGTGCCACCTATTAAAAGTATTTTGCTCATTGAATCGTGTCTTGCTTAAGTTTTTGATAGCGGTATTAAAACGATAGTACTAATAATTATTCTATTACCTAATGGCACTGTTTAACTCTGGTGCCAAAACGGTGTGCCGATTGTTGGAGTACTGGGTGTTGCTGATTCGCGTGCTGGCATAATGCCACTCTCGTATGCGGCTCGTCCTGCACGGATGGCATCGGCAAACGCACTCGCCATAATCACAGGATTCACCGCTTCGGCTACGGCTGTATTTAATAAGACGCCATCAAACCCAAGTTCTAACGCCTGACAAGCATCAGAAGGTTTACCGATACCTGCATCAACCAATAAATTTACCTCTGGAAGGCGTTCGCGAATGATCTTAAGCGCATAAGGATTCATCAGACCTTTTCCTGTGCCGATCGGTGATCCCCAAGGCATAATCACTTCACAGCCCAGATCATGAAGTCGTTGGCAGAGGACTAAATCGTCGGTGCAATAAGGGAATACTTTAAACCCTTCTTTGATCAATATTTCTGTCGCTTCAAGCAAAGCAAAGGGATCAGGTTGCAGATTGTAATCATCACCTATCACTTCTAATTTAACCCAGTCTGTGTCGAAGATTTCGCGCGACATTTGCGCAATAGTGATAGCTTCCTGAGCGCTATGACAACCTGCTGTATTGGGCAATAAGTGGCAACTCAAGTCTTTAACAAAATCCCAGAAATATCCACCGCCGTTATTTTCTGGGGACTGTCTTCTCAATGACAGCGTAATGACTTCTGCTCCGGATGCTCTAATCGCCTGCTGCATAACCTCTGGTGAAGGATAAAGTGCCGAACCGATAAAGAAACGGCTGCTTAATTCAACGCCATAGACATTCCATGTACTTGATTGCTTATCAGAAAAAGCCTCTATAAGTGGGGGGGTGCCTTTGCAATTATTTAGTTGAGTCATGTTAGCCTCCACTGACAGGATTTAGGATATCGACCTTATCCAGATCATTTAAAAGTGTCTCTTCCCAGTGATCTCTAGAAACAAACACCTGATTAACCGCAACCCCTAACATACCGTCACTTTTATAACCTAACTTGATCAGTGCCTGGCTAATGGTGAGATTATTTTCAAAGGTTTCTGCTTTATTGTTTATGCTGACTTTTATCATAATATTTGACTTGCTAGATCGGATGGATTTACTGGGTTCATGGATAAAAATTGGGGAAAGCAAACATCCTCCTGCTCTCCAAATAATTGTGTTATAAGGTCGTTGATTAGTGCTGGGGCAAATAAATAACCGTGACGATATAAACCATTGATATGGACTAATCGTCCCTGCTGGAACACTTCAGGTAAATTATTATTAAATGTGGGGCGAAGCCCTGAAAGCATATCGATAATCTGTGCTTCGCCAAACCCCGGGTGCAAGCTATAAAGCGCTGACAACAATTCCAAACCTGACCTTATAGTAATCGGTCCATCATTATCATTTTCTAATTGTGTTGCGCCGATAATGTAGTGATTATCACCACGAGGAGCGATATACAAGGGGTATCGCGGATGCATCAGCCTAATGGCACGGGTAAAATTAACCTCAGGTGCATACACGCTAACCACTTCACCACGAACTGATCGAAGCTGTTTTAAATCTGCTCGCGCACCGTTGCCACGGCAGTCAAAAACGTAATCAAAAACACAATCGTTAAACCCATCGATGATTCCATAATTGGCAGATTCATCTAAGTTGATTTCTAATGACTCATGCCATTCAATCGCACTTGATTGGTCAAAATAATCATTTAATGCAGGGTAAAGTGTCTGGTTATTGATCACCCCTTCTTCAGGGAAAAATAGACCTTTACTAAAATTATGCGCTAATTCTGGCTCAAGCTTATGCAAGTGTTGTTGGTCTAATGCCTGCACATGTTTTTCGTCAATCATGGCGTTAGCCTTAACCTGAAACCGTTGCCAGCTAGCGTCGTCTTGAGTGTGCGAAACCACTAACGTTCCTTGCTGATTGAAACTCACTTTCTGATGGGTTGTACTCTCTAATTCAACTAACCATTTCGCCCATAACTCATAAGACCTAACGCCTAAATGTTGCGTAATGGCTTCGGTTGTAACTGCTTCTGTAAAAGGAGCAATCATTGCTGCGGCAACTAGACCTGTGCCTTTATGATGGCGATCATGTTGGTCGATCAGGGTAATTTCTATATCCTGATTACATTCATTTAGCCGCCATGCCAATACACGACCTGCTAAACCCGCACCAATAATTGCTATTTTCATCTAAACGTTTAAACCTTAGGAATAGAGTTTGATAATTTGGGATTAGCTATTAGCTTCATTAAAATCGGGCTTGTAAATTTCACTGCCCAATTTAACAAATTCAATCGACTTTTCCTGCATCCCTACTGCCGCAGCTTCCTGCTGTTTTGCATACTCACTGCCTGTTCCGTATTGATCACGTACCTCTTGTGTGATCTTCATCGAACAGAACTTGGGTCCACACATAGAGCAGAAATGTGCCACTTTAGCGGACTCTTTAGGCAGGGTTGCATCGTGATAAGCGCGTGCAGTATCAGGGTCTAAACCGATATTGAACTGATCTTCCCAGCGGAATTCGAAACGCGCTTTAGACATCGCATCATCACGCACTTGTGAGTTTGGATGCCCTTTAGCTAAATCAGCCGCATGAGCTGCAATCTTGTAGGTGATAATCCCGGTTTTAACATCATCTTTATTGGGCAGTCCTAAATGCTCTTTAGGCGTCACGTAACACAACATCGCTGTGCCGTACCAACCGATTTGAGCCGCACCGATACCCGATGTGATGTGATCGTAACCCGGCGCAATATCAGTCACTAAAGGACCTAAGGTGTAAAAAGGCGCTTCGTAACAGTGATGCAGTTGCTCATCCATATTCGCTTTGATTTTATCCATAGGTACATGACCTGGGCCTTCGATCATCACTTGAACATCATGTTTCCACGCCTTTTGGGTCAGTTCACCCAGCGTTTTTAACTCGCCAAACTGGGCTGCATCGTTTGCATCAGCGATAGAACCGGGGCGTAAACCATCACCCAGCGAAAACGTTACATCATAGGCTTTCATGATTTCACAGATGTCGTCAAAGTGTGTGTAAAGGAAGTTTTCTTTGTGATGCGCCAAACACCATTTAGCCATGATAGAACCACCACGAGAAACGATGCCAGTCACACGATTAGCCGTTAATGGAACGTATTCAAGCAACACACCTGCGTGAATTGTAAAGTAGCTGACGCCCTGCTCCGCTTGCTCGATAAGTGTGTCGCGGAATAATTCCCAAGTCAGGTCTTCTGCAATCCCTTTTACTTTTTCCAAAGCCTGGTAGATTGGCACTGTACCTATAGGAACGGGAGAATTACGGATGATCCATTCGCGCGTTTCGTGAATATTTTTACCGGTCGATAAATCCATCACGGTATCGCCACCCCAACGGGTAGACCACACCATCTTCTCAACTTCTTCATCGATCGATGAGCCTAATGCGGAGTTACCGATATTCGCGTTGATTTTCACCAAAAAATTACGACCAATAATCATTGGCTCTAATTCTGGGTGGTTGATATTCATCGGCATAACCGCACGCCCTTCTGCAATCTCTTTGCGCACGAATTCAGCCGTGATTTCTTTAGGCAATCCTTTTGCTGTCAATTCGGCAATTTGATCTTGCGGGATTGATGCACGCCCCAGATTTTCACGAATCGCAATGTACTCCATTTCCGGAGTAATGATGCCTTGACGAGCGTAATGCATCTGCGATACGTTTTTGCCTTCTGCGGCAATACGTGGTTTTGGCTTGTTTTCAAAAGGCTCGATATCAAGCTCATCGATCAAACGTTGATTGGTAAAATCTGAACTGAAGTTTTCTAATTGCACCGTATCGTTGCGCGCATCTATCCAGTCTTTGCGAAACTTTGGTAAGCCTTTATTAAGATCAATATCAATCGAAGGATCGGTATAGGGACCCGATGTATCGTAAACACGAACCGGCTCATTTTCCTCATATTCTGCAGTATCGCCTGAACCACGCAATAAGGTCGGGCTCAACTCGATATGACGCATAGCGACTTTAAAGGTATTTGCTTCGTTGCTTACATAGATTTTTTTAGAACCAGAGAGTGGTTCACGAGTGACACTAGTGACAATACTAGCGGGTATAGCTTTCGCAGATTTAAGCATTCTTCCTCCAACAGTTTAATTAAAAAATTACCTGTCGGATTAGAAATTCACTGCCAATTTGGTAGTTGAAAATACTATCTTCTTGTTTCCTACGACGGTATGAACCGTATCAGGTGCAACGGGTAAAAATCTCAGCTCATCCCTTCATTATATTTCCCGTAAAGACGGAAAAATAATCATAAAGGGGTGAACACCCCGACAAGTGATACGGACATTAACAGCTCATATAAACCTCTGTCAAACTAATTATTGGGACAAATAATCTCATTTAGTGAAAAATAAGTCGTTTTTCTTAGAATAATTCTTATTTCTTATTACTTATATGTTTGATTTTATTACAACTAAAAAGAGAGGCTATATTTTGAAAAAGCCGATAAGATGTGTGTAATTAATTGCTGGTTGCGAAAAAAAATTTATGAGTAATTCCAGAGATTCAGAGTCAAAGTCCACATTAAAAAAACACAGTGAAATTCCGCGAACACTGGGTTTTCTTATCGCATTCGTTGGTGTGTTTTTTCTTGTCGCTACCGTTTTCAGTTTAATAACTATTGTGGTTTTACAAGCCGCTTCTGGAGATACTGGCCCGCTTTCATCCAAAGACAAATACACTATAGCGCTCTCTATCACTTCCCTGCTTACTGCCTTAGGAGCGCTTTATATCGGGATTAAACTGATAAAAAAATTAGACAGTGGTCGCAAGCTGTTTAATATTTTTGGCCTTATCGTAATTGCTTTAGCCTGGGTCAAGTTCATGTACAAACAAAATGCGATAGAAAAAAGTTTTGCCAATATGCCGGCTGAGCTTGCGGCAAATGCCAAACAGATAGAACTCGGTGATACCTTGACTGTATTTATTCTGCCGGTAATTTTGATTGTGGTGGCGTTATTATTGAATTTACCAAGGTCTAAAGCATCGCTGAAGTAAGTGTTTGAAACATATATTTAAGCGCATAGTAAAAATGGCACCCCCCACCTTTGAGGCCTTTTTTTGGGGGGGTAATTAGCTAACGAGTGAATCGTTCAGGGGTTTGAGTTTGGATTTGGATTTGGATTTGGATTGGATTTTGAAGTAGAAGTAAGCGCATCAATCAAAAACCTGACTGATACCCACCAAGGCAGGATGTTCAGACTTGATGACAAAGACTGGAATATCTTTTAAGTAATCCTTAAAACGGCCTTTGGATTCAAAACGCTCTCTAAAGAGAGAATTGTCAAAATAGCTGCCAAGCTTCGGAATTATCCCTCCACCGATATAAATGCCCCCTTTGGCTCCCAATGTTAAGGCAAGATTTCCTGCCACTACACCGAGTAACGCGCAGAAGACTTCCAACGTTTCCTCGCACTGTTTATTCGTTTGATCAAGCGCATATTGGGAGATATCTTTCGGGGTTAAATCCGGTTTTGCATCTACTTGGTCAAGCTCACAGATAGCCAGATAGAGGCGTTGTAAGCCGCTACCGGAAATCAATCGTTCTGCAGATACATGCTGAAATTCCTTCCAACACGTTTCTAGTATCTGACACTCACGTTGAGTCGTTGGACTTAAGCTTACGTGCCCACCTTCTCCCGCTAATGGTAGCCATTCTTCACCCGAAAATATTAACCCCGCAACACCAAGACCCGTACCAGGACCTAGAATACCAATTGGCGCATCCTGTTTGATTTCGCCGCTGCCTATTTGATGGCAATCTTCACGCGCTAAATGTGGAATCGACAGAGCCAGTGCTTCAAAATCATTCTTGAAGACTAAAGAATCGAGGGATAAGTCTTGCCGTGTTTGTTCAATCGAAAAGTCCCAATCGTGGTTTGTCATTTTAATACGATCACCATCAATAGGATTAGCAATGGCAATCGCTGCTTCGAGTACTTGAGGGTTGTTAACCTGCTGTAAATAATCCTTATAAGCTGATGCGAAATCAGGATAATCACCGACTGCCAACACCTTTTCATTTTGAATAAACTTATTACTGGTTAGCAATGCAAAACGTGCATTGGTGCCACCGATATCGGCAATCACTCGCTTATTTGCGGGGAGCTTAGACTTTGCTTTTGCATTCATATTTCAAGATCCATAGCTTTACTCTTTACAACTAAAACAACTAAAACAACTAAAACAACTAAAACAATTAACAACTAACAACTAACAACAAATGACACCCCCCTACTTTGGGGCTGTTTTTTTTATTGGGAAGTGTCGACAGGGTATTCTTCGGTAAAACTCTACCGACATTTCCGTCACATTAATTCTAAAAATTTGCTCAGCGTTTACTTACTGCTTTAACAAAGCTGAACAACAGAATTTTCACCATCAATGCCATTAGGAATATATTTATCAGCTTCCCAATCATTTTCCCAAACACCTTGATCGTTTAGATAACGAAATTGATACTCAGGCTTAGCTACATCCAGTTCTACAGTTTGTGTGAAATCACCACTTTTAAGGCGCTTCATCGGTGTTGCTTTGTTATCCCATTGGTTAAACTCACCAACGAGATACATCTTTTCAGCAGAATTAGCTGCATCTTTTCCAACACGAAATGTCACTTTACACACTGGCCGTGACTTCAGAAATTGTTTTTTGATACTCACAATTAACTCCATTTAATTAGATTAAAAAATAAACACTAACTAATGACAATATTAGCTACTTGATTTCAAGAGCGTCTAATTTCCAGATATCTCTATTGTAATCCTGCATGGTTCTATCGGTTGAGAAGAATCCACTGCAAGCGGTATTCATTACACTCATGCGTCCCCATTTTTCCTGATCCTGCCACGTTTTAGCGACTTCATTTTGCGCATCTATATAGCTTCTAAAATCAGCGAACGTCACCCATGGGTCATTACGATTATATAAACTCTGGATAATACTGTCGAAAATTCCTGGCTCATTGGCATTGAAATGCGCAGACTGAAGTAATTCCATCACTGCCTTCAAATCCTGATCCTGGTTGATATAGTGCATAGGATCATAATTGCCTTGCAAGTCTTGTACTTCATTGGCTTTTAGACCAAACAAGAAGAAGTTTTCCTCGCCCACCTCATTAATTATTTCGATATTAGCGCCATCATAAGTGCCTATGGTCAATGCGCCATTCATCATGAATTTCATATTGCCAGTACCAGAAGCTTCTTTACCGGCGGTAGATATTTGCTCCGACAAGTCAGCAGCAGGTGCAATGACTTCCATGGCGGTGACACCATAATTCGGGAAGAAAACCAGCTTTAACTTATCACCCACATCAGGGTCAGAGTTGATCACTTCAGCAATGTTATTGGTAAGCTTGATAATATCCTTAGCCAGGATATATCCCGGTGCAGCTTTGCCACCAATGAGTACACAGCGATTTGCCCAGTTTTCGGTATTGCCCTGCTTTATTTGAATATACAGATGAATCACATGCAGTAAATTCAATAGTTGTCGTTTGTATTCATGGATACGTTTCACCTGAATATCAAACAATGAATCGGTATTAAATTTTACGCCGCAGAGCTGTTCGACTAAATCTGCCAGGCGTTGCTTATTGGATTGTTTTACCTGTTTAAATGCTTTGGCAAACGTTTTCTGTTTGGCTGCTGAAAGCTTTTTAATCTCGCTAATGTGCGAGAGATCGGTAATCCAGTCTTCGCCAATGTGGCTAGAAATTAATTCTGTCATTTCAGGGTTCGCGTGTGCTATCCAGCGTCTAGGCGTTACACCATTGGTTTTATTGGTAAATTTATCAGGCCATAATTCGTAAAAATCATGGAACAAACCTTCGCACAATAACTGTGAATGCAGTGCTGCAACACCATTTACCGAGAAACTTCCGACAATAGCTAGGTTAGCCATACGAACCTGTTTGTAGGGACCTTCTTCTATGATCGACATTCTTGCATGGCGTTCGGTATTACCCGGCCATTTCTGTTGCACAACGCGCATGAAGCGCGCATTGATTTCATAAATAATTTCCAATAATCGCGGCAACAGACTTTCAAACAAATGTACTGGCCACTTTTCAAGCGCTTCTGGCAATAACGTATGATTGGTATACGCCATGGTTTTAGTGGTGATGCTCCATGCGTCATCCCAGTTTAAGCACTTCTTATCCATTAGTATGCGCATCATTTCTGCCACTGAAATGGTTGGGTGTGTGTCATTCATCTGAAACACATTTTGTGCGACAAAATTTTCATAATTATTGCCGTGAATTGTCTCCCATTGACGGAAAACATCTTGAAGACTGGCTGAAGCCAGGAAGTATTGCTGTTTTAAGCGCAATTCTTTACCGTTTTCACTGGAATCATTCGGGTATAAAACCATCGTGATGTTTTCGGCATTGTTTTTTGCCGCCACCGCATCGGTGTAACTACCCGCATTAAATTCTTCAAGATCGAATTCATCCGTCGCAGAAGACTTCCATAAGCGCAAGGTATTAACGGTTTTGTTTTTATAACCAGAAATGGGCACATCAAAAGGAATCGCGAGCACATCATTGGTTTCTACCCAGCGAGCGTGCAGATCATTATGCTCGTCACGATAAAACTCGGTATGACCCCCAAACTTTACGGTTTGCGTATATTCTGGGCGTTCCAGCTCCCAGGGATTACCGTCTCGTAACCAGTGATCAGGTCTCTCTTCTTGGCGACCATCGACAATGGCTTGTTTAAACATGCCGTATTCGTAACGAATACCATAACCTAAAACGGGTAATTGCAAGGTTGCACAGCTATCCATAAAACACGCAGCCAGACGACCTAAGCCGCCGTTACCTAAGCCTGCATCGGGTTCGATTGATTCAACGTCTTCTAGCTGCAAACAGAATTTTTCCATCGCTTCTCTGGAGGTTTCGGTCGCATCCAGATTGAGTAGATGGTTGCCTAGGGCTCTGCCCATGAGAAATTCCAATGACAGATAATAAGCGCGCCTGACATTTGGCTGGCGATAGGCTTCCCAGGTTTTGTACCAATTGGCGACAACCCTGTCTCGTAAGGTAAACGACAGTGCTTCATAAAAATAAAATGAGTGGCAACCTTGAGTACGACCAAGGTGATACGTTAGATATTTTTCAAAGCTTTCACTAATCGCCTTAGACGTATTTGGTAAAGATTTAATGTTAGTGGGTAAACAGGTTTCTAACTGTGCTTTTTCGATCATGTTTTTCTCATTAGTAAATAGTGGTGTCGCTATCTTGGCGTTTTAAACGGTTTAATTGTTGTAAATTTCTATGTAAGCATTGGCGCTTTTTTCCCAGCTAAAGTCTTGCGTCATGGCATTTCGTTGCAGTTGTTGCCAGCTTTTCTTGTTTTCATACAATGAAAGCGCACGCTGAATAGTCTTAATTAATGCTGCTGTATTCGGCGCTTCTAACACAAAACCATTCGGTTTAAATGAAGACTCTTCACCATTCGCTTCGTCGGCATCGACGACAGTATCCGCAAGACCTCCAGTACGATTGACGATGGGTAAAGTGCCATAACTTAAGCTGTACATTTGATTGAGGCCACACGGCTCGAATCTGGAAGGCATTAGAAAGATGTCACACCCTGCTTCTAACAGATGCGCTTTCTCTTCATCGTAACCAATAGTGACTAAGACCCGATCGGGGTATTTTTGGTTTAGCTGTTTCAACTGAGCTTCGATGTAGGTATGCCCTGTTCCGATAATGACTATACGCGCCGTGGTTTCATCAAGAATTGTAGGTATGGCTTCCAGCACCATATCAATGCCTTTTTGTTCGACCAGTCGGCTTACAAGCCCTAACAATGGTGCGTCTAGCTGTTCTTTTTCAGCCGTTACGCCATACGATTCGAGCAACGCTTTTTTGTTTTTTTGTTTGCTAGGGTTTCGTCGCTGCGCGGTAAAATTAAAAGGTATTAAGGTATCCGTCGAGGGATTCCAGACGTTTGTGTCGATGCCATTGAGAATTCCGGTTAGTTTATAACTTCTCGACGAAAGTACGCCTTCGAGTCCATAACCAAATTCTGCGGTACAGATTTCTTTTGCATAAGTTGGGCTAACGGTTGTAACAGCATCGGAATAAACAATACCTGCCTTTAGCATCGATAAATTACCATAAAATTCGACGCCTTCCATCGACCACCAGGCGCTGGGTAATCGAAGACGGTCATATTCATCCTTGGAAAAGCTACCACTATAAGCCAGATTGTGTATGGTAAAAACACGCCGCGGACGTTCCGGTTCGTGATCTAAAAATGCAGCAACTAAACCGGTTTGCCAATCGTTACAATGCACTACGTCGGCTTTCCAGCCTTGATCCAGTTTATCTAAACTTAGGGCTGCTACGGCTTGAGAAAACAAAGTGAAACGTTCTGCATTGTCGGGCCAATCATAGCCATTTGAATGACTATATGGATTACCTTCCCGATCGAATAAGTGTTGAGCGTCAACCAGCCAAATGGGCATTTTAAACTGCTCATGTGTTGCTTCTAATATACGAACGTCTCTATTGCTTCCGCCGAGGTTAATGCTTAACCAACCTAACGTCTTGAAAGAGTCTAGTTTGTTTAACACATCCCGATAGGCAGGAAGTACCAGACGAACATCGAGATTCTTTTCTTGTAGCGCATGCGGCAGGCTGTAAGAGACATCACCTAAGCCACCTGTTTTTATTAATGGCCACACTTCACTCGTCGCGAATAAAACCTTCACCTTAAAATCACCATTAACACATTCTCTTTATAAATATTCGTCATATCATTAACATTCAGACATTGTTTTGATTTTTTTACTGTTTTCTCCAGGCTATTTAAAGTAGAAAGTCACCCCCCTACTTACAGCCGTTTTTTTAAGGGTTCTCTTTAGTCGTATATAAGCAATTCTCATGCCAGTAGTTGTTAAATGTTTATTTCATCCTAATGAGAAAAATCACCTTTTAGAAACAAAGCACTTAAAGGTGGCAACGTAACACTGATTGATTGTTGATAGCCCGTCCATGGTGTCGGTTCAACAACAATGGGATTGTCATTTCCACAATTTGAGCCCGTATAAAATGCAGAATCTGTATTTAACAACTCGTGGTATGTATCTGCCGCTGGAACGCCAATTCGGTAGTTAGTTCGGGGTACTGGTGTAAAATTCAATAAGCATATTATCGACTCTTGCGGGTCGTTAGATTTACGTATCAAACTCAGTGCTGACTGATCTGAATCGTTACAATCTATCCACTCAAAACCATCGTGAGAGAAATCCCAGTAATGCAGCGCAGCCTCATTCTGATAGAGCTTATTCAGGTCTGTGATTAACTGACTAATGCCGTGATGTTGTTCTACAGATGTTAACGCCCAATCGAGTTCCGCATTGTCATTCCATTCAATCCATTGCGCGAACTCACCACCCATGAATAATAATTTTTTGCCCGGATGAATGTATTGCCACGCGTACAATAAACGTAAATTGGCTAACTTCTGCCAGTCATCTCCTGGCATTTTACTGACCAGACTACGTTTGCCATGCACCACTTCATCATGCGATAACGGCAAAATAAAGTTTTCAGAATAGCTATAGATTTGACTGAAAGTCAGTTGGTTATGATGGTATTTACGGTGTACCGGATCGGTTTCCATATAGCTTAGGTTGTCATTCATCCAACCCATATTCCATTTAATGGAAAAGCCTAAACCGCCGAGTTCTACCGGCCTAGAAACCATCGGCCATGCCGTTGATTCTTCTGCCATGGTCAACACACCGGGGTGCAATCCATGAACCGTGGTATTCATTTGCTTGAGAAAATCGATCGCTTCCAGATTTTCTCTGCCGCCAAACTCATTCGGCAACCACTCGCCAGCTTCTCGTGAATAATCCAGATAAAGCATCGAAGCAACTGCATCGACACGCAGTCCATCTAAATGGAATTCCTCAATCCAGTACACCGCATTGGTAATTAAAAAGTTTCGTACTTCATTGCGTCCGTAATTGAAGATTAATGTTCCCCAATCCTGATGCTCACCTTTTCTTGGATCAGCATGCTCATAAAGCGCATCACCATTAAATTTAGCTAATGCAAAAGCATCTTTTGGAAAATGGGCAGGAACCCAGTCAAGAATCACACCTATGTTTGCTTTGTGACATTCGTTAACAAAGTAGCGAAAATCTTCGGGTGTACCGAATCGAGCGGTAGGTGCAAAGAAACCTGTAACCTGATATCCCCAGGATTGGTCTAACGGGTGTTCTGCTATCGGCAGTAATTCGATATGCGTATAAGCTAATTCCTTGATATAGGGAATGAGTTGGCTAGCAATGTCTCGCCAATTGAGGAAATTACCATCATCATCCCGGCGCCATGAGCCTGCGTGCAACTCATAGATACTGATTGGTTTATGTTGCCAATCGAAAACTTCACGCTGCTCTATCCAGTCCTGATCTTCCCAGTTAAATGCTTTTGCCGACGATATATGCGATGTTGTATCAGGACGTAATGCCATAGACTGAGCATAGGGATCCGTTTTCTTTAAGATCTCATCATGTTGCGTACAGATTTCATATTTATACACGTCATTTTCGACCAAGCCCGGAATAAATAATTCCCATAGACCTGATGATCCTCGGCTCCGCATTGGGTGTCTGCGGCCATCCCAGCCATTGAAATCACCAACAACGCTAATCCTTTTAACATTGGGGCACCACAAGGCGAATTGACAACCGCTTACCCCATCAATTGTCTGAATATGCGCACCCATAAATTGATAGGCATGATGATGTTTTCCTTCTGCAAATAGGTAAATATCCATCTCACCTATTTGTGATTGAAAACTGTAGGCAGAGATTGACTCATGCCATTCTTCACTGCCTTTTTGTTGCCATTTGAGTGTGTAATGGTTATCCAGTGATTTGGCTTCCTTAGCCGATAACCGATACTCAAAGAAGTCACTCTCAGGAATTCGCGACATCTTTCCTATGCCTTTCAATTCTGCAACTTCTGCCTGAGGGAGAAAACTGCGGACAATGGCTCCTTCTTTGTTGTCTAGGGCATGAACACCCAAAACAGAAAACGGGTCATGATGTTTACCCTGCTGTAGTTTGGACAATTCTGGCGTCAACGTTTCGACCTCAATTTTATTACTAGAAACGTTTTTGCTAGTGGCTTTTTTGGCAGAGCTTACTGTGCTTGGACTAGCTTTTTTCACGATTTCTTACCCGTCATATTATTCTTAGCTTGTGCCATTAGTGAGAATCCATTTTATATAAGCGACCAGCATTTTCTAGCTGCTCTCTAGTTTTATTGGCGATGCTTTTGGTTATTTGTTCCCAGTCGAATTTCCAGGTCCAATTATTTTCTGAGATTCCTGGAACATTCATGCGAGCTTCTGAGCCTAAATTCAGCAAATCTTGAATTGGAGCAATCGCTAATTGTCCCCTGCTATTGAATGCAACCTCAATGAGCTTCTCCGATATTTTGTTTGGGTCAGAAAGTTCTAAAGTATGCAAAATGTGATTTTGCATCTCTGTATCCTGGCTCGTAAACCAGCCGAGAGTCGTGTCATTATCATGTGTGCCTGTGTAAACGATACGATCATAAGTAATGTTTTCAGGTTTATGCGGATTATCCGAAAAGCTGTCGAATGAGAATTGCAAAACCGACATTCCCGGAAGTTTATATTTCTCACGCAAGGCATTCACTTCAGGCGTAATGATTCCCAAGTCTTCAGCAACAATAGCTAATGAGCCCATTTCTTGCTTTAAATGCTCAAGCAATTCCTCACCCGGTACTTTTTGCCATTCGCCATCGACTGCCGTTTCACACTCTGTTGGAATTACCCATACCGCTTCTAAGCCACGGAAATGATCAATACGTACCAAGTCAAAAAGACTGAAGTGATTTTTTAGACGTTGCATCCACCACTTGAAATCATCTTGTCGCATTTGCGCCCAATTATAGTGCGGGTTACCCCAGCGTTGCCCAGTTTTGGAGAAATAATCGGGAGGCACTCCTGCAACTACAGTGGGCTGACTTTGGTCATCTAATAAAAATAATTCTGGATTACTCCATGTGTCGGCACTGTCGTGAGCAATAAAAATTGGCATATCGCCAAAGATCATAATATTACGCTCATCAGCATAGTGTTTAATTTCATTCCAACGTCGATAAAGACAAAATTGCTGCCAACAAATGGCATCTATTTGATCATGATTCTCTGTTCTATACTGATCTAAGGCGTGTTCTTCACGATGGCGAAATTCATCTGGCCATTCATACCAGGGTTTAAATTCCAGTGTTTGCTTTAACGACATGAATAAAGCGTAGTCATGTATCCAGTAATCCTGAGCAAATAACCAGCGTATGAATTCTTGATCGCCGACATTGATATTTTCGTAATCGTTAGCTGCCAGCAATGCAGGATTTATCGCAAATGCCGAGTAGCATTGATAAGGCGACAAGTTTTCCTGAGGTACACCCAATGGCAATATTTGCCATACACTGATACCTGCATTCGACAGAAAATCTAACCATCGAAAAGCATCGTTATCCAAGACGCCGGAAGGTAAAGAGGTTGGATGCAGTAACACCCCTCCTAATCGCGCTTCCTTATCGGTTAATTCGGAATATGTTTCCATTTAAACATTACGCCTCATGGTACCTGAGTTTTCGGCATTTCCTCCGCCTATGGATATAGGGTGATTAAGGTGTTCAGGAGGTACTTTATCAATCAATGTATAGAGCTTTTTCAACTGGATACGATACAACTCATCAAAGTCATTCACACTCTCAGACGAGTTATAATCACCAAACCACCAGAACCAGTCAGAGCCTTCACAAATCGCGAGTTGATCATCTAACTCCAGCAAGTCATCTTTTGATAGAGCGCTAGCAGCGACAACCTCGTCACAGTCTTTTTTGGCAGCAACCAGATATTCCCAGGCACGGTTTTTATCTTCCTGCCCTATCCATGTAGTAAAACTGCCATACACCCAACTGCCGGCGCAAATGCTATCTACTTTGGTTGCTGTCACAGATTTTGCTGATTTGGCGAACGTTGTTACTTCTATGTCTTCGCATTGACTCATTTGTTGATACAAGGCATCCAGAAAATAATAACCATTGTCATGATAATATTCCCAGGCATTCTCTCCATCGAGGATCACCGAGACGACTTGTTGCTCCACATCATCGCCGACAAATTTCGCAATATTCTGCAGGTTTTCTACAAAATTATGCGCTGCATCATCAGCGTTCCAGTGACTGTATTCAAAACCAATAAAATCAGACAACCCATCATCTCTAAAATACATCTGAGTGCCATGATCTTTATATTGATAAGGCTTAAATAATGCCTTTTTATTATGTACTTCTTCAGAATCCATCTGATTCAGATGACATGTATTTCGCCAAACCTGCTCACCAGAAGCGGTCCAACTGATACCAAATTTATCTAACATCTCGATGGCGTCTTCACTCACTCCGCCTTCTGATAGCCACACACCATCAGGCTTTTTACCAAAGTGATGCTGAAACGATTGAATGCCTTTTTCCATATGCCATTCTGAACGACTTACACCATTCGGATAATCATCGCAATTAGGCATCGGAGCTTCTGGGGATGAGCATTTCATGTTCTCAAATTTATTCAACAGAGGCACAATAGGATGTGCATACGGAGTTAACGATAACTCTATTTGCCCACTATCTGCTAAGGCACGATAACGAGGGATGATGTCGCTTAAGGCTTCATAGATAATTGACAGCAGCTCTTTTCGATCATCCAGAGAATAGTCATGACCTTTTTCAAATAGTGCAGTGACCTGTTTTGAGCCTTTCAAAGAATGACCTAACCAGGCCAGATGATACCAAACCACGAGATCATGAAATTTCTGATCTTCCAGACCTTCAACAAATGAGTCAATGGGCGAGTTAGTTTGCGAATCAAAAGCTGACTCATTCTCTCTGGAAATTTTATCAAACACACTTTCCATACTTTTCATCAGTTGATCAAAAGCAGGATAAGGCTCAATCATTCTTGGTGCATAACAGCGCTGACAATCTTCAAATAAACGCTTTTTTTGCGCTAAATTTGATGGGATATCTGCTGTTCCCGCCAGTACCGAAAGCAAAGGATCTGATAATGGGTTTGTTTTATGTGAAGTACTCGACTGATAATTTTTAAGCTCTTCAACGTATTGATCAAGCTGTTCCAGCAATACCGGAGAGAAATTAACAACAGCAGCCATATTTGGGTGGTTTTCCAGATGCTTCGCCATATCGGTATAATCTTTTATGCCATGCAGATAAACCCACGGCAGATGGAAAGTACCATTAGGCCCTTCACGATAGTAAGGCTGATGCATATGCCAGCACAGTACTACTTTAAGCTTAGACTTCATAAATCAATCACCTTCAAATGAAAACAAATCCTGACCAAGCATCCCTGGAGTTACCAGTACGATACCTTCATCAGACACATGGTATTTTTTACGATCAGCCTCAAGGTCTTCACCAATTACAGTGCCATCAGGTATCACACAGGCTTTGTCGATAATCGCTTTGCTAATGCGACAATTCTTGCCGATGCGAACCTTGGGTAAAATCACACTGTCTTTCACATGCGAATAACTTTCAATGGTTGTTCCTGATGAAATCACAGATCGTTTGACGCGCGCGCCAGAAATAATACAGCCACCAGAAACCAATGAATCTATTGCCTCGCCACGACGCCCCTCGTCATCAAAAATAAATTTTGCGGGTGGGCTTTGTGTTTGATAAGTCCATATTGGCCATTCCTGATCATACAAGTTCAACTCTGGCTCTATATCGCATAACTCCATATTGGTTTGCCAATAGGATTGCAGCGTTCCAACATCTCTCCAGTAAGAAGGCTCACCGGTTTCCTCGTCGGCAAAGGCATAGGCCATGGCAATTGAGTCTTTGATTTTTGCAGGAATAATATCTTTACCAAAATCATGAGTAGACGCAGGATTGCTGGCATCTTCTTTCAACGTTTCGTAAAGAAAACGGGTAGAGAAAATATATATACCCATGGAAGCCAGTGCAGAATCTGGTTTGCCCGGCATCGGTTCGGGGTTCTCTGGTTTTTCAGTAAAATTGGAAATTTGCATATCATCCTGAACCGCCATGACGCCGAAACACGACGCCTCTGCTCTGGGCACTTCGATACAACCCACGGTAAAATCAGCGCCTGATTGAACGTGCTGAAGTAACATTTTGGTGTAATCCATGGTGTAGATATGATCCCCACCTAACACAATCACATACTCAGCTCGGTGACTGCGCATGATATCGATATTTTGAAATAGAGCATCCGCAGTGCCTTTGTACCAGGCCTTCTCTGCTGTACGTTGTTGTGCAGGCAATAACTCGACAAACTCACCGATTTCTGCACGTAAAAAACTCCAACCACGTTGTAAATGCCTTAACAAGGAGTGCGATTTATATTGCGTTAATACGGTGATTTTTCGTAAACCCGAATTCACACAGTTTGAAAGTGCAAAATCGATAATGCGATATTTACCACAAATCGGCACTGCAGGTTTGGCGCGCCATTTGGTTAAATCCTTCAAACGCGAACCTTCTCCACCCGCAAGAATTAACACGAGTGTTTTACGTGTCATTTCTGTCGCAGTTCTTGGCACAAAGTTTTGATTTCGACTTTGAGTTAGCTTTGTTGAACCACTATCCATTTTGTTATCCCTTTATTCGCATGGCTGTTTAAAACAGTCATTAGTATGTAAAATGAAGCAATTACTATGCCAGTATTTTGTTATTAAACTTATTCTGTTCCTACACCAATAACATCACGGTAATAATTAATGAGTGTATTGGTTGATCCATCATGACTTCTAACTTCGTACGGTTGATCGATATCTTCGAGAATGGTTTTGGTCAGTTGCTTACCCAGTTCAACTCCCCACTGGTCAAAGGAATTGAGATTCCAGACTATGCCCTGTACAAATATCTTATGCTCATAAAGTGCTAAAAGCATTCCCAGAGTGCGTGGTGTTAATTTACGAATGAGTATGGTGTTAGTCGGGTGATTTCCTTCAAAAACCATGTGGTGGATCCGCTTTTCAATATCACCCAGATCAGCGTCACTTGCCTTGATATCGGCTAAGGTTTCATCAAAATTTCTGCCACGCATCAATGCCTCAGTTTGAGCCAGAGCATTCGCAAACATAATATTATGTTGGTCCTGATGGGTACTGTGCGTCAACATCGATACAATAAAATCCGATGGGATCATTTTCGTACCCTGATGAATCGACTGATAAAACGCATGCTGGCCGTTAATTCCCGACATCCCCCAAATTATGGGGCCGGTTGCATAATCAACCTTGCGACCATCTCTATCGACAGATTTACCATTACTTTCCATATCTGCCTGTTCCAGATACATGGTTAAGCTTCTTAAATAATGGTCATACGGAAAAATACCGTAGGATTCTGCTTCAAAGAAATTGTTGTACCAAATTCCAAGCATAGCCAGAATCACCGGCATGTTTTGTTCAAGTGGCGCTTCCCTAAAATGCTGATCCATCGAATGCGCGCCACTCAGCATCTTCTTAAACTTCTTCATACCAACTGCCAGAACCACGGATAAACCAATCGCTGACCAGAGCGAATAGCGTCCTCCGACCCAATCCCAAAACTCGAACATATTTTCTGGATCGATGCCAAATTTGATCACGCCCTCACGATTCGTAGAAACAGCGACAAAATGTTTGCTTATATGCGCCTCATCTACCGCCGACTGCAAAAACCATTCACGGGCAACGTGTGCATTGGTCAATGTTTCCTGTGTGGTGAACGTTTTCGAAGAAATCACAAACAACGTTGTTTCTGGGTTGAGTTTTTCTAGCGATTGATCAATGTGAGCGCCATCAACATTTGAAATAAAATTTACGCTCAAACGCTTATGGTGATAAGGGGTCAATGCCTCATAAACCATCTTCGGCCCCAGGTCTGAACCACCAATACCGACATTGACGATGTTAGTGATCTTTTTACCGGTGTAACCCTTCCAGCTTCCGTTCCTGACTTTTTCAGAGAAAGCTTCCATCTTATCAATGGTCGAATTGATCATTGGCATGATGTCTTCACCATCCACCATGATAGGCGTATTGGTTCGGTTGCGTAACGCCGTATGCAATACCGCCCGGCCTTCGGTATTGTTGATTTTTTCACCGCTGAACATGCGCTCTCGCCAACTTTCCAAATCTGCCTCTTTAGCAAGCTCACAGAGCAAAGGAATGGTTTCGTGTGAGATCCGGTTTTTTGAATAATCCAGAAATAAACCGTTATATTCGATGGAATATTTATTCACTCTTTGTGGATCTACGCTGAATAATCTGCGCATGTGAAGCTGACTTACCTGAGCAAAGTGTTTTTGCAATTTCTTGTAAGCTGGCAATGTAGTTAGAGACGGTTTTTCTTTGTTAGTATTAGCCATTATCATTTTACCAGTTATAAATAGTTACTCTAAAATCATAGTTGATTTATAAATCTGTAAATTTGACTCAATCGAGATCAACTTAAGAAAAATAGTATTCATAAATTCAGTGGTATTTATCTACCGATATTGAAATTCCGAAGTTTTACTAATCTGATACCTTAAAATTTAAATATCCAGAAAACTCACGCTTAGAAGAATATCCCTAACCCCTCTAAACAGAAATATCACCAATGAAGTAAATATAGAAATTGGTATGGATTAACCCTCTGCATAATTAACAATAACAGTGTTTCAAATTTACGCCTGTCATAAGTTGATACTGCCATGACGTTTCATAATATAGATACTGCATTTTGTATCGGCTTCATTGATCTCACTCGCATCTAGCTCAATAAGAACCGTTTAATTTTAAGAAAACATCATCAATTTCGATTTCGAATACCACTTACTTAGTTATAGACTAGTTTTCAAAAAATGCCCTGTAAGTAGGGGGGTGTGTTTAAATTTAAAATAAAAACGATTACTATCGGCTAATGCAACGACAAACATATTTTGGTTATTTATTCGGTATTTTGATATCGACGATATTGTTTTGTTCACACGCATCCGCAGAAACAGTGCTTTTACCTTCAGAGCAAGAAATCAATGTAGAAGAATACGGCTCAGCTAAAAGTCAAAAGCATGTCCTCTGGCTTACCTCGGAACGAGGCATCTCTGGCGAACTACAAAAAACGGTTCTAGAAATTAGCAAACAAAATGATCTGCACATTTTGATGCCCGACTGGCATGACAGCTACTTTTTAAGCCCTTCCCGATCTGCCTTGGAGAAAATTCCCGAAGAAGATTATAGGGACCTCATCAAATACTACGCAGACAAATTCGATACACTCTTTATCGTTGCCAGTGATAGAGCAGCAAGCCACACGCTAAAAGCGTTACATCAGCTACAAACAGAAAAAGCCATAAATACCCCCCATACAAACACCAGTAAAAATACAGGCACTATTGCGGGACTAATTCTCATCGCCCCCTATTTGCAAAAACAAACGCCTGACATAGGTAAAAGGGTTGAATATCTTGATATTGCAAAACACAGTAATCTGCCTTTGTATGTTTTTCAGGCGGAACGATCACCGCGTTACGTGCCATTACCGCAACTCATCAAAGCGCTTGAACAAGGTGGCAGTCAAGTATACACGCATGTCCTCAAAGGCATTACGGGTGGATTTCATGCCAGAAATAAAGAAGATCTAACTCCCATAGATTTAAAAGCAAAAGATGCTTTTCCGAAACAAATAAACAATGCACTAAGTATGCTGGCATTTGCTGAAGCAGCACCACTCAAACCCATTAAAGAATACACGGTCGTTAAAACCCAAAAGCGCTTGAACATGCTAAAAAAAGTAACACTTACTACTCCATCACTTGTATTAACCGACCTGAGTGGCAAGCCACACAATCTCACTGACTATCACGATAAAATCATTGTCGTCAGTTTCTGGGCTAGCTGGTGTCGTCCCTGTATCGAAGAGATGCCATCACTGGTAAAACTCAAAGAAAAATACAAACAGGATCTGGAAATACTCGCCGTCAACGTTCGCGAAGACACCGAGGTGATACAGGCATTTACCCAAACGATGGGAATCAACTTTCCTATTTTAAAAGACAGCGACTCGTCAGTAACAGAAGCCTGGAAAGTTTATGTCTATCCGAGTAATTTCATCGTCGATAAAACCGGAAAGCTCAGCTTCGCCGCAACGGGAGCAATGGATTGGCAAGAGCCTGAAATAGAGAGCGTAATAAATGGCTTAATTAAAATATCAGATAATTAGCACTGGCAAAGATTCCTTTAAGTTAAAGAATAATTAATCATTGAATACACCCCCCTACTTGGGAGGCTTTTTTTAGAACGTGGATAAACCACAAACACACAAAGCCAATCCAAAAACAAACTCTTGATTTGGCTTTTTCGACTTTTTATTCTATAAACTCTAGGTAAGGAATAAAAGAGCCACCAATTGAAACGTTTCTTAATTACTTTCGTTCTCCCTATGTGTTTGCTGTTTCACAGCAATCTTAACGCTGATGCTGCCGAAAATAATAGAAACCTGGTTGGTCATGGTGGTCCGGTTAATACCGTAGCAATTAGCCCTGATGGCAAATCTGCACTTTCTGGCAGCCTCGATTATGCTGTAATGCTGTGGGATCTAGACGCATCCCTGAACGCATCCACAGACGCATCCACAGACGCATCAAAAGATGCTAAAAAAACCAAACCAAATAGCCAACACCACCGTTTTATTGCACACAAAGGCGCAGTAAGTGCGATTCAGTTTTTCCCATCAGGTGACAAAGCCATATCATCTGGCGATCATGGCAATGTGTACGTTTGGGACTTGAAAGAAAAGAAGGTCATCGCTCAGCTAGAAGGACATCTCGCCAAAGTCGTTTCCATCGATATCTCCAATGATGCCAAAGTTGCCGCAACTTCCAGCTGGGATGGTCATGTGATTTTATGGGATTTAGCGACTCATAAGCTGATCCATAAAATCCATGTGCAGAATCATCCTGTCAATGCTGTGTTGATTTCAGAGGATGCAAAAACACTTTATTCCGCAGGTTACGATGGCAAGATTCGCTCGTGGGATGCAACCACAGGAGATTTCATTAAAGTACTCCATTCTCACGGCTGGCCGATCAATATCATGCGTTGGTTACCGGAGCAAAAACAACTCATCTTTGGCACTACCAATGGCGATGTTCAAATATTCGATCCTACCGCAGAAAAAATCGTCAAGGTGTTGATTCCGCATGAAAAACCTGTCCTTGGCTTAGCCGTATCTAAACAGCATAATTTGATTGCCAGCGGTGGAAATGACGGAATAATTCGGGTCTGGGATATTACTAATTGGGAGTTAAAAGGACAAACCATAACCATCCTGGGTCCTGTCTGGGCATTGGCATTTAATCATGATGGTAAATCGCTCTATTATGGTTCACTCGATGACGAAGTGAAATATTGGAAAATCACCGATAAAGACGATGAAAACCTATGGATAGACCACAAGCCCAGACGCTTTCAGGTTAAAACAGGTTTGCCATTGGGAGAATTACAATTCGCACGCAAGTGCAGTGTCTGTCACACCTTGAATGAAGATGATGCAAATCGTGCTGGACCTACATTGCATAATGTATTTGGGCGTAAGGCAGGTAGTCTTGCAGGGTACAATTACTCGGACAGTTTGAAGGATTCCCCCATTATATGGGATGAAAAAACCATCGATGAATTATTTGTGGAAGGGCCAGCGAAAGTGGTACCTGGTACTAAAATGCCACTGCAAAAAGTAGCGGATGATAAACAAAGAAAAGCGTTAATTGCTTTTTTAAAGAAAGCGACACAATAACAACAGAGTAATTAGTTAGCAGTTAGCAGGTTTTTACGATTTCTTATTTGCGAATTCTTATTTACGATCTCTTATAACGACTTGAAGACTAAAGTCTTTGCCATCACGACTGCATCTTCACGGCCATTATCCGCAGGGTAATAACCTTTTCTTAAACCAATTTCATTATAACCTTCGCTTTGGTAAAGATTGATTCCCGCTTTATTCGAGGGCCTGACTTCTAAAAATACAGTTTCTGCGTCGTGCTTTTCAGCGATAGCTTCAGCTTCTGCAAGTAACTTTCTTCCCCACCCTTTTCCCTGTAATTCTGGGTAAACGCAGATATTCAAGATATGCGCTTCTTTGACCACCGCGGAAATTACGACATGTCCGTTGAGCTGTTTACCCTGTTGAAACACCCAGCAAGAATATGCCTTATTATCGATACAGTCTTTAAAGTTACCCAGAGTCCATGGGTATGGATAAGAGGCAAGTTCACCCTCCATAACCTCTGTTAAATCCTCATGTTGCATGGGGCGAAGGTATTGAAGTTGAGTGGGTTGAGTAGATTGTTTCATTCCGTAATCAAACTCATTTTAATCAATCAAACTGATTGCCAGCTTCAAGTCTTCCCAGGCTTTACGCTTATCCGAGGGTTTACTCAATAAGTAACTTGGGTAGTAAGTAACGACAATGTGTATATTTGTTTCTGGCAAGGTAAACGGTTTGCCCCTTAAACGTGCTAAAGGCTCATCGCTATGTAATATATTCTGCGCTGCCAACTGCCCGACAATGACTATGATTTCTGGCTGCACTTGCTTGATACATTCTTGAAGAATGACGTTCAGTTCTGCTTTCGAGACTTTAGCATCAGTTTCATTCTGCTGTGAATTTCGTAATACGTTGACTAAATAGGCATCGTTTCTCGGGTTTGGAATTCCTACTGCTCGCAGCATGTTTTCCATCAACACACCTTCTTCTTTATTATACGGCTGCCCGTGTTCGTGCTCTATAAACTCGGGATTTTGCCCAATAATCATCCACTTAGCGTCTAAACTTCCTTCTGCGTAAACAGTATGTTCGACGGTTTTATTGAAAACATTGGGGAGATTTGTTGGTGCTTGCTTAGAGGCTGTTGGCTCAGACTCAAGTGTTTCAGTGATCTGTCTTATGGTTTCACTGGCCGCCTGTGATGCCTCACTAGTTCTAGCTCTCGCGGTTCTGCTTTTGTCTTCTTTTTGCTCCAGATCTTGCAGAATATTTTCTATGGCATTTGAGCCACTAGAAGAATTATCCGCAGTACGTTCTGCAGACTGACTAGGTACTGCATTGCTTGATGCTGAGCTAGTTGATGCTGATCGCCCTTCATCAATCACCAATGCTTCATCAATGACTAGCTCACGGGAAACCCAAACAGGGATTCCCATGGCATTTAGATAGTTTAATTGTGCAGGACTAGTCATAGATTATGTGTGACATTATTTATAATGCTGTCTGTTAAGCAATGTCTGTTAAACACTGTGCTGAGGGTGAGCTCGGCTTTCGTCACTTGCTAACTTGTTCAGCGCATCAAGGTAAGAATAAGCAGACGCTATGACTATATCAGGATCAGACCCATTTCCATAAAACTGGCGCCCTGCTTTCTCAATGCGTACTGTCACTTCACCCTGTGCATCGGTTCCGCTAGTGATGCTATTGACAGAATACAGTTCAAGTGTGCCATGGTCTTCAACAATGGTTTTAATTGCAGAGAATACCGCATCAACTGACCCACCGCCTTCTGCTTCGCCAGCGACTTCTTTACCATCAATATTTAACACGACTTTAGCTCTTGGTGTTTCACCTGTTTCAGAGCAGACAAAAGAAGAGACTAGATGGTAACGAGTATGTTCCAAAGCAGCCTGTGATTCAGATGCAATTGCAATTAAATCTTCATCAAAAATTTCATGTTTGCGATCTGCAACATCCTTAAAGCGCGAAAATGCAGCATTCAAAGCTTCTTCATTATCAAGAATGATACCGATCTCTTCTAAACGCGATTTCAAAGCGTTGCGACCTGAGTGTTTACCCAAGACGATTTTATTGTCTGACCAGCCTACATCCTGTGCACGCATGATTTCATAGGTTTCTCTTGATTTAAGAACGCCATCCTGATGAATGCCAGACTCATGTGCAAAAGCATTCTTACCGACAATGGCTTTATTCGGTTGAACAGGAAAACCTGTAACAGAAGACACTAAGCGTGATGCCGGAACGATAAAGGAAGTATCGATATTAGTATGACAATCGAATACATCATGACGGGTACGAATAGCCATTACGATTTCTTCTAAAGACGCATTCCCTGCTCTCTCGCCCAAACCATTGATAGTACATTCAACCTGACGCGCACCATTTAACACCGAAGACAAAGAATTACTTACTGCCAAACCTAAATCATTATGACAATGAACTGAAATAACAGCTTTATCAGCATTAGGGACTGCTTCGATTAAACGACGAATCAAATCACCAAATTGATGCGGAATATTATATCCAACAGTATCAGGGATGTTGATGGTAGTTGCGCCTGCATCGATGGCGGCTTCTACAACACGGCATAAAAAATCGAACTCTGTTCTGCCCGCATCTTCTGCTGAAAACTCAACGTTATCTGTGTATTGGCGCGCTTTTTTAACGGCACGAATAGCTTGCGCGAGTACATCATCCGGCTGCATACGAAGCTTTTCTTTCATATGTATCGGTGATGTCGCAATAAAGGTATGAATACGACCCGAGTTAGCTGGCTTTAGCGCTTCGCCAGCGCGTTCGATATCTGCATCCAACGATCTAGCCAGACCACAGACAGTACTGTCTTTTACAGCAGTAGCCACGGCTTTTACTGACTCAAAATCACCGGGACTGGCAATCGGGAAACCCGCTTCGATAACATCTACACGCATTTGTTCCAGCATTTTGCCTATACGCACCTTTTCTTCCAACGTCATGGAAGCCCCTGGGCTTTGCTCGCCATCGCGCAAAGTTGTATCAAAAACGATCAAACGATCGTTAGAATTAGTATTAGTTGTCATTGGTATTTACTCCATTCTCTGGGCGCGAATAATAGCCAATTATAGGTCTAAAGAAGGCTTCAGAGAAAGTTTACAAAAAAATAAATGGAAGTTGCGTTTAGCCTCGCAAAGGCAATTATCAGCTGCCCAAAGGCAGAAGGAGTAACAAACTGAGCAGTAGAAGTGAAACAAGCGTTGCTAACACGATCAAATCCGAAGATTGATTTTTTGTAATTGCCTTGGCTTTTGACGCAATAATGTTATTGGTCTTGGCAAAATGAACTCTATTATGTCGTTGCTTCATGTTTCGAATATAATTTCATTTCTTAATTTATTCAAGCAAATCACATTTAATGATGTGCTTTTACGCATCATCACCCGTTTTTTTACTTTGTGTTTCAGATAAACGCTTCAATGCTTTCCTTCTGGTTTGTAACCAGTTGAAAGGTCCAGATAAGGCATAGATAAAAAACACAAAAAACAGCACTATTGGAGGTGCAACCTGCACTAAAGCAAAGATCAAAATAATGACTAATATCGCCAGATGCGGCACTTTACTTTTCAAGTCAAAGTCTTTGAAACTATTGTATTTAACATTACTTACCATCAATAATCCTGCGAAGATGGTTATCAGCAATGCCGGAATCTGAAGTGCTTTACCTTCAAATTCCAAATCGTGAAGCATCCATACCATTCCTACAACAATCGCTGCAGATGCTGGACTTGGTAAACCGATGAAATGTCTTTTATCGACTTCATGTATTTGAGAATTAAAACGAGCCAATCTTAATGCCGCACAAGCCACATAGATAAACGCAGCCATCCAGCCTAGTTTGCCCCACGATACACTCGTGTCTCGCATGAAAATTAATGACCATTGATAGATGACCAATGCAGGTGCCAAACCAAATGAAACCAGATCTGATAGGCTATCGTATTGCTCACCGAATTCGGAAGAAGTATTGGTCCAGCGTGCAACTCTGCCGTCCAGTCCGTCTAGGATCATGGCCACAAAAACAGCGATACAGGCTTTTTCGAATTGACCATTCATCGCAGCTAGAATGGCAAAGAATCCGCTGAATAAAGCCGCTGTAGTGACCAAATTAGGTAAGAGATAAATACCTTTACGAGGAGATGGTTTGGTTGTTTCATTCATGGACGCATTCTTACATAGTTTTAGAGAGTGTCACAGAAATCTTACAAATTTTAGGCGAAAAAAAACGGGCACTAGGCCCGTTGAATGTGATCGCTCAAGCGATTTCTTGTTGTTAGCGTCGTCTATAATACCGAGGTTTAGCTGTCTAAAAGCTGAACCACATAATTTATTTATGATTTTTTATTCATTCTAATCTAAATAATAAGGTGAGACTTTTGCAAACCACTTGTAAAAAAGCATAAGTAACCGCATTTTAAGAAAAACCACAATGAGCAAGTAATCATTTACCAATAAATTTAACGGCGTATTAAATTCTTATGAATAATGAAGTACAAACAAAAAAACCAGAAACAAATATGGAACCACTGCAAAAGCAGGTTCGTATTGTAGGCAACCTTCTTGGTGAGGTTTTGAAAGAACAAGAAGGTGAAGCGATTTTTGATACGGTTGAATACTTAAGAACAGGTTATATCAGCTTGCGTCATAAAGATGATCCGCAAAAACGTTTGGATCTCATGGCATATATCGAAACACTTGACGAACACACACTGAAACAAGTGACCCGTGCTTTCAATACCTTTTATGTACTTTCCAATATTGTTGAAGAAGATTATTTGCACCGCGAACGGCGTAACCTCTATAAACAAGACGATCGAAAACTCTGGCAAGGCTCATTCCTGAGAACGGTCGATGAAATTGCAGAATCTGGAATCTCTGCAGAAGATATGCAAAGAATTATCGATGAGTTACGTTACACCCCGGTTTTTACGGCCCACCCTACTGAAGCGCGCCGAAGAACGATGATGACATTACAGCGTCGTATCTTTCTTATAATTGATCAACTGAATAGAGACGAACTCACTTCAGAAGAAAGAGGCTCACTGCAAAACCAGCTCAAATCGCAAATTCAATTATTATGGCGCACTAAAGAAGTCAGGTTAAACAAACCAACGGTAGAAGATGAAGTGCGCTACGGGCTGTTTTATTTTCAGGCAAGCCTGTTTGAAGCAATACCCATGGTTTATCGTTATTTTGAACGAGCAACGCGTAAAGTGTATGGCTCTGGAAAAATTAACATACCCAGCCTATTAAAATTCGGTTCCTGGATTGGTGGTGATAGAGATGGCAACCCTTTTGTAACCCCTGCCGTCACTCGAAATGCCATTCGCCTGCATATGCAAGAAGCACTCAATGAATATCATTGTCGTATTGTGAAACTGCGTAGTATTTTATCTCACGATATAGAATACATAACACCAAGTGCAGAATTTATAACTTCACTGAAAGCGGATGAAGCAGAACTAAAAGAATTTATTTCTAAACGAAAAACCGAGCTGTTTGAAAATGAGCCCTATAGACAGAAACTTGACTATATGGCGCATAGGTTAAATGCAAACTTTCTCATCGTAAGAAGTTATATCAGTGGAGAAAAAGCTGATATGTCCTCTGGCGCGTTAAAAGGCGCCTACAAAGAAGTTACTGAGTTTCTCAATGAGCTCTATTTAATACGCGACTCACTAATCAGTCACAACGATCAGTATATTGCTAACAGAGAACTTAAAGATTTAATCCGCTTAGTAGAAACCTGTGGTTTCACCTTGTATAAATTAGATCTTCGACAAGAATCAACCGTGCATACACGAACGGTTACCGAAGTGCTTAAGCAATTTACCCCAGATCAGGATTACGAGACATTATCTGAAACACAACGCGTTGAAACTCTGGCAAATTTAATATCGCGGGTTAATTTACCAAAACCCAATCCGGAATCACTATCTGCAGAATCTATCGAGGCATTAGAATTATTTGATACGATGGAGGAAATGCGCGCCGAAACAGGCGATAGCATTTTTGGTACGTATGTCATTTCAATGACGCATACCGCCAGCCATGTTTTAGAAGTGATGTTCCTGGCGAGACTGGCAGGCATCGTTGGCACAGATGCCGATGGCAAACCATTCTGTAATATTCAAATCTCCCCCCTATTTGAAACTATTGAAGATTTACGTCACATCAGTGAAGTACTCACCAATCTATTCGAAAACCCGGTGTATATGGAATTACTTAAAGCGTCGGGGAATTTACAGGAAGTCATGCTGGGCTATTCAGATTCCTGTAAAGACGGAGGCATCCTCGCGTCGCAATGGAATTTATACAATGCCCAGAAACAGGTTATCGCACTAACAGATTCCTATGGCGTTAAATGCCGTATGTTCCATGGTCGTGGAGGGACTGTAGGACGTGGCGGCGGTCCAACGCATGAAGCGATAATTTCGCAACCGCCTGATACCGTTCATGGTCAAATCAAATTCACCGAGCAAGGTGAAGTCTTATCAAACAAATACAGTAATACCGAAACCGCAGTGTATGAATTGGGTGTGGGAATCACAGGGCTGTTAAAAGCGAGTCAATCTATCGTCAAAAAGCATGGGAAATATGCAGATAATTATCTTCAGGCAATGGCAGATATCGCCATTTCAGGAGAGGAAAGTTATCGAGACTTGACGGATAACACCGAAGGTTTTCAGGATTATTTCTACGAAAATACGCCCGTTACCGAAATTGGGCAGATGAATATCGGATCACGCCCTTCACACCGTAAAACAGATCGCTCCAAATCATCTATTCGCGCTATTCCCTGGGTATTTGGCTGGTCCCTATCACGACACACGCTACCTGCCTGGTATGGTATTGGAACAGCCCTCGAAACATTCCGTAAAGAACATGGCGAGTTATTGTTAAGAGAAATGTACCAGAAATGGCCATTCTTCAAAGCGTTGTTGAGTAATGTGCAAATGTCTTTATTCAAAGCGCAAATGGATATCGCCAAGGAATATTCAAACCTGTGGAAAGACAAGAAACGCTCAGCCTTTATCTACGACAAAATAGCCGCTGAATATCACCTAACCGTTAGAGAATTATTATCCGTTGCACAGATCGATAATCTTCTTCAAGAAACACCATTGTTGCAATATTCACTGGAACGTCGCGAACCTTATCTTGATCCATTAAACCATATCCAGATAACGGTACTAGGAAGACACCGGGAATTTATCAGCAAGTCCGATGAAGAATCACCCTGGATTGATGAGCTATTGCTAACAATTAATGCCATTGCGGCGGGTATGCGTAATACAGGATAAAGTATTACAGTATGAATAGTTCTGAAAAAAACGCCTGTAAGTAGGGGGGTGTGTTTTGGTTTTTGATTATTGGCGTTAGCTAAAAATATTAGTGCTATTAATCATAAATCGAACCACCCTGCTCCAACTGAATAAGCATCAAACGCATTTCAAATTCCAATTGATGATAATCAGGCAGCATGTGTAAACACAGTCTATAAAATGCTTTGTTATGCTCTTTCTCTTTCAAATGGGCTAGCTCGTGCACGACAATCATATTTAATAATGCTTCGGATGATTGCTTAAACACCGCACTAACGCGCAATTCGTTTTTTGCCTTAAGCTTACTCCCTTGTTTGCGCGAGACATAACTGTGCAAACCCAAAGCATTGTGTACCACATGAATTTTGCTGTCATAAATCACCTTGCTCAACGGTGAAGATTTCTTCATATGCTGATTTTTCAACCCTATTGCATACTCACGTAACTCGTGATCATTATAAATAGTATGTGGCACAGGATGCCGCTGTAATAAAAATTCAGTCAACTTGTCATTGGCCACCAATGACCTAACTTGTTGAACAACTGTAGCGGGATAACTACCAAGATATTTTTGAATCGAGGCATCGATCCCCGTAGCTGATGATAATTTAGACATGGTTTACAAAATATCAGAAAGGTATAAATATGACATCCTTTCTATTACTAAATGACACCCCCCTACTTTGAGCCACTTTTTTCATCAATTGATTTTCCAATAATTAAAATTGCTTTTCCAGTATGAAAACGATCTGAATTGACATCACTTAACAGGAAAGATAATTTGTATCTGGTTCATAATTGAAACTTTTGCTGTGATTGTCAGCTTTTTTTCCTATTATGATGGTAGTATCCCTCCTGAAATAAATTTTCAGTTTTTAATCATTAATTCAAGAACACTCTATAAATATGGATAATTCTTTAATAGAACAAGGGTTTAATCTCATGCTTTTTGGCATGGGGACAGTATTTATTTTCCTTACGATACTTATTTTCGCTACCGCGGGCATGTCTAAAACGATATTACGCTGGTTTCCTGAAAAAATTATTGAACCACCTACCCCAAAAAAGAGAGCTACGGCAGCTAGTGGGGCCAGTATTGCTCCTGCTACCTTAAAAATACTTCAAGCAGCCATAGACCAACACCGTAAAGGTAAATAAACGAATTCCCATTTTTTGTTGGGGTAAACGATAACCTAAATGAAATAGTTAAAGCACTATGAGTCAAAAACAAAATACAAGCAACAACCCCAATAAACTTCAAATCACTGATGTGGTTTTACGTGATGGGCATCAATCTTTATTCGCGACTAGAATGAGACTTGCAGACATGTTACCTATTGCTGAAAAGCTAGATAATGTGGGTTATTGGTCAGTTGAAACATGGGGCGGAGCGACGTTTGACTCTTGCATACGCTTCCTCGGTGAAGATCCATGGGATCGTATTCGCCAACTTAAAGCAGCAATGCCTAAAACGCCTCAACAAATGCTGTTTCGTGCTCAAAATATCCTCGGTTACCGTCATTATGCAGACGATGTTGTTAATAAATTCGTAGAACGAGCAGCCATAAACGGCGTAGATGTTTTCCGTGTTTTTGATGCGATGAATGATACCCGCAATATGGAAACAGCGTTAAAAGCGGTCAAGGAAACAGGTAAACACGCTCAAGCTACCATGTCTTATACAGTTAGCCCTGTTCACGATCTACAAGGCTGGCTCGATATGGCTAAACGCCTTGAAGACATCGGCAGTGATTCACTCTGTATCAAAGATATGGCGGGATTACTAAAACCTTATGCTGGCTTTGAATTAGTTTCTGAATTAAAGAAGGTTGTTGATTTAGACATTCACGTGCATTGTCATGCCACGACTGGCTTATCTTGCATGACCAATCTTAAATGTGCTGAAGCTGGTGCGGCTCGCGTTGATACGTCAATATCTTCAATGTCGATGACCTACGGCCATTCTTCTACAGAATCAATGGTTGCGACCATGCAAGGCACAGACCGCGATACGGGTCTTGATTTAGTCCTTATTGAAGAAATTTCTGCTTACTTCCGTGAAGTTCGTAAAAAATATGCAAAGTGGGAAGGTTCCTTAAAAGGTATCGATTCACGTATATTACTGGCTCAAGTTCCTGGTGGCATGCTTACCAATATGGAAGGTCAACTCAAAGAACAAGGTGCTGGCGACAAGCTAGACGAAGTATTAGCGGAAATTCCTAGAGTACGAAAGGATCTAGGTTATATTCCACTGGTTACACCGACTTCTCAAATCGTTGGAACACAGGCTGTTCTCAATGTATTAACAGGTGAGCGTTATAAAAAGCTTACCGGTGAGGCTGCCGGTGTTCTTCGTGGCGAATATGGCGCAACGCCTTCTAATGTGAATGAAGAGTTACAAAAGGAGGCTTTAGCTGGAGACGAACTAGTCACTTGCCGACCTGCTGATTTACTCGAATCTGAATTAGATAAGATCAAAGACGAACTTGTCGCAATAGCAAAAGAGAAGTCCATAGAACTTACTGAAGGCGAAGGTTTGATCGATGATGTTCTGACCTATGCTCTATTCCCTCAGGTGGGATTGAAATTCCTTGAAAACAGAAACAACCCTGATGCATTTGAGCCTATCCCAACAGGTAAAGAAGGTTCAACAGTAACATCAGCGACGGGCGAAGAGGTTTATACCGTAACCGTTGATGGTGTTGATCATGTCGTTACCGTAGGCAATGGTGGTGATATCACGGGTGTAGTTCCTACTTCTGGCGGATCTGCTGCAGGCGCATCAGCAGCTGGCGCGGGTGCCGCACCAAGCTCTTCGGAAGGGGAAGGTTTCCCAGCACCGATGGCAGGAAACGTATTTAAGGTTCAGGTCGCTCCGGGAGATCTCGTTGATGAAGGTGATGTAATGATCATTCTTGAGGCAATGAAAATGGAGATTACGGTGATCGCACCTAAGTCCGCTACTGTCGTAGATGTCGCAGTAAAAGAAGGCGACGATGTAGCCCTCGGCGATATATTAGTGACACTGGCCTAGGACTCGCTCATGGAAACTCTATTAAAATTATGGGGCGATTCTGGTATCGCTCAATTACAATTTGGCCAGGCAGCTATGATGCTTGTTGCCTTGGTGTTGCTCTATCTTGCGATTAAAAAGGGGTTTGAACCTCTACTTTTAGTGCCTATCGCTATTGGTACACTTCTGGTTAATGTGCCAGGTGGCGGTTTTGAAGCGGCCCCCGTTTATGATTCGCTTGGACACATGACGAGTCCTGGCGGCATGATGTATTACATCTATAACGTTGGTATCGCCTCAGGTATGTTCCCGCTTATTATCTTTATGGGCGTGGGCGCGATGACTGATTTTGGTCCGCTACTTGCTAATCCTAAAACCTTATTATTAGGCGCTGCAGCTCAGTTCGGCATCTTCGCAACGGTCATAGGCGCAGTAAGCTTAAGCTACTTTGGTATCCTTGATTTTAGTCTGAATGATGCTGCAGCTATTGGTATTATCGGTGGTGCAGATGGCCCAACAGCTATCTTCGTAACCAGTAAACTGGCCCCGGATATTCTCGGACCTGTAGCGGTTGCTGCTTATTCATATATGGCATTGGTTCCGATTATTCAGCCGCCTATTATGCGTGCATTAACCACTGAAAAAGAACGTTCTATTCAAATGGTTCAGTTACGCCATGTAACGAAAACAGAAAAAATCGTATTCCCATTATTACTACTTGGACTTGTCGCAATGGTATTACCTAGCGCGGCTCCTCTTTTAGGGATGTTCTGTTTTGGTAACTTAATGCGTGAAGCGGGTGTGGTAGATCGCTTGAGTGATACTGCTCAAAACTCATTGATCAATATTGTCACAATCTTCCTTGGTCTGGGTGTTGGATCAAAAATGAGCGCAGATAAATTCCTTAACTGGGAAACACTGGGTATTCTTGCATTAGGCGCAGTTGCTTTCTGTATTGGTACTGCTTCGGGTATCTTACTCGCTAAACTAATGAATAAATTCAGCGAGAATCCAATCAACCCATTGATCGGTTCTGCAGGTGTTTCTGCTGTGCCTATGGCGGCTCGTGTATCGAATAAAGTTGGACTAGAATCAAACCCACACAACCATTTACTTATGCACGCTATGGGACCAAATGTTGCTGGTGTTATTGGATCTGCTATTGCAGCAGGTGTGATGATTAGTATGGTTAGCTAAGCAAAAACACGACTATTACTTCATTTTAATCAGAAGCTAACTTCAACGAATAGCTTCTGATTAAAATGACACCCCCTACTTTGAGGCAGTTTTTCTGCTGTCTTTTACGCCAAACGCTTAGTTCACTATAGATTTAATCTTAATCTAGTTCTCTCTTTGATTATTGGCTTCGCTTGTCCTCTAGTTGTGAAGTGATAAGTCGTTTCGTATCGTTTACTTTAATCAGCTTCTCATCCTTTTCTGAATGAACTCCAGTCTTACATAGTGAATTCATATCTAGATAACAAAATAAATGATTGTAAATTGAGGTCTTCAACTCAAATTATCTGACGAGATACAATGCATTTCTTAAGGCAAAAACAGATGTTAGATTGATGGAATCTCAGAGATGCGAGACTGGATATTTTCAATACAAAGAGACTGTTGTTTTTGATGAAAGGCACCCCCCTACTTTGGGGCACTTTTTTACAGGGTTTTACAGAGATTAAAATATCTTTGAATTAATTCATTGTGAGTTTAATTTTGACTAGATGGAGTTCTACATAGCTCTCAATACATAGCTCTCAATACATAGCTCTCAATACATGACTAAACACTAACTAATAAACTATTAACTCAGATCATTACCTAGTGAATACTAAGTAATGAGTTTTTAAGAATGATCTGGGTCTACACTCGCATCTGCCAACGTCGTTGGTAACAACCGGAAGATTTTCATTCCGATAATCAGGAAACAAATGGCAAGACCTACTCCACCTATACCTAAAAGATATTCTGGCAAGGTAGCTGAGTATGCATTGAAAACACCATCAGAGAATGTACTACTGGTTTCCGAGTTTGGGAACAACACCAATGGATACGATTGTCCGCCAATCAAGATCACATAAATCTGGGCAAGACCGCCAAAAACAGCTAATGCTGCGGCCACAGCCAATGCCGTTCTATTATTTCTAAGGAAGGTACACCAAACCAGAAACATAGGTACCAAGCTCCCAAAAAGGATTTGGCCGTACCAGAATAGATTAGAGAACGGACCACCATTAAGGATATAGGACTCAACACCATGATGTTCTGTGGCATAGAGATTGGTTAAGTGCCTCACTAATTCCAGGAACAATACCAAGGCAATAAAAATCGCCAAGCTATAACGTAAACGATTTAATACGGCATCACCTAATTCACGACCCGTCATTTTGAAACTTGCCATCAGCACTAATGTGTAGATCGCAGTACCATATACGTAGGATGCTACGATAAATAATGGCGCTAGAATTGCGGCATCGTAATACTGTCTCGCAACCAGAAAACCGAAGATTGAGCCAGTACCCATAGTCAGCACAAAGCGCCAGATCATATTGATGATACCAACAGGCTTATACAGTTTTTTAGACGCTTTACTGCGATCCATCATCGTCCATAGATAGACGGCAATAATTGCTATGAAACCGGAATAAAGGATAATGTTCCACGCAAATATCGATTTAAAATTAATATAACCAAATGCCATTTCGATAACGTGTCCTATGCTTCCTAAATCAAGCAATAAAACGACCAAACCACCAATCAGTAGCGCTACTGCGAGAAAAGCAGATAAACGCCCTAATGGCTGATATATTTTTTTACCAAAGACCGTACCAACAGTCGCCACGTTAGCAGCACCTGATGCAGCAACGATTAAGAATATCGCAAACACATGAGGCATCCCCCATACGATTTGATTATTCATCCCGGTAACATAATGACCATGATGATGTATGTAGTAAAACGCAGCGATACCAGCCAAAGCCAATAAACCAAAGAAACCCAAAACAGCCCAGTAGCCGAAACCACTGTTTTTAACTTCACTGAATACGGTATTTGTAGCCATTTTATATACCCCAGTAACGCACGCCAGTATTCAACTCGAGATCAGCACGAATCTGCGTTCCACCATATTGTTTTAATACTTTGCTGATTTGGCTGTTTTCGTCGTTTAAATCACCGAATAACATTGCCTCAGGCGCTGCATCAACACACGCTGGATTCTTTCCTGCATCGACGCGATTAACACACATATTGCAAGATTCAACCGTACCCTTACCACGTGGAGTGCCTGGTCGTTGATCTACCAGAGTTTCATGAACGAAACTTCTGGCTTTGTAAGGACACGCCATCATGCAGTAACGACAACCAATACAGATGTGCTTATTCACCTGGACGATTCCATCAGCACGCTTCATTGATGCGCCAGTAGGGCATACATCGACGCAAGGCGCAGTCTCACAATGTTGACACATAACGGGTAAACTCATTGTTTTACCTGTCATTTTTTCTGTGACTTTTACTTTACGTACCCATTGTGCATCTTGTTGATCGTTTGAGTGTTTTTCATCACCCCAACCATGTTCTTTTTTACAGGCTTCAATACAGGCATCACCGCCATCGCTCAGCTTATTAATATCTATCAGCATGCCCCAACGTACTTTATCGCTGATTGGCTCATCGGCAGGTTTAGCCTGCACTTCGCGCAAGAATACACCCGGCGCAATTGTTACAGCTGCTGCTGTACCTGCTAGACCAGAGAGAAAATTTCGGCGGTATGAATCTATCTTACTCACTGATCACTCCCTTTTTTAGAGCTCGCTTTATTACTTTGATCTGTTTTTACATCTGAAATTTCATGGGTTTCAACAGTGACGTTTTTAGCCAATGACAGTGTTGCAATTTCATCGCTTACATTTGCCTGAATATAACTATTAATTTCAGTATGTCCTTTAGAATTATGATAATTCTGTATTGAATTGGATATTGCTGTCGCTTGTTGCTTTACAGGGTGATCAACATGACATTCAAAACAATCTAATTTAGCAGCTACATAGCCATGACACGTCGAGCAGAAATGCTCGGGGTTGGTATGCCGTAAAACTTCACCATTATGCTGTTCTGGCACATGACAATTAATGCAGGCATTCAAACTATACTTTTGCGTTCGAATTCCATTGTAGACAGTTTCATCTCGCTTATGCATAAGCTCGTCCATGTGATTCTTACGCATGTGAGCTACATGTTTATCGCGGATTTCATCAGAATCAAACTGCTTTGATGCTTTCATCAATGCAGGCGGCTCACTATCACAGGCACTTAAGCTTAGAAGTGTTACCGATAAAAACGATAATAAAACAGCCAAACGTACTGACTGTTTTAAAAACCGTGTAAATGTAGATTGAATTCTCAACATATTGTTCTCTGAAAATTGCTGATATCCAGCATTAACCGCCTAGGCCCATTTCAATGTAGCCTGTAGGACAAACATCAGAACAGATATGACAACCAATGCATTTGTTGTAATCAGTATCAACATATCTTCCCGTAGTAGATTGGTCTTTTTTGACTCTGAAGACAGCATCTTGAGGGCAGTAAATAACACAGTTATCGCACTCAAAACACATACCACAACTCATGCAACGTTCCGCTTCATCGACAACTTGTTGCTCTTCAAGTGCGTTCATACGCTCTACAAAGTGACCAAGTACCTGATTCTCATTTGGCACATCTTCAGTACGTTTATTTCGCTCTACATTTTCGAAATGACCCAGGAATAGTTCGCTGGAAGCGACAATTTCATGCTCAGAACGATCATCAAAGTTATGTACTGCAAAATCGTCTTTATCTGTACCACGAAGATCTTCTTCTTTACCCTCTTCATAAGAAACCGGGCTCAAGTTAAATTCTTTTAGTTTGTCTAATAAGTCAAAATGGTGTTTATCGACTTTTGGACGTTTGCTTAACTTTTCTTCGTTATGAACAAGATAGTGATCAATGGTTTCAGCAGCTATTGAAGCCTGACCGATTGCAGTCGTTAATAAGTGAGGACGAACAATATCACCAGCAACGAAGTGACCTTCTTTTCCAGGAACCTGATAAAAGTTATCAGCATCGATAGCGTTACGGTCATTACCGTACTCCTCAACACCTTCTAAGTCACCAAACTGTCCGATAGCAGAAACGATAAGATCAGCTTCGATTAGTGTCTCTTTACCGCCCTCTTTTGGCTTAGGCATATTGCCTTCCATAACAGCTTCAACCACTTTAAGTCCAATGGCTCTGCCATTTTCGTCAACAACGATTTCAGAAGGCATTACTTCGGTTAAAATTGTGACGCCTTCGATTAGTGCGTCTTGAACTTCATGCTCGGCTGCGGTCATTTGATCCAATGGAAACAATGACGTTAAGGTAACTTCCGCAGGTACTTTATTCGCAGGTTCTGCATCATGCTTCACTTTACCCGTTGCAACATCTTCAGCGTGCTCTGTGTAATTAGCTAATGAACCGATACGACGAGAGACAGAAACCACATCGATAGAAGTATCACCACCACCCACACAAACAACTTTAGGTGCAGTGTATTTCATATCACCAAGATTAAAGGCTTCCAGAAATTTTACTGCCGTAACAGCATTAGGAACTTGATCCCAGTTATCTACAAATAAACCACGACCATTTTTACAACCTAATGCCCAAAGAATGGCATCATATTCACTTTCAAGATCAGCAACGGCAACATCTTTACCAACACGCGTGTTTAGTTTTACTTCAACGCCATCCATATTTGTAATTCGTGCGATTTCAGCATCCATGCTGTCACGTGGTACACGATATCCCGGTATACCGTAACGAGCCATGCCACCCAATTGTGCATGATCGTCAAAAATTGTTGAGTAATGCCCCATTTTTCGTAATTGATACGCTGCCGCCATTCCAGCAACTCCGCCACCAATAATGGCAACTTTTTTACCTGTTGGCGTTGCAGAATCATCGAAAGTTAAGCCTGCCGCTGTCGCTTGATCACCAATGTACTGTTCTACAGAGTTGATTCCTACAAACTCGTCAACATCATTTCGGTTACAACCTTCTTCACAAGGTGCAGGACAAACTCTACCCATCATAGAAGGAAATGGATTCGCATCGGTAGAACGACGGAATGCATATTCCTGCATGGTCATGTCTCCTGTTGGCTTTTCTATGCCACGGACAATCTGTAGCCAGCCACGGATATCTTCACCAGAAGGACAACTTCCCTGACATGGTGGAGTTTTCTGAATATAGGTAGGACATTTATACGATGTATCTTCCTGGAAGATATGGTCTCCCATGCTGCTCCACGTATCATCGCCATCATCGTAACGACGAAATGTGTGGGTCTGTGCCAATTTCTTATCATCAGGTGAAGTTGCCATGCTTATATCTCCATTACTCTATCCAGAAAATTCTAGATAATTTAATTTCTAAAACGCTGTTAAAAATTTTCAACTCTTAATAGTCAAAATTAGCGTAATTTACTTATCGCTAGTTTCTTTCTCAGCTTCTGCGGATTCTTTTGCCGCCTTTTCTGCGGCTGCTTTTTCTCTTGCAGCTGCCCACTCTGCTTCTTCAGCAGCTTCTTTTGCTTCTATTTCTTCTTCAGTAAGTTGGCCTGTCAAGAAAATCGCGTTACTCACCAACTGGTGCACACTGACAATCATATCCATACTGAATCCATAGTAAGGAACGACCTTTGTGAATTGGGATTTACAAATAGCGCAGATCGCCGCCATGTGTGTTACCTGATGCTTATCAGTAACGTGTTTAAGTGCTTCCATTCTTGGCTGCGCACCTTTGATACGAATATCCATCAGATCATCAGTCAGGATTCCGCCACCGCCGCCACAACAGAATGTTGCGTCATGAATTGTGTCCGCCGGCATATCTACAAAGTTATTACAAACTGCTCTAATCACATTACGGGGAATATCGAACTGACCACCGGGTTTTGCTCCCATACGACTACCACGTGCAATATTACAAGAGTCATGAAAAGTCAGAACCATGTCGTCATTCTTTGACTTATCAATATTCAGCTTACCAGCCGCTAATGCGGGCTCAGTAATTTCTAATACGTGTTGTGGAATCGGGTAATTCTGATCGAGGAAATCAAAGGGTCCAGCAAGTGTATTTAAGAAGCTATACGCCACACGCCACGCGTGACCGCATTCGCCAAATACAATACGTTTAACACCCAAGTCTTGAGCTGCCTTACGAATACGCAAAGATATTTTACGCATATTCTCGTAACTGCCGATAAACATCCCGAAGTTAGCACCTTCAGATGCATAAGAGCTTAATGTCCAATCGAGTCCTAGCTCATGAAATACTTTTGCATAACCCATCAAACCATCAACATGAGGTTCTGCAAAGAAATCAGCGGAAGGGGTAATCAGAAGAATTTCTGCGCCTTTTTTATCCAAAGGTAATTTAACTTCGACGCCTGTTTCATCGTAAATATCCTCTTCCAGACCTTCTAAGGTATCAGCTAATGCTGCTTCTGGTAGACCAAGATTATTACCAATCTTATTAAGCTTACCCATGATCTCAGTACAGTACTTCTGCCCCATACCAATATGATCAAGAATCTCACGCGCTGCCATTGATATTTCAGCAGTATCGATACCATAAGGACAAAAAACCGAGCAACGACGACATTGTGAACACTGGTGATAGTAGTTATACCAATCTTTAACCACATCTTCGTCTAATTCAGCCGCACCAACAAATCCGGGCATACCCATTTTGCCGAAGAACTTACCAGCAAAGGTAAAGTAACGACGATACACTTTGCGTAATAAATCTTGTCTGGCGACTGGCATGTTCTTAGGATCAGTTGTTCCTAAGTAGTAATGACACTTATCTGTGCACGCACCACACTTTACACAAATGTCTAAAAATACCTGAAGCGATCGGTAGCGCCCCTTTAGGTCCGCCATTTTGTCTAGCGCACGTTCTTTCCAATTCTCAACTAAGGTATCAGTATTTCCGTATGCAGAAACATCTTCAGGCATATTGAAGTCTGTTGGAAAATGCATTGCTTCCTGAAATTCAGGTTTAGAAACCCAGGGCCCATGAGATTTCATTGCATCAGGCTGCAAAGCTGGCACATCTACTATGCCATCTTCACCGGTTATATCAGGAACATCATAATCAGCCACAATGATTCTCCCATACTTTATTCTCGATTTTAGACGCCAATTTGCTGCTTAGTTTCGGGTTTATTAGCATCGTTTAATCCAACTCATCCAGGAATATTTTATTTTGCTTTTCTAACTCTTCAGCCCACGGAGCTACATGTCGTTTTTCACGCGGGTTATCTACTTGATTTCGAGTAGGACTAAAGAAAATACCAGGTGCATGCAATAATTTACTGATTGGAAAAATCAGCATCAAAATGGCGACTAGCCCTAAATGTAATAGTAATAGCCCATCAGTAGGAAGCGGTTGCCAATCGAAGGTAATTAGCCCTCTAAAGAATGCTTTAACCATTACTATGTCAGTATGACTAACAAAGGACATTAGCAAACCTGAAATACCAATCATGATTAGCAATAACAGCATGGCGATGTCAGAGGGTGCTGAAATATAACGAACGCGGTCGATAAAAAGTCGACGGGCTAATAAACCTAACAAACCAATGATAAACAGGAATCCAGCATACTTACCAAACGGCTGCATAAACTGAACGAAACCCCAAATTGGTTCTTGCACGTATCTGAAGTGGCGAATCACAATCAGCAACATTGCATAGTGAAACAGAAAACCCAATGCCCACAACAATTTGTCCGAACGGAAGAGGCTCTTAAATAAGAATACTTCTTGCATCATTCGAATCACTACCCCGCCCTGTGTGACAGGTGCTGGTGTTGTAGGGATTTTGAGTGGTGCTGGGACTTTAGCGTATATTCGGATTTTATTTGCAACACCTAGTACCAATACAAGTGTCGCAGCCCAAAATAATACGGCATAAATAACACCAATGGTCATTTGCACTATGTAGCTCCTAAAATTCTTCTATCTCTATAACTTATTGTAATTCTTAATTTTTTATACTTTGCTTCTCTTTCTAAAATTCACAAAAGTGCTCGGGACTTATAAAAAAGACCAACTTTGATGAGTTTGAGAAAAAGAATTCGGAGATATTACGCTCCGAAATCTTTCAGACCACGTTATAAGCTCTGGGCTTACACACAACCCGTAGGCTTTGGAAGACCAGCATACTTACACGCTTGCTTACCAGGACCGTATGGGAATAAAGAGTAAAGGTACTTAGAGTTGCCTTTGTCTTTGCCTAAACGTTTACCAACAGCTTTTGTTAGTACACGAACTGCAGGAGCAATTTGATACTCTTCGTAATATTCACGAAGGAAGTTTATGATATCCCAGTGCTCATCTGTTAATTCTACGTCTTCACCTGATGCTAATGCTTTAGCAATTTCTGGTGTCCAAGCACTAAGGTCAACTAAATAACCTTCTTCATCTAATTCAATTGATTGACCATCTAATTCGAGTGCCATGTGAGCTCTCCTCTTGTTTATATACAAAAAATATAAAAATAAAAAATATCAGCTAAAAATCGTATTTCAGATCACTTGGAAAATCCAAGTTAATGTCATACAGGTTATAGCCAGCTTTGTGTCGTCTCGTTTTCTACGGTCAAGTCGACAAAACCTGCATAATCAACAGCTTTAATACCATCGATCATACGATCTTCACTTAAACCACGTGCTGCAAGATCACCACCTAAAACATACACTGACTTATCTGCCAATGCTGCCTTAAGTTTCTCAGAAAATGATGTTCCATCGATTGCACCAACGGTTGCATCTTCGATCATCAAAATTGAGTCACCTGCTTTAGCATGATTTAAACAACTTCTAAAAGCCACCTTTTCAAACGGTGACTTGTTTACAATATGTAGCATTGCCATTCTAGTATTCTCCGTTAGGTGATTAGAAGCTAAGAGTAACTTCTTGTTCGGCCATAACATCAGCCATTTCAGAACGACTTACCATGATAATTGATGGCTTTTCTGCCCAATCCTCATCTTCGTCTTCCCAAACAAGATCCATAAGATCATCTTGAGTTAAACCACGTTCTTCCAAAGACTCTTTCTCGACATAAAGCTTATTCACTTCATAGTCTCCTAGAGCTTTATAAGTATTAGAGAAGTTTTTTTGTCCAATACCTGTTGTATCTTGACCCTTAGTGATCTGATAAACACCGTCATCTATAAAAGCAAGTGAAACATCTTGCTCGAATGCTGCAGATATCAACACAACTTCCAGAGACTCTAGTGCATAAGCTGTACCGTAAGGCGCTTTGCGATTAACAAACATGAATTTCTTAGTAGCCATTTCGTTTAATCTCCAAATACAACAGTGCGATCAGCTTCAATTCCACCTTCGATCAATTGACCCAAACCAGAAATACGGAAGCCTTCAATTATATTGTTAGCATCCAAGCCCTGTCGCTTGGCTTCATCTTCATCCATGATACCGCGTCGTTGCGCAGCAGCAATACAGATCACCAAGTCAAGATCGTGCTCTTTTGCAAGTTCTGACCACTCTTTCTGGATCAAACGATCATCTGCTGGCGGAACACTTAAACGTGTGCCGTTGTTTACGCCATCGTGATAAAAGAAGATTCGAAAAATTTCGTGCCCTTGCGCCAATACTGCGCGAGCGAACTGAAGTGCCGAATCAGCAGACTGATGCTGATAAGGCCCTTCGTTAACCATAATTGTAAATTTCATCTATAAATCCTAATTGATAACTATGTAAAAACGATCTAGAAACGAATGTGCGTAGACGAATTCAAATTCGCACGCGCTCCGCGCCAGTTATCAATGTGGTACTTAGTGAAAGGCAAACCTGTCACTTCAAAGAAACGCGGCCATCCGATACGCTCAACCCATTCGTTGATACGTTCCCAATCACGAGCGCCTTCTTTGTAGCTCTCAAGAATCTTCTTAACTACTGCAGTCGCTTCAGGCCAGCGTGGTGGATTATTTGGAATACCAGCCGCAACTAAACGTTGGAATGTTGGCTTACCACGAGCATTAGAGTGATTACCACCGATCCAGATTGCAAGCTGAGTAAACTCATGATCATTAATCTGCATCGGAGGACATGGAGGGTAACAAGCACCACAACAAATACACTTCTTCTCATCCACTTCCAGCGAAGGCTTACCGTCAACCATGGCAGGACGAATCGCCGCAACAGGACAACGAGCAACAACCGATGGACGTTCACACACGTTACCTACAAGAGAGTGATCTATCTTAGGTGGCTTAGTGTGTTGTACATTGATCGCGATATCACCTTGACCACCACAGTTGATTTGACAACATGAAGTCGTGATATGAACACGGTTAGGCATATTCCAGTTTGTGAATTCGTCGTATAACTCATCCATCATCGATTTAACAACGCCCGATGCATCAGTACCAGGAATATCACAATGCAACCAACCCTGTGTATGCGAGATCGACGCAACCGAGTTACGTGTACCACCTACTGCATAACCTTTATCTTTCAAGGCATCGACTAGTGGCTGAACTTTTTCTTCGTGATCGGTATAGAATTCGATATTACTACGAATAGTGAAACGTACGTGTCCGTCTGCATATTCATCAGCGATATCCATAAGATCGCGCAGAGTGAACACGTCAAGGATACGTTGAGTACCCGCTTTTACTGTATAGAGTTTGTCACCATTCTTAGCGACATGGACCATTACACCTGGCTGCGTATCTTCGTGGTAATCCCACATGCCGAAGTTACGACGCATCGTCGGGTGCATATATTGAAAGCCATCAGGACAACCTGATTCTATCGGTTCACGCATCTGTGGTTTTGACATGGTATTGCTCCTAAAATCTGTTAATTAGACGAGACATAAACTGCATCTCGCCAATTAGTCATTCATCATGTAATAAGGTTAGAGTTAAACAGCTACTAGCTAGCAGCTTTCTCTTCACGCTTGCGGTTAAACCACTCTTCAGCAGCCTCATCCCAACCATCTGTTCGCACATAAGATACGTTTCGTGGTTGCGCAATCATGTTTGGATCTGGATCAACGCCAATACCTTCTAGGAAATTAACTAAGCCAATACGCTCAATCATCTCACCTGTACGCTCATGCTCAAGACCATTCTCAGCCCAGAAATCAATGATCTCTTCAGCAAGCTCAACAATCTGCTCATAATCTTCCGCAGTTTCCAGCTTCATGAATGGAACCAGCACTGTTCCCATCAAGTCACCAATCTTCAGCGTACGCTTACCACCACAAAGAATCGTTACACCTTTGTCATCACCAGGACTGATAGCCTTTGGCACAACATTCATGCAGTGCATAGAACGAACACAGTTGCTTTCATCCGCAATCAATGAATTGTCTTCGCCTAAAGAAAGTGATTTAGAATGACAACGTGAAATAACGTTATCCATCACATACTCAACACCTTTGTCAGCAACAAATGCTTTCCAATGGTCCTGATTGATTTTCTTGTGATCTCTCCAGGTACCGATAACGGCAAAGTCAGCACGCTCGATAGCATTTTGACAATCGTTAGGACAACCAGAAACTTTAAATTTGAATTTGTAAGGAAGCGCTGGACGGTGAACATCGTCAGTAAAGTTATTCACTAGATGACGGTGAACCGCGTGCTCGTTTGCACAAGATTGCTCACAACGTGCTGCACCCACACATGACATCGCTGTACGTACACAGGGACCTGCTCCACCAAGATCCCAACCATAGTCGTTGATCTCGTCAAAGAAGTGCTGAAAACTATCATTATCAGCACCGATAAACATGATGTTACCTGTCTGACCGTGGAAAGTTTGAAGGCCTGAACCCCATTTTTCCCAACTGTCTGCAAGCTTGCGCATCATGTCAGTTGTGTAGTAGTTACCCGGAGTTGGCTGCACACGTAATGTATGAAACTCTCTAGACTCAGGGAATTTATCCCCTACTTCAGAGAAACGAGGAATAATACCGCCGCCATATCCGAATACCGAGATCGTGCCACCTTTCCAGTAACCCATCTTGGTCTCGTATGAATGCTCAAGCTGACCGAGTAATCCGTTCGTTACATTATTGATACGCTCATCAGGGTGATTGTCACGTAGGTTTTTAATGCCACTGATGAAGCTTGGCCAAGGACCATCTTCTAAAACGTCTAGCATCGGCGTAGGATACTTCTTAATATCAGCCATTATTGCCTCCTCATAATTTTGATTATCTAACAGAGAATAAAATCACTCTGTCACTCAATTTAAGCCGCACTACACCGTCTTTGATATTGGTATATTTACGATATAAGCATATTCTAATAGTTAAGCGCTGATATAAGAATCTCACCCATGGGATGCTATGAAATAATTATCCTATCCCTTAGTGGGTAGGTGTTTTTTTCGACAAAATTTGCGTTAATACAAATGTGCCCTAGAAAAGCAGTAAAGAATATTCGAATATGCTTAAATAGCAAGTAAATATTACGAAATCTCAAGAGCAAATAAACCGGTAAAACTATGCCTTCACCCTTTTCCTTAGCCAATCAAGAAAGTTATCTACGCTGGAGAGATGCCAAGCTTGCAAGGGTTGAAAGTGCTTATCAAAAGTCACCCCCCCACTTTCAGGGCATAATTCAAAATGGTCTTTCGCCTACTGAGAATGAATTAAATAACATCATCAAACAATGCAATGATTATTGTCTCTCTCTGTATCAAATCAGAGACCATGAAAGCTACGATATCAAGCAGACGAAACGTATGATTTTGTCACTTGCCAATAAATTGGGACTTTCACAATTAGATGGCAATATCTGTGCTGACGAAGATAGCCTGACCTCAATCACACAGACAAGCCGAGCGGGTCAACACGAGTACATTCCCTATTCCACAAAGCGACTAAGCTGGCACACAGACGGATACTATAATTTACCGCAGAACACTATACATTCGATGCTATTGCATTGTGCTCGACAAGCCGAAGAAGGCGGCGAGTCCAAATTTATGGATCACGAAATTGCCTATATATTGCTGCGTGATAAGAACCCCGACTATATCGAAGCCTTAATGAAGAAAAATGTTCTAACCATTCCCGCCAACATACAGAATGGAAAGGAAATCAGAGCAGCGCAAACAGGTCCGGTTTTTTCATTGAATACTCAAGGGCAGTTACACATGCGTTACTCGGCTCGTAAAAGAAATATTGAATGGAAGCAAGATGCCACCACACTAGATGCTGTGGGATTTATAGAAAAAATGTTTGAAAGTGAGTCAAAGTACATCATTAAACATAGATTAAAAGCGGGAGAAGGAATCATTTGTCGAAACGTGCTTCATTGCCGTACGGCTTATGTGGATTCTGATCATCCAGAGGAAAAACGTTTACTCTTTCGTGGTCGTTTTTATGACGAACTACCGCTTTTAGATGCAAGCAAACCCTCATAAAAGCAACCATATTTATTAATTAGAACAAGGTATACACTATGCTATCACTCAGTGAATTACTGCTAAAAGAAAGCGATAACATATCCAATTTTGAAGAACTTAAAAGCTGCATCCAAAAAACGGCAATAGAAACTCGCGAGCTACATTTTCAGGTGGATATCGAGCCGCCAGCTTATGATGATCGTCCTAGTGACTGGCACGATCAACTCAATTTAGCGTTTGAATCAGCACGCTAAAAACTTGCAATCTAGAGAGATTAGAAATGTTCTGGGAAGAAGATGAAGATAAAACATTACCCTATCAAGCGCCTGATGACGTAATTGATATGGTGTTTGCGATGCAAAGCAAAACGCTTCCCTTAAATCATGCCTGGCCATTATCGAGAGAGATTATTAAACACCTGCCATGGCTGACAGACTATGACTTTGCAGGTATCCATCAAATCCATGTCGCCGAGAGCAATAACGGCTGGATGCGCCCAGAGGATGATGAAATAGGCGCCGTGCTATACCCTTCAAAAAGAACCAAACTCACAATCAGAATCCCCTTAGAAAAATATGACGAAGCAAGCAATATCATTGGGCAAACGCTGAATATCGATGGCCATGAACTCGTTGTTGGCAAAGCAAAAAAGAAAATATTTACCAATGTCGGCGTACTCTTCGCACGTTACGTTTTGTGCGAACCTAACGAAGATGAAAATACCTTTCTCACCCGAATGGCTGCTGAAATCAACACTAAAACTGGTTTTAAAGTAAAGAAAATGCTCTGCGGAAAAAGCCATAACATTACAACGCCAGACCTTGATTTACATACCAAGCATCTCATGATTGCTGACTTAGACAGCGATACCTCTATCAAAATTCAGCAACTAGGATTAGGTGGTTCAAGAGAATTAGGATGCGGTTTATTCTTGCCACATAAAAGCATCAAGACGTTAAAACCCACCGAATAATTGTGTAGCAATACCCCGACTTTGAATAATATTACGTCTTTTATTAACGTAGCTTGAAATGGAATCTGAGTACTTTTCACAGCTTGTACTACTATTAGTTAATCCTTTATTTTAAAAAACCTGTAAACGCTCACCTCCTCAATGGAGTTCAAAATGCAAATCGAAAAACTCGATCACGTCAATATACGAACCACTCAACTTGATAACATGATCAATTGGTATAGTCATGTTCTAGGCATGAAAACCGGAGATCGACCTAACTTTCCTTTCCCTGGAGCCTGGCTGTATTCAAACGACACCGTGATGGTGCATTTAATTGGTATTGATGGCCCAGAAGGTATTGGCTCTGAAGCTTACTTAAAACTGGAGCATTTTGCGTTTAGCGCCTCAGGACTCAATGAATTTGAAGCACAATTAAATGAATTGAAGGAAGAATACCGTCGCGTTGACCTATCTGCAGTCAACTTAGTACAAATCAATATCTGGGACCCTGACGGAAATCATATACATGTTGATTTTGCTGCTGACGAGTAGAGATCAACATAGCTAATAACTGACTAAACGAGTTTACTCGGTATCATCTTTATTTTTATCTTTATTTTTTTAGCTATTCAACAAACAATAGTCACCCCCCTACTTACAGCGAGTTTTTTTAGTCTGATTAAAAAAAGCGGTAAAAACGCTCACTTATGTAAAATCTGTCTTGAAGTGATTACGACTTAAATCTGCCTACTTTTTGCCCAATATAGCACTCCCAATAAAATCAGCGATTCCACCTGAAAAAGTGAATTTATCAGCAAGCTTAATTAGCAACCGCTCATCAGCGAAAACTACCAAAAATGAACCTAGGGTGTATAAATAAGTTCGTGAATGGCTAACCGCTGATGCTTACTCACGATTCACTCTAATATAATAAACATAAAATAGGGGCAATACATGGCTGCAATTCACACCGTTTTAATCGCTGATGATTCAGATACACAACTATTGCATTTGAAATCGATTCTGGAAGCCGCTGGTTACCAAACAATTACTGCAAATTCAGGAAACGAAGCAATCTCCTTGAGCCAAACATTATCTCCGGATGCAATTATGTTAGATATTGTGATGGAAGATGGTGACGGTTATAAAGCGTGTCGCACGATTAAAAAGAACCCGGAAACAATCAACACACCTATCATTATGGTGTCCAGTAAATCAAACCCGGTTGATAAACAATGGGCGCGACAATTAGGCGCGACAGATTACATCGTAAAGCCCTATGAAAACTCTGAAGTTTTAGAAAAATTACAGGCTATTTAATTAAAATCACAGACATACTCAATAACTAAAAATAACAATAAACGACGCTTTTAATTCAGTACTTTTCGTATGATAACTTTTGAGCAATTTGGAGCAATAAGTGACCACACTTGAGATTGAAAACAACCTAGAAAATGAAGTAGAAATGGGAGCAGTTACTCAGTTAGAAACATCTCTAACAAATAGCGCATTCTATGACACAAATACATTCACTAAACACAGTGACGAATCATTTTCTGCAACGCTTCAAAAAGCCATTGATTTTAGTACCAATACGTCGCAAAACGGACACGAAGATGCCGAACTTAACGATAAGCAATTTTATTATTCAAGCGGCTCAAACTACTTCCTTTTAGAAAAAAACTTAAAGGCGGAAACAATAAAAAATATGCCTATCAACCAGATTCCTTTTACACCCAACTGGTTTATGGGAATCGTAAATATACGCGGGATAATTATGCCCGTTATCAATATACAGCAGTTTGTCAATTTTCAAACTAATGCTGTGAGTCAAGATAACAGTGACTCAGATGAAACACAGCAAAATGAAAGTTATCTTTTAAAACTAGAACACCAAAATCATTCGCCGATTGTGTTCAAAGTAGATAGCCTTCCTAGACAGATCAGTATTAATAAGGTTAAGAAAAGAACCAAAATAAACAATAAACCTGTCTGGATGTTAAATACGTTAGACAATGATACAAACTCGATCATTGAGATAGATCATCATCAATTATTGAGCCAGATAAAAGAGCTTAGCTAGATTCAAGTAAATAAAAAATAAAATAAAAAATGCGTAAAACGCGCCTAAAACAACAATAAAAAACAAAGGAAAAACCATGTTAAATAGACTATCCATCGGTATGAGAATGCTAGTATTCATCATGCTGCCAGTTATCATATTCTTCGTGATTGGGATTATTTCTTTAAATGGTATTGACCAGGATCATCGCGCATTAAAAACGGGTGACCAAAACCTAAAGACGGTTTTAGCGTCATCTAACGTCAACTACAATATCAATCAACATTACAGCCTACTCCTATCGAATATAAACATGGGATTTATTCCATGGTCTGAAGGTGAATCTAAAACCAGAAAAGGCATTCAGACTATTCAATCTAGCTTCTCAAAGTTTAATAGTGCGCTTTCTTCAGAAGAAAAAAGAACACCCGAAGTTAAAGAGCTTTTCAACGCACAGGACGATCTAATCGCAGGTTACGTATCGATCAAGAAATTCTTTAGCGATGGTTACGGTGAAGCAGAAAAAATTGCTTTGAATAACTACGCTCAAACCAAGATGCTCCCTCTTGCGAAAACTGTGGAAGACAAAATCAACAATATTGTTGATGAAAAATTTGCTGAAACATCGGCCATCAGCAGCACCGCATTAGAACAAGCCGGCTTTACGCGTAACAACGTACTTATCGCTTTATTTAGTGGCGTATTAGTTATGATCATTTTTGGTAATTTGATTATGCAATCAATCACCATCCCGACTAAGAACCTGACAGACGTTGTTCATCGTTTAGCGTCTGGTGAATACGATGCCCGTGTAACCACACGAGGTAAGGATGAATTCTTTAGTTTAGGTACTGCATTCAACTCGCTTCTCGATGACCGTGCTGTCACACTTAACACTATAGACTCAGAGCATAAGGAATTAAACCAATCAGTATTTGGTCTTCTGCAAGCGGTTGCTGAGTTAAGTGAACGTAACCTCACGATCCGCGCCAACGTAACAGAAGATGCAACAGGCCCTGTAGCGGATGCGATCAACTTACTTGCTGAAGAAACTTCAGCGACACTTTTCGAAGTTCGTAATGTTGCCACAGAAGTTAACGAAACGTCGCAGAAGGTAAATACTCACTTAATGTCGGTAAATAAACTCGCTATGAAAGAGCAGGAACGTGCGATAGAAACAACCGATCAAATGAATAAAATGTTACTACGCCTTGATTCCATTGCAGAGTCTGCTGCGGCCACCAACACCATGGCTGACAATACCTCTATTTCAACCAAGAGAGCGCATGAGTCAGTATCAGACACGCTAAACGGAATGTCCGTCATCCGTGAAACCGTTCAAGAAACAGGTAAACGTATTAAACAATTGGGTGAGCGTTCTCAAGAAATCTCTCATGTTATAGAAATTATCAACACCATCGCTGAAAGAACAACAGTATTGGCACTTAATGCCAGTATGCAGGCAGTTGCAGCCGGTGATGCAGGACGTGGCTTCTCTGTTATCGCGGAAGAAATCCAGCGACTGGCAGAAAGTTCTCGCGAATCTACCAGCCAGATTTCAACATTGGTACGAAACATTCAGCAAGAAACCAATACCACCATTGCCACCATGGATCAGACTATCGAGCAAGTAATCGACGGATCAACAAAAGCCGAAGATGCTGCAGAGCAGATGAAACGCGTACTTGAGACGACTTCTGAGCTTGTACATTCGGTTGACCAGATCGCCATCGCATCTAAAGATCAGGTGAGTATCAGTGAGGGTCTTAAACACAAAGCCGAAGGTATTCTTAAATCTACCCAATCTACCGGACAAGAATTACTCTCGTTAACAGGTTTAAGCCGCAATATGGCCGAATATGCACAACAACTCGTGAAGTCTGTAAATGTCTTTAAGATTGACGAAGAAGACTCCGCCAAAACTATACATAACGCAAAAGTATAAGGTTTAGTTAAGGAACTCATGGAAATGACTGATATGACTGACACCATAGAAAAACAGCAATTAATTGCTGATGAGCTTGAAGATATCGTACTTGTTTTTTCCATGCTGGAAAAAAACAACCTTACACAATCGTTGCAAACCGTTGAGAAGGGTTTGGAGCGCATTGACGCTATTTCTCAAGAGCACGATGCCGTTGCCTTAAGAGTAATCTCTCACTGGATGGGGATGAATCTTGAATTAAACGATGATACCCATGAGCAGATCACAACGTTGCTCAGGGAAGATCATTTTTCTATATGGATTGATATTTTAGCGTCAGTGTTACGTCACTACGACCCTGTATTACTTCCTCAATTACACCAGAGTTTAACCTCTCCAGCATGGCCCATTAAACCATCAGCTCCCCTGCTAAAAAGTATTGCCGTCTGGATTGAGGAAGGCCGCACGCCCTCTCAAGATGTTGATGAAAAGTCGCAGTTAGAAGCAGAAACATCAACAGATGTTTTAACTGAGACATCAAAGAAACAACCGACCAAAGAGACCAAAGACGAAAGCTCAGATGACGTATTTATAGATACTGAAGAAGAGGAGTTTCTTCAAAAACATGTCTTTGAAGAAGTAGACCTGTCGATATTACATAAAAATTACAACCACAACACGGCAGCAATTCTAAAGGAATTAAAAGAACACCCTGATTTTAAAGTATCGCTGATTGAGATAGATAAAACGGGCTTGTCTGATACTCCCCCGATCAATGAAAACAACTCTGTTCCAGAATCAGATAACAACGATGAGATGGATTTTCCTGATTTTGACGACAATGATCGATCTGACTTTGCCTTAGAAGTTGACGATATTGTAATGAATCTCTCAGCGAGTTCATCAACATCAACCAAACCTTTAGAAGATATTGATTCTTATCTAAAAGAATTATCGCGTTTGACACAACTTGCTGAAATTTCCAATTATGAAGGTGTCTCAAATGCATCAAACTGGTGTCAAAGAAACATTCGTTTATTTAAAGAAAATCAAAATGGAATCAATGAGCACTTTGTGAAGTCAGGTGAATGTTGGTCCTGGATTGAGTTGCTAAACATCAGCATGAGCGATCCTGACGAAACCATTCACTTAAATAATCTAACAAAAGAATTAAATCGAAAAGAATGGTTGGAGTCATTTGAGGAAGAAGATCTAGAGAGACTGCTGATAGATATAAATCAAAATACTGAAGACCATACTCATCAATATGACTTAAATAACGACTTTGATCAGACCCTTAATAGTAATGATAATAATGATTTCAACTCGTTACAGACTAACAATGATCTTGAATTTCCTTTATTAGAAATACCCGAATTACTTGATTCCGCAGTAGTCACAGATCTAGTTTCAGAAATTCCTCTTTTTGACGATAACGCTGATGATGGCTCCGGAAAAAGCTATGAGACATCAGGATTAGAAACGAGCTGGAATGACGATATTCATCCTGAGTTGCTATCTGTTTATTTAGCGGAAACACCAGACCAAATTACCAAACTCACCCCCCTACTTTCAGCCATTAACGAAAACAAAGCTGACAATGATGAAAAATATACGGCAGCCAGATTGGCGCATACCATTAAGGGTGGAAGCGCTGTTGTAGGTATCAGCGCACTCTCTGAATATGCACACCGACTAGAAACATTACTGGATTTTTCTGTAGAGCACCCGTTACCAGACGAACTGTTGTCGATATTGCCTAACGCTGCAAACTGCTTAGAACGCTTATTTGATGCGATTCAAAGCAAGCAAAATGAACCTCAAGAATTTTTAGGTATTTATAATAAATTATCATATTTTGTTGATCATCTTGAAGATTACCAAACTGTTGGCGACACGTCACAACAGGACATCAGTAATCAAGAAGAAGAGCTTGAAGCATTAAATATCAATGATTTACCAGATTTTATTCAATCTCAGAATTCCTTAAATGATTCACTCGAAACTGAGATTTTTAAAGGTTTGGCCGATGAGTCTGAAGAAGCATTAGAAGATGCCATTCTGAAAAATGAACAGGCATTCTTTGAAGAAAGCACCAATGCAAATAATCAAGAAGACGCTACAAGTAATTATGAAATAATTACATCAGCCGCACATTCCCTCGAAGAGATAAGACTCCCTGACGAAATACCTAACGCTTTAGAAAAAATAGATAACTTCGTTGATGATAAGCAGAACAACGATTTTGCCAACCTCGATCATTTCGATATCGCAGATGACAGCAATGACATCACGGTCGAGATAGATGACATTGTTATGACCTTGGCGAGTATTACAGCAAACTCGGAAGATGTTTTCCAAAACATCGAAAAATACAATCTCGAGTTAGATCGTTTTGAAATGCTGGCTGAAATTTCGGGCTATCCTGAACTTGCAAAATTAAGCCAGTGGTGTCAAAGCAACTTATTTGAATTCACAAATATTCAAACAGAATCAAGCGAGCAATTTATCTCTACAGGTGAATGCTGGGCATGGTTAGAGCATCTTGGAATCTGTCTTAATGATCCAGAAGACCCTTCGAATCTATCATTTCTTACAGCCGAGCTGATACGCGAAGAATGGACCGAAACGCTAGATATTAATGAGTTACAAAATGTTCTGTTAGCGATTAGAAAAGAAGCATCTATTGATGATTCTATTGACGACGCCTCTAGTGACGGCTCTAGTAAAGATTCTTATAAAGATTCAGCTAATGATGACATTAATAATCCTGAAGAGGATGGTTACAATTTAAATTCAGACACAAATACCGACATAACATCAAACATAGAACCTATAGAAAACACCCTACAATTTACAACAGATAATAATGAAATTACGGCAAATCAGCTCCCCAAAGTAGACGACGTAAGTGATTTAGAAAACCCTAACCCTTTTGAAGACAGTACACAGGAGAACATTAATAGCGACAATAGTGATAACAGTAATAGCAGTGACAACAAGCAATCCGAAGAAGTAATCAGTTGGGATAGTGATATACACCCTGAATTACTATCCACTTACTTTCAGGAAACCCCAGATCAAGTCGCTGAAGTTGCAGGATTACTGCATAAAATATCAAACAACAAAGCAAGCAAGGATGACTATAAAAAAGCATCACGCATCGCTCACACCATCAAAGGTGCGAGCGGCATTGTTGGCTTAACGTCACTGGTAGATTTAACCCACAGACTTGAAGATATTCTGGATTTTTCAGTCAACAATGAACTCCCCAAAGATACTGCTGACTTTTTAGCTGACACTTCAGATTGTCTGGAAAGCCTGTTTGAAACAATTCAGCAAAAGCGACAAGCTCCAGAGGAGTTATCATTTGTACTCGACAAATTAACCAATTTTACCGAAGAACTAGACGCTTTAGAAAACAGCTCAACAGACACCAGTAGCTCGGACGACCTCGAATTTGACAGCCCAGAATTACCTGATTTTATAGAGTCTGTGTCTGATTCTATGTCTAATACCGTGTCTAATACTGTGGCTAATACATTATCGACACCGTCAGCAACATCAAATTCAGGCAACACCGTTGATACAAACTTATCCGTTTCTGAAACACATATACGTGTTCCCGTTGATATTATTGATAAGCTACTCAATCTGGCGGGTGAACTGGTAACAACCTCAACGAAAGTATCTGACCAACTGAAACAAACAGAAATCACCAATAAAGACATTCAAACACAAGATACCCATGTGCATAAGATGTTGAATGAGTTGAATGACACGATCTATCAGCAAGAAAAAGATCAACATAAAATGCTATCCAGTCTTCAGGAAAGTGATTTTGACTCATTGGAAATGGACACTTATAACGAACTTCATAGTGTTGTTGGTTTATTAACAGAAAGTATTCTGGATAGTGAAACGATAGAAAATAATCTGTCGAAACAGTTACGTGATATTCAGGAAGACTTGCAGTCGCTGGATAAATTAAACAAAGAATTAAGTGATGTTATTCTGAGTTCACGCATGGTTTCTTTGAATACATTGATTCCTCGATTAGAAAGAATTGTGCGCGAAACCTGTCGTAAAACGGGCAAGAAAGCTGAATTGATAGTGACCGGTAATGATATCAATATTGATACTGATATTCTTAACGGACTTGTAGATCCGCTACTGCATTTATTGCGCAATGCAATTGATCACGGCATCGAATCACCCGAAGAAAGAGCGACTAAAAACAAAGATGAGGTTGGTTTTATCCAGCTCGACTTTAGCCGTGAAGGAAATCATATCTTGATGCAGTTGCAGGATGATGGAGCGGGTATTGACCCAGAATTCATCTACCAACGCGCGATCGATAAAGCCATCATCACGCCCGATCAGGAATTCTCCCCTGCTGAAACATTAAAACTCATTTTACACCCAGGTTTTAGCACACAGGAAAGTGTCAGCGAAGTGTCAGGCCGCGGTGTCGGCATGGACGTCGTAAACACATCTGTAGAAAACCTCAAAGGTGAATTGCAGATCAACAGCGAGATGAATCAAGGCACGCGCTTTAACGTCAGGATTCCGCTAACACTGATTACCAATACTACATTGTTGGTTAAGGCGTCCGATAATCCAGTCGCGATAGCCTCAGAAAACATAGATCAAATTCTGTATCTGGCGCCAGAACGCGTTATTGAAAAGAAGGGCAAACATTATGTAAGCCATAATGACACAGAACTGCTTATCCACTCCTTATCGGAGTTACTAGATTGGTCCGACGAGGCAATCGATTTCAGTAAACCACATACGCTACTGTTAATTAAAACAGGTGACCATTTACAAGCCGTGCAAATAGAAGAAATTATCTATTCACGCGAAGTGGTAGTTAAAAACCTAGAGCCTTGGGTTAACGCCAGAAAAGGCATAACAGGTGCCTGTCACTTGAATGATGGTGGCGTTGCTCCGGTAATTAATCTGGTCACTATTTTAAAGAATGCGGCTACAGAAACCTCCACTAAGAAGACCCATAAAGTCAAAACCAAACAGCCTGAAGCAGAAATCAAAGCTGCACAAAAGATTCTCGTGGTCGACGATTCGATGAGCAATCGTAAAGCCTTGAGTCTGATTATCGAACAAACCGAATACGAAGTACTAACAGCGGTAGATGGTCTTGATGCACTTCAGGTGATGAACGACAACGACATTGATATGGTCTTCACCGATCTTGAAATGCCCCGTATGAATGGTTTGGAATTCACGCAAGCCGTTCGAGCATGGAATGATAAAAGAGACACTCCAGTAATCATGATTACCTCGCGAACCACCGCAAAACATAGAAACCTTGCAGCAAAAGCCGGTGTCGATGATTACCTAACAAAACCCGTTGTTACCGAGACCTTGCTCGAATCAATGAATACCTGGCTAAAACAGAAAGAAGCGACTGAATAATAGAAACACACCCCCCTACTTATAGGCACTTTTTTAACTAAATCAATTAAACAAGATTTAAGCCAGATTAAGATGTAAGTAGTCTATTCAGCACATACAAGTACGCTAGACGATAAGAAGACAAGAAGACAAGAAGACAAGAAGACAAGAAGACAAGAAGACAAGAAGACAAAATTAGTTAAAAAAATGGATAACTAAAAGATGAATGACACAAGCCCCGAAAACGAAACTAATGATATGAATACTGAAAAAAGTATTGGCATTCACATGATTGGCTTAGATGCTAGAGAGCTGGCCATCTTCGATCGTGTGGTAGCTTTCAATATCACGCATGGATTGGTTGCGCATAAAACAACAAATAGCAAAGAAGCAGATCTCATCATTGTTAGTCAGAATGAGTATCCTTCACTCCAATCAACACTACTGAATAATAAAACCGTTTTCCTGGTCTCTGATAAACCATCCAATGAAAGCGTAGATGCTCAAATTCAACGTCCGTTATTAATCACCAAAGTCATGAATGCCTTAGGTGAAGCGATTGAAATCGTAAAACAAAAACGCTTATCAATGCCTGCTGCAAACCTACAGGAAGATATTGCATCAGAAGTCGACCTATCTGAAAACGTAACATCATTAACTGCTGATCACCAAACCAGCACAGATACGATCATTGATAACAGCATCACCACGTTAAGCGCATCAAGCGAAACAGAAATAAAAATAGAAACTGAAGCAGAAAGCAGATCAGAAAAATCCCATCATGCTTTAGTCATCGACGACAGTGCCTCAATTAGAAAACAGCTTGAATTAGAATTGCGCGATGCTGGTGTTACATCAGACTTTGCAGAATCGGGTGAAGATGCTTTGGAGAAAGTTAAAGAAGGACAGTTCGATCTGATCTTCCTCGATATTATTATGCCTGGCATCGACGGTTATGAAACCTGCAAGCAAATTCGTGCGATGGCGGAATACAAAAAAACACCAATCATTATGCTCAGTGGTAAAACCTCTCCTCTGGATGAAGTACAGGGAGTGATCGCAGGTGCTACAACGTATCTGACCAAACCTGCGCAACGAGACAAACTGCAAGAAACACTGAATAGAGTAACTAAATGGATTGATAATTTTTCTCAACCCAAACACACAGAAACGGTCTGATAGTTAAGCTATCAAACCGTTATCAACTGTTCAACACTTAAGGGAGGCTTAGTAACCGCCTTTGCGTGTTGTCGCTGGCAAACCAGATACTTTTAAGCCTTGTTTGCTAGGCGCACCCGGGAATAGATTATACAAATCTTTACCCTTTAATTTTTCGCCCCAAACGCCGGACATGTGCTTGGTAATGGCACGTTCCATGGGCTGATTTCCACCGTTATTGATATATTCATCTCGCAAAAAAGCGACAACATCCATGTGTTTATCGGTTAGCTCGATACCTTCTGCGTCGGCAAGTGCCTTACACACATCTTCATTCCAGTCATTTAAATCTACTAAATATCCCGCTTCAGTCGTCGCGATAGAATTACCATTAACTTCAAGTGCCATCTATTAACTCCTCTCTTTTTTTGGATAGACAAAAGATGAAAATGCCCACTAAAACCAATTCAGCATTTTCTAATATAGAAATACAATGTCATAGCTAAAATCGATTGTCACCCCCTCCTATACTAAGGAAATAAATATTAATCAATTCTAATATCCTTAAATGGGTATACCCCTTAAACGGCGCTACAGGTATATTATTGAACATATAATTCATCCAAAATATATCTCTGGAGACGACACATGAGCAACAAAGCAGAACTCATCCAAGAAATGCTTGATATGCAGGCTAAGTTTATTAAATACGAGCAAAGTGGCGAGTTTGATGCCGAAGATTATTATGTTGGTGAATGGAAAGCTTATCGTGAGCGTTACCAGGAATTAACCAATCAGGTTCGTGACCTAGCATCTGAAGAAGCTAATTTCTGGAAATAGTCGCTTAGCGATAATCAGCAATAAATCATTTTAAAAAAACCGCTTGTATAGCGGTTTTTTTGTAGGTGTTTGTTAAACATTTAAGTGACTAAGTCACCCCCCTACTTACAGGCCGTTTTTTTCAACTCCTATTTCTATTAATTGACTTATCTACATTTATTGACTTATCTAGATTACTAAACTATTTCTAAGGTTGCATTAGTGCAAAAACTCACTTGAATCTACTCAGGAATATTCATGCTAGAACAAGCCAAACTTCGCACCGCCGAATTTCAACAACGACTCGCAAACGCAAATATTGATATCGCAGTCATCACCGATGAAAGTTCAATCGCGTATCTTGCAGGTTTTTGGGGATATCTTTCAGTAGAATTTGGACGCCCTACTTTCTTAATTGTTCGACCAGATTCAGACCCAATTGTGATTACCCCATTGATGGAAAGCGAAATGGTTTCTGCAATGACCTGGGTTGAAAACATTATGACCTGGGAAGATTCAGGACCAAATCGCTGGGGAAATATTTTAACTAAAGCACTAGCTTTAAACAGCGATCAAAGTAAACAGCAATCGATTGCTGTCGAGGCTGCAGCATTGCCCCCCATAGTCAGAAACTGGTTTGATGAAGTTTTGCCTGATAATAAACTCATCAATGTCTCACCGTTACTGGGTGAAATGCGCATGATTAAATCCGCCGAAGAAATCGAAGTTATGAAACAGGCAGGCAGTATCGCTGGTTCGATGATGCAAGCTGCATCGGATAGTCTTGCAGAAGGACTTCCGGAATACGAAGCCGCGCTCGCGGTGATTAATGCCGGCACACGCAAAGCAGCGGGGTTTCTCACGGACAAAGGCTGGGAAGCATTTATCTCACCAATGATTCATAATTTACAAATTATGCAATCTGGCAAAGACACTTCCATGGTGCACCGACGCGCTAGTGTTAAAGCTCTGGAATTGGGTGATCCGGTGTATTTCTGCTTTTGTAATATGGCGCAATTTAAGCAATATAAACTTGGCTTTGACCGTATGTTTTTTATCAAAGAAGTCTCAGATGAAGCGGCCAAAGTGCAGCAAGTTGCGATTGACGCACAACAAGCGGCGATTGCAGCGATACGCCCAGGCGTCACTGCAGAATCTATCGCAGCAGCGGCGAATGCAGTTTATGACAAACAGGGTTATGAAACCGGTTATCGAACCGGACGCTCGATTGGTATGGCCTATCTGGAAACGCCCGAACTCAAAACGGGTGATAAAACCATTTTACAAGCGGGAATGACTTTCGCTGTCGATGGAGGTATCTCTGTTGATGGTGAGCTTGGTGGCCGCATAGGCGATTCGGTGGTGGTAACTTCTACAGGCTCTGAATACTTAACCAACTTCTCCCGCGAAATTCTCATTTCAGACCGATAAACGATGTCACTAAACGTTGCCATATTCCAAAGTGATGCCGATGAGTCGGACGTTAGGCACCGGGTTAATAAACTAGAAAAGGCGTTAGTAAACGTACCTGAGTCGACTGATTTGCTAGTCTGTCCTGAACTTTTTACTTCTGGATATAATATGGGTGAGCAACTCAAACACCGGGCTGAATCCCAGTTAGGCGAGACTGCGAAGCACGTTGCAGAATTAGCAAAGCACTTTAATACTGCCATTGTATACGGTTACCCAGAACAGGAAGAAGAGCGGATATATAATTCTGCATTGTGTATCGACAAGCACGGTGAGACCTTAATCAATCACCGTAAATTATTATTACCCCCGGGTTTTGAGGCTGATCATTTTGACTCGGGCAAAAACATGAGTTACTTCAATATCGGTGCATTTAAATGCTGTGTGTTGATTTGTTACGACGCCGAATTTCCAGAATCAATTCGTGCCGCTGCCTTGGCAGGCGTGCATGCGGTGATTATTCCTACAGCACTTTCGGAAAACTGGGGAGTCGTTTCCGAAAAAGTCATGCCCACCAGAGCCTTTGAAAATGGAATCTGGGTCATCTATGCCAATCATTCAGGCACTGAAAATAACTTACGTTACTATGGGGGGAGTTGTATTGTTCAACCCGATGGGATTGATGCTGCCAGAGCTGGTGCGGGTGAAGAAACGATTTTTGCGAAAATAAGCATCAACGCTGTAGAAGCTGCACAGACACGTTTGCCCTACTTATCTCAAATACAAACGCTTAAGGCATTAATTTCTGATTAGAATAAGTAACTAAGATATAAAGCCACCCCCCTACTTTGAGGCGTTTTTTTATTTCTTAATTACAATTCAATTATCACTCAATTATAACTCACTCCAACGACGCACCAGATTTGCATAAACGTTGCTGACTTTAGAAGTTTCATCGCTATTTGGATTTTTCTCTAACAGCGTTTCTCGCGCCTGACCTAATTCATACAATAACTCGCGTTGGCTATTATCCTTGATCATACTTTGTGCCCAAGTGACAGCGACCAAACGCTCACCCTTGGTAACCTCGGTTACCTTATGCAAACTGCTGGATGGATAGACAACCGCATCGCCTGCGGATAACTTAATGCTTTGTTCACCAAACGCGGTTTTAATGATGAGTTCTCCGCCGTCATAATCATCATTCAGGAAAACGGTTGTGGAAATATCAGATCGATAACGATTTTGCATTCCCCCGGAAGCGGCTCCCATGACCGGGTCATCCACATGAAATCCATATTCCATACCTTTTGCATAACGAGCATAAAAAGGAGTCGCTACTTTAAGCGGAAAAACACTCGCCTGATACTCAGGATGCTGTAGCAGAGATGTCATTACCATTTGGTTAAGCTGATCATGCAGTGGACTTTGCTGTGCTAATTCCACATTATTTTTTACTTTTACCGCTTCTTTTCCCGCTGATAATTTACCATCCACAAAATCAGCCTGCTTAAGCAAGGTAGAAATGACTTTTAGTTGATTTTGCTTAAGGACATTTTTAATTATTAATAACATAATGATCAGGTTACCATACTTTAAATAGCGTATTTTTAATCGACGTTTTCCAGTATTCTTTACCCCCCTTTTGTAGGAAGTAGCTTCATGATACTTAAAATCTTTGTTGATGAACACGAACAGGATATACACGTGCCAGATGAAATCATTACGGATGCTCGTGAGTATTTCGACATGATAGACAAAGACATGGATCAAGGCTATCAAATGAGCCGTTCGTGGATCGAAAAACCTGACTTAATGCAACGTTGCCAAATCGTCGGCGATAGAATTCTAACTGCGTTAGAAACGGGCAATAAAGAAACCGGAACGTTGATGGCTGGATATATTTTATCGCGAGTCCCTAATGCTTATGCGCTGCATCTTAATACCGAAGGCGACATGACACTCTATGATCTGGAAACCCGATAAGACTTTCATTGGCTGTTTAGTTATTTCAAGATTAATCAATAAGTCACCCCCCTACTTTGAGGCACTTTTTTTAGGATACTGCTTTGAAGGTTGAGTCAAAATCGTTGAATACATACTTTCAAAATAAGCAATCAACGTAACAAAAAATGTAAACTTATGTCCCCAATCTGAGACTTATGTCTCCATGTGTCTATTTGTAAAAACCCGGCACTCATTCTAATCCCCGCCCAAGTCATTGAAACCCTTGTATATAGGGCTTTGTCCAATTATTTCTATTGGCACAATAGTTGCTTAATTGATAAGTAACTAAGCGAGTCAATAATTAACAAACAAAATAAAAAGTAGATCACATTATTCAATGAATGCAGCGAGTCCTAATTTTTTTAATCCGAATATCTCTTCCAAAATCGGCAGAGCATTTCTATTGCGGGTATTGCTGTTTAGTTCATTGGTCACGCTATTACTCTCTGGAATTCAACTGTATATCGAGTATAAAAAAGATTTGAATCAAATCAATGAAGTACGGGAGCAGATCAATAAGAGTTATTTAAAGAGTATTGAAAACGCGGTTTGGGGTATTAACAAACGCCAAATCGAAGCGTTACTGGAAGGAATTACGGCATTACCTACCGTTACCCAAGCCAGCATCAAAGCGGATAGCCAAGTCAACACACTGTTTAAACACTCAAAAATAGACTTTAAGCATCACAGTAAAAATATCAACACATTTACTCAAAAAATATTATCCCCGACGAGCAATAGACGCCATGTCATCGGTGTTTTGGAAGTCGCCCAAAACAGTCAATATGTCTATAACAACCTTAAAAATCGTTTATTAATTGTTCTCTCTGCTAATTTTGTTAAGACCTTTCTGGTTGCCTTATTCATTCTGTATATTTTCCAGAAACTCGTTGCGAGACACTTAAGTACGATTAGTGAATTCTTACAAAATCCCAGCGCTTTTAAAGATAAAAAACAGTTAGTACTCAATCGACCTTCAAGTAATAACACCATTAATGACGAACTGGATGTTTTCACACAATCATTCAATAAACTTTGTGGAGAATTACACTCGTCCATGAATGAAGTTGAAACCAGTGAAAGACGCTATCGAGCATTGGTCGAAGGTTCCCTACAAGGGATTATCATTGTCGATAAAAACTGGAAATTCATCTACGGCAATAAACAAGCGTTCAATATTCTGGAATATACAAATGACAATAACATCATTGGTGATTTACTTATTCATTTCCCAAATGAAATCATCCCCAAAGACATACATAACACCTTAAAAACAATCAGCTTCGAACCCGTTGTTTATAACGAAATAAAGTTAATCACAAAGAAGAATACCGCCAAATATGTAAAGGCGATGTTTATGCTTATCACTCAAGAAGAAGATGACGATGAAGTCATCCAGATTGTGTTTAACGATATTACCAATGAGTTGGAATTAAAGAAGAAACAACAAGACTACGAGTTACAACTCATCCAGAAAAACAAAATGGCTTCTATTGGAACAATGTTGTCCGGTGTAACGCATGAAATTAATAACCCTAATCACATCATTAAACAGAACTCTATCGTTTTAAAGGAAACGTTTAATGCAATGCAACCTGAGCTAAATGCCTATGCAGAAAAACATCCGGATATTACTTTTAACAATATAAGCCTTAACGAATTAATCAAAATCATCCCTGAGCTTATTAATGATATACATTATGGCAGTGACCAGATAACCAACATCATTAATGATCTAAAGTCTTTTGTTCGACAGGACAAAGATCAGGACATCAGCGTGTGTTCTTTGAACGATCTGATTGAAGAAGTCAGATACACCTTGAGAACGCAAATTAATACACGCTGTAATAATTTTGAATTGGATTTACAAGCTTCCCCTTCTGATATCTGGTGCTATAAAAGACGTATTTCACAAGTGCTTATTAACCTGATTATCAACGCACTTGAAGCAATCGATAATCCATCAGAAAAAATTAGTATCCACACATCAAACGATAAAGAAAACTTCGTAACAGTACGAGTGAGAGATTACGGTGATGGCATCCCGTTAGAAAATCTTCATAAGATTTTTGATGCTTTCTTCTCAACCAAACTGGATACCGGCGGTACAGGCTTAGGTTTAGCCATTTCCCAGAGTATTGCGGCACAACACCATACCGAAATCAGAATCAATCAAGCATTCACACAAGGCACAGAATTTACCATTGATTTTCCAATCGATGTGAAGCCGATGGATGTTCAACTAGGGATTAATTAAACAGATAGCCAATAACCAGACTGTCATAAACCAGTTAGTTATTTACTAGTGCGTTATTAAAAAAGCATAAAAACGAAAACACTATAAAGAAAACCAACAGAAACAGAACAATAAAAAAACTAAAATATTAGCGAGCATGTGAACATGAAAATATTAATAGTAGACGATCAGGAAATGATTACCCGGAGTACATCCACGTATTTAAAAACTAAAGGTTTTAAAGATGTATCCACCTTAACCGATAGCCGCGAAGTACTCGAAGCAGTATCAGCCACCAAATTTAATGTGGTATTGCTCGACCTCAATATTCCGCATTTATCGGGTAAAGATCTAATTACCCCTCTTTTGGTAATCGACCCTGACCTGAGCATCATCATCATTTCTGCCATGGATCACCGGGATACCATTAAGGAATGCAAAGCGTTAGGCGCACTCGACTACTTCATTAAGCCTTTAGACAACATCAGGCTTTTAGAGATATTACACAAAGTTGACCAGACAGAAGTAACGACTAAAACGAGCTCCGATCAAGCTTAAGAAAACCTCAGTAGAAATGGTTAAGACATATTTTAAGGAAACACAGAGTGAATAAAGATATATCAATTATGATGGTAGACGATGACGAGAAGACCTTGCTCGGCTTATCGATCATATTAAAAACTAAGGGTTATACCAAACAACAAATACTCACAGATGCTGAAAAAGTGATACCGGAAATAATCACTAATAAGCCTGATATTATTCTACTTGATTTGCATATGCCTAACGTTTGTGGACTCGATTTATTATCAAAAATAAAAAAAGATTTTCCGGAAAAAATAGTCATCATGATTACAGGTGATGATACTGTCGACGTTGCTATCAAATGTACCAGACTCGGTGCCTCCGACTATTTTGTTAAGCCAATTGATCATGAGCGCTTATTTCACGTCATTGAAAATTCAATCGAAGAGAAAAATCACAAACAGGAACTGTTAGAAATCCAGCAACACCTTCTTGATAATACAGTCACTCAATCCGCACACTTTTCCAATATTTTGACTGAAAATACAGGAATGAAGAAGCTGTTTAAATACATCGAGGCGATTGCACAATCTAATAGACCTGTCTTAATTTTGGGAGAAACCGGCACAGGTAAAGAGCTTTTTGCACATGCAGTTCACAATGTTTCGAATAGCACGGGTAACATCGTTACCGTAAACGCTGCCGGACTTGATGACACCGCGTTTTCTGATAGCCTCTTCGGGCACAAAAAAGGCGCTTTTACAGGGGCGCTTCAGAATCGAGAAGGTCTGATTAAAAAAGCTAAAAACGGTTCCATCTTCCTTGATGAAATAGGTGATTTAAAACCACAATCACAAATCAAATTATTACGTTTGATTCAGGAAAATACCTATTACCCGTTAGGCTCTGATATATCAGAAACGAATACGGCTCGGATTATCACCGCTACGCATCAAAACCTGGAAGCGCTAATTTCTGAAGGAAGTTTCCGTAATGATTTATATTTCCGACTGCAAATACACACCATCAAAATTCCGCCACTAAGAGAAAGACGGGATGACATTCCGGTATTAACAAAATTCTTCCTGAAACGTGCTTGTGAAGAACTTGGCAAAGAATCACCTGAAATTCCCAATGAATTATATGATCTTTTCAATAATCATTTGTTTTTAGGCAATGTGCGTGAATTGGAAATGTTGTTGTATGACGCCGCTATCCATACCACGGGTGATACCTTGAGCCTTGATCATATCAAAAAACATTTAGCATTAACTTCCTCTGGTGATAGTGCAAAAGCCAAAGAAGTATGGGGGGATTTTGTAAGTATGTATGAGTTACCGACAATAAAGAATTCAACCAACAATCTTATTGATGAAGCGTTAAAACGCTGCGATAACAATCAGAAGAAAGCATCCAGCATTTTAGGTATCACACGCCAGGCTTTGAATAAACGTTTGTCTCGAAGGGATGAGCCTTCTACGTCTTAAACTGTTAGAACTGTTAGAACTGTTAGAACTGTCTTTAAGTAAGCTTTGTAGCCTAGTTTTAGCCAGCTTTATTTATTTAAAGGTTATCCAGGTAGTCGCTATATATTTAACGCCTTGCTCAACCACCGCTGCACGATGTTCGTGTGTCCAGAATGGTGGAAATAAAACCAGTTTACCTTTCTCTGGAGTGACTGATACGTGTTGATGCATAAAATCAGTCTGTCCACCCTGCTCCACATCATTTAAATACCACAAGGCAACCAATTGGCGCGATGCCAGTTCCAGATTATCCGCATCCACATGCCAGTGATAGTACTCGCCCGGTTGATAACGCTGTAAGTTATAGCCCATATCTTTATATCGACTCATATCGGCAAAATAGGGATAGCTCTCCTTAAAGCTTTTTAATGCCATCGCCAGTGATCTAAACAGATTATTATCGACGTCTTTCCAGTGCTCTTTGCCACTGGCAACTAAATCTGTGGTTTTCTTTAACTGGGTATTGTCTGTCATCGCCGACCCTACACGTCCGGCATATTGGTCGGATTGATTTTCTTCAAAACGGGCAACCATGTCATCGCATAAGAAATCAGGTAAAGCATTCTTGATTTCAAAAATAAAACTTCCTGATTTTACTTCTACTATTTTACTCATACTAATTTATTGTCATTCACTAATGCTTCGATTGCGGTTGCATCTTTTCCGGCTTGATACTGTTCAATTAATTTTCTGGAAAGACCTAACCAATGATTTTGCGAATATTCAAGCACCCGCTGAATTTGATCTAGCTGTCCCGCTTTATTCCAATGCTGATACGCATGCATCAGCTTTGGCGCTAAGTGCTTTCGCATGGCTGTCAAATTACCAAAATAAAAATGTATGGATGCGCTGTTTTGATCAATATAGCCGTCTTCTAACAACTTAATTAAGGTGGTTATAGAGTCAGCCAGATGATCCCGTATTGCTCGTAACATGATTTCTGCATGTGTACGGGCGTAGTTATTGAGCATCTCATTCCAGATTTCATCGCCTGCTATTTGAGCCAATAGCTCACCGGCTTTAACTTCACCTATTTCATGTTGAATTACGTGTTCGATTTCAGACTCTGTCATCTGGTTGATTGCAACTTCCGGGTCTGATTCGAAATCATAAAAACTCATTGCTCTGGTCAAGGGATTATCTAAACCAGACACCCTCGCATCATCCAGAATTTCCCAAATAACACGCCTTAATGATTCACGCCGAATAAAGATATGTTTACCCTGAGCCATTGCTGGTGGAGCGGCCATATCCCGTGCATATTCTTTGTTAGAAATGCTAATTGTGTAGTCATCGTGCCGAATGGACTTTTCAAGTTCTGCAATAAAAAAGTGTGGTCTGCTACGAATACCCAGACCCGCGTTATACACGAGATTCTGTTTACCTAATACAGCGTTGATTGCTTTATTATCGAATACTTTAAAGTGCTGCTGTTCGATATTCAGAGGTTTATACTCCTGTTCTTCCAGCTCATCCCAGACACCTTCCCGATGCGTTAACCAGTCCCCAACATCATCGGTTGTTAGCATGGTCTTAAAATTAATCCCCTGCTCCCAGCGGTACATTTCGCGCATTTTCAGCAAATATACACACAAGGTGTAATCACCCGCATGTCTGGCATCCGCTATATGGCAGTTGTGTTGCACTGTTTTTACGAGTTCTTTTAACTGGCTATTCATAAAGGCATAATACAAGGTTTTAAAGAGGTATTCGCTTTTCCTAAAGAGATACCTATAATTCTAATAACTATCCTTTGGAAATCATTATGCGAATTCGTATCAAAACAAAGTGGAGCAAAGAAGAGCGCGAAGTAACGGTTGAAGATGCCGTCAGTGTGCTTGCTTTTAATAGCTGGAAAATCGGCATGCAAACCTTGTTAGAAATTGAAAATGAAAATTTTCAGGTAGATTCGCAAGTACAACGCATCGAAGTCATCGAAGAAGTGATGGCATTCATGATTCAATCATTGGATCGCGTGGTGCATGAAACGATGAGCGATGAAGATCGCGCCACACTCATCAGCCTTTACGCGAAAAAAGTAGCGGACCATGTGCAAGACAATGCGAGAGACTTTAGTGGCCCAGGTGATTACAGAACCCCCTTTATCGAAAAGCTAAATAGTCGCTTTGAATCTTATTCCGACACCAAGTGGAATGAAGAAAAGCACGAGCCTGGTTTCTCTATGGGGCGTGAATTCGGTAATAATATTGCTGATGTACTTGGCCCCAAAGATAGAAAATGGGCGCTGGATTATATTCAACAGGTACTTATGCCGGAGTTTTACGGACTTTTTAAAAAGACAGTAAAATCGGTAGGATTAGTGGACGAAGAAATTAAAGATGTAGGCGGCGAAGCGCTAGATTCTCGTCATGTCTTACTAAGGGATAAACCAGCTTAAAAACAGTTAAAAAGTATACCTCTATAAATACGGGTATAAGTGGGGGGGTGGCTTTTAGATAATTTACCCATAAAACCGAAACATAAAAAAAGCAGGTTTAACCTGCTTTTTTTATGTTGTCTAAATGGTTAGAACGAAATGATTATTTAATCCACTCTTTGTAGCCATCCATATTTTTTTCAGTACCATCTGCATATCCTGCTTCGTATGCTTCGGTCACACGCTGTTCTTCGCGCTCAGGATTTACAAGGTATCCTCCCTGCCAGCCTTGTAGATATTCAGCATCTACGCCTGCTTTTTCCATTGCAACAACTGCATCGTAATATTCCTGATTCATTGACTATTCCTCTAACATCTTTTTTAAATTTATATAAATATCACTAAGCAATACGTTAGATACACTTTTGATAACATATTGATTGAAATTTGATTCACAAAGTATACGTGTATATTAGAGTTTCTGAATATCCCTATTGGGGTAAAATACGATCAAAAAAACGGCTTATAAGTAGGGGGGTGTATATATTTTTATTTTAAATCAATAAAAAAGCCCACATTTCTGTGGGCCATTATTGATTAAACTTAAAGCGCAGTTTGGATTAGAATTTACCCACCAAGTTGATAAACCACCCTTCTGCATCTCCACTTGTATTGCTTAAGTCATCGTCAAAGTTAGTAAAGTTATAACCGATTCCAACCTTCATGTTTTCATTAATATGACGATCAACGGAAATCATGGCACCATGCTGTGTGTCTTGTGACTCATCAGAATTCATCCAATGATACTGAGCCATTGCATCCCATTTTTTATTCAGGTGATAAGTAACACTTGCAGCCACTAGGGTCGCATCATTTTTCTCCCAAGAACCTGAATCTCGATCAGTGCGAATTTCTCCTAATTTGTGAGCCATTTTTCCACCAACTTGCCACTTTTGATTGAGTTGATAGGTTGTTTCCAGACTCGCTATTAACGATTTTTCATCAGCCTCGGTACTTTGCGAGATAGGTTGTAAATCATAAAGATAGGTTAAACGACCAAGAATATTTAGTCGGTCATTATCAACAGGTCTGAATGCAAACCCAAAACCTACTTCTGCAAATTTGGCATCATTACTATTGCCGATAATATCTTTGGTTACCGAGTAATTCACTTTACCCTGCAAGCGTAACGAAGGGCTTAACTGATAATTTAATCGATTAGTTGTGACCCATTGTTCCGTATCTTCAGGGACAAGATTAGTTTGTCCTTTGTCTCTACGATATTCTAATCGTGAGCTTCCTGTACTTTTACCTTTTTCATACGTCAAACCGACTGAGAATGCATCACGATCTGTAATTCCGCCGTCTTCTTTATCAAGTCGAGCCGTTTGGACAGATGCGCTTAGCGTAATATCATCGTCATACTCGTGATCAATACCGAAGGTATGACCGAGTCCCGACTGCTTGTCTTCATGAGTAAATTGATGCTCACTAAAAACTTTCAATCGATTACTGATAGATTTGCGTTGACCGACCGTGAATAGGTTTCCTTGATCACTGCTATCGTCTGTCGATAGGGTGTAATTGGTATAAACCGTATGATCTTTACTCACTTTGTAATCAGCACCTAAAGTAACCGCTTCGCCACGATCACCTGTACTGAATTCTGCGTTAAGATCAATTTTGTCGTTTAATTTGGCTTTAGTTCCAAGTGTAATCAGATCATTAGAGGTATAAGCGCCGCTCTTGCTCAAGGTGCTTTGTGCGATAACATAAAGATTGATATCTTTATTCACATCGTAGCCCACTCTGAATGCAGCTAATGTGCCTTCCCCATCAATCGATTCGGAGGTGTTTACATTTTCGCTTTGATCTTCTTCTTTGATGTGCCTGACTTCAGCACTCAATGTCACTTTATCATTCAAGGTATAGTCGGCTTGAACACTTGCGGTGGTGACTTTGCTGATATCTTTTTTATCTAATAAAGTGGATTTAGCGGATAATTTCATCGCTTTCATTGTTTCGATGATTGCTTCTACACCAGCTCCAACCGTTTCAGTGCCCTGTTCTAATCGCGCACTTGAAAACCCTGCGTCACGATGGCTGTACCAGGCACCTAAAACCCCTGTATGTTTACTAAAGTCTTCAAGGTTTGCACGCGCCTCAAAACTATAAGCAGTTCCCTTTTTATCTGTTAATCCATCATCGGAAATCAAGTCATTAAAATTGAGACCACCATCGATAGACTTAAAACTACCCGCAGTTTGCAAAGATTCACTTTCAGCATATTCTGCCGTGAAATATGTGCCTTTGGATTTCTTCAGTGTGATATCAACGCCCTGTAAATCGTAATCATCGTTATCGCGATTTTCATGAGCGTAAGTGCCACCAACGGCAAAATGATCATTTAACCAGACTTTGCCACGTGTTCCGTAACTGGCTTTATCGCTTTCAAAATCATCCGGCACATACTCGTAATCAACCATTAGATAAACTTGGTCGCCATCTAAGGGATTGTCTTTAACTAAAGATGGGCTTGCTTGTTCTGCAATTTGCAATAACGGACGATGCAGAATGATGCGACCTTGGTAGTCATCAATTTCATAATCTCGCCCCTCTTCCATCACGATGGTTTCGATGGCGCGTTCACTGTTTCGATCGCGCACTTCTACCCAGACTTTCTCTGAACCCACCACAATGTCTGTGTCTTTTAAATAGTAGAGACTTCCACCAGTTCCTAGAAACTGATTATGTCTAAAGGCGCTTTGAGCCTCTGATGCAAACACCGTAACATCCGTTTTATGATCACCATCGCTAGTGACCTGAGTACTTTTATGGCTTAACTTTGCTCCGTATAAACTGCGGTTGAATGAACTCAACTCGGTGCCAGTCATGTCCGTATTAAAGTTACCCCAGAGTGCACGTGACTTATCCCAATCGACACGTACATACATCTTACCCTGACTGTCTGTGTCATCGATGATGGTTGAATCGTCACCATAGACGGGGTAATACTGGTCTGGATCTAAACGTCTGAATAGACTTTGTGAGTCTTTCTTATGAATATCATCAAACAAATCTTCAATGTCTGCGGTACCTGTATCCATCTGAGCCGTAACCAGGTATTTACCTTTTACTTTTCCTTTCAGGTAAAAAGCGATACGACCATCAACAAAAATATCACCTTCCAGGTACTTATCCCCATCGGTTAAGGTTTCCAGATTATCAGAAACGCTACCTTCCCCAATAGTGACATCAGCCAGCCCCACCATAAACATATAGCGACCATCTACATCAACATTGAGTTTTTTACTGTAGCTGGCTTCATTATTTTCAGTGATTTCAACATTAAACTCGTGTTTACCTTCTGGGAGTAATCGTTCAACGACAAAACGATTTTCGGTGATTGTTACCTTTTCCCCATCAATAGATATTTGATTGTGATCGAAGATATCGTTGCCAAACAGACGAATTCTAGACCCGTATAAAGGAATCGTCTGTCTATCGAGATTATTTTCAACACTTTGTGTACTTACAGTATCGGTATCGAAATTACGACCCGGTCCTTGAAGGGTAATTGTGCGAGCATTGGTTGTATCACTGTGCCCCGTTTTATTACGAACGGTTAATATATATTTTAATTCATCACCTGCTGTGAGTTTTTCTCCTTTTTTGACATCACCATTCCACGCGATTGTCTGACCGTTGATGAGGTTTGAACCACTAAAACTTTTTAAAGGTCGACGCTCGTCGTCATCAGTGGCTCTGTATATATCTAATTCCCAGCTATCGATAAATGCTGCATAGTTTGTATTTAACGTAAATGTGACGTCTGATTCAAATTCATTGCCTGAAAATTTCACATCTTTATTTGTTGATACATTCAACAGTGGCGTCAGGGAAACAGGATCATTACTGACCCAGATGATTCCGCCTTCTCCTAATCGAATAGTCCTTGCATCATTTGAATCCGCTGACTTTAAAGGGTCTGTTTTTTCAGGCTTAACTGTGTAAGAGACAGTTTTATCTGCAGCCTGCTTTTTTACCACTTTAATCGAATAAGAATCGTTGGTGTTTTCATCACTTTCAGTGGCATGTGTGATCACACAAACACTACACATAACAAGACCAAACAACGCTTTACCAAATTTTGGTGCGCTATTGAATGGCTTCCTGGTATCAACATTAGTGCCTAGATTGATACCTAAATCATTGCCCGACTTGGTGCTCAAATTGGTAATTAAATCAGTCTTTACTGTTAGTCTTGTATTCATTATTAAACCTGTTCATCGTTGGTCTTATTTTTATATTTTTGAAATAGCAGACATCCATGTCTTATGCTTTTTATATGTTCTCTGAGTGTTCTATTTAATGAGCTTCCACTTTTACCTGTCCCATAAGATTTCCTAATTTCTTATGAAGTGCTTTTCTCACTACATTTGCCCGCAACTTAGTCAGAGCCTTATTCTTACCTGATTTGATTTGAATGATTGCGCTTCCATGTTCTTTTACGGTTGCAGCGATCTCATCCAACACTTTTAGATTACCCGGTAAGATATTCACTTGATTGTTCACAAAGAAGTCACTTTTAAGAATAACTTCGACAGTCATCTCGCTTTCAATCACACCCCCCACCTTTGGGGCACTTTTTTCTGTTGATTGTGTGTTTGAAGACTGTTGATTTGGTAATTGAATACCAAAGTTAATCTTACTCAGCGCAGAGCTCGTGACACGAAGCACCCTTGGATTCTCAGTAGTGAAACGAGAGCCTTTAGGTAAGGTAGTCACATCAACTTTAATAATAAAGTTTTTACCCAAGCCACGACGACCACCATCTACATCCGGTATGTGATAACGACCGTAACTATCGGTTTCAATAAGGAGACCTTCAGCTGTAGCAAGACGCACACCTGGAATACCTTCTTCATTAATTCCGTAGTTTGTCATCGTAATTTCAAGAACATCTGTGTCTTTTGCAGGAACACGTTTCGATTTGATTGGTGTCTGCGTTGGCACACCTCGGATTCTACGTGTCGTTACACGAATATCCTGAGCGGTAAGACCTCTCCTCTTCTCACCTCTATGAGCTGTCTTAACCCGACCTTGGTTATCCACCGTAATTACCGTGCCTTGTTGAGTCGTAACCTTGAAGTCATTCTTCTTCGAATAAGGCATGCGAACAACTCTACGGTATTTACCGGGATCATCGTTGGCGCTGATACGACCGTTAAGTCTGCCAAGGTTTAAACTATTCCAACCAAAGTAATCACTTTTCACCGTAAGACCAGTGACATTTGCCGGATCTTGATAGCCATCACCATCCCGGTCATGGAACACTTTACCTATCAAGGTAGATTGATCCAATACACTGTCAGCAACGACCGCAACGGTCGCGGTAGCGATATTACTAGCAACATCACTGTCAGAGTCTGTAGCAAATGCCTGACCTGTATTCACAGCATTCCCCTGGTTTGCTGTAGTACCTATTTTAGCGATATAGCCTATCTGTACGACTTCTTTACCATCCAATGCTAATGGGCCAAAACTTATTGCGTCAGTACCTGTTGCTTTAATTGTTGTAACAATATCGTCATCAGTACCTATGCTTTTGTCTTCTCCTGCTCTTGTCAGTTTTGCTTCATTTGATACAAATTTAAAACCTTTAGGTAAATCATTTCGAACGTCGACATCAATACCATCTTCCTCAGTATTCTCAGCACGTATCGTGTAGTAAAGCTGGTCTCCCACACTGACTTGCTTTTTGCTCGCAGATATACTCATTAATATAGTGTCATCAGCTATGTCTGCTTGACGTGCTATCTCTGAATCCAGAGCGATATGGTTATAGATCACATTGCTGTCACCCGAACTCATTGAGAAATTCATATAGTAGGTTTTATCTTGATCACCTTTTGGAGCATCAGGCTGACCCTGCACTTCACATCTGCCGCTATTATTAATTACATCAACAGTACAACGAGACTCATTTGAATCACTGTCATAAACACCTGCTTGCGGAGGTATTATCGTACTATTTGTGAAGTAACCAGCGGGAGCAGATAGCACCTTGATCGTATAGGTTTCATTATTTTGACAACTTGAGTGCGCAGCTGGGTTTACATCAAAAGCGTATATTCCATCTTCTGTTGTCACCTGATTTTGCTGGCCTTCTCCCAGACAACTATCACTCACCGCAGTACCTTGAGAGTTAACTAGTTGTATGGTTACATCAGCTAACTCCTCACTAGTTGCACTGTCATACATGATACCGCTGGGGTCTACTGATAAGAGTAAGTTGAGTACTTGTCCTGATGTTAAAGAACCTTGTGTAAACTTGACTCCAATCAACGTGCCATTGGTATTAAAGAGCTCAATTGAGTATTCCTGTGGAATTAAACCTGTTACTGAATAACCACCCTGACTATTTGTAGTAGTCGATGCTACGACTTCACTATCGTCATTCTTGATCTTTAGTGTCCATCCGGCCTTGAGTGTCTCACTAGCGTCAATCGTATTATCTTGATCGCTGTCTAGCCAAACAGCCCCTTCTAGTGCAGCTGGGTCTTCATAATCAATTGTTACCGTTGCTACATTTGACTCAAGTCCAGTTGTATCTTTGACTGTATAACTGATAGGTGTAGGATCTAACAAATAACCAGTTATTGGGGTAAATGTAATATCACCAGTTGTTGCATCCACTGTCCAGTTACCCTCGCCGTTCATTACTAGCGAAGTGACAGAAGTACCAGATGTATCACGCAACGTTACTGTTTTAGGATCAAGGTTATTATCCGCATCAATATCGTTACCAACAGTATGAATAGTTACTGTTTGCCCTAAAGGTTGATCATCCATTTTGTCATTATTAGCAACAGGAGCAGATTCAGCATCTATAGAACCTGAAGCAGAAATACTGGTGCTGTTACCATAAGCATCAGCAACCGTTGCATTAACTGTATAATCACCATTCGCCATCGATGATGGAACTTCAACTGAATACGAACCGTTAGGAAGAACTGTTGCAGATATTGTTTGTATAACACCTGAACTATCTCTAACCATTATAGAAACTACCGCCCCTATTTCATCACTGCTACCAGTAAGTCCAGGTGTTGCATCCGATGAATTACTTGGTGCTGTAATTGTCAAACTCGGTGCTACAGAGTCTGTATTCAAAGCTACTGAAGCACTATCACCTTTGTTACCTGATTCATCAGTAATCTGAGCTTCAATCGTAAATGTGCCGTTAGCAGGAATATCTAAAGGATCTACAATGACATTAACTGTACCACCTGAAGATTGTTCTGTTGTCAGTACGATCGTGTGATCAGCTAAGCTGTCTCCATCTGTATCAACCGTCAAGATATCACCTGCAACAGTCCCCGCTGGTGTTGTAATCACAGCTGTAACACCTGACGAAATTTCACTAGCCGACAAATAACCATCTGCGCCATCTACAACGTTTATCGTAGGAGCTGAAGGAGACAAGTTATCCGTATAATAATCAGTTACAGGAGGAGAAATTTTTCCTTCGTCATCTGTTTGGTTCGTTGATACCGTTCCCGACGGTTGTGTTGCCACTGAGGTCACTGGGCCAAACGTACCATCTGGTTGAATTGTCGCTGTACCCGTAGTGTTGTCAGGGAACGTCACGGTAGCCGTATTTCCAGGTTCACCGGTTCCAGTGATACTTATCGTACCGTCAGGGTTTACCGTAATCACTTGCGTTGGTGCGTCAGGCGCTGATAGATCTGTGAACAAGTCAGTAGTCGGTAATGAAGTATTCCCACTCGGATCTGTTTGTGTGGTTGTAACTTCACCTGAAGTTTGTGGATTTGTAGATGTCACTGGACCGAACGTGCCATCTGGTTGAACTATTGCTGTATCAGTCGTTCCATCTGGATATGTAACAGTCGCAGTAGCACCCGGCTCACCCGAACCTGTAATGGTTAAAGTACCATCAGGATTAAGTTCTATAGTCTGCGTTGGTGCATCGGGTGCTGTGGTGTCTGTATAGGTATCCGTTACCGCTGGCGAGATGTTATTCGCTGGATCGGTTTGGGTTGTTGAGACATCTCCCGAAGGCTGTGTTGCCGTCGAGGTTACTGGACCAAAGCTACCGTCTGGTTGAATTGTCGCTGTACCGGTAGTGTTATC